>NZ_JBIVIR010000013.1:0-290804 GCF_044749825.1 Streptomyces sp. NPDC088915
GACCCCGCCTACTGGACACGCCACATCCGCGAAACAGTCCGATTCGCCGACACCATCCACACCCTCCGCACCCACCACACCACCACCTTCCTGGAGGTGTCACCGGTGCCCGTGCTGTCGCCCGCCGTGGAACGGGTCCTCGACGAGGTGGCGGAGGACCGTCCCGCCGTGGTCGTCGCCGTTCCGGACCCCGCCGCGGTGGCCGCGACCGTGGGCCGGCTGTACGTGACCGGAGCCGCCGAGCCCGACTGGGCGGCGCTGTTCCCGCCGGGAACACGGCCGGCGCCGGTGCCCACGTACGCCTTCCAGCGGCAGCGCTACTGGCTCTCCCCGTCGCCCGAGGAGCGGACGGCTCCGCTGTCGCCCGGAGCCGGGGAACACCCGGTGCTGGGCGCCGGCCTGGAGCTGGCGGACGGCAGCACGGTCCACACGGCCCGGCTGTCCGCCGCCACCCACGCGGAGCTGGCGGACCGGGAGCTGGCCGCGGGCGGCGCGCTGCTGGACGGCACTCCCCTGGTGCTCACCCGGCACGCCCCGCTGCGCCTGCCCGCCGAGGACGCCCTGGACGTACAGCTCGCCCTTGCGCACCCCGACGCGCACGGGCACCGCGCGGCCGTCCTGCACTCCCGCCCGGTGGCGGCGGCGGGCACGCGGTCCGGGCCGTGGCGGCGCCACGCCGAAGCGGTGCTCCCGGCCGTGGCCGGCTGCGCGCCCGACGCCGCGTTGTACAGGGTCGACTGGATTCCCCTGCCGACCGGAGAGGCGGCGCGGGAACCGGTCCCGGCCGGCGCGGAGGACCTCCTGTTCACCGTGGCCTCCGGAACCGGAGCGCGGGAAGCGGCCGAGGAGACGCTGGCACGCGTCCAGCGGCTGGCGGCCGAGGAGGGCCCGTCCGCGCGGCGTCTCGTCGTGGTCACCTCCCGTGCGGTCGCGGTGGGCGGAGAGCCCCTCACCGAGGAGCCGGGCGCTGCCGCGGCCCGTGGACTGGTCCGCACCGCGGAGTCCGAACGGCCGGGCCGGTTCGTCCTGTTGGACACCGACGGCAGCGACGCCTCGGCGGCGGCCGTACCCGCGGCGCTGGCGACCGGGGAACCGGAGCTCGTGCTGCGGGCCGGAACGGTGTACGTGCCCCGCCTGGTCCAGGCCGGTCCCGTCGACCCCGTCGGGCGTCGGGTGTTCCGTGCCGGGGGCACGGTGCTGATCACCGGCGGCACCGGAGCACTGGGCACACTGGTCGCCAAACACCTGGTCACCGAACACGGCGTACGCAACCTGCTCCTGGTCTCACGCCGCGGCCCCGCCGCCACCGGAGCCCAGCACACGGCAGCCGAACTCCAGGCACTGGGCGCCCAAGTCGACATCGCCGCCTGCGACATCACCGACCCAACCGCACTGACCGACCTCCTCAACCACATCCCCGCAGACCACCCCCTGACCGGCGTGATCCACACCGCCGGCGTCCTGAACGACGCCACCCTGGAAACCCAGACCCCACAACACCTCGACACCGTCCTCGCCCCCAAAGCCGACGCAGCCCGACACCTCCACGAACTCACCCGCCACCTCGACCTGGACACCTTCGTCCTCTTCTCCTCCTACGCCGGAATCATCGGCAACGCAGGACAGGCCAACTACGCCGCCGCCAACACCTACCTCGACGCCCTCGCCGAACACCGCCACGCACTCGACCTACCGGCAACCTCCCTCGCCTGGGGCCTGTGGGAGGGGGACGGCATGGGTGACACGCTCGCCGCCGGCGGGCAGAGGCGGATGGACCGGTCCGGCGTACGAGCGATGCCCGTCGCGGCGGCCCTCGGCCTGCTCGACGCGGCACTGGCCAGGACGGAGCCCGTCCTGGTCGCCGTAGACCTGGACGGGGCCGCGCTGGCGGAGCGGGCGGCGACGGGAACGCTGCCGGTGATCCTCTCCGCGCTCCCGGCGGGCACCGCGGATCCGGACCGGCCCGAGGACGCCGTCGCCGAACCGGTGGTGCTGGACGCCGAGCAGGCGTACGCGCTGGTGCTGCGCGTCGTCGCCGACGTCCTCGGATACGACGATCCGGCAGAGGTGGAGGTCGAGGAGGAACTGCTCGACCTGGGCTTCGACTCACTGATGGCGATCGACCTGCGCAACCGGCTCCACACCGAGACCGGGCTGGTCCTGCCCAGTTCGCTGGTGTTCGACTTCCCGACGGTCCGCAAGCTGGCGGACCACCTCACGGAGCAACTGGCCCCGCGTGCCGACGCATAGGTGAAGGAGTCCGACGCCCGCGCCGGCCGCGACCGCGGCGAAGGGCGTCCGTCGGACAGTGCGCGAGGACTCCGGCCGCCCTTCCGGCGGCCGGAGTCCTCGCCCTCGCCGCCGGCACCTGGCGCCCGGCCCCCGGGACGGGCCCCGGGGGCTCGCGCCGGGGACTCACGCCGGGGACTCGCGCCGGGGGATCAGCGCACCTGGGCCGCGACGAGCTTGCGCGGCATCTCCCTCACCGGTGTGTGGACGATCAGCCGCACCGTCCCGTCCAGGTCCCTGTGGAGCAGCTCGACCATCCGCACGTCGATGATCCCGCGTTGGGGATGGCGCATGCGGTGGGTCCTGCTGAGGGGTCCCGCCACCCGGTGTTCGTCCCAGCAGGTGCGGAACCGGGGGCTGCGGGCGGTGAGTTCCTCCACCAACGGGCCGATCTGCGGACAGGTCCGCCAGTCGGTCACCTCCGCCCGGAAGCAGGCGACGAAGTGGCGGGCGACGTCCTCCCAGTCGACGAAGAGGCGGTGGGCCTCCTCGGAGGTGAACATCCATACCAGGAGGTTGCGCTCACGACCGGACAGACTGCCGAAGTTCGCCAACCAGCCCGGCACCGCGCGATTCCAGCCAAGTAGATCGCCCGAGAGGGAACAGACATAGGCGGGGAAGGGGTACATCCCCTCCGCCACCGAGACGAGCGACTTCCAGGACTCGGGGACCGCGGCGGCCGGCGACGCGGAGGACCGCTCGCTGGACAGGGCGAGCAGGTAGTCGCGTTCGAAGACGGAGAGGCCCAGCACGCTGGCCAGGTTGTCCAGGACCTCGGGCGAGGGCGAGACGTCCCGGCCCTGTTCGAGGTACGTGTACCAGGTCGGGCTGAGGCCGGCGAGGACGGCGACTTCCTCACGACGCAGTCCGGGAGTGCGCCGACGTAGGCCTTGGGGCAGTCCCACTTCGCAAGGCAAGATGCTTTCTCGCCTTTTCCTCAGAAAATGTGCTCGTTCTAGCCTGCGGTGCTCCGCTACAGCCACGCTCTACCCCCGTGTGGACGGTGCTTCCGATCTTCGGATCTAATCACAGTCGTCGAACACGCTTTCCCCGTGAACCGTCGTCGCCCGCCGACCGGCCCGGCGTGCGCTCTCAGCGAACGAACAACAGGTCAGCTGAGAGCCTGTGGTGATCGTGCTACGGTCCGAAGAGTGAAGATCGGTAAGCGCCACGTCAGTTGTGGTGTCGGTCGGATCGGCAGGACCGGAACGGCAGTGACACATCGAACGGTGGCTGTGGCCGCCAGTGGATCCACTTGGGGGTTCAGTGACTCATCAGGACGACTTTCAGCCGACGGAATTCGGCCACGAGATGCCCCGAATGAACAATGACGCGCCGGCGCCCTGGGGAATGGGCGACCAGGTATTCAGCAGCCTGCTCCGGCACCGCATTGTCTTCCTCGGCCAGGCCGTCGATGACGAAATCGCCAACCGCATTACCGCGCAGCTCCTGATGCTCGCCGCCCAGTCCGAGGAGGACATCTACCTCTACATCAACTCGCCGGGCGGTTCGGTGACCGCCGGCATGGCGGTGTACGACACGATGCAGATCATCAAGAACGACGTCGTCACCATCGCCATGGGCTTCTGCGCCTCCATGGGACAGTTCCTGCTGACCTCCGGCGCCCCCGGCAAGCGCTTCGCCCTGCCGCACGCGAAGATCCTCATGCACCAGCCGTCGGCCGGCTTCTCCGGCTCGGCGAGCGACATCCGCATCTACGTGCAGCACCTCCTCAAGACCAAGCGCGAGATGGCGGAACTCATCGCGCGGCACTCCGGCAACGACGTGGAGCGCATCACGAAGGACTCCGACCGCGACTACTGGTTCTCCGCGCAGGAGGCCAAGGAGTACGGCCTCATCGACGACGTGATCCAGTCCACCCCGGCCATCTCGGGCGGCGGCGGGCTCGCCGCGCGCTGATCCGACGGCAACTCACCACCGGTGCGCCGACGCGACCGGTGACGACAGGTCACCCGGCGCGTGGGCGCGCCGCGTCGACGTGTCCCCAGCACGCCCGCTCCCGCCATCGAATCCGGACAGCACGGAGGCCGCCTTGTCCATGCACGACTACGCGCCCCAAGCCCGTTACGTCGTTCCCCGCTTCATCGAACGCACCTCGCAGGGCGCGCGGGAGTACGACCCCTACGCGAAGCTCTTCGAGGAGCGGGTCATCTTCCTCGGCTCCGAGATCGACGACACGTCCGCCAGCGACGTCATGGCCCAGCTCCTCTGCCTCGAGTCGGCCGACCCGGACCGCGACATCTCGATCTACATCAACTCGCCCGGTGGATCGATCACTTCGCTGCTCGCCATCTACGACACGATGCAGTTCGTCAAGCCCGACATCCAGACGGTCTGCATCGGCCAGGCGACCTCGGCCGCCTCGGTGGTCCTGGCGGCCGGCACCAAGGGCAAGCGCATCGCGCTTCCCAACTCGCGCGTACTGATGCACCAGCCGGCCAGCCCGGGCCAGCAGGGACAGGTCTCCGACCTGGAGATCCAGTGGCTGGAGATCGAGCGCATCCGGGACCGGATCGAGACGATCATGGTCCAGCACACCGGTCGCGACCGGGAGCGGATCCGCGAGGACCTGGAGCGCGACAAGATCCTCACCGCCCAGGACGCCCTGGAGTACGGGATCGTGGACCAGGTGGTGGTCCCGCGCGGGAAGAACGGTTCCTGAGCGGCCATGACCGTTTCCCCCCTCAGCAGCGGCTGGTTACGGCGGTTCTCCAGCGAAGCCCGGGACGGGACGACGCTGGTGTGCTTCCCCCACGCGGGCGGTGCCGCCAGCACCTACTTCCCGATGTCCAAGCTCCTCGCCCCCCTGGTCGGGGTGTGCGCGGTGCAGTACCCCGGGAGGCAGGACCGTCGCTCGGAACCGCCGCTCGACGACATGGCCGAACTGGCCGACCGGGTCACCGAGTCGCTCGCCGCGCTCGATCCCGGTCGGCCGCTGGCCCTGTTCGGGCACAGCATGGGAGCCCTGCTGGCCTATGAGGTCACGCGTCGGCTGGAGGCGGCGGGACGGCTCCGCCCGGTCCGTCTGATCGTCTCCGGCCGCAGGGCGCCCGGCCTGCCCGGCACCCGTCCGGACCTGCACGGCCAGGACGACGAGACGCTCCTCGCGGAGCTGCGCCGGATCAGCGGAACGGCCGAACAGGTCCTGGCCGACGAGGAGTTGGTCCGGATGCTGCTGCCGACGCTGCGCTTCGACTACAAAGCGGTCGAGTGCTACGTGCCGCCCGCGCCCGGAGACGGTGTGCTGTCCTGCCCGATCTCCGTGTTCACGGGGACCGAGGACGGCCACGTCTCCCCCGAAGAGGCCGCGGCCTGGGAGGCGTACACCACCGACTCCTGCGACGTGCAGGCCTTCCCCGGCGGGCACTTCTTCCTCCAGACACGCCGCGAGGAGGTGGCCTCGGCCATCGTCGGCCGGCTCCGCGGCCGACCGGCGGCGGTGGGCCGGCGCGCGGACTGCCCCACCTGACGCGCCGTCCCCGGGAGGTATCCATGCCCGTGCGTGAACTGCACGGACCCTTGAAGTACTTCGTCGTGGCGATGGCGGTCGTCGGCGTCGTCAGCACCGTCGGCCTCGCCGTCGACGACCGCGTGCTGGTCGGCATGCCGATCTGGGAGAAGCCGCTCAAGTTCGCCCTGTCGCTGGGCGTCTACGCGGCGACGCTGGCCTGGATGCTCTCGATCCTCGACCGCGGTCGGCGGATCAGCTGGTGGGCCGGGACGGTGATCGCGGCCGCCTCGTCCGTGGAAGTGGCCCTCATCGTCGTGCAGGTCGTGCGCGGCAAGCGGAGCCACTTCAACGACGAAACCGCTTTCGACGCCGCCCTGTACGCCGTGATGGGCGTGACCGTGGCGGTGCTGTGGCTCGCCGGGGTGGTGGTCGCCGTCCTGATGTTCCGGCAGCCGCTGCCCGACCGGGCGACCACCTGGGCGATCCGGTTCGGTTCGGGCATCGGGGTCGTCGGGCTCGCGCTCGGCTTCCTGATGAGCCAGCCGACGCCGGAACAACTGTCGGGCCACGTGGTGGGCACGGTGGGCGCCCACAGCGTCGGCGTCCCGGACGGCGGCCCGCATCTGCCGCTCACCGGCTGGGCGGCCACCGGGGGCGACCTGCGCATCGCCCACTTCACGGGGATGCACGCCCTCCAAGTGCTGCCGTTGCTGGCGCTCGCCCTGACCGCGGCGGCCGGCCGGCACCCGGACACCCGGCTCGCCGACCCGGCCGTGCGCACGCGCCTGGTGATCGTCGCGTCGGCCGGGTACCTGGGCCTCGTCACCCTGGTGACCTGGCAGGCCCTGCGGGGCCAGGCCCTCGTCGATCCGGACCCCCTCACCCTGACCGCGGCGAGCACACTCGCCCTGGCCTGGCTGACGGGAACGCTACTGGCCCTGCGCCTGCCCCCTCCGCACGGGAAGACCCCGAGGTCGCACACCCACCCGCGCGACACGGAGCACGTACCGGCGGGGCCCACCACCCGCCCCGGCGAACGGGCGTCGCACCTCCACGACCGGGTGTCGTAAGGCCGGGACCACATGCACCACGCCTAGGAAAACCCCCAGCGCAGACGCCCTGTTTCACCGGCTCCAGGATCGCCACGCACTCCACATGGCGCGTCATCGAGAGCGGATCCAACCGGAACAGGTTCAAGAGTCCCGACTCCGTCCACCGGCCTGCTCGGTGATGTGAGCCGCCTCGCTGATCTCGTCCTTGCGCGGCGGCCCCCGGGGCGCATGCCCGCCCTGTACGTCGTGATCCGCGGGGCGCCGTACCGGGGGATCAGTACGGCGCCCCGTCGGCTCGGCCGCCGACGGCTCAGGCAGGGGACGCGCTCAGGTGCTCGACCACGAGGTCGGCCAGCACCTGCGGTGTCGGGCACTCGTAGAGGAGGTCCGCGGGCCACTCCAAGCCGGTCAACCGGGTGAGGTGATCGCGCAGTTCGAGCGCGGTGACCGAGGTCAGACCCATGTCGAAGAACTCGCTCTCGGCGTCGATCTCGGACGCGGACCCGTACCCGAGCACAGCGGCCGCGAGGCCCCGCACACCGCCGAGCACGGCCTCCCCCCACTCCGCGCGGGGGAGTCCCGCAAGGGTGGTCCGGAGTTCGGAGTCCTGAGGCTGCGGACCGTCGGGCCGGGGCTCCGGCTCCGGTGTGAGGTCCGTCGCCTCTTCCGTGGGCTCCCCGGGCTCCCCGGGCTCCGCGGCCGGCGCGGTTCGCGTCGCGTGTGCGGCGTCCAGGAGGCGTACGGCCGTCTCGTCGGTGGACATGGCCCGCCACAGCCCGCTCACCGCGGCCCTCGGGTCGAGGTCGGGGTGGACCGCCACGGCGAGCGAGGCTCCCGCTTCCCGCGCGGTCTCCCCCACGGACACGACGGCCACCAGTGGCGCCGCCACGTCCTCGAACCCGCTGCCGGCCCGGACGATCGCCGCCGCGATCCGTACGGTCCCCTCCGCGTCTCCGAGCTCCAGGGCGCCAGGCGGGCGGTCGGCACCGCCGGCGACCAGGCAGCGCGCCCCCGACCCGAGCACGGCGTCGACGGTCGCCGCGGTGAGCGCGTCCGCCGGGCCGGCCACCAGGACGTCCCCCTCGGGACGCCACGCGCCGGTCCGGCCCAGCGGCTCGTAGGCGCGCACGAACATGCCGTCCGGCTCGATCCGGGTCTCCCGGTAACCCCCGGCGACGGCCGCGCACAGGCGGCTGCGCGCGGGCGCGTCGAACTCCTTCGGGAGGGTCACGGCGTGGTCGCAGGCGGGCACCGCACCGCCGCCGTCGACGAGTGCCCACCGGGGCACCCCCGGCTCGGCGACCGGTTCGGTCCCGGGCAGGGCCACCACGAGGTCCGGGCGCCGGGCGCCGCCCGAGCGGACCCGGGCCCCGTGCCGGACCAGGGCGCCCGCGACCGCATCGGCCAGGTTCTCGTCGCCCGCGGAGGGGGCGAGCAGCAGGACGTCGTGCGCGAGTTCGGGGGCGGGGCCGTCCGGCACCCGCTTCCACCGCGCCCCCTCCAGGACCGGCGCCGCCGCTCCGGAGCGCAGCCGGCCGAGGGCGTCGAGCACCTGGGCCGGTGTCTCGTCGCCCCGCAGGTCCAGCAGATCGAGGGCGGCGCCGAGGTCGGAGCTCTCGACGGCCGACCAGAAGGGACCGAGCGCGGGCGCCCGCTCCCCCGCCTCCGTCACGGGTGCGGGCGCGGGCGCGGCCTGCGCCACGGCGGCCGGCTCGGGCCAGTAACGGCGGTCCTGGAAGGCGTACTTCGGGAGCCGCACCGGGGTCGTCGGCCGCCCGGCGTGGACGGCCGCCCAGTCGGCCTCCGTTCCGTGGGTGTGCAGGACCCCCAGGGCCTCGACGGCGGTGCGCACGTCGTCGCGGTCGCGGCGCAGCAGCGAGACGGGGCGCACCGGGTGGCCGGGCAGGCACGCTTCGACGGCCGGCGCGAGAACGGTGTCGGGCCCCAGTTCCAGGAAGGCCGTGGCTCCGTTCCCGTGGGCCTCGCGGACGGCGTCGAAGAAGCGCACGGGGCTGCGTAGTTGGTCCACCCAGTAGTCGGGGGTGTCCATGGCGTGGGAGGTGCGGACGGTGGAGACGACCGGGATCCCGGGCCGTCCGAAGCGGATCCCGGCGGCGGCGGCCCGGAACTCGGCGAGCGCCGGTTCCACGCGGGGCGAGTGGAAGGCGACGTCCACACGCAGCCTCCGCGTGCGGTGGCCGCGCTCCGAGAGTTCCCGGGCCGCGGCGAGGACCTCCTCCTCGTCCCCGGACAGGACGACCGAACGGGGTCCGTTGACGGCGGCGACGCCCACGCGGTCGGTGCGGCCCTCCAGGACGGCGAGGACTTCCTCCTCTGTCGCCCGTACGGCCACCATGGCTCCGCCCGCGGGCAGTTCGCCGAGGACCCGGCCGCGGGCGGCGACGAGGGCGGCGGCGTCGGCGAGGGGCAGCAGGCCCGAGACGCAGGCCGCCGAGAGCTCGCCGATGGAGTGCCCGATCAGGAGGTCGGGGGTGACGCCCCAGCTCGACAGCAGCCGGAACTGGGCCATTTGGAGGGTGAAGAGGGCCGGCTGGGTGTAGACGGTGCGGTCCAGCAGGTCCTCCCGCTCGAAGACCGCTTCGCGCAGGGGGGTGTCGAGCCGGAAGTGGGCGGACACCTCGTCGAAGGCCTGCGCGTAGACGGGGAAGGTCTCGTACAAGCCCCTTCCCATCGCGGGGAGCTGGCTGCCCTGCCCGGTGAAGAGCAGGGTGAGCCGCTGCCCGGTGGCGCGCGCCCGGCGCAGGCCGTCGGCCGTGCCGTCGGACGCCAGGGCCGTGAGGGCGGCGCGCCGCTGCTGTGCGTCGGCGCCGGTCACCATGGCCCGGTGGCGGTGGGCGGCCCGGGTGGTGGACAGGGCCCGCGCCACGGCGGGGAGGTCGGAGGTGTCCGATTCCAGCAGTCGCCGGGCCTGTCCGCGCAGGGCCTGCTCGGAGCGCGCCGACAGCAGCCAGGGCACGCCGTTCAGGGCGGGCAGCGGCTCCGGGGTGTCCTCGGGGCTCGGTGCCTGCTCGATCAGCACGTGCACGTTGGTGCCGCTGATGCCGAAGGAGGAGACTCCCATGCGGCGCGGCCCGGTCTCCTCGGGCCATGGGCGCGCCCGGTCCAGGAGGGCGATGTCGCCGGCGGTCCAGTCGACGTGCGGGGAGGGCTCGTCGATGTGCAGGCTGCGGGGCAGCAGGCCGTTGCGGATGGACAGGACCGCCTTGATCACTCCCGCGATGCCGGCGGCCGCCTGGACGTGGCCCACGTTGGACTTGAGCGAGCCGAGCAGCAGTGGGGCCGGCCGGTCCTGGCCGTAGACCGCGAGGAGTGCCTGCGCCTCGATGGGGTCGCCCAGTGCCGTGCCGGTGCCGTGCGCCTCCACGGCGGCGACGTCGGCGGGGAGCAGGCCGGCCGCGGCGAGGGCCGCGCGCATGACCTTCTCCTGGGCTGCGCCGTTGGGGGCGGTGAGGCCGTTGCTGGCGCCGTCGGAGTTGAGGGCGCTGCCGCGCAGTACGGCCAGCACCTCGTGGCCCCGGGCGCGGGCCCTGGAGAGGCGTTCGACGAGCACCACTCCGGCGCCCTCGCCCAGTGCGGTGCCGTCGGCCGCGGCGGCGAAGGGCTTGCACCGTCCGTCGGCGGCCAGTCCGCGCTGGCGGCTGAACTCGACGAAGGGCACCGGTGTGGACAGCACGGTCACTCCGCCGGCGAGCGCGAGGTCGCACTCCCCCGCCCGTACCGCCTGGGCGGCGAGGTGCAGGGCGGTCAGCGAAGAGGAGCAGGCCGTGTCGACGGTGACGGTCGGGCCTTCCAGCCCGTAGGTGTAGGCGACCCGTCCGGACAGGACGCCGCCGCCGACGCCCGGGGCGAGGAAGCCCTCGGCGGCCGCGTTCTCCAGGAGGCGGCCGTAGTCCTGGTACATGGCGCCCACGAACACGCCGGTCCGGGTGCCGCGCAGCGAGGCCGGGTCGATGCCGGCGTCCTCGCAGGCCTCCCAGACGGTTTCCAGCAGGATCCGCTGCTGCGGGTCCATCGCGACGGCCTCGCGGGGCGCCACCCCGAAGAAGGCGGCGTCGAAGTCGGTCGCGTCGGCCATGAAGCCGCCGTGCCGGGTGTAGGTGGTGCCGGGGGCGGCCGGGTCGGGGTCGTGGAGGCGCTCCAGGGGCCAGCCCCGGTCGTCGGGGAACGGGCCGATGCCGTCGCGTTCGGAGACCAGCATCTCCCAGAGGTCGTCGGGTGTGCGGACGCCGCCGGGGAGCCGGCATCCGAGGCCGACGAGGACGACGGGGTCGTCCGCGTCGGCGGCCGGGGCGCGGACCGCGGGAGCGGCCGCCGGGGCCCCCGCGAGGAGTTCGTCCAGGTGGCGGGCGACCGCCGCGGGGTTGGGGTGGCTGAACACCAGGGTGGCCGGCAGGCGCAGGCCCGTGGCTCCGGCGAGCCGGTTGCGCAGTTCGACGGCGGCGAGCGAGCCGAAGCCGGCGTCCTTGAAGGCCCGGCCGGGGTCGACCGCCTCCGGCGAGGCGTGTCCGAGGACGGTGGCGGTGTGCCCGACGACCAGGTCGAGCAGCGTGCGCAGGCGGTCGGGGCCGGTCTTACCGGCGAGGCGGGCGGCCAGTTCGGAGACGGCGGCGGCGCCCCCGGGGGCGGCGTTGCGGCGCGCCGGCTTCCCGGACAGGTCGCGCAGCGGCGCGGGGACGTCCTCTCCCTGTGCCCGCAGGGCGCCGGGGTCCAGCCTGATCGGGGCGAGCACCGGCTCGTCCGAGGCCAGGGCGGCGTCGAGGGCGGCGAGGGCGTCCGCGGTCGGGAGCGGGTGGAAGCCGGAACGGCCCAGGCGGGCCCGGTCGACGCCGTCCGTCATGCCGCTGGTGGCGTCCCACAGGCCCCAGGCCAGGGAGATCCCGGGCAGGCCCTCGGCATGGCGGTGGCGGGCCAGGGCGTCGAGGCCGGCGTTGGCGGCGGCGTAGTTGGCCTGGCCGAGGCCGCCGAGGATGCCCACGGCCGAGGAGAACAGCACCAGGCGTGCCTGGGGCAGCAGTTCGTGGAGGTGGAGCGCGGAGTCGAGCTTCGCCCCGAGCACGCGGTCGAGGCGTTCGGGTGTCAGTCCGGTCACCAGGCCGTCGTCGAGGACGCCGGCGGCGTGGACGACGGTCGTGAAGGAGGCTCCGCCGGCCAGTACGGCGAGAGCGGCGCGGTCGGTGACGTCGCAGGCGACGGCCCGGACCTGTGCTCCGGCCCCGGTCAGTTCCTCGAGGAGGGCGGCCATGCCGGGTGCCCGGGAGCCTCGTCGGCCGGCCAGCACCAGGTCGCGTACGCCGTGTGCGTGGACGAGGTGCCGGGCGACGAGCTGCCCCAGGGTGCCGGAGGCACCGGTCACCAGGGTCCTGCCGAGCTCGCCGGTCCTCGCCGGTGCGGGGAGGGCGCGGACCAGCCGGGGCGCGGTCGCGGTCCCGGAGGTCAGGGTGAGCTGGGGCTCGTCCGTGGCGAGGGCGGCGGGGATCGCGGCGAGGGTGGTCTCGTCGAGGTCGGCCAGGTCCAGCAGCCGGAAGCTGCCGGGGTGTTCGAGCTGGGCGGACCGTACGAGGCCCGCGACGGCGGCCTCCGCCACGTCGTGGTGGACCCGGCGGGTGACGAGGACGAGCGTGGAGTCCGTGCGGCTCTCGTCCGCCAGCCAGTCGTGGACGAGGGTGAGCGCGGCGCGCACGGCCTCTGCGGGCTCGCCGGCCGGAGCGGGCACCAGGACGTGGCGCGCGGGGTCCTGGGTGGGCTGCTTCCCCAGCTGCCGGGAGAGTTCCGGGTCGCGTACGGCGTAGTCCTCGTGCCCGCCGCCGGGCAGGGCCCGGGTCACCGGTTCGGGGCGCAGCAGGTCGCCCCGGTCCGGGCGGCCGAGGGCGCCCGCCGGAAGCTCGCGGAGCACGAGGGTGTCGACCGAGGCGACGGGTGCCCCGGTGGTGTCGGTGAGGGTGAGGCGGACGGCGTCGGGGCCCGCGGCGGACAGGGTCACGCGCACGGTGTCGGCACCCGCGGCGTGGAAGCGCAGGCCCTGCCATTCGAAGGGCAGCGCGGGGCGGCGACCGTCTCCCGTGGTGAGGAACCCGCCGAGGGCGACGGGGTGCAGGCACGCGTCGAGCAGGGCCGGGTGGAGGGTGAACGCGCCGGCTTGGTCGGCGTCGGGCAGTGCGACCTCGGCGTGGAGGTCTCCGTCACGTCCCCGCCACAGCGCCCGCAGGCCGCGGAAGGCCGGGCCGTAGCTCAGCCCGGCGTCCTCCAGGGTCGCGTAGAGGGCTTCGACGTCCTGGGGTTCGGCTCCGGGCGGCGGCCACTCGGTGGTGGCGGGGACCGGTTCGGCCGCGTCGGGCCGGAGCACGCCGGTGGCGTGCGTGGTCCAGTGGCCCGCCCCGGTGAGGGTGTGCAGGGTCAGTCCGCACGAGCCGTCCGCGGCCGGGGCCGTGACGTCCACGCGCAGCCGGATGTCGCCCTCGTCGGGGAGGAGGACGGGTGTCAGCAGGGTGAGCTGGTCGACGGCGGCGCAGCCGGCCTCGTCCGCCGCCCGGGAGGCGAGCTCCGCAAGGGCCGCCCCCGGCAGGACCACCTGTCCTTCGACCGTGTGGTCGGCGAGCCAGGGCTGGGCGGCCGTGCCGAGTCGGCCGGTGAGCACCAGGCCCTCGGCGGCGGGCAGGGCGGCGCGCAGGACGGGGTGGTCGACCTCGTCGAGGCCCAGGGCGCCGGCGCCGCCGGCACCGGGGCCGGGGCGCAGCCAGTACGGCTCGGTGAGGAAGGTGGTGGTGGGCAGGTCGATCCGGCGGGCTTCGGGCCAGAGCACGGACCAGTCGGGGCGCACGCCCTTCACGTACAGCCGGGCGAGGGCGTGCAGCAGTTGCTCGGGGCCGCCTTCGTCGCGGCGCAGGGTGTGGGCGAGGGCGGTGTCGGTGCCGAGCGCGTCGACGGTCTCCTGTGCGCCGGTCGTGATCACCGGGTGGGGGCTGACCTCCAGCAGGATGGTGCAGTCGCGCCGGACGAGGGCGGTGACCGCCTCGTCGAAGCGGACGGTCTCGCGCAGGTTCCGGTACCAGTAGTCGGCGTCGAAGGCGTCGGCGGCCTCGATCCAGCGGCCTTCCACCGAGGAGAAGAAGGGGATTTCGGGGGCGAGCGGCCTGACGGCGGCGAGGGCCTCCAGGACCTGTGCGCGGACGCCTTCCACGTGCGCGCTGTGCGAGGCGTAGTCCACGTCGACGCGCCGGGCCCGTACGCCGTCCTCGTCGCAGGCGGCGAGGAGTTCGTCGAGGGCGTCGGTGTCGCCGGAGACGACCACGGAGGCCGCGCCGTTGACGGCGGCCAGCGACAGCCTGCCGTCCCAGCGGCGGAGCCGGTCGCGTGCCTCGTCGGCGGGCAGCGCGAGGGACACCATGCCGCCGCGGCCCGAAAGGGTGGTCAGGGCGCGGCTGCGCAGGGCGACGACGCGGGCGGCGTCCTGGAGGGTGAGGGCGCCGGCCACGCAGGCGGCGGCGATCTCGCCCTGGCTGTGCCCGGCGACGGCGGCCGGGTGAACGCCGAGGGAGCGCCACACCTCGGCGAGGGAGACCATGACGGCGAACAGGGCGGGCTGGACGACGTCGACCCGGTCCAGCTCCTGTTCGCCGCGCAGGACGGCGGTCAGCTCGAAGTCCACGTGGGGGGCCAGGGCGCGCTCGCACTCGGCCATCCGTTCCCGGAACACCGCGTTGGTGTCCAGCAGGCGTACGGCCATGCCCCGCCACTGCGAGCCCTGGCCGGGGAAGAGGAAGGCGACGCCGCCGCTCGGCCCGGTGGTCCCTTCGACGACGGTGGGCGAGAGCCGGCCGGCGGCCAGGTCGTCCAGTGCGGCGAGGAGTTCGGTCCGGTCACCGCCGAGGACGACCGCGCGGTGCTCGTGAGAGGCGCGGGTGGTGGCCAGGGAGAGGGCCACGTCCTCGGGGCGCGGTTCCCGCGGGTGCCCGGTCAGGAAGGCGGTGAGGGTGGCGGCCTGGGCGCGCAGTGCGGCGTCGGAGCGGGCGGACAGGGTCCAGGCCAGGGGGCCGGGCCCGGCGGGCGGCGTCGCGGGGCCCTCGGCGCTCGCCGCGTCCGCCCACCGGTCGTCGGGCCGTTGGGCGGCCCGGTCGTCCACCGGTGCGGGAGGTTCCTCGAGGATCACGTGGGCGTTGGTGCCGCTGACCCCGAAGGAGGACACGGCCGCCCGGCGGGGTTCCGTCCCGGCGGGCCAGGGCGCGTCCTCGGTGAGGAGTTCCACGCCGCCCGCCGACCAGTCCACGTACGGGGTCGGGGAGTCGAGGTGCAGGGTCCGGGGCAGTACCCCGTGCCGCATGGCCATGACCATCTTGACGATCCCTGCGACGCCCGCGGCGGCCTGGGTGTGCCCGATGTTGGACTTGACCGATCCCAGACGCAGCGCCCGGGTGCGCTCCCTGCCGTAGGCGGCGAACACGGCCTGGGCCTCCACCGGGTCCCCGAGGGGGGTGCCGGTGCCGTGTGCCTCCACCGCGTCGACCTGCTGGGGAGTCAGGCCGGCGTCGACGAGGGCCTCGCGGATGACGCGCTGCTGGGCGGGGCCGTTGGGTGCGGTGAGGCCGTTGCTGGCGCCGTCGGAGTTGACGGCGGTGCCCCGGACCACGGCGAGTACGCGGCGGCCGGCGGCCAGGGCGGTCGCGAGGCGTTCGACGACGACGACGCCGGCGCCTTCGGCCCATGCGGTGCCGTCCGCCCCGGCGGCGAAGGGTTTGCAGCGGCCGTCGGGGGCCAGGCCGCGCTGGCGGCTGAACTCCACGAAGGCGGCGGGGGTGGCCATCACCGTGGCCCCTCCGACGAGGGCCATGTCGCACTCGCCGCGGCGCAGGGACCGGACGGCCAGGTGCAGGGCGACGAGCGACGAGGAGCAGGCGGTGTCCACCGTGACGGCGGGGCCGCGCAGGCCCAGCTGGTAGGCGACGCGGCCGGAGACGACGCTGCCGGCGCCCTGGGCGCCCGGGTAGTCGTGGTGCATGACGCCGGTGAACACGCCGGTGCGGCTGTCGCGCAGCGAGCTCGGGTCCAGGCCGGCGCGTTCGACGGCCTCCCAGGAGGTCTGGAGGATCAGCCGCTGCTGGGGGTCGGTGTGGAGTGCCTCCTTGGGCGAGATCCCGAAGAATCCCGCGTCGAACCGGGCGGCGCCGTGCAGGAATCCGCCCTCGCGGACGGTGGTCGTGCCCGGGTGGTCGGGGTCGGGGTGGTGGAGCGTGTCCAGGTCCCAGCCCCGGTCGCCGGGGAAGGGCGTGATCCCGTCCCGGCCCTCGGCGACGAGTGACCACAGGTCGTCGGGGGACTCGACGCCGCCCGGGTAGTGGCAGGCCATGCCGACGATGGCGACCGGTCCGGCGGAACGCTCCTCCACGTCGCGCAGCCGCTGCCGCGTCGACTGCAGTTCCGCGGTCACCCGGCGCAGGTAGTCGCGGAGCTTGTCCTCGTTGGTCATCGGGAGCGTTCCTCCAGTCCCGGCAGCGGGCTGCCGAGCTCGGCGTCGATCAGGGCGAAGACCTCGTCGTCGGTCGCCGAGGCGAACGCGGTGACGGGTTCCGTCGCGGTGTGGGGTGTCAGGTGGTCGAGCAGGCCGCGGACGCGTTCCGCGGTGCGGTCGCGGGACACGTCGTCCGTGGCCGCCGCCGTGAGGGCGGCGGCCAGGCGGTCGAAGGCCGCGAACAGGGTCGGCAGGTCGGTCGCCCCGGACGCGCCGGCGAACCGCTCGTCGAGGTGGGTGACCAGATCGGCCGGGGTGGGGTGGTCGAAGACGAGCGTGGCCTCCAGCGAGAGGCCGACAGCCGTGCCCAGCCGGTTGCGGAACTCGATGGAGCTCAGCGAGTCGAAGCCGAGTTCCTGGAAGGACCGGTCGGATTCGATCATGGTGGGGTCCGCGTAGCCGAGGACGGCCGCGGCCTGTCCCCGGACCAGCGCCGACAGCCTGGCGCGCCGCTCGTCGGGACCGAGGCCGGCCAGGCCCGGGTCGGCGGCGGGAGCTGCCGCCGCGGTGCGCACCAGGCTGCGCAGCACGTGCGGTACGACGGCGGCCGGACCGCGCCCGAGCCGCAGGACGGTGACCGCCGGCTGCGGGCCGGCGAGGGCCGCGTCGAGCAGGCCGAGGGCCGCCTCGGTGGGAAGCGGCTCGATGCCGCCGCGGGCCAGGCGGTCCCGGTCGGCGGCCATGCCCTCGTCGAGCGCCCACGGCCCCCAGGCCACGGAAACGGCCCGGCGGCCGGAGGCGGCGCGCTGCCGGGCGAGGGCGTCGAGGAAGGCGTTGGCGGCGGCGTAGTTGCCCTGGCCCGGTCCGCCCAGTACGCCCGCCACCGAGGAGAACAGCACCAGTTCGGCCTCGGGCAGCAGTTCGGCGAGGTGGGCCGCGCCTTCGGTCTTGGGCCGCAGCACCCGCTCCAGGCGCTCCGCGTCGAGGGCGGTGACCACCCCGTCGTCGAGTACGCCTGCGGCGTGTACGGCCATGGTCACCCGGCGGCCGGCCAGCAGGGTCTCCAGGGCGGCGCGGTCGGCCACGTCACAGGCGGCCGCCTCGACCCGGGCGTCCAGCCCCGCCAGCCCGGCCGGGACCCGGCCGCTACGGCTGACCAGCAGCAGGTCGCGTACGCCGTGCCGCTCCACGAGGTGACGGACCACCGGTCCGGCGAGGGCACCGCTCGCACCGGTCACCAGGACGGTACCGACCGGGCGCGGTGCGGGCTCCTGCGCCGTGGCGGGTACGCGGACCAGCCGGGCTCCCAGCACCCGGCCGTCGAGCAGGCGCAGGTGCGGCTCGTCGGAGCCGAGCGCGCGGTGCAGCGGCGCGAGGTCCTCGGCGTCCACGAGGCCGAAGCGGCCGGGGTGCTCGGACTGGGCGGAGCGCACCAGTCCCCAGGCCGTCGCCGAGGCCAGGTCGGGGGCGGTGGTGACGAGGACCAGCCGCGCGGACGCGAACCGCCGGTCGGCGAGCCACTGCTGGAGCCGGCCGAGCACCTCGGTGGCGAGGGCGCGGGCGGTGGCCGGGGCGCCGTCGGCGACGCCGGACGGGGCGGTCCGGACGGGCAGGACCACCACCGGCGGCACGTCCGTCAGGGCGTCGAGGTCCGCGGCCCGCACCAGCCGGGCCCCGGAGGCCTCCAGGGCGGCGCCGATCCCCTCCGGGTCCGGGCCGACGACCGCGTAGCGGGCCCCCGGTACCGGCTCGGGGGTCTCGACGGGCAGCCACTCCACCCGGTGGAGCGGCTCGGCCGGGGCGTCCGCCCGGCGCAGCACCACGGAGTCGACGGAGGCCACGGGCGCGCCCGTGTGGTCCGTGAGGAGGAGCTCGACCGCGTCGGCCCGGTGGTGGACCACCCGTACCCGGGCGGCGGTCGCCCCCGGGGCGTGGACGCGTACCCCCGACCAGGCGAACGGCAGGTAGGGGCTGTCCCCGTCGAGGGCCGAGGTGAGGGCCACCGCGTGCAGGGCGGCGTCGAGGAGCACGGGGTGCAGCGCGGGCGCCCCGGGGCCGGCGTCGGCGACGCCGTCGGGTACGGCGACCTCCGCGAAGACGGCGTCGGCGGTGCGCCAGGCGCGGCGCAGGCCCCGGAAGGCGGGCCCGTACCCCGTGAGCGTCTCGTAGAGGCGGGTGACGTCGAGCTCCTCGGCGTCCCCGGGCAGGGCCGGGACGGCCGGGGGCTCCTCGGGTGCGGGGGCGAGGACACCGGTGACGTGGCCCGTCCACCCGCCGTCCCGGGTGCGGGCGTGGATCCGGAACTCCCGCGTGCCGTCGGGCCGGGCGAGGTCCGCCACGAGGCGCAGGTCGGCCTCGCCCGATGCCAGCGGCGTGTGGATGACGAGTTCGGTGATCCGCGGGCAGTGCAGCCGGGCTCCCGCCCGTAGGGCCAGGTCGACGAAGTACGTCCCGGGAACCAGCACGACGCCGTCCACGGTGTGGTCGGCCAGCCAGGGCTGCTCCGCCGTGGAGAGCCGCTCGCCGAACACGTGTCCGTCCGGCAGTTCGACCTCTTCGGCCGCGCCCGGCGAACCCTTGGTCGAGGCGGGGGTGGTGTCGACCCAGTGGCGCTCGCGGGCGAAGGGGTAGCCGGGCAGCGAGAGCCGCCGCGGCCGGTCGGGCACGGGCAGGCTGATCGCGGCGCCCTCGACCCAGGCCGGAGCCAGCTCGCGCAGGTCGTCGCCGTGGACCGGGGCGGCGGAGCGGCGCCTGCGTCCGCGGTGGCAGCCCGTACCGGTGCGGAGCGCGTCGGCGAACTCGGCCGTCGTCGTGGCGACGACGGCGAGCCGCTCGTCGAGGTGGTCGCGGCCGGACCAGAGGGTGAAGGCGA
The DNA here is from genome assembly GCF_044749825.1 of Streptomyces sp. NPDC088915. Classification (NCBI taxonomy): domain Bacteria; kingdom Bacillati; phylum Actinomycetota; class Actinomycetes; order Kitasatosporales; family Streptomycetaceae; genus Streptomyces; species Streptomyces sp. NPDC088915. The sequence continues at coordinate 19,149 of NZ_JBIVIR010000013.1, forward strand.
GCGCCGCCGGGTCCACGCCGCCGCCGGTACCGGTGAGGCGGCGCGTCAGCTCGGCCGGGGTCGTCCCGCCGTCGACGTGGAGCCGGACGCCGAACTCCTCCTCGACGCGCCGGGCGAGGCGGGCCAGGCGCGGGTAGTCGAGGCCGAGTTCCGCGAAGGGTTCACCGGGATCGACGGGGAAGCCCACGGCCTCGGTCAGGATGCGTTCCAGGGCGTCGGGGTCCGTGCCCCCGCCGGCCCGGTCCAGGTGCGCGAGCAGTCGCGCCACGGTCTCGTCGAGCCGGGTGGCGTCCTTCGCGGAGAGCACGAAGAGCCGGGGGCGGTCCGCCTCCGGGGCCCGCGGGCCCCGCGCGGGCGGGTGTTCGGCCAGCACCACGTGGGCATTGGCGCCGCCCGCGCCGAAGGAGCTGATCGCCGCGGTGAGCGGAGCGTCCACGGGCGGGTTCCAGGGTTCCAGGGTCCCTTGCACGCGGAACCGCGAACCGGCCCAGTCCACTGCCGGGTTGAGCGGCTCGGCATGCAGGGAGGGCACCAGTTCGCGGTGGCGCATCTGGAGGACGACCTTGGTGAGGGCGGCGATGCCCGCCGCCGACTCCAGGTGGCCGATGTTCGACTTGACGGAGCCGATGGGCCAGGGTCCCGGGCCCGCGCCGACGGCGTCGAAGGCCCGCTCCAGGGCGGCGACCTCGATCGGGTCGCCCAGGCTGGTGCCGGTGCCGTGGGCCTCCAGGTAGCCGAGGCCGGCGGGGTCCACTCCCGCCGCGGTGAGCGAGTCGCGGACGAGGGCGGCCTGGGAGGCCGGGTCGGGCACGGAGAACCCACCGGTGTGGCCGCCGTGGTTGAGGGACGTACCGCGGATGACGGCGTGTACGTGGTCTCCGTCGCGCAGCGCGTCGCGCAGCGGCCTCAGCAGCACCACGCCGACGCCCTCGCCGGGCACGTAGCCGTCGCCGCCCTCGCCGAAGGCCCGGCAGCGGCCGTCGGTGGAGAGGAAGGACGACTGGCTGAGCAGCAGGTACTTGTTGGGGTGGACGTGCAGGTTGACGCCTCCCGCGAGGGCGGCCTCGCACTCGCCCCGCCGGATCGCCCCGACGGCCAGGTGCAGCGCCGTCAGCGAGGAGGAGCACATGGTGTCGAGCGCGACGCTCGGCCCCTTGAGGTCGAGGAAGTAGGAGACGCGGTTGGCGATCGACGCGCTGAACGACGAGGGCACGAGGCCCGGTTCCCGACGGACGCCGTACAGTTGGTACTGGTTGTACATCACGCCCGCGAACACGCCGACGGCGCGGCCCCGCCAGGCGGAGGGGGCGTGTCCCGCCTCCTCGAAGGCGTGCCAGGCCTCCTGGAGGAACAGCCGCTCCTGCGGGTCGAGGACGGCGGCCTCATGGGGCGAGATGTGGAAGAAGGCGGCGTCGAACTCGTCGATGCCGTCGACGAATCCGCCCCAGCGGCCGTACGAGCGTCCGGGCACGCCCTTGGAGTCGCTGTGGATCGCACGGTGGTCCCAGCGGTCGGCGGGCACCTCGGTGATGCCGTCGCGTCCGGCCCTGAGGTTCTCCCAGAACTCGTCGAGCGTACGGGCGCCCGGGTAGCGGCCGCTGATCCCCACGACGGCGATCGCGTCGTCCTCGTCACCGGTGCCGTCGGGGGCCTCCGGCAGGGGGGTCGCGGGGGCGGTGCCGGCGATGTCCGCCCCGGCCGGAACGGCGGGGGCGAACCGTTCGGTGATCTCGGCCGCCGAGCCCACCAGGGCCACCAGGTGCGGCCGGCCGCTGCCGACGGCCCGCAGCATGATGTCCACCGCGGTCGGGGTGTCCATGGCCTTCAGGCCCATCCGGCGCAGTGCGCGGTCGTCGAGCCGCATGCCTCCGTCCGACCAGCCGGGCCACCCGATCGACACGACCCCCGGCTTGCCCTCGGCGAAACCGTCGAGGAAGGCGTTGGCGCAGGCGTAGTCGGCCTGGCCCTGGTTCCCCCAGGCGGCGGCCGTGGACGAGCAGAGCACGAGGAAGTCCAGCCCCAGGCCCCGGGTGGCCTCGTACAGCAGGCGGGTACCGGTGACCTTGGGCGCCAGTACGGTGCGGACGTCCGCGGCGCTCTTGCCCGCGATCAGCCCGTCGCGCAGCACACCGGCGGCGTGCACCACCCCGTCCAGCGCGCCGAACCGGGAGAGCGCCCGGTCGACCACGCGACGCACGTCCTCGGCACGGGAGACGTCCGCGCCGACCGTCTCCACCTCGGCCCCGAGGGCGGTCAGTTCGGCGCTCAGCGCGGCGGTCGCCGCGGAGTCGGCGGCCGTCCGTCCGCAGAGCACGAGCCGGGCCCGCACGGTCCGCGCCAGGTGCCGGGCCAGGGACAGGCCCACGCCGCCGAGCCCGCCCGTGATCAGGTACACGCCCCGTTCGCGCAGCCGGGCCGGGTGGTCCGGGGCCGGGGCGGGCAGGATCTCGCGCACCAGACGCCGGCCCGCTTCGTAGCGCACCTCCGCGTCGGGCACGCCCGCGGCGAGCTCGGCCAGGGCATCGGCACGCTCCGGGGAGCACACCACCGCGGCGCGTACGCCGGGCTGCTCCCGGTGGAGCGTGCGCAGCAGACCCGCGACCGCCGAGGCCGCCGCGCCCGGGGGCAGGTGGCAGACGATCCGTACGGGGTCGCGCCGGTGGCGCAGCAGGGCGGCGGCGAAGCCGGTCAGGGCGACGGCCTCGCCCTCGACGTCCTGCGGATCGGCCGGGGTCCAGAGCACGTCGCAGGCGTCGTGTCCGGTGAGGAGCACCGCCCAGTCGCGCCCGGTCCGCGCGTCGACGGTCAGCACGGAGGCCGGTGCCGGAGCGGGAGGCGGAGGCAGCGGCGCGTCGCGCCAGCGGGGCTCGAACCAGACCACCTCGGCGGGCACGTCCTCGCGCACGTCCTCGCGCACGTCCTGCCCCTGCGGCGCCGCGACGGGCCGGCGGGCCCCGGCCGCGGGCAGTTCGTACGCGCCCAGGTACGCGACCAGGGCGTCGAAGGAGCTGTGCTCGAACAGCAGGGTGGGTGAGAAGTCGGTGCCGTACGCGCGCTCCAGGTCGGCAGCGATGCCCAGCAGCGCCGTCGAGTCCAGGCCCAGCTCGTAGAAGCCCGCCTCCTCGTCGAACCCGGCCCGGCCGAGCCGCTCGGCGAGCAGGCCGCGCACCAGGCTCGCCGTGGTCTCCCCGTCGGGCACCGCCCCGGACGGTGCGGTCCCGGTCGGCTCCGCCGCGCGCGGGGAGCCGTCCAGGCGGGTGATGGCGTCCTCCTCGCGGACGCGCTTCGAGGTCAGGCCCCGCAGCCACAGCAGGACGCCGCCGTCCGGGTCGAAGAACCGCAGGTCACAGGTGGTCAGGTCGCCGGCCGGGCCGGTGGCGCGGGGCGGGGTGGCGTGCACCAGGGTGCGGGCCCCGACCGGCCCCCGGGCCCGGAAGGAGTCGATGAGCATCGGGATGTAGGGCCGGGCCGCCCCGCCGACCGCGGTCGTGGCGAACTGCGTCGGCAGCAGGGTCGAGGAGTCCAGCGCGGCCGGGTGCAGGTGGAAGTAGTCCGCGTACGCGGCGGCCTCCGGGCCCAGCGACAGGTCCGCGAGCAGCTCGCGGTCGCCGACGTGCAGGGTGCCCCGGGCACGCATGAAATCCCCGTGCTCGATGCCGGTCCCGCGGACGAGCGCGTAGAGGTCGGCCATGTCGGCCGTACGGGGCGTGCCCGCGCGCAGGGCGGACAGGTCGACGGCCTCGGCCGGGAAGGGCACGTCCAGGTGGAGCCGGCAGTCGAGGACCGGCTCGGTCTCGCCCGTGGGGCGGCGGGTCCCGGTGACGGAGACCCGGTGGCCGTCCGCGTCCGCCGTGAACTCCACCCGCAGCTCGGTGTCGAAGTCCGGGCCGGCGGCCACGGGGTTGCGGAACAGCACGCGGCGCAGCTCCACGCGGGAGGTGTCGACGCCACGGGCCCGCAGGATCCGGTAGATCATGTCGAGGAACGACACTCCGGGCAGGATGCGCGTGCCGTGGACGCGGTGGTCACGCAGCACCGGGTCGGTACCGCGCACCACCACGGAGCAGGTCAGGCCGTCCAACGGGTTCATTTCTTTCCTTCCGGCACGGCGGAGAACTCGAGCTCGAAGAACGGCGCGGGGGCCGGTGCGGGCGTTCGCGCGGGCGGTTGTGCGGGGGTGTGCGCGGGCGGGTCGAACCAGAAGCGCCGCCGCCGGTAGCGGGGCGGGTCCAGCGGTCCGCGCGCGGGGACGTGGGCTTCGGGTGCCTGGCGCACCACCATGTGGGCGTTGGTGCCTCCGAACCCGAAGGAGCTGACGGCGGCCCGGCGCGTACCGTCGCGGCCCGTGAACCCGCGCGGCTCCCGTACGGGGAACAGCGGCGACTCCTCGAAGCGGAAACGGCGGTTGAGGGTCGCGCAGTGCAGCGTCGGCGGCAGCTGGGCGTGGTGGACCGACAGCAGGACCTTGATCAGTCCGGCCATTCCGGCCGCGCTGAGGGTGTGTCCGATGTTGGTCTTCACGCTGCCCACGCCGCAGAAGCCGACCTCGTCCGTGCGGGCGCGGAAGGCCTCGGTGAGCGCCTTCAGTTCCATCGGGTCGCCGATCATGGTGCCGGTGCCGTGGGCCTCCACGTAGCCCAGCTGGGCCGGGGAGACACCGGCGTCGGCCAGGGCCGCCTCGATCACCTCGCGCTGGGCGCGCGGGTTCGGCGTCGTGATCCCCATGGTGCGGCCGTCGTTGTTGACGGCGCTGCCCTCGATCACCGCGTAGATCCGGTCGCCGTCGCGGACGGCGTCGGACAGCCGCTTGAGCAGCAGCGTGCCCGCGCCCTCGCCGAGGACGATGCCGTCGGCCCGCTCGTCGAACGTGTGGCAGCGCCCCGTGGGCGACAGGGCGCCCGCCCCGCTCATCCCGACGAAGGGCACCTCGTCCAGGAGGATGTCGACCCCGGTCGCGAAGGCCAGGTCGCACTCCCCGGTCCGCAGGCCGGCGGCGGCCATGTGGACGGCGACGAGCGCGCTGGAACAGGCCGTGTCGACGACGACGGACGGTCCTCGCAGGTCGAGGTGGTGGGACAGCTGCGCGGCGATGAAGTTCTGCGCCATTCCGCTGATCGAGTGCGGACCGGCGGCGGCGACGTGCGCCCCGAAGTTCGCCGCACGGGCGCCCGCGAAGACGCCCACGCGGCGGCCCGCGACCTCCTCGGGGGTGAGTCCGGCGTCGGCCAGGCATTCCACGCCGGTCTCCAGGACCTGCCGGACCAGGGGGTCGACGTGTGCGGCCCCGGCCGGGTCGATCCGGAAGTGCTCCGGGTCGAAGTCCTCGATGGCGTCGAGGAATCCGCCCCACTTGCTGACGGTGGTGCCGGGCCGCGGGTCGGGCCGCCAGAAGCGGTCCTTGTCCCAGCGGGAGGGCGGCACCTCCGTGACGGAGTCCGTCGCGGACATCAGGTTCCGCCAGAACGTCCCGTGGTCGGGGGCGCCGGGGAAGTGGGCGGCGATGCCGATGACGGCGATGTCCTCGCGCCGCGCGGCCGCTCCGGCGACGGGGGCGCCGGACGCGACGGCCTCGGCCGGGGCCGGGGCCGAAGCGGTGGCCTCGGCCGGGGCCGGCGGGACGGCGGGCGCGACGGCCGGGGCGACGTCCTCCGAAGGGGTCGCGAGGTCCGGCACCCGGTCCCGCAGGGCCTCGGCGAGGAGGGCGACGGTCGGGTTCTCCAGGATGGTCGAGGGCTCCGCGACGACGCCGAGCTCCCGCTCCAGCGCGGCGAGGATCTGGGCGATCATGATCGAGTCCACGCCCAGGTCGGCGAAGTCCTCGTCCCCTCCGATCGCATCGGGGTCCAGCCGGAGCGTCGAGGCGATGACGCCGGTCACGCGGCGGACGAGGCCGTGCGCGGCCGGTCCCCCGCGCGGGGCCGCCGACGGAGCCGGCGCGGGCGCCGTCCCGTCCGGCCGACCCGGCGCGGGCACGTCCGACAGCCGGGCGGCGTCGAAGCGTCCGGCGTCCACGACGCAGGGCAGCACGACCGGGTCGGGGCCGCTCATGGCACGGTCCAGCAGGTCCAGGCCCTCCTCCGGGGCGAGGGTGCGCAGGCCGAGGTCCCGGTAGGCCGGGGTGTCGACCTCGGGCATGCCGGCCGCTCGCCAGCTCGGCCACTGCAGCGACCGGACGACGGGGGCGGAGTCACCGCCGGTGGCGGTGCGGTACTCGGCGACGCGGTCCAGCACGGAGTTGGCCAGCGCGTAGTCGCTGAGGCCCGCGGCCAGCGCGGGCACGCCGCCCGCGACGGACGAGTACAGCACGACGAAGCGCAGCGGGTCGCCGGCGCAGCCGTCCAGGACGGCCCGGAGCCCCGTGGTCTTCGGTTCCAGGACCCGCCGCATGTCCTCGGTCCGCTTGCCGATGAAGGCCGGGTCGCGCATGACGCCGAGTCCGGCGCAGTGCACGATGCCGACGATCGGGCCCATCTCGCGCCGGGCGCGGTCGAGCACCTCGGCGATCCCGTCCAGCGGGCCGGTCTCGACCTCGATCCGGACTCCGGGGCGTTCCAGGGCCGCGAGGTCGCGCAGCCGCGCCGCGAGGGCCGGATCGGTGCCGGGATCCGCGAGGAGCGCGGGCCACTCGGTCCGGGCGGGCAGCGGGGTGCGGCCGAGGAGCACGAGCCGGTCGGCGCCCCGCTCGACGAGCCGGGCCGCGAGCAGCCGGCCCAGCGCGCCGGTCCCTCCGGTGATCACGACGGTCCGGCCGGCCAGGTCCGCGGACCAGTCGGCGGAGGCGGGCGGCCCGTCGGCGGGGCGCAGCACCGGCCGGTGCCGTACGCCCTCCCGTACGCAGGCCTCGGTGACCGGGTCGGTCGCCGCGAGTTCGGCGGCGGCCGCCGCGCGCAGCGCTTCCGGCTCCAGGGTGTCGACGTCGAGGGTGCGTGCGGACAGGCCGCGGTACTCGGCCGTGAGCATCCGGACGAGGCCCGCGTAGGCGGCGCCGCGCAGGGTGGGCCGCTCGGTCCGGAAGGCGGTGAGCCCCCGGGTCAGGTGGAGGTAGGCGAAGCCACGGGTGCGGTTCTCGGTGACCAGTTCGCGCAGGAGCGCGATCCGCGCCCAGTCGGGCTCCGGCGCGGTGAGCGGCGTGTCCGACACGTCGGCGAGGTCGATGACGGCCGTCGCGGACCGGGCCGCTTCCGCGATGCGCCGGGCGGCGTCCTCGTCGCCGTCGTCCGTGCGGACCACCGTGGCGGCGGGTCCGAAGGCCTTCGTGGCGAGGGACTCGTTCTCGGCGCGGGCCAGCACCAGGACTCCTGCGGGCAGTTCGGCGGGGGCCGACGGGGCCGGCTCCCACCGCTTGACCAGGAGCAGTGCGGAGTCCTGCGGGGCCGGCGCGCCCGCGGTGGCGTCCTGCGCCGTGAGCCAGTGCCGCTCACGGGCGAACGGATAGGTCGGCATGGACGCCGGCCGCGGCCGGTCGGTGCGCAGCGCGGCCCAGTCGATGTCGGCGCCGTCCTCCCAGAGCCGTGCGAGCCGGTCGAGCCGTCCCTCCCTGACCAGCCGGGCGAGGTACTCGGCGCCCTCGGGTTCGGACAGCCAGGCGTGGTCGGCGTCCGTACCGCCGGGAGCGTGCCCGGCCGCGAGGTGGCCGGCGAGCCGGTCGCGCAGCTCGCGGGTGGAGCGGGCGACCACGGCGAGCCGGGCGGCCATGGGGACGCGGGCGACCTGGGAGGTGTACGCGAGGGAGGCGAGCGACGCCGCGGGCACGTCCGTACCGCTGCCGTCGATGCCGCGGTCCGCGTCCGCGTCCGCGTCCGCGTCGAGGAACTCCACCATCGCGGCGGCGTACCGGCGCAGGGCGGCCTCGTCCCTGGCCGACAGCAGGAACACCTCTTCCGCGTCGTCCCGCGGCGGGGCCGGGGGCGCGGCGGGCGCCTCCTCCAGGACGACGTGCGCGTTGACGCCGCCGAAGCCGAAGGAGCTGACGCCCGCGCGCAGCGGCACGGGCGCGCCGTCGGCGTCCGCGGGCGCCCACGGGGTCGTCTCCCGTACGGGCCGGAACGGCGTGCCGGTGAAGTCGATCAGCGGGTTGAGCGTCTGGAGGTGCAGCGTCTTCGGCAGGGTGCGGTGCCGCATCGCCAGCACCACCTTGATGACTCCGGCGACGCCCGCGGCGGGCTCCAGGTGTCCGATGTTGCTCTTCACGGTGCCGATGCCGCAGGGCGTGGCGGGGCCGTCGGCCAGGGTCCGGTGGGCCCGGACGAGCCCGTCGATCTCCACCGGGTCGCCGAGGGAGGTGCCGGTGCCGTGGAGTTCGGTGTAGGACACCGTCCCGACCGGCACCCCCGCGTCCCGGTAGGCCTCGACCAGCAGGGCGGCCTGGGCCAGCGGGTTGGGGGCGGTCAGCGAGGAGGCGTGCCCGCCGTGGCCGACCGCACTGCCGCGGATCACCGCGTGCACGCGGTCGCCGTCGGCGAGGGCGCGGGAGAGCGGCTTGAGGACGAGTACGCCCACGCCCTCCCCCTTGACGTAGCCGTCGGCCGTGGCGTCCAGGGCCTTGCAGCGGCCGTCCGGGGAGAGCACCCCGAGCTGGTTGCCGGCCACCACGGTCTGCGGCGAGAGCACCAGGCTCACGCCGCCGGCGACGGCGAGTTCGCTCTCCCCCGCGCGCAGGGCGCGGACGGCGCGGTGCAGCGCCACCAGGGAGCTGGAGCAGGCGGTGTCGATGCTCTCGCTCTGGCCCCTGAGGTCCAGCAGGTACGAGATGCGGTTGGCCAGGACGGTCCGCGCGAGGCCGGTGCCCGCGTGGGGGTTGACCTGCTCGCCGCGCAGGACCATCGACTCGTAGTCGTTGAACTGGACGCCGGCGAAGACGGAGACGCGGCGGCCGGCGAGCAGGTCGGCCCGGCAGCCCGCGTCCTCCAGGGCGGCCCAGGTGTGTTCGAGGAACAGCCGGTGCTGCGGGTCCATGACCTCCGCCTCGGCGGGCGAGATCTTGAAGAACCGCGCGTCGAACCGGTCGACGTCGCTCAGGAAGCCGCCCCAGCGGGCGGTGCCGCCGAAGCGTCGGGACACCTCCCGCCAGTCCCAGCGGTCGGCGGGGGTCTCGGTGATCAGGTCCTCACCCGCCCTGAGGTGCTGCCAGAACTCCGCCAGATCCGCCGAGCCCGGGAAGGCTCCGGACATGCCGACGACGGCGACGGCGTCCTCCCGGGCGGGCGCGGTGGACGGAACGGCGGAAGGAGCGGCGGCGGGGGCGGTGACGGTGGCGGGCGGGGCGGCCGGTTCCGCGCTCGCGGTGGCGGGCGTCCGGTTCCGTTCCGCCAGGGAGGGGTGCTCCGCGAGCAGGTGCCGGGCGAGCCGCTCGACGGTGTTCTCGCCGAACAGGGTCGTCGTCGGCACCGAGACGCCGTAGCGCTCCTCCAGTGCCACGGAGAGGGACTGGAGCCCGAAGGAGTCCAGTCCGTACTCCCCGAAGCCGGCCTCCGGGTCGAGCGCCTTCGGTGCCAGGCCCAGCAGTTCGGCGACGAGCTCCCGCAGCCGTTCGGTCAGCTCGCCCGCGTGCGCGGGAGCGGCGGGGGCGGCGGCCGGCGCCGGGGCGGCCGGACGGGCGCGGTGCCCGTGCTCCCGGATCCGCATCGCCTCGACCTGCTCGCGCATCCGCCCGGGCGCTCCGGGCAGTACGGCGACCTGAGGGCGTCCCAGCCGCAGGACGAGGTCGAGCAGCCGTTCGCCCTCCTCGGCCTCGAGGTGGCGGAAGCCCGTGTCGGCGAGGTAGCGGCGCTCGTCCTCGGCCGCCACGTGCATGCCTCCGGCACGCCACATGGGCCAGTCGACCGAGACCGTGTGCCCGCTGCGGCGGCCCGCTGCACGCAGGGCCGCGCGCTCCTCGGCGAAACCGTCGAGGTAGCGGGCGCCGACGGCGTAGTCGACCAGGCCGTAGTCGCCGAGCTGCCCGGCCAGCGAGGAGTACAGGACGAACAGGTCCAGCGGTTCGTCACGGGTCACCTCGTCGAGGACACGGGTGCCCTCGAAACGGGCCCGCAGGTGGGAGCGGAACTCCGCGAGGTCCTTGCCGGGCAGCGGTGTGCGCGAGGCGGTCGCCGCCAGGTGGAAGACCCCGTGCAGCGCGCCCCACTTCTGCTTGACGTCCGCCACGACGCGGGCCATGGCGGCCTCGTCCTCCACGGACGCCTGGAAGTAGGCGACGTCACCGAGGGCACGCAGGCCGGAGAGTTCCCCGGCCCGGTCCGCCGCGGAGGAACGGCCGGTGAGGGCCACGCGGGCGCCGCGTGCCAGCAGGGTGCGGGCGAGCAGGAGCCCGAGGCCGCCGGCGCCGCCGGTCACCAGGTGGACGGTTCCCGGGCGCAGCGGGGACTCCGTGACGGGGCTCGGGTCGGTCTCCGTGAGCACGCGCACGGTACGGCCGGTCGCGGAGAGGCGCACGGCTGCCGAGGAGAGCCGCTCCGCGGCCACCTCGGCGAGCAGGGCCGCCGGTTCGACCGGGCCGGTGAGGCGTACGACGCCGAAGGCGGTGCCGGGCAGGGCGGCGCGCAGCGAGGTGTCGAACCCTCCCCAGGCCTCCGCCGTGGCGCCCTCCGGCACCAGGACCTGGATCCGCGCGGCGGCGGCCCGGGAGGCCGTCATGGCGCGCACGAGCAGGAAGACCGACTCGATGCCCAGGTCCGGGCGCTCGGGGTGGAGCAGCGGCCACCCTTGCACGATCCGGTCCGCGCCGGCGGCGAGCAGCCGGGCGTAGTCCTCGGCCTCGCCGGGGCGGATCGTGACGGTGGAGCCCTCGTCGGCGTACGTGGATCCGGCCCGTACGGTGACGGCACCGGGGACCGGAAGGTCGCCGAACACCAGGGTGCGGCCCGGGTGCGGGGCGGCGGGCGGCACGGGCTCGGCCATCCATTCGGCGGTGAAGAGGCTGACGGGTGCCCGGCCGGCCGGGCCGTCGGCCGCCCCGGAGCCGGACTCGGAAGCGGCCCCGGCGTCGGTCCGGGCGACGGACCCGACGGAGGCCCTCGGCTCGGTCGCCGGGACGGTCGCGGTGGCCGTCGCCGGGACGGTCGCCGGCGCGGCAGCCGGCGCGGGGGCTCCGTCGGTGAACCAGTACCGCTCGGAGGCGAAGGGGTACGGCGGCAGCGAACGCAGCTTCGGCGTCCGCTCCCACCGGGCGGACCAGTCGACGGTCGCGCCGCGGACCCACGCGGCGGCGGTCTCCTCGTCGCTCCGCCCGTCGAACGGCGCACGGTCGGCGTGCCGTTCCACGCGCCCCTGGTGGACGCCGGCGAAGTCCCCGGCGAGGAAGCGGCGCAGGGTGTCCACCGCGTGCTCGCCCGAGTCCGCGACGAACGCCAGGCGTTCGGCGTGTTCGGTGCGGCCGGACTGGAGGGTGCGGGCGGTGCCGGCGAGGTCGTGCTGCCAGCCGTCCCGGGTGTCGACGAGGGAGCGGGCGGTGGCCCGCAGCCGCTCCGGGTCGCGGGCGGAGAGGACGAACACGGCCGGGTGGCCGGACGGCGCCGGCGCGTCGGCCGGGTACTCCTCCAGCACGACATGGGCGTTGACGCCGCCGTAGCCGAAGGAGCTGATCCCGGCGCGGCGCGGGACACCGGGCGCCACGGGCGTCCAGTCACGTGCCTCCACCGCGATCTCGCAGGCCGTGCCCTCCAGCGCCAGGTGGGGGTTGAGTTCCGGGCCGTGCGGGTCCCCGGTGATCCGTCCGTGCCGCATCGACAGCAGGACGCGCAGCACGGCGGCGATGCCGGCCGCCGGCTCCAGGTGGCCGATGGTGTTCTTCAGGGCCCCCAGAGCGCAGTGCGGGGCGGCCGGAGCCGGGTGGCCCCAGTCGCGGTAGAGCTCGGCGAAGGCCTGGCGCAGGCCGTTGGTCTCGGCGGGATCGCCGATGACCGTGCCGGTGCCGTGGGTCTCGATGTACCCGATGGTCGCCGGGTCGACGCCCGCCTCGCGGTGGGCCTTCACGATCACCTCGGCCTGACCGCGCGGGTTGGGCGCGGTCAGCGAGTTGGAGCGGCCGCCGTGGTTGACGGCGGTGCCGCGCAGGACGGCGAGCACCGGGTTGCCGTCGGCGCGTGCGCGGCTCAGCCGCTTGAGCACGACGGCTCCGACGCCCTCGCCGCGCACGTACCCCGCGGCGTCCTTGTCGAAGGCCCGGCCCACCCCGTCGGGGCTGAGCATGCCCGCCCGTTCGAGAGAGGCGAAGGTGACCGGGGACAGCATGAGGCTGACGCCGCCTGCGACGACCGTGTCGCAGTGTCCGAGCCGCAGTGCCTCCGCCGCACGGTGCAGGGCCACGAGCGAGCTGGAGCAGGCGGTGTCCACGGGTTCGCTGGGGCCCCGCAGGTCGAGGTGGTACGAAATGCGGTTGGCCAGCATGGAGGGCGTCAGGCCCGTCGAGGAGTAGGCGTCGGCGGCCGTGTCCGAGCGCTGCACGAGCTCGGCGTACTCGGACGAGCCGACGCCGACGAACAGGCCGGTGTCGGTGCCGGCGAGGCGGGTCGGGTCGATGCCCGCGTCCTCCAGCGCCGACCACACCGTGCGCAGCAGCAGCCGCTGGCGGGGGTCCATCCAGCGGGCTTCGCGGGGCGAGATGCCGAAGAACAGCGGGTCGAAGCGGTCGATGTCGGGCACGAAGCCGCCGCGGGTGATCCGGGTCCGGTCGGGGTGCAGGGCCGGGTCCCCGTAGTGGGCGCCGGTGTCCCAGCGGTCGGCGGGCACTTCGGAGAAGAGGTCGCCGCCCTTCTGGAGGGCCGCCCAGAACTCGTCGAGGTTCCGTGCGCCGGGCAGGGTGCCCGCCATCCCGACGATCACGACGGGGTCGTCCCCGGCCGGCGGTTCCGGCGTCGCCGGGCCGGCCGGCAGGGGCGCGGCGGCGTCCGGGTGCTCGTCCTCCAGCCACGCGGCGAGCGCGGCGGGGGTGGGGGTGGCGAGCAGCTGGTCGGGGCCGACGGGCACGCCGAAGGCGTTGGAGACCTCGTCGGCGAGCCGGATGAGGCCGAGGGAGTCCAGGCCGTGCTCGTGGAAGGAGTCCGCCGGGTCGAGGTCGGCGGGGGCGTATCCGCTGACCGTGCCCAGCAGGGCCAGTACGGCGTCCCGGATCCGGGCGCCCCGGGCGGGGGCGTCCGCGGTCGCGGGTGCCGTCGGGGCCGCGGGGGCCGCCGGTGCGGGGAGGGCGGCCGGGGTGACGGCGTCGATCCAGCAGCGGGTCCGCGCGAAGGGGTATCCGGGCAGGGACAGGGCCGGTACCGGACCGGGTCGGCCGGCCTCCCAGTCGAAGACCTCTCCCGCGGCCCAGCGGCGGGCCGTGTCGTGCGGATCGGTCGCGGACGGCACGACCGCGACGCCCGGCTCGGCCGTCACGACGCCGGTGTGGCCGCCGGGCCGCCCGGCGAGGAACGCGTCGAGTGCCTCGGCGAGCTCCCCCGCCGACCGTGCGACGACGGCGAACCGGTGGGCCATGGCCTCGCGGCCGGTCTGCAGGGTGCGGGCGAGCCGGACGAGGTCGACGCCGGCGCCGCCCGCGGCGCGGCCCGCGAGTTCGCGCAGGGTCGTGCCGCCGTGCACGGAGCCCGCCCCGACCGAATCGCCGAGGCCGATCACGCGCACCATCGTGGCCGGGTCCAGGCCCAGTTCGTCGAGGGGTTCGTCGATCGCCGTGAGGGGGACGCCGGCCGCGGCCGCGATGTCCCGGGGGTCGGCGCCGGTGCCCGTCGAACCCAGCCAGGTCCGCATGCCCGCGACGACGCGGTGCAGTCCCTCCGCGTCCCGCGCGGAGAACGGGAAGACGTCCGGTCCCGTCGCGGCGTCGGGCCGCACAGCCGGTGTCCCGTGCTCCTCGACCACGAGGTGGGCGTTGGAGCCGCCCGCGCCGAAGGCGCTGATGCCCGCGCGCAGGGGCCCGGTGCCCTTCCAGGGGGCGAGTTCGCGCTGTACCCGGAAGGGCACGGCGTTCCAGTCGACGGCCGGGTTGAGGGCGTCCGCGTGCAGGGAGGGCGCCAGTTCACGGGCCTTCATCTGGAGCAGGACCTTCGTGAGGGCCGCGATGCCCGCGGCCGACTCCAGGTGGCCGACGGAGGACTTGACCGAGCCGAGCGCGACCGAGCCGGCCGGCAGGTCGCCGAAGGCCCGTACGAGTCCGGCGACTTCGGCCGGATCGCCCAGCTGGGTCCCGGTGCCGTGCGCCTCGACGTACGAGATGCCGTCGGCCGGCACTCCGGCCGCGTGCAGGGCCCGGGTGATGACCTCGCCCTGGGCGCCGGGGCTGGGCACGGCGAACCCGCCCGTCTTCCCGCCGTGGTTGACGGAGCTGCCGAGGATCACGCCGAGGATGCGGTCCCCGTCGCGCTCGGCCGCCGCCAGCGGCTTCAGCAGGACGGCGCCGACGCCCTCGCCGGGCACCATGCCGTCGCCGTCCGCCGCGAAGCTGCGGCACCGCCCGCTCTCGCCGGTGAACCCGCCGGCCGCCAGCTGGCGGTACTTGCGCGGGTGCGGGGCGAGGTTGACGCCGCCGGCGAGCGCGTAGTCCGCCCGGCCGGCCGCCAGGGCCTCGCAGGCGAGGTGGACGGCGGTCAGGGAGGAGGAGCACATGGTGTCGACGGCCAGGCTCGGCCCGTGGAAGTCGAAGAAGTACGAGACCCGGTTGGCGATGGACGCGTAGCCCATGCCGCCGGCGAGGCCCCGTTCGTCCTCGAAGAGCTGGTAGTGGCCGTACATCACGCCGACGTACACGCCCACGCGGCTGTCCCGGAGGCGGGCCCGGGTGTAGCCGGCGTCCTCCAGGGCGTGCCAGGAGGTCTGGAGGAAGAGGCGTTCCTGGGGGTCGGTCAGTTCGGCTTCCCGCAGGGACATCTGGAAGAAGCGCGGGTCGAACTCGTCGATCCCGTCCAGGAATCCGCCCCAGCGGCTCACCGGCCGGCCGTCCGCGTCGGCGGGAGCCCGGTGGTCCCAGCGGTCGGCGGGCACCGGGCCCACGCAGTCACGGCCGGACCGCAGGTTCTCCCAGAAGGCGTCGAGGTCCTCGGCCCGGGGGTAGCGGCCCGCGACGCCGACGATCGCGACGCGGTGGTCGGCCGCCGGTGCGGACCGCTCCGGGAGCGCGGCCGGACGTACGCCGGCGGCGGGCTCGTGGACGGCCGGGACGGTGTCCCGTGCGGGGGCGGGGGCGGCCGCCGGGGCGGGCGCCGCGGCGGGCTCGGGAAGGAGCGCGCGCACCCGCTCGGCGTGCCGCTCGGCCAGGTGGTCGGCGACCTCGCGGATGGTCGGGTACTCGAACAGCAGGGACACGGGCAGCTCGCCCATGCCCTCGGCGAGAACGTCCACGATGAGGGGCACCGTCAGTGAGTCGACGCCGAAGTTCTCGTACGTCTCGTCCAGCCAGAGCCGTTCCCGCGGCACCTGGAGGATCTGCGCGAAGGCGTCCTTCACGTACTCCTGCGCGGCCTCCAGCAGGGCGTCGTCCTCCGTGCCGGACGACCCGGCCGGGGGGAGCTCGGGCTCGGCGGCGCGCGTCGGCGCGGCCACCGCCGTGGCGGCGGCGGGAGCCGTGCCGTCCGGTGCCGTCTCCGCGACGACCACGTGCTGGCTCAGCCCCTCGTCGGCCGGCACGGCCCGGCTGCGGGTGAAGCCGGCGAGGGCGAGGGCCCTGCGCCATCCGGGCGCGGAGAGCAGCGGGGATCCGGGCAGGCGCAGTTCGGCGTCCTCGTGCAGCCACCAGCCGTCGAGCAGGCCGAAGGTGAGGGTGGCGGTGAGGACGTTGCTGCTGGCCTCGTTGAGGACCAGGCGTCCGCCGGGCTTGAGCAGCCGGGTGACGGCGCGCAGGGTGGCGAGCAGGTCGGAGGTCGCGTGCAGCACGTTGGCCGCGACGACCAGGTCGGCGCCGGCCGGGGCGAAGCCCTGGGTCTCGGGGTCCGCGGAGATGTCGAGCCGCTGGAAGCGGACGTACGGGTGCTCCGCGGCGAACCGCTGCTCCCCGTGCCGCAGGAAGGCGCGGGAGATGTCCGTGTAGACGTACGTCACCTCCGTGCCCGAGGCGGCGAGGGCGGGCAGGACGCTCGCGGTGGTGCCGCCGGTGCCCGCGCCGATCTCGATGACGGTGAGCGGACCCTCGTGGCGGGACAGCAGGTCCTGGACGGCGCCGACGACGAGTTCGTTGGCGCGGTCGACGACCGGGCTGCCCCGGTAGGCGCCCTCGACGAGGGCGCTGGAGCCGCCCGGGAACATCACGTCGGTGGCGCGGACGGTGCCGCGCAGCACGCCGAAGAGGTTCCGCATGCAGGGGCGCAGCAGCCGGTCGAAGCGGTTGAGCGCGGGCTTGCGCTCGCACAGCTCGACCAGGTCTCCCTCGGGGTCCTCGGCGGCCCGGCGTCCGGCGGGGACGAGGGCTCCGTCCCGGTCGTCGAGGAAGCCGCCCTCGGTCAGCTGGCGCAGGAGCTCGGCGAAGAGCCTGCGCTGCGCGGGGACGACGGCCAGCCGCTCCGCGAGGGCGGCGGGCCGCCAGCTCTCGGCGTCGTCGAGGAACACCCCTTCGCGACGGAAGAGCGACCACAGCCAGTCGCACATGACCTCGGTCAGGCGGGCGTCGTCGGCCTCGGTGAGCAGTCGGGCGACCGGGGGGAGCTGGGCCAGCGACGGCACCAGGGACACGTCGTCGGAGGGCGCCCCCGGGTCGGACGGCGTCGTCCCCGCGCGGGCCGGTTGCCCGGCGGCCCGGCGCGGCTCGGCGCCGACCGCGGCGAGTGCCGCCGGGTCGGCCTTGACCACGACGACCTGGCGGTCCTCGCGCCCGAGCACGGCGTGCACGGCGGCCATCCCCTCCTCCGGGGTGATCGAGTGGATGCCGGTGGCGGCGAGCCGCTCGCGGTAGCGCTCGTCGGCGACGATGCCGACGGTCCCCCAGTAGCCCCAGTTGATGACGGCCACCCGGGCTTCCAGCATCCGGTCGAGGTGGTGGGCGAAGGAGTCCTCGAAGGTGGATCCCGCCGCGTAGTTGCCCTGGCCGGCGCTGCCGGAGAGGGCGACCGCCGAGGAGAAGAAAAGGACGAAGTCCAGGCCGCCCACGTCGCGCAGGGCGGCGTGCAGGGCGACCGAGGTGTGGGCCTTGGCGTCGAGGACGGAGCGGAAGGTCTCCTCCGTCATCGTGGCGACGGTCTGGTCGCGCAGGACGATCGTGGCGTGGAAGACACCGTGCAGGGCGCCGTGGGTGCTCCGGGTCCACGCAACGGCCTCCCGCAGCGCGGCGGGGTCGGTCGCGTCGGCCCTGCGGTAGGAGACGAGGGTGCCGTCCGGGTCGATGGTGCGCAGCCGTGCGCGGCGCTCGGCGCCGAGTTCGCCGCGGCCGAGGAGGACCACCTTCGCCCGGTAGCCGCGCACCAGCCATTCGGTGAGTTCCAGGCCGATGCCACCGGCCCCGCCGAGGATCAGGTAGGTGCCGTCCCGGCGGATCCGCTCCTGCGGGGGCGTGACGGCGACCGGGACGAGCCGGCGGTGGTGGAGCACGCCGCCGCGCAGCGCGTAGGGGCCGCCGGCGGGGGCGTCGAGCACGTCCGCGGAGGGCGCGTCGGCGGAGGAGCGGTCGACGACGGCGACCCGCCAGCGGGGGTGTTCCTGGGCCAGTGACAGGGCGAGGCCGTGCAGGCCGGCCGCGTACGGGTTGGTGACGGGTTCGCCCGCGATGGTGAGGGCGTCCTCGGTGACCACGGTGAGGCGGACGGCCGAGCGGGTGCGCTGGAGGACCTTGGCGAGCCGGAACAGGGCGAGGACGCCGCGTTCCTGGGCCGCTTCGAGCGCGGCGGTGTCGTCGGTCGCGCCCCCGGCGCGGGGGGCGAGGAGGATCACGTGGTCGGGCCGGCCGGTCGCGGTGGCGACGCGGTCGTGGTCCAGTTCGACGACGGCGCCGCCGAGGCGGGCGCGCAGGGCGGCCACCGACGGTGCCGCGTCTCCTCCGTGCACGAGCCAGGTGGTGGCCCCGCCGGGGAGCGGTTCCGGGGCCGGGCCGGACAGCTCGGTCCAACGCGGTACGAACATCAGGTCGTCCGCGGCCGCCGCCGCCGCGGCGGGGACGGCCGCCGCGGCGGGGGAGCCGGCCGGCCGGGCCCGGGCGACGCCGGGTGCGGGCCTCAGCGACAGGTCGCGCAGTCGCACGCGGATGTTCCCCTCGGAGTCGGTCAGGGCGAGGTCGTAGCGGTCGGTGCCGACGGTGCGGACGTGGGCGTACCCGAGGTCCGTCACCGGGGCGTGGACCTCCGCCGCGGTGAGGGCGTACGGCACCATCGCGGGGCCGTCGTCGCGGTCCCGCAGGACGGCGAAGGCGTGCAGGGCGCCGTCGACCACCGAGGGGTGGAGGGCAGAGCCGGCGAAGCGGGCGGCTCCGGCGGGGATCCGCAGGCGCACGAGCGCCTCGCCGTCGCCCGCGGCGATCCATTCGACGGCCCGCAGGGCGGGCCCGTAGAAGAGTCCCGCCGCCGTGAGGTCGGCGTAGAGCGCGTCGCCCTCGTGGTGGCTGTCGAGGCGGGCCCGTACGGCGTCGATGTCCAGGCTCTCCCCGATGGAGGCGGGCAGGGGCTCCACCCGGCCCTCGGCGAGGAGTTCGCCGGTGTCGTCGCGCAGGTCGAAGCGCGTGCCGGTCCCGCCGCGGCGCAGCCGTGTCCTGGCCGTGCGCTCGGCGCCGGCCACGACGAAGGGCCGCAGCCAGCGGACGTTCGACAGCCGCAGCCGCTCCCCCGCCCCGGCCGCCGCGGCGGCGGCGCGTGCCATCTCCAGGACGGCGGCGGCGGGCAGCAGGCGGGTCTCGCCGAGGCGGTGGCCTCCGATGTACGGGTGTTCGGGGTCGAAGGCGGTCCGGTAGGTCAGGCCGTCCAGGCTCTCGGCCGGGTCGATCGCGTCGAGCAGCGGGTGCACCGGCCCGGCCGCGGCCGGCTCGCCGGCCGGCGCGGCCGGTACGGGCGGCGACCAGATGGTGTCGGTGAGCCAGCAGCGGAGTTCCTCGAAGGGGTAGCCCGGCAGCGGCACGCGGCTGCCGTTCCCCGTCGGCCACGTGACCGGGGCTCCGGCGGCCCAGGCGGCGCCGATCGACGCCGGGTCGCTGCTCGTGGGGGCGGCGGCGCGGGAGGCGGCGCGCCCTCGGGCGCTGCCGGTCCAGACTCCCGTCGGGTCCTCCCCGCGCAGCCGGGCCACCAGCTCGGTGAGGCCGGAGGCCAGGACGACCATGCGGTCCGCCCATTCCTCGCGGCCCTGCTGGAGGGTGAACGCCACGTCCGCGAGGCGGGGTGACGATCCGTCCGCCAGGCCGCGCTCCAGGGCGTCCGCCAGTTCGGCCGCGAGCACGGGGAGCCGTTCGGGCACCCGGGTGGAGAGCGGGAACAGGTACGGGCCGGGCTCCTGCCCGGCGGCCGGCGGGGCGACGTACTCCTCCACGACGACGTGGGCGTTGGCCCCGCCCGCGCCGAAGGAGCTGAGGCCCGCGCGCCGGGGGGTCCCGTCGGGCCGGGGCCACGGGGCGAGGTCGCGCTGCACGTGCAGCGGGGTCGAGTCGAAGTCGATGTTCGGGTTGAGGGGGTCCGCGTGCAGCGAGGGCACGAGCCGGCCGTGCCGCATCTGGAGCAGCACCTTGCACAGCCCGGCCATGCCGGAGGCCGATTCGAGGTGGCCGACGTTGGACTTGACCGAGCCGATCGGAAGGCTGCGCGGGGGCAGTCCGGCCTCGGCCAGGGCGCGGGCGAGTCCGCGGATCTCGACGGGGTCGCCGAGGGCGGTGCCGGTGCCGTGCGCCTCCAGGTAGCCGAGGGTGGCGGGGTCCACGCCCGCCTCGCCGAGCGCCTGTGCGACGAGGTCGCCCTGGGCGACGGGGTTGGGCACGGTGAAGCCGTTGGTGCGGCCGCCGTGGTTGACGCTGGTCCCGAGGATGACGCCGTGGATGTGGTCGCCGTCCCGGACGGCGTCCGCGAGCGGCCGGAGCAGCACCGCGCCGACGCCCTCGCCGGGTACGTAGCCGTCGCCGTCCGCGCCGAAGCTGCGGCAGCGGCCGTCGCTGGAGGTGAAGCCGCCCTGGCCGAGGAAGCGGTACTTGTACGGGTGGACGTGCAGGTTGACCCCGCCCGCGACGGCCATGTCGGTGTCCCCGGCGCGCAGGTCGCGCACGGCCAGGTGGAGGGCCGTCAGCGAGGAGGAGCACATCGTGTCCACGCCCAGGCTGGGGCCGGTGAGGCCGAGGGTGTAGGAGACGCGGTTGGCGATGGAGGCGTGCGAGGAGGCGCCGATCCGGCCGTCCTCGGCCTCGTGCAGCTGGTAGAGCCCGTACATCGCGCCGACGTACACGCCGACGCGGTGGGTGCGCAGGTCCGCGCGGGTGCGTCCGGCGTTCTCCATGGCGTGCCAGGCGGTCTGGAGGAAGAGCCGTTCCTGGGGGTCGACGATCTCCGCCTCGCGGGGCGAGACGCCGAAGAAGAGCGGGTCGAACATGTCGACGCCGCGCAGGAAGCTGCCCCAGCGGCTGTAGCGGGCCGCCCGGTCGGCGGGGGTGGCCCGGTCGTAGTCGCGCCAGTCCCAACGGTCCGCCGGGATCTCGGTGATCAGGTCCCGGCCCGCCTGGAGGTGGTCCCAGAACTGGTCGAGGGTGTCCGACTCGGCGAAGCGGGCGGCGACGCCGACGATGGCGACGGGCATGGGACCCGAGGGGGCGGGGGCCGCGGCGGGGGCCGGGAGCACGGCCGGAATGGCGGCCACCGGCTCTGCGGGCCCTGTCGCCCGGGGTGCCGGCTCGGACTCGGCCACCGGCTCGGGCGCGGGCGCCAGTTCGGGCGCGGGCGCCAGTTCGGCGAGGCGGGAGCCGTGGTGCTCGGTGAACCAGCCGGCGAGGGAGCGCAGGTCCTGGTACTCGAAGAACAGGGTCTTCGGCAGGGATCCGAAGTGGTCCTCCAGGCGGCGGGTCAGGTCCATGATCAGCAGCGAGTCGATGCCGAACCGCTCGAACGGCGCGTCGGCCTCCATCTCCTCGGCCGGGAACTCGAAGACCTCGGCGAGCACCCCGCGCAGGAACTCCTCGGCCGCGTCCGGGGCCGGGGCCGCCGGCTCCGCGGCAGGGATCGGCGCGGCGGACGGAACGGGCCCCGGGGCGGAGGCGGGGAGGGCCGCCGGGGCCGGGGCCGCCGAGGGCGCCGGCGCGTCCAGTACCTCGCGCAGGCGCGCCAGGTTGCCGTGCGCGACCAGGACGTGGTCGCCGTCGTGGCCCAGGGCCCGGTCGAAGGCCTCCAGTCCGGCGTCGGTGGGCATGGCCACCAGCCCGACCCGGCGGGCCGTCCGGGCCGCCGCGGCCTCGTCGGTGTCGACGCGTATGCCCCCGTCGGCCCACAGCGACCACAGCACGGAGAGGCTGCGGCCCGGTCGTCCGCTGCCCCGGCGCCAGGCCGTGAAGGCGTCCAGGAAGCGGTTCGCGTAGGCGTAATCGGTCTGGCCGGGACTGCCCGCGGCCCCCGACATGGAGGAGAAGGCGATGAAGAAGTCCAGCGGGTCCCCGGCCGTGGCCCGGTCGAGCTCCACGGTGCCGCGGACCTTGGGGCCGAGCACGGCCGCGCTCTGCTGGTCGGTCTTGCCGATCAGCAGGGCGTCCCGGGTGGTTCCGGCGAGGTGCAGGACCCCGTGGAGCGGCCCGAAGGAGCCGTGGATCCGCTCGACCAGGTCCCCGGCGGCGCCGGGAGCCCCCAGGTCGGCGGGCATGTAGTGGACGTCGAGACCGGCGGAGCGCAGCTCCGTGAGGTCGGCCTGCGCCGAACGGCCCGTCAGGACGTAACGGGCGTCGCCTCCCAGGTGGGCGACGAGCCGGCGGCCGAGGGCGCCCGCGCCGCCGGTGACGAGCACGGTGCCGCGCGGGGCGAGCGGTGCCGGGTCGGGGGTGACGGGCTCCCAGCACGGCACCTGCCGGCCGGCGGCGGTGTACCGGACCCGGAAGGCGTGGGCGGCGCGCGCCTCGGACCCGACGGTGGCGGCGAGGCCCGCCGTGCCCGCGTCGACCGCGGAGACGAGGAACTGCGGGTCCTCGTTGGCGAGGGCCCGGGCGAAGCCGTCGAGGGCCTCGGCCCGCGCGTCCTCGACCCCGCCGGACGTGCGGAAGACGTGCAGGACGCGCACCGGGTGGCGGGTCGGCTGGGCCGCCCAGGACCGGTACAGCCCGGTGAGGGCGGGCAGCGGGTCGCCGTCCGCGGTGTGGACGAGGAGGAGTTCCTCGTCGCGGGGGAAGACGGCGTCCCGGGTGGTGCGTTCGGCTCCGGTGAAGCCCTCCTCGCCGAGCAGGAGGGTGCGTACGGTCCGGCCGGCGGCGGGCGCGGGGGCGTCCCGCCAGCGCTGTACGAGCAGGTGGGCGCCGACGGTGCCGTCCAGGCGGGCCGCGCCGTCGACGGGCCGGGTGACGACGGCGCGCAGCCGCACACGGACCCGGCCCTCGTCGTCGGCGAGGGCGATGTCGTGGCCGGCCGGGGTCCGCACGGCGTGCACGTGGCCCTGTTCGGGCAGGGGTCCGAAGATCTCGACCGCGTCCAGGGAGAAGGGCAGTTCCCGGGCGCGCGGGGCCGAGGGGTCCTCGTCGGTCCACAGGCAGGCCTGGAGCATCGCGTCGAGCAGGGAGGGGTGGAGGGCGAAGTCGGAGAAGGGGAAGTCCGCCGCCGCGGGCACGGCGACGTGCGCGAGGACCTCGCCGGGCGCGGACCGCAGCGAGCGCAGCCCCCGGAGGCTGGGCCCGTAGCCGCCGCCGAGCGCGGTGAAGACCTCGTAGCACTCCTCGGCCGTGGCCGTACGGGGCAGCCGGGCGCGGATCGCGTCCAGGTCGAGACGCGGTGCCTCGGGACGGGCGCCGAAGCGGAGGGTTCCGGCGGAGCAGAGCGCGCCTTCGGCGCTGCCGTCGGTGAGCCGGACCTCGTAGGAGACCCCGTCGGCGACGGGCGCGAGGTGCAGGCGCACGCGGGCGGGCTCGTCCTCGACGAGCACGGGGCGGGCCCACAGCACGTTGACGATGCCGGTGGCGCGGCCGTGGCCCGCCTGGTCGGCCGCGGCCACCGCGAACTCCAGGGCCGCCACGGCGGGCAGGATCCGGATCCGGCCCAGCGCGTGGTCGCGCAGGTAGAACTCCTCGCCGGTCAGCAGCCGCTCGCCGGGGCCGTCGGCCAGGCCGGCCGGCGGCTTGATCCAGTAGCGGCGGGTCGGCCGGGGCGGCAGGGGCAGGGAGAGCCGGGCCGGCCGGTCGCCGGCGGGCCCGGGCAGGACGACGTCCCGGCCGGTCACCCACAGGCGGGCGGCCTCGGCCGGATCGTCGGTGGCCACGGGCCCGGCGCCGCCGGAGGCCGCGGCGGCGTCGGCCGTCGCGGTGCCGGTCACGACGCCTTCGCCGTCGCGCAGGCGCGCGGCCAGTTCGGCGACGCTCCCGACGACCAGGGCGACGCGCTCGCGCAGGGGCTCCCGGCCGACGCGCAGGGTGTGCGCGACGGCGTCCAGGGAGGCGGAGGGGTGCTCGTCCAGCCAGGTGCACAGCTCGGCCCGGTAGCGGTCGAGCTGTTCGGGGCCGTCGGCGGACAGGAGGACCAGTCGGGCGGTCCTGTCCTCGGTGGTGCCGCTCATCAACGCTGTCCCGCCTCTTCGACTACCACGTGCACGTTGCTGCCTCCCATGCCGAACGAGCTGACGCCGACCCGGGCCGGCGTCCCCTCGCGTGTTTCCCATGTCTGTGCCGCGGCCTGGATCCGGAACGGACTGCCGTCCAGGTCGAGCATCGGATTCGGCGTCCGCAGGTCCACCAGGCCGGGGAGCGTGCGGTGACGCATCGCCAGCAGGACCTTCACGACGCCCGCGACGCCCGCCGCGGCCTCCAGGTGGCCGATGTTCGTCTTGACCGACCCGAGGCCGGTGCGTCCCGCGACCACCGGGATCCCCCAGTCGGCGTACAGGCGGCCGAACGCCTCCTTGAGGGCGTCGATCTCGATCGGGTCGCCGAGCGGGGTCCCCGTGCCGTGCGCCTCGATGTAGTCGATCGTGTCGGGCGCGACCCCGGCCGACCGGTGTGCGGCGAGCACGACGTCGCGCTGGGCCTGCGGGTTGGGGACCGTGAGCGAGTGGGTGTGCCCGCCGTGGTTCTCCGCCGAGCCGATCAGCACGCCGTGCACCGGGTCTCCGTCGGCCAGGGCCCGGTCGAGCAGTTTGAGGGCGAGGAGCACCACGCCCTCGCCCCTGCCGTAGCCGTCGGCGCGCTCGTCGAAGGTCTTGCAGCGGCCGTCGGGGCTGAGCATCCCGGCGCGCCGCAGGCCGGTGAACCCGTGCGGGGACAGCAGGAGGTTGGCCCCGCCGGCCAGGGCCATGTCGCAGTCCCCCTGCTGGAGGGCACGGGTCGCGCGGTGCACGGCGACGAGCGAGCTGGAGCAGGCCGTGTCGAAGACGGCGCTGGGGCCGTGCAGGTCGAACACGTAGGAGATGCGGTTGGCCGCGATCGAGGGGACGTTGCCGATCAGGAAGTGGTCGCCCATGTCCGGCGAGCCCGGTCCGAGCAGGCTCAGGTAGTCCGTGCCGCTGAGTCCGACGAACACCCCCGTGCGGCTTCCGGCGAGCGCGCCCGGGACCTGGCCGGAGTCGAGCACGGCCTCGTGCGCGGCGTGCAGCAGCAGGCGCTGCTGGGGGTCCATCTGCGCCGCTTCCCGGGGTGAGATGCGGAAGAGCGGCGCGTCGAAGGCGTCGACGTCCTCGACGAAGGAGCCGCGCAGACCCTGCGGGAACACCCTTGCGGAGAAGCCGCGTTCCATGGGGTACGGCCGGGTGAGGTCGCGTCCGGCGGCGAGGTGCTGCCAGAACTCCTCCAGGCCGGAGGAGGAGGGCAGCCGTCCGCCGATGCCCACGATCGCCACCGGGGCGAATCCGCGCGGCGCGGCGGGTGCCCCGGCCACCGGCCCGGAGACGGTCCGGGTCACGGGCCGGCGGTCCGTGGCGTCGAACGCGCCGGGGTGGGCCGCGCTCAGGTGGGCGGCCAGCGAGGTGAGGTCCGGGCGGGCGTAGAAGACGGTCGGGCGCACCGTGACGCCGAACCGCTCGCGCAGCGCCACCGCGAGGCGGGTGAAGCCGATCGAGTCGAAGCCCACCTCGCCGAGCGGCCGGTCGAGGGGAATCTCCTCCACGGGCCGTCCGGCGACGGCCGCCGCGCTCAGGCGCAGCCGCTCCGCCAGGTCCGCGTCGCCGGCCGGCCGGGGCCGGGGGCCGGCTTCCCCGTGCGGTGCGGCGGGGCGGTCCTCGTGTCCGAAGCGGCGTACGAGTTCCTCGACGGGCAGGCGCGTCAGCGGACCGGTGTCCACTTTGGCGTTGGGGGTCAGGGGGAAGCGCGCCAGCGCGACCGTACGGGAGGGGACCATGTACGCGGGCAGCCAGGCCCTGATCCGCCCGACCGCGGCCTCCGCGGCCTCCGGGGCGGCCTGGACGAAGGCCACCAGACGCGGCTGCCCGGGCAGGTCCTCGCGAACGGCCACCCGGACGTCGCCGATGCCGTCGTCGGATCCCGCCGCTCCGGCGCGCCGGACGGCGGCCTCGATCTCGCCGAGTTCGACGCGGTGGCCGCGCAGCTTGACCTGCCGGTCGGCGCGTCCGAGCAGCACCATGTCCCCGTCGGCCGACCAGCGGGCGAGATCGCCCGTGCGGTAGAGCCGTTCCCCGGTCGCCGGGTCGTGCACGAAGCGCTCGGCGGTCAGCTCCGGCTTGCCGCGGTAGCCGCGGGCCACGCCGTCGCCGCCGATGAGCAGTTCGCCGACCGCGCCGTAGGGCACGGGGGCGACGCCGTCGGGGCCTGCGGTGCGGAAGGTGGTGTTGGCGAGGGGCGTGCCCACGGTGACGGGGCCGCCCCGCCGGATCCGCCGGGCGGAGGACCAGATGGTCGTCTCGGTCGGCCCGTACATGTTCCACAGCTCGTCGCACCGGTCCAGCAGCCGGTCCGCGAGTTCGGCGGTGAGGGCCTCGCCGCCGCACAGCAGCCTGCGCACGCGTCCGGTCCAGCCGGCGTGGAGCAGCATCTCCCAGGTGGCCGGTGTGGCCTGGACGACGGTCGCGCCGGCCTCGTCGATGAGGTCGGCCAGCGCGAACCCGTCCCGGACCACGTCCTCGGGCGCGATGTGGACGGTGGCGCCCCGGGTCAGCGGGAGCAGCAGTTCCAGACCCGAGATGTCGAATCCGGCGGTGGTCACCGCGAGCAGGGTGTCGTCCTCGGAGCAGCCGGGCCGCTCGGCGGTCGCGGTCAGCAGGTTGACGAGGTTGCCGTGGCAGACCTCGACGCCCTTGGGCTCCCCCGTGGATCCGGAGGTGTAGAGGACGTACGCGAGGTCGTCGTCGCGGCGGGCGACCGGGGCGACGGTCCGCGCCTCGGACTCCAGGCCGGTCAGGGGGACGCGCACACCGGGTGCGTCCGCGGGCAGCCGGTCGGCCAGGTGCGGATCGACGATCACGGCGGTGGGTGCCGCGTCGGCGGTGATGTGGGCGAGCCGGGCCGCCGGGAAGTCCGGGTCGAGGGGGACGTAGGCGGCTCCCGCGCCCTGGACGGCGAGGAGGGCCACGATCAGGGCGGCCCTGCGGGCGACGAGGACGCCCACGACGTCGCCCGGGCGTACGCCGTGCTCGGTGAGGACGCGGGTGAGGGCGTGCACCTGCCCTGCGAGTTCGCCGTAGGTCAGCGGGCCCGTCGTGTCGACGACGGCGGTGCGACCGGGGTCGCGCCGGGCGCGGGCGAGCACCAGGTCGGCGGCGGTGACGTCGCGCGGCCGTTCGGCGCGGGTGGCGTTGGCCCGCTCGACCGTGCGCCGTTCGGCGGGGGTGGCGGGGTCGAGGTCGCCGAGGCGTACGGAGGGATCGGCCGTCACCGTGTCCAGCAGCAGCCGGTAGTGCTCGGCCAGCCGCTCGACGGTGGGGCGGTCGAAGCGCTCCGGGTCGTACTTGAGGTAGAGGAGCACGCCGGTGTCGCGCACGACCACCTCGACGACGAGGTCGTTCTCGCCCTCCTGGGTCAGGTCGAGCGCGTCGCGGAAGACGGTCTGCCCCGCCGCCATGTCCTGGTCGCCGCCGACTCCCTGCTGCATGTAGAAGCCGATGTCGAAACCGGCCTCGGTGCCGGTCGTGCGGCGCAGGTCGTCGACGACGGAGGCGAAGGGGTACGCGCTGTGCTCCTCGGCCTCCGCCATCCGGGCGCCGACGGCCGCCGTGAGTTCGCCGAAGCTGTGCTCCGGGTCGCAGTCCACGCGCAGGACCACCGGGTTGATCAGGTAGCCGACCGTGCGGTCGAAGCGCTGCGCGGGACGGCCGTCGGTCGGCACCATCACGCTGAGGTCGCGGTGTCCCGAGTGGCGGTGCAGCAGCGCGAGGAAGGCCCCGAGCACCACGCTGAAGGGCGTCAGCCCGTCGGCACGGGCGGTGTCCTGGACGGCCGCCCAGGTGGCCCGGGGGAGCCGCAGCTGGACCATCTCGCCGCGGGTGCGCGAGGCGGATCCGGTGCGCCGGCGGTCGGCGAGCGCGTCCAGGACCGGCTCCGTGGAGGCACCGGTCAGCCGGTCGAGCCACCAGCGCCGATGCTCCTCCGTCTCCGGGGCGGCGAGCATGGTCCGCTGCCACTCCACGAACTCGGCGTAGGGGGCGGCGGGTTCGACCGGCGGCAGCTCGCGGCCCCGGGCGAGCGCGTCGTGGCAGGCGACGACGTCGCGCAGCAGGAGGTGGCTGGAGACCCCGTCGGTGATCAGGTGGTGGAACACCAGGAGCAGCAGGGTGGCGCCGCCGGGGGCGGTGACGAGCCACATCCGGTGGAGCGGGTCCTGCTCCAGGTCGAACGGGCGGCGCACGAGGTTGCGCACGCGGGCCGAGAACTCCCCGTCGGTCACGTGGCCGAGGTCCAGGCGGGTCACCTCCGGGGCACGGCCGGTGACCTCCTGGACGGGCCCCGACGCGTCCAGGCGTACGGAGATGTCCAGTTCCGGGTGCCTGCGGACCATCGCGGTCAGCGCGTCGACGAGCCGGTCCTCCTCCACGTCGTGCCCGAGCCACAGGCCCAGCGGCAGGTTGTAGGAGACGGTCTGGGGGTCGTCGGCGTGCAGGGCCCACAGCGCGGCCTGCCCGCGGCTGAGCGGGTACGGCCCGGTGGGCGCCGCCGGGGCGGTGGCGGCCGGCGCGGCCGGGGCGGGTGAGGCGGCCGGGGAGGACGAGGCGGCCGGGGAGGACGAGGCGGCCGGGGAGGACGCGTCGACCAGGCCCCGTACCAGCGGCTCGGCCACTTCGTCGGACAGCTTGCCGGCGGCGATCGCCGCCAGCAGTTCACGCAGGTCGGTGCTCATCGGCCCGTCCCTCCCTCGAGTACGGCCAGCGCGTCGTCCACGCGGACGGTCCCGTCCCGCAGACCGGCCAGCAGAGCGGCGACCCGGTCCACCGGCGCGGCGGCGGGGGCCGACTCCTGGTCCCGCTTCTGTGTCTGTGTCTGCGCCTGCTCCTGCTCCTGGGGTGCGGGCAGGGGCCCGTACGCCTCGAACACGGCTCGGGCCACCGCCCGTACCGTCTGGGCCACCCCGAACATCCGGGCCGGCACCTCCACCCGGTAGTCCGCGCCGAGGCGGCGGCTCAGCCGGCGCAGACCCAGCGAGTCCACTCCCGCGTCGGACAGCGCCCGGTCCAGGGGCAGGCGCTCGGGCCGCATGCCCAGGTGGGCCGCGAGGAGCCCGCGCACGTGCGTACGGACGGCGCCCTCGGCGTCGTCAGCGACCGGAGCCCCGGTCCCGGCCGGCTGCGCGGAGGCGGGCGCCTCCGCGGCGGCAGGAGTTCGCGCCGCGGACACCACGTCGGTCTCGGCCTGCGATCCGGCACGGGTCTGCGGCCGGGCCCCGGCCGGGGTGTCCGCGTCCGGCTCGGCCGCGGTGTCGGCGACCAGGCCCGACTCGGCCGCCTGGAAGGCGTCGAAGCGGGCTCCGGGCGTGAGCCAGTAGCTCTCCCGGGCGAAGGGGTAGGTCGGTGCGGGCACCCGCCGGGGCGCCGTTCCCGGCCACAGCTGCGCCCAGTCGATCGGGGCGCCCCCGACCCACAGCCGGGCGACCTTGTCCAGGCGGCCCGCGTCCACCACGGCCCGCAGGTACCGGCCGCCCTCGGGGCCGTCCAGCAGCAGGGCGGTGGTGGCGTCCCCGCCGTCCCCCGCGAAGACACCCGGGACCGGTCCGCCGGCCTGCCACGCCTCCAGCGCGGCCGCCAGCGCACGCGGCGAGTCGGCGACGACCGCGAGACGCTCGGAGAAGGCCTCCCGGCCGGTGCTCAGGGTGTGCGCCAGGGCGGCCGGGTCCACGTCCTCGTGGTCCACGGCCCAACGGGCCAGGCGCGCCGCGTAGTCGCGCAGCCGCTCCGGGGTCTTCGCCGACAGGACGAACAGCCGCTCCCCCGCCGTCGGGAGGGCCGGTGTCTCCCGGTACTCCTCCACCACCAGGTGCGCGTTGACCCCGCCGAGGCCGAAGGAGCTGACTCCCGCCCTCAGCGGCGCCTCGGCCCCGTCGGCCGTGCGGACCCGGTTCCAGGGCTCGTTCCCCGACGGCAGGCGCAGCGGACCGCCCTCGAGACGCAGGTGCGGGTTGAGCTCCTCCAGGTGGACGTTGCCGGGGATCGACCCGTGGCGCATCGCGAGCAGCGACTTGATCAGGCCCGTGACGCCGGCGGCCGCCTCCAGGTGGCCGGTGTTGGTCTTCACCGCCCCCAGCACCACGTGCGGCTGCCCGGGCGCCGCGCCGTGGTCGGCGTACAGCTCCGCGAAGGCCGACTTGAGGCCCTCGACCTCGACGGGGTCGCCGAGTTCGGTGCCGGTGCCGTGGGTCTCGACGTAGCCGACGGTCCGCGGGTCCACGCCGGCGCGCCGGTGGGCCTTGACGATGCAGGCGGCCTGCGCGTCCGGATTCGGTGCGGTCAGCGAGTTGGTGCGGCCGCCGTGGTTGACGGCGCTGCCCCGCAGGACGGCGTGGATGACGTCGCCGTCGGCGATCGCCGCGTCGAGGCGCTTGAGCACCACCACGCCGACGCCCTCGGCGCGGACGATGCCGTTGGCGCGCGCGTCGAAGGTGCGGCAGCGGCCGTCCGGGCTCAGCATGTCGGCCTGGCTCATGTCCACGAACAGCGTCGGGGAGGCGATGACGTTCACACCGCCCGCCAGCGCGACCTCGCAGTCGCCGCCGCGGATCGCCTCGGCCGCCCGGTGGACGGCGACGAGCGAGGAGGAGCAGGCGGTGTCGATGGTCTCGCTGGGGCCGTGCAGGTCCAGCAGGTACGAGACCCGGTTGGACATGATCGCGTGGGCCCTGCCCACCGTGCTGTAGCCGTCGAGCGGGACGCCGAGGGCGTGCTGGAGTTCGAAGTAGTCGTAGGTGCTGCTGCCGATGAAGACGCCCGCGTCGGTGCCGGCGAGCGCGGACGGCCGGATGCCGGCGTTCTCGATCGCGCTCCAGGCGGCCTCCAGCACGAGCCGGTGCTGCGGGTCCATCGCCACGGCCTCGTGGGGGGAGATGCCGAAGAACTGCGGGTCGAAAAGGTCGACCCGGCGCAGGAACCCTCCCCACTTCGCCGTCGTGCGGAACTCGCCGGGCGTCGGCTCCCCGTGCAGGCGGCGCCAGTCCCAGCGGTCGGCCGGGATCTCGTCGACGAGGTCGTCGCCCGCCGTCAGGTGCTTCCAGAACTCGTCCAGGTCGTCCGATCCGGGAAGCATTCCGGCCATGCCGACGACGGCGACGGCGACGGGCTCGCCGGGGACGGGCGCCGGGGCGGCGGTCCGAGCGGGTGCGGCCGTGGCGGCCTCGGCGGCCACGGCCTGCGCGCGGGCCGGTTCGGGTGCCGGAGCCGGTTCGGGTGCCGGAGTCCCTTCGGATGCCGGAGGCCCCTCGGGTGCCGGAGTCCCTTCGGATGCCGCGGCACCGGGCGGTGCGTCCGCGCTCCAGTGCGCCGCGAGAGCGGCTCCGTGGTGCTGGAGGACCTTGCCGATCAGGTCGTCGGCGGTGGCCACGCCGAAGAACGTGGCCGGGGTCAGGTCGAGGTCCCAGCGCGCGTTCATCCGGGAGCTCAGCCTCGTGTACGTGATCGAGTCGAAGCCGAACCGGCTGAGCGGGGCGTCCGGCGCGAGTTCCGCGGGCCGGACGCCGGCCACCTCGCGCAGGACGGCAAGGATCTCGTCGGCGGCGGCCGCGCGCCAGGACGACCCGGCCGCGGGCGCGCCCGCGGGCTGCTGCCGTACGTCCGCACCGGCCGCCCGGACACCGATCCGGCCGAGGAACTCGTCCGTGCCCGAGACCACTGCCACCTGAACCTCCTGTCGGCCGAGCACCCGGCTCAGCGCTTCGAATCCCGCCTCCGGCGAGAGGGGGTGGATCCCTGCCTCGGCCAGTCGGCCGATGTGCCGCTCGGTGAGGGCGGAGCCGGCCCAGGCCCCCCAGTTCACGACCCGGACGGGGTAGGGCAGCCGCGCGGAAAGCGCGCGGCCGATGGCGTCCTGGGCGGTGCACCCGGCCGCGTAGGCCGCCTGGCCGGGGTTGCCGAGGAAGGACTGCACCGAGGAGAACAGCGCCAGGAAGTCCAGCCGCCGGTCGCCCAGCGCCTCGGCGAGCGCCTCGGTGGTGCGGCTCTTGGCCGCCATGCCGCGCAGGAACCACTTCTCGTCCATGGCCGCCAGCGACCGGTCGCTCGGCACGGTCACCGCATGCAGGACCCCGTGGACGACGCCCACGCGGTCGAGCACGGCGCGCAGTCGGCCCGGTTCCGAGGCGTCCGCCCGGTGGACCTCCACCCGGGTGCCCGAGGGGTCGAAGGCCTTGATCCGGGCCGCCCGGTCCTCGTCCGGCGCGGAGCGCCCGACGAGGACGACCCGGGCGCGGTGACGCCGTACGAGCTGCTCGGCGATGTCCAGGCCGACGTCGCCGGTCCCGCCGACGATCACGTACGTACCGCCCTCCCGCAGGACGGGCGCGGCCCCGGCCGTCGCGTCGACGGGCCGGAGCACCTCCCGGTACCAGCGTCCGGCGTGCAGGGCGTAGTCGCCCGGGGCGGCGACGGAAACCGCCGTCGGGTCCTCGGGGCCCGTGTCGACGGTGGTCACCCGCCAGCGCTCGCACTCGCTCCGCACCGACCGGGCGAGGCCCAGTGCCGCGGCCGACGCGGGGTCGGTCGCGGCGCGGGTCACGACCGTCAGCGCGAGTTCGCCGCCCGCTCCGGGGCGCGCCTGGAGGTGGTGGACGATGCGGAAGAGGTCGAGGACCCCGCGCTCGCCCTCGACCACGGCGTGGACCGCGACGGGGGTCGGCAGGGACTCCAGCGGCGCCGCGCCGATCCGGTGGACCTCGGCCCCCGGGAACTCGGCGGGGCCGAGCACCCAGACCGGGCCGGTGACCGGTCCGCGCGGAGCCACGTCGGTGACGGGGTGCCGACGCGGGACGTAGGCACCGGCCCGGACCGGGGACGCGGGCGCCGGGGCGACGTTCGCCGGGACGGCAGCCGCCTCGGCACCGGGGGACACCGCGGAGGCGACCCAGCACCGCCGGCGTTCGAACGGGTAGGTGGGCAGCGGGATCGAGACCCCGCCCTCCGGCCAGTCGACCGTGTCTCCGGCCACCCAGCGGTCGGCGTCCGTCCCGCCCGCGGGCCGGGCCAGCGCGGGATGGTCGGCGCCGTCGGCGGCGGCCTTCAGGGCGGCGACGAGCGTGGACCGGTCGGCGGCGGTCACGGCGAGCCGCTCGCCCATGGCGTCGCGGCCGTGCTGGAGGGTGTGCGCCACGTCGGCCAGTTCCGATGTCCGGTCCTCCCGTTCGACGGCCGCGAGCAGCGCGGTCGCGTAACGGCGCAGCGCCTGCGGGGTGCGGGCGGACAGCGGGAAGACCCAGGGGCCGTGCGGCCGCCGCACCTCGGGCGCGGCTCCGGCCTCCTCCAGGACGACGTGGGCGTTGACTCCTCCGTAGCCGAAGGAACTGACGCCCGCGCGGCGCGGCCCGGCGGCCGGGAGCGGCCAGGTCCGCGCCGAACGGAGCAGCTGGAAGGGGCTCCCGTCGAGGCGCAGGTGCGGGTTCTGTTCCCGCAGACCGGCCAGCGGCGGCTGCACGCCGTGCTCCATCGCGAGGAGCACCTTGATCACTCCGGCGGCGCCGGCGGCGGATTCCAGGTGGCCGATGTTGGCCTTGACCGCTCCGATGGCGCAGTACGGCTCGGCCGGCGGGGGCGTGCCCCGGCGGCTCAGCAGTTCGTCGAAGGCCAGCCGCAGGCCGTTGATCTCCACCGGGTCGCCGAGCTCCGTGCCGGTGCCGTGCGTCTCCAGGTAGCCCAGGGTGGCCGGGTCGGTTCCGGCACGCTCGTGGGCCCGTACGATCATCGCCGCCTGGGCGGCCGGGTTGGGCGCGGTCAGGGACCGGGCCCGGCCCCCGTGGTTGACGGCGCTGCCGCGCAGCCAGGCCCTGACTTGACGGGCCCGTGCCTTCTCGGCGCGGGCCAGCACCACGAAGCCGTAGCCCTCGCCGCGTACGAAGCCGTCCGCGCGGGCGTCGAAGGTCCGGCAGCGTCCGGTCGGGCTCAGCATGCCCGTGCCGCTGAGGAGGACGTGGTTGTGCGGGGAGAGCACCAGGTTTATCCCACCGGCCACGGCGATGTCGCACTCGCCCGAGCGGATGGACTCGGCGGCCCGGTGGAGGGCGACCAGGGAGCTGGAGCAGCCGGTGTTGACCGGTTCGCTCGGGCCGTGCAGGTCGAGCTGGTAGGAGACCCGGTTGACCAGGATGGAGTGCGCGGTGGCGGTGGCGGCGTGCGCGTCGACCGGCAGGCCGGCGGCCTCGCGGATCTCGTCGTAGTCGCTCGATCCCGCCCCGACGAACAGTCCGACGTCTGCTCCCGCGAGGCTGCCCGGCGCCAGGCCGGCGTCCTCCAGCGCCGTCCAGACCCCTTCCAGCACCAGCCGCTGCTGGGGGTCCATGCCCTCGGCCTCGTGCGGGGAGATACCGAAGAAGAGGGGGTCGAAGCGGTCGACGTCGTGGATGAAGCCGCCGCGGCTCGCGTGTACGCCCTCCGGGAGCGCGTGGTGGTCCCAGCGGTCCTCGGGGACGTCGGTGACCAGGTCGTCCCCGGCCACCAGGTGGTGCCAGAACTCGCCGAGGTCGGCGCTGCCGGGCATCCGTCCGCTCATGCCGATGACGGCGATCGCCTCCGGGTCGGCGGGGCGCGCGGCGGAAGTCGTGGCGCGCCGGTCCTCCGGGGCGGGGGCGGTGGGCGGCGCGGGGGTGGGCAGCGCCTCGCGGTGGTCGCGTGCGAGGCGGTCGGCGAGGGCCCGCAGGGTGGGGGTCTCGTAGAAGAGCGCGGGCGTCACGTCCAGGCCGAGGGCCTCGTTGAGCCGGCTCGCGAGGAGGTTGTAACTGACCGAGTCGAAGCCGTAGTCCCCGATCGGGCGGTCGAGGTCGAGTTCGCCGACGGGGATGCCGGAGGCGTCCGAGGTCAGGTCCAGCAGCGTGTGGGTGAAGGCGGCCGGGGCGGCCCCGGTGGCCCGGGTCGTTCCCGTGACCTGTGCGGTCCCCGTCGTCCGCGCGTCGGCGGGCGTGGTGGCGCCGGCCGCCGCGCGGGCCACCAGGACGTGCTGGAAGTTGCGGGTGGTCCGAGCGGAGTCCGGTGAGGCCGTCACCGCCTCGTACCCGGCCGCGCCGAGCACCCCGGTCCAGCCGGGAACGTCCAGCAGCGGGGAGCCGGGCAGGCGCAGGCCGGTGTCGCCGTGGGCCCACCAGCCGTCGAACAGCCCGTAGGTGAGCGTGCCGGACAGGGTCACCGTCGTCAGCTCGTTGAGGAGCAGTTCGCCTCCGGTGCGCAGGACCCGTCGCAGGTGGCTCAGGGCGCGGCCGACGTCCGAGGTGGCGTGCAGGACGTTGGCGCCGACCACGAGGTCGAAGCCGCCCTCGTCGAAACCCTGGCCGACGGGGTCGGTGTCCAGGTCGAGGCGCTTGAACCGCAGGAAGGGGTACCGGGCGCCGAACTCCTGCCTGCCGTGGGCGAGGAAGGTCGCCGACAGGTCGGTGTACCAGTACTCCAGTCGGCCGCCGTACGGTGCGAGGGCGCGCAGGAGTCCGGCGGAAGTGCCACCGGTGCCCGATCCGACTTCCAGGATGCGGAGGGTGGCGTCGGCGGGCAGGGCGGCCAAACGTTTCTCCACGTACTCGACGAGGTGGCGGGTGAGCAGGTCGTTGTAGAGGTCGCTGATGGGGTTGCCGCGGTACACGCGCTCCATGAGCGAGGTACCGGACGAGGGGAACAGCAGGTCGGTGGCGAGGAGTTCGCCCCGGAGCAGCTCCGGGTAGCGCTCCAGGCACAGGGCCAGCAGCCGTACGAAGACGGCGGATTCGGGCTGCGCGTCGGCGAGGGCGGCGAGCTGCCCGAGGTGCCCGCCCGCACGGGCGCCGGCCAGAGCCTCCGGGACCGGGCGCAGGCGTCCGGCGGTGGCCGTGAGCAGGCCGTCGTCCACGAGCGCGTCGAGCAGGGTGCGCAGCAGGCGTTCGTACCGAGGGGTGACGCCCACCCGGCGCAGGACCTCGTCCGCGTCGGGGTCGGGTCCGTGCCAGGTTCCCAGGTCGTCGAGCAGGGCGAGCAGTGCCCCGCCCGCGAGGCGCGTCATCTGTCGGTCGAGCGCGTGGAAGTCCTCCACCACGCGCAGATCGGCGGCGTTCGGCCGCCCGCCGGTGGGCGTCACGTCGGTGCTCTCCGTTGTCCTGTTCGCCGCCATGCGCTCGCGCAGGGCCTCGGTGCCGGGCACGACGACGCTCTGGGGCGCCGGCCGCCGGAGCGTCTCGACGAGCGCGGCGAAGCCCGCCCGGGGTGTGATGGACCGGAAGCCGGCCGCGGTCAGGCGGTCCCGCTGGGCGTCGTCGGCCACTGCCCCGACGGTGCCCCAGAATCCCCAGTCGACGGCGCGCACCGGGTAGGGCAGGCGCGCGTCGAGCGCGTGGGCGTAGGCGTCGAGGAAGGTGGAGCCGGCGGCGTAGTTGGCCAGGCCGGGGTCGCCGAGGAAGGACTGGGCGGAGGAGAAGAACACCAGGAAGTCCGGGTTCCGTCCGCGCAGGGCGTCGACGAGGGCCGCGGCGACGCCGGACTTGGCCGCCAGGCTCTGGGCGAGGTCCGTGTCCGTGAGGTCGCGTACCAGCCTGTCCCGCCGCACCAGCGCCGCGTGGACGACGCCGTGCACCGGGCCCGCCTCGTCGAGGACGGCCGCCAGCCGGCCGGTGTCGGTGGCGTCGGCGCGGACGTAGCGGATCCGGTCCCCCAGGTCGGGGTCGGCGAGCTCGCTGCGGCCGACGAGCAGCACGTGGGCGTCCCAGTCCTCGACGAGGCGGCGGGCGAGGGCGAGGCCGATGCCCCGGGCGCCTCCGACGATCACGTAGGTGCCGCCCCGGCGCAGCGGGACGGGCCCGTCGGCGGCCGGAGCGGGCCGCAGGACCTGGGCGTGGCGGACGGTGCCGCTGTACGCGACGCGCGTTCCCCGGGGCGCGGGCGCCAGGAGGGCGGCGGACGCGTGGGCGGGGTCGAGGTCGACGCAGGCGACGGACCAGCCGCGGTGCTCGTTCTCCATGACCCGGGCGAAGCCGGTGATCCCGGCGGCGTAGGGGTCGGTGACGGGACGGCCGGGCGGGGCGGCGGCGCCGGTGGTGACGATCACCCAGTCGAGGGTGTGCTCGCGGGACCAGGCCCGGACGTACGGGGCGAGGGCCTTGACGCCCGCGTCCTCGGCGCGCGCGACACGCGACACCTCGTCCACGGTGTGGTCGGTGGTGTCGGTGGGCCCGGTCAGGACGTAGACCAGACGGGGCGTCACCCGGAGCGGTGTGCCCAGTTCGGCCGGGACGGCGCCCTCGTGACGGGCGGCAAGCTCGCGGGCCAGGCCCGCGTGGGCGGGGGCGTGGAGCACCACGACCGGACCGTCCGGAGTCGGCTGAGCGCCGGGCGTCGGGACGGCCTCCCAGGTGGGGACGTCCAGCGGGAGGGTCTCGACGCCGGGCTCGGCAGCGGCCCCGGCGGACGGAAGGGCGGCCTGCCGCGGGGCCGGTACGTCGACCCAGCACCGCACGCGGGCGAACGGGTACTGCGGCAGCTCCACCTTGCGCGGCCGCCGGTCGCGGTGCAGGGCGCGCCAGTCGGGTGCGGCGCCCTCCGCCCAGCTGCGCGCCCACGCGTGCGGGTCGGCCGGGAAAGGGCCCGCCGGGAGCGGGTCGCCCGCGGGGCGCTGCCCGGTGACGGTGCCCCGGTGGAGGGCGGGCGTCGGCGAGCCGGCGAGGAAGGCGTGGAGGGCGGTACGGAGTCCGGCCGTGTCGGAGGCGACCACGGCGAGCCGCTCCTCCAGCGGTTCCCGGCCGATCTGCGTCGTGTACGCGATGTCGACCAGCGCGGCCTCCGGTCCCGCGCCCGCCGAGACGGCCTCGGCGAGACCGGCGAGGGTGGAACGGGCGTCGACGTGCGGGGCCCGGCCGGGGAACCGGTCGGCGAGGACCCGCGCGAGCCTGCGCAGGTCGGCCACGTCCAGGCCGAGTTCGTCGAGCTCGGCCTCCGGGTCGGCGCCGGCGAGACCGGCTGCTTCGGCCACGTCGGCCACCGCGTCGAGCGGGTCGCCCGCGGTGGGCTCCACGTACCGCTCGGCGAGCTCGCGCAGCGCCTGTGGGGTGCGGGCGGAGAGCAGCACCACCTGCGGTCCGGCGGTGGAGGATCCCCCGGTGGCCGGTGTCTGCTGCGGGAACTCCTCGACGACGACGTGGGCGTTGGACCCGCCCGCGCCGAACGCGCTGATCCCGGCGCGGCGCGGGCCACCGGCGGCTCCGGCGGGCCACGGCTCGCTCTCGCGCTGGACGCGCAGGCCCGCGGAGTCCCAGTCGATGCTCGTGTTGGCCGGGTCGGCGTGCAGGGAGGGGACCAGGGTGCGGTGGCGCAGCTGGAGGAGGACCTTGGTCAGCCCGGCGATGCCCGCGGCCGACTCCAGGTGTCCGATGCCGGACTTCACCGAGCCGAGCCGGCTTCGCGCGTCGCCGTAAGCCTGGGAGAGGGCCGTGATCTCGATGGGGTCGCCGAGGGAGGTGCCCGTGCCGTGCGCCTCGATGTAGCCGACGGAGGCGGGGTCCACGCCCGCCTTGTCCAGGGCCCGGCGCACCACGTCGGCCTGCGCCGCGGGGTTCGGTACGAAGAAGCCCCCGGCGCGCCCCCCGTGGTTGACGGCGCTGCCCTTGATCACCGCGAGGACCCGGTCGCCGTCCGCCAGCGCGCGGGCGAGCGGCTTGAGCACGACGACGCCGACGCCCTCGCCGGGTACGTAACCGTCCCCGCCGGCGCCGAAGGCGCGGCACCGGCCGTCGGAGGAGACGAAGCCGACCTGGCTCAGGTGCAGGTACTTGTACGGGTGGACGATCAGGTTCACCCCGCCCGCCAGAGCCAGCTCGCTGTCCCCGGACCGCAGGCTCTCGCAGGCGAGGTGCAGCGCGGTCAGGGACGAGGAGCACATGGTGTCCAGGGCCAGGCTGGGGCCGCGCAGGTCGAGGAAGGCGGAGACGCGGTTGGCCACGGCCGAGGAGAAGGACGTCGGCAGGACGGTCAGCCGGTCCTCGGCGCCCAGGCCGAGCATCTGGTACTGGTTGAACATCACTCCGGCGAAGACGCCCACCATGCGGCCGGCCACGTCGGCGCGGGTCAACCCCGCGGACTCCAGGGCGTGCCAGGAGGTCTGGAGGAACAACCGCTCCTGCGGGTCCATCCCCGCGGCCTCGCGCGGGGTGATCCGGAAGAAGCCGGGGTCGAACTCGTCGATGCCCTCCAGGAATCCGCCCCACTTGCTGTACGAGTGGCCGGGCGCGCGGTCGGACCGGTAGAACCCGTCGGAGGTCCAGCGGTCCGCCGGGATCTCGGTGACGCAGTCCCGCCCGGCACTGAGGTTGCTCCAGAACCGGTCGAGGTCCTCGGCCATGGGATAGCGGCCGGCGACGCCGATCACCGCGACGTCCCCGTCGCCGGCCTCCGGTGTGCCGCGGTTCTCCCCGGCCCGGGGGGCGGTGGGGGCCTCGGTGGGGACGGCGTCGGCGGGGGTGAGGCCCAGGGCCTCGCGGGCCCGGTCGGGGTCGCCGTGGAGCACGACCAGCTCGCTGCCGGACAGGGCGAGGGACCGCTCGAACACGTCCAGGCCCGCCGTCGTCGGCAGCGGGGCCTGGCCCTGCCGGGCGAAGAGGGCTTCGGCGGCGGCGTCCGTGCGCATGCCGCCCCCGGCCCACAGCGGCCAGGCGAAGGAGAGCAGTCCGCGGTCGCGGGCGTAGGCGTCCAGGAAGGCGTTCGCGGCCGCGTAGTCGCTCTGCCCCGCGTTGCCCGCGACACCGGTCACCGAGGAGAAGAGGGCGAAGAAGTCGAGGTCCAGGTGGCGGGTCGCCTCGTGCAGCAGCACGGCTCCGCGCACCTTGGGCGCGAGGACCGCCTCCAGGTCCGTGGCGGCCTTGGTGGTGAACAGCCCGTCGCGCAGGACGCCGGCCGCGTGGACGACGCCGTCCAGCCGGCCGTACCGTTCGAGGGTGCCGCCGATCAGGGCGTCGACCTCGGCGGGCACCGTGACGTCGGCACGGACGTAGGGGCCCTCCGGTCCCGCGGGGCGCGGTGTGCGTCCCACGAGGACGGCCGTGGCTCCGCGCGCGGTGATCCGGGCGGCGAGTTCCCGGCCGATGCCGCCCGCGCCTCCGGTGACCAGGTAGACGCCTCCGGGCCGGAGAGGGGCCGCTGGGCCGAGGTCGGCGTCGCGGTAGCGACGGACGTGGCGGCGGCCGGGGGTGTGCCGTACCCAGGACTCCCCGTGGTCCGCGAGCTCCGCGAGCAGGGCGTCCGTATCGGCGGGGCCCTCGCACTCGACGGCGGTGATCGCGAGGCGCGGCTGCTCCAGGCGTACCGTGCGGGCCAGTCCGGCCACGGCGGCGGCGACCGGGGCCGGGGCCACGTGCACGACGGGGACCGGGCGGTCGGCGAGGGCCTGGGCCAGGGCGAGCACCTCGGCGCAGGCCGACCGTACGGCCTCGGGGAGGTCGGCGGAGTCCTGGTCCGCGAGGTGCAGGACCGCTTCCGGGGCCGTGCCGAGGCCGGCGAGGTCGGCGAGGAGCAGCCGCAGGTCCCCGGTCTCGGAGGGGCGCAGCTCGTAGGTGCGGGGGGCGACCCGGCGGAACGCGGGACCGCGCCGGACGGTGATCTGGTCGGTCCGCACCCGCTGGTCGCCGATGACCAGCAGGGGTCCGGCGGCCGGTGCGAGGGGGCGCGGCGCCGCCTGCCACAGGCCGGTCAGGCAGTGGGTCCGGGCGGGCTCGTCCGTCGCCGGGGCGGCGGTGGCCGGGCGGGCGGTCCGTTCGGCGGGCAGCAGTCCGGCGAGGTGAGCGGCGACCGCGTCGACGGTCGGGTACTCGAACAGCAGGGTCGGGTAGAGCGCGATGTCCCAGTGTTCCTCGAACAGTCTGACCAGGGCGAGGAGTTGCGAGGAGTCCAGGCCGAGGTCGTAGAAACCGCGGTCGCCCTCCACCACCAGTGCGGGATCGGCGACCGCCCGGCGGACCAGCTCGACCACCTCGGCCCGGATGTCCACCGGTCCGCCGTCGGTGCGGGCCGGATCCGCGGTGCCTTCCGGCCGCGTGGGGACGACCGGGGCCTCGGCGCGCGGGGCCGGCTCCGTCCGCTCGGCGGCGAGCCGGGTGATCGCCGCGGCGGAGCGGACGCGCTTGAAGGTCAGGTCCGTGAACCGGGCGGCCAAGGCGCCCGACCCGTCGCGCAGTTCGATGTCGGCCTTCACCACGTCGTCCCCGGCACCCGCCCCGGCCGGGTGCATGCGCAGGTCGACGGTGCAGGCGTCCCCGAGGGTGCGGGCGGCGCGGAAGGAGCCGATGTGCAGGGGTATGAGGGGGCGCCCGTCCGCGTCCGCCCCGTCGAAGGCGAGCGCGTACGACTGCATGGTCGAGCCGTCGAGCAGCGCCGGGTGCAGCAGGAAGTCCTCCACGGTGCTCCGCGCCTCGTCACCGAGCGCGATCTCGGCACGCACCCGATCCGCCGTGGCCCGCAGGGTTCCCGTGCAGCGCATGAACGTCCGGTGCTCGATGCCGGCCGACCGGCCGGTGGCGTAGACCTCGCCGACGTCACGTCGCGTGCCGGACGGCTGGAGTCCGGGAGCGCCGGTGAGCGGGGGCAGGTCGGTGCGCAGGGTGGCCCGGAGGTGGGTGGTCACACCGTCGTCGACGGGCACTCCGTCGCGGATCCGGCGGCTGGTCGCCGTCACCCGGAAGACGGCGCCGTCGGGTGCGATGTCGACGGTCAGCTCGCGGTCGGACGAATCCGTGGTGACCACCGGCTCGACGAACAGCACATCGCTCAACTCGGTGCGTTCCAGAGGGATGTCACGGGCGGCGAGCAGCCGGTAGACGACGTCGAGGAAGGTGACACCCGGCAGGGTGCGCACCCCGTGGACCCGATGGTCGTCGACGATCGGGTTGTCCCGCTTCAGGTGCAGGGCACAGCGAACGGACCTTCGGTCCACGTGTCTCTCCTGGTGGTCGGCGATGCGGGGGCGTGATCGGGCCCGGCCGCGCCGGGTTACGGGAAGGTCAGTTCGAGCCGGGCCGAGCGGACCGGCCGGGCGGCCGGTCCGGGCGCGGCGGGCAGGCGCCAGAATCTGCTGCGCCGGTAGGCGGGCTTGGGCAGTGCCGGCCGTCCGGGTTCCCCGGGGGTGCCGGGGCCCAGCAGGACGTGGGCGTTGGTGCCTCCGAAGCCGAAGGCGCTGACGCCCACCCGGCTCCCGGCCGGCAGATCCGTGACCCGGGTGACGGGGAAGAACGGCGAGTCGGCGAACGCGAAGCGCGGGTTCGGCCGGTCGCAGTGGAGCGTGGGCACGAGGCGGCCGTGCCGGAGGATCTGTACCGCCTTGATGAATCCGGCGACGCCCGCGGCGCTCAGCAGGTGCCCCATGGAGCTCTTGACGCTGCCGATGCCGCAGTAGCCGCGGTCCTCGGTGTACGTCCGGTGCACGGCGGTCAGGGCCTGGAGTTCGATCGGGTCGCCGATCATCGTGCCGGTGCCGTGGGCCTCGACGTAGCCGACGGTGCGGGCGTCGGCCCCGGCGCGCGTCAGCACGTCGGAGATCAGCGTGCGTTGGGCGCGGCCGCTCGGCGTGGTGTGCCCCATGGTCCGGCCGTCGTTGTTGACGCCCGAGGACTCGATCACGGCCAGCACCCGGTCCCCGTCGCGCAGGGCGTCGTCGAGGCGCTTGAGCAGCACCATCCCGGCGCCCTCGCCCGGCACGAGGCCGTCGGCGGACTCGTCGAAGGTGCGGCAACGGCCGCTGGGCGACAGCGCCTTGCCGGCGCTGAGCATGAGGTAGGGCTCCTCGTCGAACAGCAGGTCCACGCCTCCGGCCAACGCCATGGACGACTCCCCCGACGCCAGGCTCCGGGCCGCCAGGTGGATGGTCACCAGGGACGAGGAACACGCGCTGTCGACCACGAGGTTCGGCCCCGTCAGATCCAGGAAGTGCGAGATGTGGGCGGCGACGAAGTTCTGGTTGACGCCTGCGATGTAGGGCCGCTCGGGGGGCTGCAGGTGCGCGCGGTGGTTGCCGGTGCGCGTGCCGACGAAGACGCCGACCGCCCCTCCCCGTACCTCGTCCTCGCGGTACCCGGCGTCCCGCAGGCATTCCACGGACACCTCCAGCGCCTTGCGCGCCAGCGGGTCCAGGTGACGTGCCGCCTCGGCGTCGAATCCGAAGAACTCCGGATCGAACAGGGCCGCGTCGTCCAGGAAACCGCCCCATTTGCTCTGGCTGCGTCCCGGTCCGCCGTCCGGGCTGTAGAGGGAGGTCACGTCCCAGCGGTCGGCCGGCACCTCGGTCACGAGGTCTCGGCCCGCCAGCAGGACCTCCCAGAACTGCTCCGGGTCGGCTGCGCCCGGCAGGCGGCAGCCCATCCCGATCACGGCGATGGGCGTCGGCCGCCCGTCCGGGGTCCGCAGCTGCGCCTGTGTCCGTGGTTCGTCCCGGGCCCGGGACGGCTGTGTCTGCGCCCCGGGGGCGAGCGGTCCGGCGGGCTCGGGTACGGGACCGGCCGGGGGTGCGCCGAGCGCGGCGGCGAGGCCGCCGAGCGTCGGGTGCTCCTGGAGGAGGCTCGGATCGACCGGGTGTCCGAGGATCCCCTCCAGATCGCGCACCAGTTCGGCCATCAGCAGCGAGTCCACGCCGATGTCGCCGAGCAGGGTGTCGGCGCCCAGCAGGCCGGGGTCCACTTTGGTGGTGCGGGCCACGACGGCGTACAGCCAGTCCGGCGCCGCCTCCGTCGCGGACTCGCCGTACGGTGCGGCCGCGGCCGGCACCCCCGGGCCCGCGACGGCCTCGCCCGCGACGGCCTCGCCCGCAACGGTCGAGTCGGGAACGACCGTGCCCGGGACGGCTCCCGGTACGGCGACGGCCTCCGCCGAGGGCCGTCCGGGGCGCGGGGCGGCGGTGCGCCGCGGTGCCAGGAACAGCTCGTCGGCGGTCACGGCGGCGCGCTCCACCCGGCAGGGCAGGGACACGGGGTCGCCGGGCACCCGCAGGGCGAGGTCGAGCAGGGCCAGGGCGTCATCGGCGGCGAGGTCGGGGATGCCGAGCCCGCCGCTCGCACTCGTACGCTCCAGCCCCATGCCCACGCCCTGCCACAGGGGCCAGCGCAGGGAGCGCACCACGCACCCGGAGGCACCGGTGTCGTGGGCGGCGGCGAAGTCGTCGAGCACGCCGTTGGCCGCCGCGTAGTCCAGGTGGCCCGCGGCGAGGAGCGGCAGCGCTCCGGCCACGGAGGAGAACAGCACCATGAGCCGGGGCGGCGTGGCCCCGAAGGCCGACCACAGCACCCGCAGCCCGTCGGTCTTGGGCCGCAGCACCCGGGACATCTCCTCGGGCGTACGGGACAGGAAGGACGTGGGCGGGTCCAT
Organism: Streptomyces sp. NPDC088915; assembly: GCF_044749825.1. NCBI lineage: Bacteria > Bacillati > Actinomycetota > Actinomycetes > Kitasatosporales > Streptomycetaceae > Streptomyces > Streptomyces sp. NPDC088915. Next base: position 63,114 of record NZ_JBIVIR010000013.1, read on the forward strand.
CACCCCCGCGCAGTGAAAGACGGCGTCGATCCCGCCGGCCTGCTTCCTGACCCGGCCGATCAGCCGGCGCAGGGAGGCGACGTCCTCCAGGGCGTCGGTCCGTACGGTCAGCGTCACCCCTCGCTCGACGAGGGCGAGCAGCGCGGTGAGGCGGGCGCGCAGCGCCGGGTCCGTGGCGGGTGCGGCGACGAGGGCGGCCCACTGGTTGCGGACCGGTACCCGGGAACGGCCGACGAGCACGATGTGGCGGGCTCCCCGGTCGGCCAGGTGGGCCGCGAGGCGCAGGCCGATGCCGCCGAGGCCGCCGGTGATGAGCACCGCGCCGCGGTCGACGCCCGCGAGCAGGTCCTCGGCGGCACGTGCCGGGGCGAACGCGGCCACGGGACGGCGGCGGCGCGTGCCCTCGTACCGGATCTCCGTCTCCCGGTCGACGGCAGCGGTCTCGGCCCGGACGGCGGCGGCGAGTTCGCCGGCGCCGCCGTCGACACGGACGGTGCGCCCGTGGAGGGCCTGGAACTCGCCGGACAGGGAGCGGTAGAAGCCCGCGAGCGCGGAGCGTTCGGCGCCGCTGACGTGGACGCAGCGCAGCCCGACGCGGGAGTTCGAGGTGAGCATCCGCTGCAGCAGGGCGATGCGCTCGGTGACGAGGGTGCCGGGGGCGGACCAGTCGACCAGGTCGACGATCCCGTCGAGGCCGGTCAGATCGGGTACGGGATCGCCGGGAACGTGCGCGACGGCGCGTTCCGGGAGCACCGTACGGGCCAGTTCCGGGTCGGTGGTGACCACCAGCAGCCGGCCGGTGTCACCGGTGTCCGGCGCGGGTGCGTCCGCCCACTCGGTGGTGAGGAGTTCCGCGCCCGCGACGGGCGCCACCCAGTGCTGGTCGCGGCTGAAGGGGTAGGTCGGCAGCGACACGGGCGGGGCGTCCGGGGCCGTCCAGGCCGGTCCCGCGCCTTCGGTCTGCCCCTTCACGGGCGCGTCCGGCGGGGTGTCGAGTACCGAGGCGAGCCGCGCGGCGAGTTCGCCGAGGTCCGACGCCTCGACGGCGACGCGGTACGGCAGTGCCGCGCGCCCGGTGCACAGGGTCCTCGCGATCGACGCGAGCGGCGGGGCGTCCGGCGAGCGGACCGCCTCCAGCAGACGGGCCACGGCCTCCCGCAGGGCCTGCGGGGTCCGGGCGGAGACGGGCACGACCACCGGAGCGGCCGTGGTGGGGGCCGCCGCCGCGCGGGGTCCTTCCTCGAGGACCACGTGGGCGTTGGTGCCGCCCATCCCGAAGGAGCTGACTCCGGCCCGCAGCGGACCGCCGCCCGGGGGCGACTCCCATGCACTGCGGTCGCGGTGGAGCCGCAGCGGCGTACCGTCGGTCTTGATCATCCGGTTCGGGCGGTGCAGGTTGCGCGCGGCCGGCAGCGTACGGTGCCTCATGGCCAGGATCACCTTGACCATGCCGGCGATTCCGGCGGCCGCCTCCAGGTGGCCGATGCTCGTCTTGACCGAGCCGACGGCGCAGTGCGGTTCGGCGGGCCGTGCGTGGCCCCATTGCGCGTAGAGCCGCTCGAACGCGGCGGCCATGCCGGAGACTTCGATCGGGTCTCCCAGCCGCGTGCCCGTGCCGTGCGCCTCGATGTAGCCCACGGTGCGCGGGTCGACGCCCGCCTCGTCGTAGGCGGCGACGAGCAGGTCGGCCTGCGCGTCGGGGTTGGGGGCGGTGAAGGACCGGGCCTGTCCGCCGTGGTTGACGGCCACGCCGCGGATCACCGCGTGCACGCGGTCACCGTCGGCCAGCGCGCGGTCCAGCGGCTTGAGCAGCAGGGCGGCGACGCCCTCGCCCCGGACGTATCCGTCCGCTTCCTCGTCGAAGGTGTGGCAGCGGCCGCGCGGACTCAGCACGCCGGTGCGCTGGTAGGCGTGTTGGCGGGCCGGGTCGCACAGGACGTTGACGCCGCCCGCGAACGCCTGGTCGCATTCGCCGGCGCGCAGCGCGGCGACGGCCTGTGCGACGGCCACCAGGGACGAGGAGCAGAGGGTGTCCACGGCGACGCTGGGCCCGCGCAGGCCGAGGGCGTACGAGACGCGGTTGGCCACCAGGGAGGGTGAGACCGCGACGCTCAGGTGCGGCTCGTCCCGCCCGGCGTGGCGGGCGATCAGCCCGGCGTAGTCGGAGTGGCACACGCCCGCGTAGACGCCGGTGCGGCTGCCGGTGAGCGAGGCCGGATCGCGTCCGGCGTCCTCGGCCGTCGCCCACACGGTCTCCAGCAGCAGCCGCTGCTGGGGGTCCATCAAGGCGGCTTCGCGGGGACTGATGGAGAAGAACTCGTGGTCGAAGCCGCGGATGTCGTCGAGCAGGGCCGCCTTGCCGATCAGACCGGGATGGTCGGCCGCGTTCCAGCGGTCCGCGGGAACGTCACGGACGGCGTCCTCGTCGCGGCCCAGGAGGTCCCACAGTTCGGGCACGCTCCGCGCGCCGGGAAACCGGCCGGCCATGCCGATCACGGCGATCGGCACGGCGGCGCCACTCGCCGCCGACGGTAAGGCCGTCGGCGCTGCCGACGACAGGGCCGGGGCCGGATCCGGACGTCCGCCGCGCAGGACGCGGGCCATGGCGGTGACCGTGAAGGCCTGGAACAGGGTGCTGGGGTCGACCTCGCAGCCGATCTCGTCCTCGGCCCGTACGGCGGTCTCCGACAGGGACAGGCTGTCCAGTCCGAGCGGGCGCAGGTCGTCGTCCGCGGTCAGCGAGCCGGCGGGGGCCTTGAGCACGGTCTCCAGCAGGGCCAGGAGCCGGCTTTCGAGGTCTTCGGGCAGAGAAGCGCGCGGTGACGCGGAAGCGGGACCGGCGGAAGCGGGAGAGGACGTGGTGGAGTCGGTCGCGGCCGGGGCCGCGCCGTCGCCCGGGAGGGCCGCGAAGACCTCGGGCCGGACGAGCCGCTTGACGGTCTCCAGTCGGGCGAGCGTCCGGCCGTCGCGTTCCCGCAGGAGGGAGGAGGTGAGGACCACCCGGTCCTCCGACTCCCGCCGGCACCCGTCCAGGCGGTAGCGCACGGCGTCGGCCAGGCCGCAGTTGCCGAGGTAGACGATGTCCCGGCTGAGGGTGACGGCGTCGACGGCCCACTCGCCGCCGGGCGCCACCGACCGTACGTACTTGCGCTCGCCGCGGTCGTTGATGTGCGGGTACGAGGCGAAGTAGAGCAGGCCCGCCGCGTTCACGTCCGCGAAGGGGTTCAGTTCGTACGTGTCGGTGTAAAGGCCGGGGGTGCCGTCGGGCTCCAGCCGGGTCAGGGCCCGGAACTCGTCCTGGAAGGCACGGTGTTCCGCGCTCGCCTCCGCCACGGGACCGCGGCCTTCGTGGCGCGGGGTGCCGGGGACGAGCCAGTTGTCGGGACCCCGGCGGACGAAGGAGGTCAGGAGCCGGACGTCGACCGACGTCGTGGGCGTGGCGAAGCGGATGTCGCTGACGAAGGCGTGCTCGTCGAGTCGGGCCAGCGTGCCGGTCAGTTCTCCCTCGTCGTGCTCGGTGAAGAAGCGGAGGGAGTCGGCCGCGGCGAGCCGGGCGCGGGTGAAGGCGGGCAGCAGCCGTTCGCCGTCGGCGTCGGCGAGGTCGGCGACCGGGAGGCCGAAGTGCTCGCCGAGCAGCGACCAGTGGAGGTCGCCGGCCTCGCGTAACAGCCAGTTCTCGGAGAGGCCGCCGACGGAGAGCGCGGGAAGGCCGAGGACGATCCTGCGGGTCAGCATATGGGCACCCGTCCGGCCGCCGTACGCTCCGCGGCCGCTGCGGGCCGGCGTGTGCCCCCGCCCGGACGCACCCGCGACTGATGACAGCGCTGGATCATCCACATCCCCCGATGCATTCCCTTGAAGACCTGTCCAACACACCGGCCGACGAGGTAGTTGATCATTGAAACTACCCTCGCAGGACCCCGTATACCACAGTGGTCGCGGAGGTGGTTGAGTGTTGAAACTACCCCCGCTCCGACCCTCTTCTCCCGCGACCGGAATTCGAAAGCCGACGAGAATGCATCCTGGATGATCGCATCTGGTTACGCAACCCGAGGGGGACCCATGCCAGGAATTCCAGAGCCGGATCTCGGCGTCCACCATCCGATACCGGAACCCGGGGCGACCCGGCCTGACCGCACGAATCCCGCGCCCCGCACGGGCCCGGGGCCCGATCCCCGCCCCTTCCCCGCCGGGCCCGACCTACTCGTCGGTACGCTGCCGGACGTCGTGATCGTGGAGCTGTTCGCCGACCCGCCGGACAGCCACCTCTACCCGGAGGAGGCCGACAGGGTGGAGCGTGCGGTCGACAAGCGCCGACGAGAATTCGCCACCGTCCGACTGTGCGCCCGCACGGCACTGGCCCGGCTCGGGATACCGCCGGGGCCGATCCTCCCCGGTCCCGGCGGGGCGCCGGCCTGGCCCGAGGGCGTCGTCGGCAGCATGACCCACTGCCCCGGCTACCGGGCGGCGGCGGTCGCCAGGACCGACGCGGTCGCCGCGGTCGGGATCGACGCCGAGCCGAACTCCGCGCTGCCCACAGGCGTGGAGAAGCTGGTGGCCTCGCCCGAGGAGCGGCACACGCTGGACCGCCTCACCCTGTCCCGTCCCGACGTGGCCTGGGACAGGCTGCTGTTCAGCGCGAAGGAGAGCACGTACAAGACCTGCTTCCCGCTCATGGGCAGGCTGCTGGATTTCAGCGACTGCACCATCACGCCCGATCCGGAGCGGGGCACCTTCACCAGCTCGCTGCACGTGCCGGGCCCGGTGGTCGGCGGGCGCCGCGTGAACACCTTCACCGGGCGCTGGCGAACCGTCGTACGGGAGGGCGTCGAGTACGTGGCGACGGGCATCGCCGTACCGGCCCCCTCGCACCCGCAGCGTCCGGAGACCGGTGACCACAAGCCGAATTCCGGACACCTTCGAGAAGGTGGCCGAAATACATGAGAGGCATGGGGATTCCCTCGGCGGGCTCCGCAGGAAATCGGCCAATTAATTCGCCGAACCCCGTCCAGCCCTCCCGGACGGGGCCGCCGGGCCAATGGCCGGAACTCGTTCACGCCCTTGGAGGGCCCATCTTGCGCCAGTAGGGTGATCAACATGCTGCAAGAAGTAAAAGGAACGCAATATTTGACGGCCCTGCGCGAGGGCGGTTCACTTCCCGGTATCGTCGAGGCCGACAATGACGGCACTTATGTCGTCAAGTTCCGGGGGGCCGGCCAGGGAAGCGCGGCCCTCGTCGCCGAGATCGTGGTCGGCGAGCTCGGCCGGCACCTCGGCATCCGGGTCCCCGACCTGGTCCTCCTCGACGTGGACGCCGAACTGGCCCGGCGCGAGCCGGACCAGGAGGTGCAACAGCTCCTCCAGGCCAGCACCGGCCCCAATCTGGCCATGGACTTCCTGCCCGGCTCGGTCGGCTACGACGGCATCGCCTGGCGGGCGCCGGCGGAGGAGGCCGCCCGCATCTACTGGCTGGACGCCCTGACGGCCAATGTGGACCGCACCTGGTCCAACCCCAACCTCCTCATCTGGCACCGCCAGTTGTGGGCGATCGACCACGGTGCGGCGCTGATCTTCCAGCACTCGTGGCCGTCGGTGGACGGCTGGGCCAACCGGGACTACGGGTTGGGCTCGCACGTCCTGTCCGAGCGCGTGTCCACGCTGGCGCCCCCGGTCCTCGACGCCCTCGACGCCGAGCTGGCCGCCCTCGTGACGCCGGAGGCGCTGACGCGGATCCTCGGACTCGTGCCCGACGACTTCCTGGTCAACATGAACTCGGCGAACGGCGCGGACCCGCAAACCCTGCGCGAACGCTACTGCGCATACCTGCTGGCCCGTCTCGCGGGCGAGCGCGACTGGTGGCCGGAGGCGGCGGCATGAGCACTCACGTCTCCCCCTCCCTCGGTTTCGACTACGCGCTGCTGCAGGCCGTCCCCCGCGTGGACCGCGGTGAGCGGATCAACGTCGGCGCGCTGCTCTACTGCAAGGAGGCCGACTTCCTCGCGGCAGAGATCCACATCGACGCCGCGCGTCTGCGCGCCCTCGACCCCGAGGTCGACCTGACCGGTGTCACCGACGCCCTCGAAGCGATCCGCGCCATCTGCGCGGGCGACCCGAAGGCCGGTCGGGCCGGCGCCGGCACACTGCGCTCGCGGTTCGGCTGGCTGACGGCCCCGCGCAGCGCGGTCGTGCAGACCGGACCGGTGCACGGCGGCCTCACGGCCGACCCGACGGCCGAACTGGTCCGGCTGATGAACCGTCTGGTGCGCTGAGCCGCCGCGCTCCCGCACCACCACCCGCCCCCGTACCGAGGACACCACATGCAGGACATCATCGATGCCGTCGTGAGCCGGGAAGGGGCGCCGGAGGACTTCGCCGCGCTCGCCCTCCCCGAGGCGTACCGCGCCGTCACCTTGCACAAGGACGAGACGGACCTGTTCGCGGGGCTCGCCACCCGCGACAAGGACCCGCGCAAGTCGGTGCACCTGGACGAGGTGCCGGTGCCCGAACTCGGGCCGGGTGAGGCCCTGGTCGCCGTCATGGCCTCCTCGGTCAACTACAACACCGTCTGGTCGTCCCTCTTCGAACCGCTGCCGACCTTCGGCTTCCTGGAGCGCTACGGCAGGCTCAGCGAGCTCACCAGGCGCCACGACCTGCCGTACCACGTCATAGGCTCCGACCTCGCGGGCGTCGTGCTGCGCACCGGCCCGGGCGTCAACTCCTGGAAGCCGGGCGACGAGGTCGTCGCGCACTGCCTCTCGGTCGAGCTGGAATCCTCCGACGGCCACAACGACACGATGCTCGACCCCGAACAGCGCATCTGAGGCTACGAGACCAACTTCGGCGGCCTGGCCGAGATCGCCCTGGTGAAGTCCACCCAACTGATGCCCAAACCCCGGCATCTGAGCTGGGAGGAGGCGGCTTCCCCGGGGCTGGTCGCCTCCACCGCCTACCGCCAGCTGGTCTCCCGCAACGGCGCCGGCATGAAGCAGGGCGACAACGTCCTGATCTGGGGCGCGGGCGGCGGACTCGGTTCCTACGCCACCCAGTTCGCCCTCGCCGGCGGGGCCAACCCGGTCTGCGTGGTCTCCAGCGCGCAGAAGGCGGACATCTGCCGCGCGATGGGCGCCACCGCGATCATCGACCGCAGCGCCGAGGGCTACAGGTTCTGGAAGGACGAGCACACCCAGGACCCGAAGGAGTGGAAGCGCTTCGGCAAGCGCATCCGCGAGCTGACCGGCGGCGAGGACATCGACATCGTCTTCGAGCACCCGGGCCGCGAGACCTTCGGCGCGAGCGTGTACGTCACCCGCAAGGGCGGCACCATCACCACCTGCGCCTCCACCTCCGGCTACATGCACCAGTACGACAACCGCTACCTGTGGATGTCCCTCAAGAAGATCGTCGGATCCCACTTCGCGAACTACCGGGAATCCTGGGAGTCGAACCGGCTGATCGCCAAGGGCAGGATCCACCCCACGCTGTCGAAGGTCTACGCGCTGGAGGACACCGGCCAGGCCCTGTACGACGTCCACCGCAACCTGCACCACGGCAAGGTGGGGATCCTCGCGCTGGCCCCCGAGGAGGGTCTGGGTGTCCGCGACCACGAACTGCGCGCCCGGCACCTCGACGCCATCAACCGCTTCCGGGTCCCGGCGCCCGCCTCCGTCTGACCTCGCGGTTCGACCACGGGCCGCCACCACGCCTTCGGGCACCGGTGGCGGCCCGTTCGCATGTGCGCCCCGTGGAACGGCCGCCCTCCCCGAATGCCTTTCATATACAGCTCTGTATTGGGATACAGTCTCGTATCCAGGAAGCGCGCCAAGGAGGCGATCACCATCACCAAGCGACTCACCCGGGAGCAGAGCCGGCAGGTCACCCGCGAGCAGATCCTTCAATCGGCGGCCGCGCTGTTCGCCGGCCAGGGGGTCAGCGGAACCTCGGTGGAACAGATCGTCGAAGCCGCCGGGTACACCCGGGGCGCCTTCTACGGCAACTTCGAGGGCAAGCACGAGCTCGTCCTCGCCCTGCTCGAACAGCGGACCCAGCACGAACTGGAAGAGATCCAGGCGATGAGCCGCACGGCGGCCACCTTCGAGGAGATGCTCGACCACCTCCGCTCCTGGCACCGCCGACGCGACGAGAACCTCGCCAGCTGGCTCGCCCTGCGCACCGAACTCTGGCTCTACGGGCTGCGCGACCCGGAGCTGCTGCCCGTACTGGCGGACCGCGAGCGCCGCTCCCGGGAGGCGATCGCCCAGTCGCTGGAGCAGGGCTTCGCCGCGCGCGGCGTGACCACGCCGGCCCCCGTGGAGCTGCTGGCCCTGATCGTGCACGCGCTGGACGACGGGCTGTCCATCCAGCGCGTGCTCTCCCCCGCCGACAGCGGCACGGACTCCGTCGTGGACGTGGTGGAGCTCCTGATGAAGTCCTGGACCGCACTCGCCCGCAGCGCCGCGACCGTTGCCGACCCGACCGCGGAACCCTCCGCCGAACCCCCGATCGAGAACCTGGAGAAGAACCCATGAACAAGGCAGGGCAGGCAGAAAAGCCGGCGAACGCCGGCCCACCTGCCACCCCCGACGCGCCCGAGCCCGACCCGAAGCGGTGGCTCGCGCTGACCGTCCTGCTGGTCGCCACCTTCATGGACCTGCTCGACGCCAACATCATCACCGTGGCGATCCCGAGCATCCAACGCGACCTCGGCGCCTCGACCGTCGCCATCCAGGCGATGACGGCCGGATACACCCTGAGCTTCGCGGTCCTGCTGATCACCGGCGGCCGGCTCGGTGACATCTTCGGCCGCAAGCGGATGTTCCTCATCGGCGTCAGCGGCTTCGTCCTCGCGTCCGCCCTGTGCGCCGCCGCGCCCAGCACCGAATTACTCGTCCTCGCCCGCGCGCTCCAGGGGCTCACCGCAGCGATCATGGTGCCCCAGGTACTCGCGCTCATCCACGTCTCCTTCGCTCCCCAGGAGATCGGCCGCGTCGTCAGCCTCTACGCGAGCATGGTCGGCCTGGCCATCGTCTCCGGTCCCCTCATCGGCGGCGCCCTGATCAGCTGGAGCCCGCTGGACCTCGGCTGGCGCAGCATCTTCGTGGTGAACCTGCCCGTCGGCGTGGTGGCCCTGATCGGCGCCACGAAGTGGATGCGGGAGTCGAGCTCCCCCCACGCGAAGCGCCTGGACATCGTCGGCATGCTGCTGGTGATCCTCGGGCTGCTGCTGCTCATGGTGCCGCTGACCCTCGGCCGCGAACTCGACTGGCCGCTCTGGAGCGTCGTCTCGCTCGTCGCCGCCGCCCCCGTCCTCGTGCTGTTCGTGGTGTACGAACGCCACAAGACCCGCAAGGACGGCTCGCCCCTGGTGACGCTGTCCCTGTTCAAGGTCCGCGCGTTCGGCGCCGGCATCGGCGTGCAGCTCCTCTTCAGCGCCATTCCCGCCGGCTTCTTCCTCAGCTGGACCCTCTACCTCCAGGCCGGCCTCGGCTGGTCCGCCCTGCACACGGGTCTGACAGCGATCCCGTTCTCCCTGTGCGTGCCGCTCGTCGGCGGGCTCGCCGTCCGCAAGTTCTCCCCGCTCTACGGCCGTTACTGCCTGCTCGCGGGGGCCGTCCTGATGTTCGCGGGCATCGTCTCCTACGCCTGGGCGGCCGACCACTTCGGTACGGACATCACCTCCTGGCACGCGGTCCCGTCCATGCTCCTGATCGGCTCCGGCATGGGCCTGCTCATGCCCCCGCTGACGGCGCTGGTCCTCAGGGAGGTCCAGCCGCAGGAGGCCGGCGCCGCCTCCGGCATCATCAACGCCACCGGCCAGCTCGGTGCCGCGCTCGGCGTGGCGGTCATCGGCAGCCTCTTCTTCGCGGCGCTCGCCGGCAACGCCGGGCCGCAGGCCGAACGGGTCGTCCCCACCGTGCAGTCGGTGTCGCCCCGGCAGGCCGCGGACCTACAGGACTGCGCGACCGAGGCACTCGGCCAGGACGACCTGGCCAAGGTTCCGGCCACGTGCTCCCGCCTGGTACAGGGCGCCGACGGCGACACCCGGGATACGATCAACGGTGCGCTCGGCGAGATCCGCGCGAAGACGTTCGTGTCCACCTACAGCGAAACGCTGTACTGGGCGGCCGGTGGCCTCGTCCCGGTCACCGCCCTCGTGCTGCTCCTGCCGCACCACCGGGTCCGGCGGGAGGAAAGGGCGTAGTGCGCCGCGCCTCTGACGACCAGTCGAACCCGAGAAACACCTCTGGAGACCTCCCATCATGAGCAGCGGTACGACCTACCAGGTCCTCACCCGGGGCAAGTTCGCTCCCCTCGACGAGGAGCAGCGCGCGTCGCTGCTCGCCCAGGTCGACGACCACGGCGTGCTCAGCGCCCGGTTCACCGAGGAGGGGACGGTGAACTACGAGCGCGGACTGCACGGGTTCACCTTCCGCGTGCTGATCCCCGCGACCGACAACGACACCGAGGAGCTCGTCCTGTCGCAGGCCGAGGAGCTCGCCGTGGCGGCCGTCGCCAGGCTCGGCGCCGGATGCCTCGACCTCAAGTCGGTCTCCACCGACCTGGCCAGCATCAAGATCAAGCGAAAGGGGCGCTGACCCGAAGGTCCCGGCCGGCGCGGCGCACGGGCGCCGCGCCGGCCCGTGCCGGCAGGAACGCGGAACACTCTGATGACACCTGACGAATTCACCCTCGTGCTGTCCGACCCGACACTGCGCCGCGTCTTCTCCGCGGTCGCGCTCGGCTCGTCCACCTCGTCCGAGATCCTCACGGCCGCGGGGCTCGACACCCCGGTGGCGGCCAAGGCCATCGGGCAGCTGACCCGGACCGGTCTGCTCGTGCCCGAGGGGCGCGGCCGGCTCGTCGTCGACGAAGGCGCCCTGGAGGAGGCGGCGCGGACCGCCGCCCGCCGCCGGGAGGAGGAGGCCGCGGCCGCGCAGCCCGACGCCCGGCTGCGCGGTTTCGTACGCGACCGTGTGCTGGTGGGTCTGCCCGAGGAGACCGACCACGAGGCGCGGCGCACGGTGCTGCGGCACGTGGGGGAGGTCACCTTCACCGCGGGCGAGGAGTACGACGAGCGTACGGTGACGGAGCGTCTGGAGCCGTGGTGCGAGGGCGGCGTCCTGGACGCCGTGTCCCTGCGCCGGGCCCTCGTCGACCTCGGGGTGCTGCGCCGCGAGTCGGGGCTGTACGGCCTCACCGCCGCTCCGGTCGGCGCCGCCTGAAACCGCTTGGGCCCCCGTCCTGCCGGACGGGGGCCCAAGGGTCTTCGCGCGGGTTCCGGGCGACCGGCAGGCACACCCCCTAGGCGGGGGCGGCCAGGCGCGCCGCCATCGGTGCCGGACGGGGCCGGCGTACCGCGTCCAGTACGACGGCCTGGTACGGGGTGAGGGAGTTCGCGCGCTCCTGCGGGAACAGTGCGGCCCAGTTCGGCTCCCGCCCGCAGGCGTACAGGGTCCCGAGCGAGGCGAGCATGGAGCGGACCTCGGCCCGCCGCCTGCCGGACGACAGCAGCCATCCCTGCCGTTCCCCGTGTTCGAGGGTCTGGCGCACCGGGCTCAGCAGCACCGGATGGGCACTGACCTCGAGGAACACCTCGTGTCCCGCGGCGCCCAGATGTTCCACCGCGGCCGCGAACCGTACGGGTTCCCGCAGATTGCGCATCCAGTACGCGGCCCCGAGTCCTGCGCCCCGCACCGGCTCGGCCGTCACGGTCGAGTACATCGGCAGACGGGTGGGGGTCGGCTCCAGGGTGCGCAGGGCGGCGTGGAGGTCCTCGCGCAGCTCCTCCACGTAGTGGCTGTGCGAGGCGACCGTCCCCTTGATCACCCGGCAGTAGACGTCCCGCGCCTCCAGCTCGCCGACGAGCGCGGCGAGCGAGTGCGAGTCCCCCGCCAGGACGGTGGAGCGGGGGCTGTTCTCCCCCGCCACGCTGATCCCGCCGTCGCTCGCCCCGGCCACCGCCCGCGCCTCGGCCGGAGAGAGTTCCGTCGTGACCAGCGCTCCCTTGCCGGAGATCCGGCGCAGCAGCGCGCTGCGCCGGCAGGCGACCATCAGGGCCTCGCGCAGGGTCAGTCCGCCGGCCGTGTGGGCGGCGGCGATCTCCCCCATGCTGTGCCCGACGACCGCGTCAGGCGTGATCCCCCAGCTGCTCCAGAGCGCCGTCAGGGCGATCTGCAGGGAGACCATCGTCGGCTGGAGGACGTCCAGTTCGTTCAGCCGGGCCTCCTCGGCGGGCAGCTCCAGCTGCTCGACGACGGAGAAGCCGGCGAACTCGCGCACCAGCCGGTCGCACTGGAGCAGCGCCTCGCGGAACACGGGTTGGTGCACGAGGAGTTCGCGTCCCATCCCGTACCACTGGGCCCCCTGTCCGGCGAAGACGAACACCAGCCCGGGGCGCCGGGCCGTGACCTGGGCGGGGACCCGCCCCACCTCACCCGCGCAGGCCTCTTCGAGCTGCGTGCGCAGGTCGTCGTAGGAGTCGACGGCAAAGGCGGTCCGGTGGACGCCGCTCGTGCCCGTCGCCGCCTCGTGGCAGTACCGGGCGAGCGGGGGCAGTGCGCGTCCGGCACGGATCCTGTCGAGATGGGTGTGCAGCAGGACCTGGAGCAGGTCCTCGGTGGCGGCGGCGACGGCGAACAGCCGTGGACTCATGCTTCCCCCTTTTCGGTTTCGGCCCGGGCGGCGGGTCATCGGCGGACGGCGATCCGGTGGCGGTAGCTCTCCATCGGCAAGCCGCTCATCCACGGCACGATGCCCAGCTTGCTGAGCGCCTTGATGGCGGGCGGCGGCTGGTAGCCCGCGAACATGCCGCCGAACATGAGGATCTGGCTGTGCGCGGCGATCTGGCGCACCAGCGGGTTCATGCGCTGCTTGCCGAGGGTGGTGCGGAAGTGGCTGCCGGGTGCCATCCGGCGGCGCACGGCCGCACGGACACGGTCGGAGATGTCGTGGTCGGCCGTCCATTCCAGGCCCTCGGTCTCCTCCGCCGTGCGCCGCATGGTCTCCGTGCGCTGTCGGGTGTAGACGTCGATGTGGCTGAGGAAGCCGCCGGGGCGCAGCACGCGTGCGGCCTCGGCGAGGAATGTGCCGAGGTCGGGGTAGGTGTGCGAGCTCTCGATGTTGACGAGCACGTCCACGGAGGCGTCCTCGAAGGGCAGGTCCTCCGCGTCGCCGTGGACGAAGGTGAGCGCGTCCCCGCGGGAGAGGGTGGCGGTGGCCCGTGCGACGGCCTTCGGGGACAGGTCGAGGCCGGTCATGCGGGCGCCGGGGGCGACGCGGGAGAGGAGGTTGAGGCCCTCCCCCATGCCGCAGCCGACCTCCAGGACGTGGCGTCCGGCGTAGTCGTCGAGGTCGATGGGCAGGTCGCGCAGGGCGAGGAAGTAGAGCTGCTCGCTGAAGCCGTCGGTCCAGGGCTCGCCGAAGCCGGGCACGCGGGCGCGGATCTCCTCGACGAGGGCGGGGTCGTGCATGCCCCAGTTCCACAGTGCCCCGTGGCCGGAGAGCGTGGCGGCCATGTCGTAGATGGCGGCGCTGGCGGACTTCATTCCGGCGGCCTTCTCGCCGCGGCGGGCGGTGCCGGACTCGTCGAGGTTGATGTCCGCGAGACCGCCGGTGAAGGCGGTCATGACGTCAGGAGTGGCACTCATGTGGGTCTCCGGTGAGCAGGTGGGTGGTCAGGTGCTGACGGTGTCGCCGCGCACCAGGCCGAATCCGTCGGGTACGTCGGCGGGGTCGGTGCCGGTCGTGACGGGTCGGTTGTCGGCGTCGACGAAGACCACGCTCGGTCGGTACGAGCGGGCGTGCTCCTCGCTCATGGAGGCGTAGGAGATGATGATGACGAGGTCGCCGGGGTCGATGAGGTGGGCCGCGGCGCCGTTGATGCCGATGACCCCGCTGTCGGCCTCGCCCTCGATGACGTAGGTGCTGAGGCGGGCCCCGTTGTCGACGTCGACGATGTCGACCTTTTCGCCGGGCAGCAGGTTCGCGGCGGCCATCAGTGTGGAGTCGATGGTGACGGAGCCCACGTAGTGCAGGTCCGCCTGGGTCACCGTCGCACGGTGGATCTTGGACTTGAACATCTCTCGGTACAGCACGTTCTCTCCGTTCACCAGGTCACCGGTAGCTCTTGGACCCCGTAGATGATCATGTCCGGGCGGGTGCGGACCTCGGCGGCGGGGACGCCGAGGCGGAGCCCGGGGAAGCGCCCGAACAGGGTCTCGAAGGCGACCCGCAGTTCCAGCCGGGCGAGTTGCTGGCCCACGCACTGGTGGACGCCGTGCCCGAAGGCGAGGTGCGGTACGGGTTCGCGGGTCACGTCGAGCGCGTCCGGCAGGGCGCAGAGCACCGGATCGCGGTTGGCGGCCGCGAAGGAGAGCGAGACCGCGTCACCGGCCGCCATCCGGTGTCCCTCGAACTCCAGGTCCTCGTCGGCCGCGCGGATGCCGCCCGCGTGGACGACCGTGAGGTAGCGGAGCAGTTCCTCGACCGCCCTCCCGGCCAGCGAGGTGTCGGCGGCCAGCACGGCCGACTGCTCGGGGTGCTCCAGCAGGGCGAAGGTCCCCAGCGCGATCATGTTCGCGCTGGTGTCGTATCCGGCGGTCAGCAGCACGGCGCCGACCGTGACGAGTTCCTCGTCCGTGAGCCGGCCCTCGGTGACGAGGGTGGCGAGCAGGTCGTCCGCCGGTTCGGCGCGCTTCGCCCCGACCAGCCCGCGCAGCAGGCCGGTGATGGCGTGCCAGCCTGCGATGGCCTCCTCGGCGCTGGAGTGCACCGCGAAGAGGGTCTTGATGGCCCGGGCGAAGGCCGGGCGTTCCGACAGCGGCACGCCCAGCAGTTCACAGATGGCCGACGCGGCCATGGGCTCGGCGAACCCTGTCACCAGGTCCACCGGGCCCCCGCCCCCGCCTTCGGCCATGGCGTCCAGGTGGCTGTCGGCGAGCTCCTTCAGCCGGGGTTCGAGGGTGCGGGTGCGGCGCGCCGAGAACCAGGCGGCCACCGCCCGCCGGTAGCGGGTGTGCTCCGGCGGGTCCATCGCCGTGAACATGCCCGGGGCCGGCTCGGTGCGGTCCGTCGCCATGGGCAGCGGGATGGGCGAGCGCAGCGCGTCCCCCCGTGAGCTCATCCGGGGGTCGGCCAGCAGCCTGCGGACCTGGGGGTAGCCGGTGACCAGCCAGCCCACGTGCCCGTCCGGGAACTCCATGCGGGCGACCGGGTGGTCGGTGCGGAGCACGCCCAGTTCGGGTGCGGGGTCGAAGGGGCACCGGCCCCGGGTCATCGGCAGGCCCGGGACCGTGGGAACGCCGTCGGCCATCACACCTCGTTCTCCGGGGACAGGCGGACGGGAAGCCGCTGCATCGACATCAGGTAGCGCGGCTCGATCTCCTGCGGGTCGACGGCCAGCGACAGGTCGGGGAACCGCTTGAACAGTGCGGTGAGGGCGACCTCCCCCTCGATCAGGGCGAGGCTGGCGCCCAGGCAGTAGTGCGCGCCCCGGCCGAAGCCCAGGTGCGGGTTCTGCTCGCGGGTGACGTCGAGGCGTCCGGGCTCCTCGAAGACCTCGGGGTCCCGGTTCGCGGCGGCGAGCACCACCTGGATGGCCTCTCCGGGCTGCACGTTCACCCCGCCGATCTCGACGGGCTCGGTGGCGAAGCGGCGGAAGGTGTGCTTCACCGGCGCGGTGTGGCGGACGAGTTCGGCGACGGCCCGGGTGCCGAGGGAGGGGTCCTTCTTCAGCAGCTCCAGCTGATCGGGGTGCTGGAGCAGGGTGAAGACCCCGAGGGCGACGAGGTTGCGGACGGTCTCGTGGCCGGCCTGGACGAGGACCATCGCCAGGGCGGTCAGCTCGTCGTCGGTCAGCCGGTCGCTGTCCTCCTCGTGGACCTGCACGAGTTCGGAGATCAGGTCGTCGCGCGGCTCGGCCTGGCGGGCGGCAATCAGTTCCCGGGTCACCCGGGCCATGCCCCGGACGGCCGGGGCGAACTGCTCGGGGTTCGGGCGCAGGGCCTGGGCGAGGGTCTCGCTCCACTCGCGCCACTGCTCGCGGTACTCCTCGTCGACGCCGAGGAGTTCACAGATGACGATGATGGCCAGCGGGTGCGCGTAGTCCGCGATCAGGTCGGGCTCGGGCTTGCCGGAGAGCCCGTCCAGCAGGCGCTCCGCCACGCGTTCGACGGCCGGGGTCAGGGCCAGCATGCGCCGGGCGGACAGGGCCCGGGTGACGAGGCGGCGGACCCTCATGTGGTCCTCGCCGTCCATGGTCAGGAGGGTGGAGTCGAACATGTCGACGATGTCCTCGGGAATGCCCCGGCTGAGCATGCTCTCGCGGTGGGAGTCGCCCGGCGGGCGGCTGCGCAGGGTCGGCTCGCCGAGCACCGCCTTGACGTCGTGGTGTCCGGTGACCACCCAGACGTCGCTGCCGTCGGCGAACTTCCCGCGGCAGACGGGCCGGGGGCCGCCGAGCCAGCGCTCCCCCGCCTTCGGGTCGGTGATGAACTTCGGGTCGGACAGGTCGAACTCACTGGCCAGGTCGTCGTGTTCGGTGCCGGGTTTCGCGATGGGCGTCTCGGTCATGCGGTGTGCCTCGCTCGTTGCTGTGGATGTCGTTCGTGCGGGTGGTGCTGTGTACGCGGTCCCGCCGCCCCGTCGGAGATCAGGAGCTGCGGCTCGGGAGCCCGCTGCCCACGATCTCGGCGGCCTCGGCCATCAGGCGCTCGGCGAGCACGTCGGCGTGCCGGTCCCGCCAGGCGCGCAGCGGGGTGCGGGCCAGCCACCGGTTGCAGGCGCCGAGGGCCGGCCCGCAGGGGATCTGGTAGTCGGCGACGCGGCCCGGCGTGCCCTCGATCGCCCAGGTGGCCGCCTGTGCGCAGTACCAGCGGAAGACGAGTGCCATGCGCCGCTTGGGGTCGAGGGCGGACCCTGCGGAGTCGCCGAGGCGGGCGAGGACCTCCTCGAAGGAGGCGCCCAGGTAGTCGCGCTCCACCTTCGCGCGCACGGCGGCGGGCACCGCCTCCCAGGCGTCGTGGTTGCGCCACAGGTCGTGGAGCTTTCCCGCGCGGGCGTGGAAGAGCACGCCCTTGCGCAACACGCGTGCCCGGCCTCCCAGTTCGAAGAGGTCCCCGTAGGGCGCGAAGGCGGTGTCGTGTACGTCCGCCTCCTGCAGGAGGTCCTTCGCCGCCGCGCTGGTCCCGCTCTCGGCGGTGCACGCGTTGATGGAGCCGGTGAGGACGAAGTCGGCGCCCAGGACGACGGCCGCCGCCGCCGACTCGGGGGATCCGATGCCGCCGCCGGCCCCGACGCGCACGGCCCCGGCCACGCCGCCGAGCTCCGCGCGCAGTCCGCGCAGCGCGGGCAGCAGCGCCCACAGGGTCGCCATGTCGGAGTGGTCCCCGGCATCCCCCACCGCGCAGACGTCGTCGGCCAGCGCGACGCGTGCGCCCGCCTCGGCCTCCTCGGCGGTGAGCAGCCCCTCCGCCACCAGCCGGCCCACCAGCACGGCGGGCGGCGGCTCCAGGAACAGGCGGGCGGCGTCCGGCCGGGTCACCTTCGCCAGGATCTTGCGGGGCACGTGCACGATGCCGTCCGCCAGCACCCGGGCGCCCGTCAGCCGGTGCCGTACGAGGGCGGGGGTCGCCTCGACGTGGGTGGAGGCCTCCACGAACCGGACGTCGTCCCGGATCAGTACGTCGACCAGCTCGGACTCGGCGCGCGGGTCGAAGGGGTCGTGCGTGACGTTGACCCCGAACGGCGCTCCGGCAGGGACGCGTGCCCGGATCGCGGCGACCGCCGAGGCCACCTCGCGGGCCGGGAGCCCCGAGGCGCCGTAGTAGGAGAGCAGTCCGGCGCCGGCCATCCGCGCGACCAGGTCGACGGAGCCGATCCCCTGCCGCATCCCGCCGGCGGCGTAGGCGAGGCGGACGCCGTAATCCCGCCGGAAGCCCGCCGACCCGAGCGACGCGGCGGAGGCCGTCGCGGGGCGTACGGGTGCGACCGGCGCGGGTTCGGTACGGACCGGTTCGGTACGGACCGGCTCGGTACGGACCGGCTCGGTACGGACCGGCTCGGTACGGACCGGCTCGGTACGGACCGGTTCGGACGGCGGCGGCGCGGCGGACCCCGTCGGCCCGGCAGCGGGGAGCGGGGTCGCCTCGGTCCGGATGCGGGCGATGAGCTTGGTCAGCACCTGCCCCGGACCGAGCTCGCGCACCGTGAAGTCGCCCCGGCCCATCAGGAGCCGGACGCTGTCGGTCCAGCGCACGGGCGAGGCGATCTGCCGCCGCAGGGTGGCGGCCACCTCTCCCGCCTCGTAGGGCCGCGCGTCCACGTTGGCGATGACCGGGATCTTCGGCGGTGCGAAGGCGGTGGCGTCCAGCAGCCGGCCGAACTCCTCGGCGGCGTCGGCCATGTACCGGCTGTGGAAGGGCGCGCTGACGTTCAGCGGCGCGCACCGCGCGCCGGCCGCCTTCAGCGCGGGAAGCGCCCGGTCGACCGAGTCCGCGGGACCGGCGATCACGGTCTGCGTGGGCGCGTTGTAGTTGGCGATGTCGACGTCGGAGAGGCCCTCGTCGCGCAGCACCCGTTCCACGAGCGCCGCGTCGACGTACGAGACGGCGGCCATCGTGCCGCCCGTGACCTGCCCCATGAGCCGGCCGCGCTCGGCGACCAGGCGCAGGCCCGTCTCGAAGTCGTACACCCCGGCGGCGAACAGGGCGGAGAACTCGCCCAGGCTGTGCCCGAGGACGTAGTCGGGCAGGCGCCCGCCCTCGCCCACGGCCGCCAGCCAGGTCAGGGAGTTGACCACGTACAGCGCCGGCTGGGTGTAGCGGGTGTTGCGCAGGTTGCGGCCCGGATCCTCCAGGCACAGCTCCCGGACCGAGTAGCCGAGGACGGCGTCGGCGCGGGCGACGAGGTCGGGGAAGCGGTCGAACACCTCCCGCCCCATGCCCTTGGCCTGCGCGCCCTGCCCGGGGAAGACGTGGACGTCGAGCGTCGGGACGGCGGCGGACCGGTGCACGGCGGTCGCTGCGGGAGCGCTCACGGGGTTCACCTCGATTCTTGCGGGGGTGGCGGCGAGGTGGGGGCGCACGTCGAGGACGGCCCGGTACAGCACCTCGTCGCGGGCGTACGGGGACAGCAGGGGGAGCGCGCGGGAACCGCTGCGCTCCGGCAGGGCGGCCCGCACCAGGTTGGCCATGGAGCCGGAGGGCCCCAGGTCGAGGAAGAGCAGGTCGTCCCGTTCCAGCAGGGGGCCCAGCGCCCGGGTCAGGTCGAAGGGGGCGCGGAGGACCCGCCACAGGTGGGCGGGGTCGGGTATCGGCACGGTGGCGCCGGTGGTGCCGGAGATCAGCGGGATCGTGGCCGGCTTCATGGCCAGGTCGCCGATCAGGTCCTTGAACACGACCTCGACCGGGTCGATCAGGGGCGAGTGGAAGGGGAACAGGACGGGCAGCCGCTGGCAGAGCGTGCCGGTGGCATGGAGGTGCCGTTCGATCCGGTCCAGCACCCCGGAGGTACCGGCCAGGACGAAGTTCTCCGGTGAGTTCACGGCGGCGACGTGGGCCCCCGCGAGGGCCGGGTCGCGCTCGGCGAGTCCCACGTCGGCCAGGACCGCGAGCATCCCGCCCCGCGGGCACTCGGCCTCGAAGACGTCCACCTGGCGGAGCAGGGAGCGCAGGCACTCGTCCGGGTCCACGGCGCCCGCGACGGCTGCCGCCGCGACCTCCCCGAGGCTGGCGCCGAGCACCGCGCCGGGTTCGAATCCGTGGGCCCGGAGCATCCGCGCCAGCGCGTACTCGACCATGAAGATGGCCGGCTGGGTGAGGGAGAACTGCGTCATCGGGTGCTCGGGGCCGCGGCCGGCGCCGTGGATCGCCTCGATCACCGAATCGCCGCGCACCTCGCGGACCGTCGCGTCCAGGGAGTCGAGAGCTTCACGGAAGGCGGCGTCGGCCCCGTAGAGCCACTTGCCCATGCCGTGGTACTGGGAGCCCTGCCCCGCGAACAGGAAGACCGGCGTGAGCATCAGGAGACACGCAGGGAGGATTCGAACACCTTGTGCTGTGTGGGCAGTTGCCCGACCGACTCCACGGCGAAGCCGGCCTCCTCGAGGGCGCGCCGCATGGCGGGCTCGTCCAGTCCGGTGGTGCCCTCGTCGCAGGCCACGGCCTGGAACATCGCCCGCCAGCCGTCGATGTCGTTCTCCACCAGCGGCTCCACGACGAGCAGCCGGGCGTCCGCGGGGCTGTCGGCCATGGCGGTGGCGACGGTGCGCAGGATCCGGACGCAGTTCTCGTAGGTCCAGTCGTGCAGCACGTTCTTGAGCAGGTAGCGGTCTGCTCCGGCGGGAAGTCCGACGAAGAAGTCACTCGGGGCGAAGTCGATGCGGTCGAGCACGTCCTCCTTCGCTACCCGCTCCAGGGCCGTGCGGCCCCTGGCGCAGACGCTGGCCCGATCGGCGACGGTGCCGCGCAGGTCCGGGTGGGCGGCCAGCAGGCCGGGGAGCAGTCCGCCGCTCCCGCCGCCCACGTCGACGACCGTCTTCACGGCGCTGAAGTCGTGCAGGCCGAGCAGGCACTGGGCCACCGGCGTCGCCAGGTCGACCATGCCCTTGTCGAACAGGTCGGCCGTCTCGGGGTGGGACTCCAGGTAGCCGTAGAGGGACTCTCCGAACACCTCCTGGAAGCCGGACTTGCCGGTCTTCACGGTGTGCATCAGGCCGGCGAAGGCGTCGTCGTACAGCTCGGCGGCGAGGATGGCGAAGTGGCGCTGGGTGAAGGGGTGGTCCGCGCGCAGCGGCGCGTAGGCCTCGGTCAGCCGGAACTTCTCTCCGTCGCGCTCCAGGACTCCCGGCACGGTGAGCATCTGGAGGAGGCGGTGGAGGATGTCGGGGTCGGTCCCGGTGCGCTCGGCGAGTTCGGCCGAGGTCATCGATCCGCCGTCGAGGATGTCGGCCATCTCCAGTCGGGCGGCGACCGCGAGGGCCCGGGCGAACCAGCCGCTGACGGCGAGCTTGAGGATTTCCATGAGAGCGTCTCCTTCGGTTCCGTCAGGCGAGTCGGCGCAGCCGGTCGGCCAGGGCGGCGGGGGTGGGGGTCTCGAACACGTCGGTCAGCGCGAGCCGGACACCGGTGATGTCCTTGATCCGCTGGGCGAGGGCCACGGCCAGCAGCGAGTGCCCGCCGTTGGCGAAGAAGTGCGCGCCGACGTCGAGGTCGCCGCGGTCCAGCAGTTCGGCGAACAGGCCGACGACGGTGGCCGTGAGGTCGTCCTGGGCTCCGGCACCGCCTTCGCCGCCGTGGCTGCCGTGGCCGCCGACGGCCGGGCCGGAATACCGGGCGGCCTGTTCGGCGAGGGCCAGGTGGTCGACCTTGTCGCTGCCGGTGCGGGGGAAGGCGTCCACGGCGATGAACCGGTGCGGGACGACCGAGCGCGGGAGCTGCCCGTGCGCGTGGTCCCACAGTTCGTCCACGGCCTCGGGACGGCCCGGAACCCGGACGAAGGCGGCCAGGTGACCGTCCGCCCCGGGATCGCCGACGACCACGACGGCCGCCGCCTCGACGTCGGGGTGGGCGAGCAGGACCGCCTCGATCTCGGCGGGTTCGATCCGGTTGCCGCGCAGCTTGACCTGCCGGTCCATCCGGCCGAACAGGTCGATCCTGCCGTCGGTCCGCCAGCGGGCCACGTCTCCCGAGCGGTGGAAGCGCCCGTACTCGGCGTTCTCCCCGAAGCGTTCCGCGGTCAGGTCGGGCCGCTCGTGGTAGCCGGAGGCGACGCCGACGCCCGCGACGCACAGCTCTCCGCGGAGGCCGACCGGAAGTGGCCTGCCGTACGGGTCGGCGATGAAGATCCGCGTGTTGGCGACGGGTGAGCCGACGTCCACCCTTCCGTCGTGGTCCGCCGGTACGCGGCCGGCGGTCGCCCAGATCGTGCTCTCGGTGGGGCCGTAGACGTTCCAGAGTTCGGCTCCGGCGTCGAGCAGCCGGGTGGCCAGTTCGGCGGGCAGGGGTTCGCCGCCGGTGAGGAGGACGCGTCCGGCCGTCACGTCCGCGGCCTCGCGGGCGACGAGCCGCCACGTCGTGGGCGTCGCCTGCAGCAGGCCGATGTCGTGGGCGGCGACGGCAGCCGCCAGCAGGGCGCCGTCCGTGCGCGCCTCGTCCGGGAGCACCACCGTGTGGCCGCCGTGGAGCAGCGGCATCATCAGTTCGAGCGAGGAGGTGTCGAAGCTGTACGTGCTGAGCCAGCCGGTGGGGCGCGTGGAGCCGGCCACGCCGAAGCGTTCGGCGTAGTCGACGATGTGGTTGACGAGGCTGCCGTGCCGGATCGGGATGCCCTTGGGCCTGCCGGTCGAGCCGGAGGTGTGGATCACGTACGCGAGGGCGTCGGGGTCGGCCTTCACCGCCGCCTCGTCCACCGTCACCCGGGGTACCCGGTCCCAGTCGGTGGCGGGCACGGGGACGTGGCCCTCCGGGGCGGTGGTCCCGGCGCCGACGATGACGACGCGGGCCCGCGTGTCGTCGAGCTGGTGGGTCAGGCGCTCCACGGGGTGGTTCGGGTCGAGCGGCAGGTAGGCGGCGCCCGCGAGCCAGGTGCCGAACACCGACGCGGCCAGCGTGGCGCCGCGCGGCAGGAGGAGCGCGACGACGTCGCCGGGACGTACGCCGGCCTCGGCCAGCCGGGCGGCCGTGTCGACGGCCGCGGACCACAGGGCGCCGTACGTGGCCGTGCGGTCGCCCTCCCGTACGGCCACGGCCGTGGGGTCGGCGGCGGCGCGGCGGGCGAAGCCGGTGAGCACCGACGGCAGGCCGATCGCGCGGTCCGTGGCGTTGGCGGCGTCGATGATCTCGTGGTCGCGGGCCGACCAGGACGGCAGGGAGGCGATCGGGGTGTCCGCCCCGGTACCCAGTGCGACCAGCAGGGCGTCGTAGCGCTGGACCATCAGTTCGACGTCCGACCGGTCCAGCACCCCGGTGTAGAACGCGGCGCGGACCGTGGCGGTCTCCTCGTTGGCCGAGACGAAGAATTCGAGGTCGAACTGGCTGAAGCCGTTCTCGACGACGAGGAGTTCGGCCTCGGCACCGGCGAGGGTGAAGGTGCGCTGGTCCTCGGCGAAGGGGACGTAGTTGAAGACGTGCTTGAACAGGGCGTTGCGCCAGCCGGACCCGTCGCGTTCGACCATGTCGAGCACGTCGTCGGTCGGTACGTCCTTGTGCGCCATCGCCTCCATGAACGTCCGCCGGGTCAGGGCCGTGAGGTCCCGGAAGGTGGCGTCACGGTCGAGCAGCAGGCGCAGGACGACGAGGTTGCTGTGGTAGCCGACCGCGTCCACCGCCTCGCGGGGGCGGGTGTTGACCGGCGAGCCGATGGTGAGGTCGGGCCCGGCGCCGTGCGCCGCGAGGAGGACCGCGTAGGCGGTGAGGAGGACGACGGACTCCGGCGCCCGCAGCTCGCGCTGGAGGCGGCGTACGACCTCGTGGGCCTCCGGTGACAGGACGTGGGTGACCTCGTCACCCCGGAGCGTGGTGACGGGCCGGTCGCGCTGTTCGCACAGGAGTTCCAGGCCCGAGGAGCGGAAGCCGGCCATGCGTTCCTGCCAGTAGCCGCGGCTCTCGGGAGACGGGGCGGGCTCGCGCAGGGCGGGCACCTCGGCGGGGGCGGGGTGGCGGCCCTCCAGCACCGCCTCGTAGAAGGTGACGAACTCGGCACGCAGGATGGCCGTCGACTGCACGTCCGACACGGCGTGGTGGAGGGCCAGGCACAGCACGTCGGCGTCCGGCCCGTGCAGCAGCAGGGCGCGTACGAGGGGGCGGCCGTCCGGGGTGAACGGGCGGGCCACGAAGGCCGTCAGGACGGCCGGTTCGTCCTCCGCGCCGCCGTGGTGCTCCGCCTCCTCCAGCCCGACGGCCAGGGACGGTACGACGGTCTTGGTCAGCTCGGCGCCCTCGCGGTGGTAGACCGTGCGCAGCACCTCGAAGCGCTCCGTCAGGAGTCGCAGGGCGTGCGCGGTGGCGGCGGCGTCGAGGCGGCCCCGTACGCGCAGGGCCAGCGACAGGTTGTTGGCGCCGCTCCCGGGGACCAGCTCGTCGAGGAGCCAGAGGGTGGTCTCCTTGCGGCTCGCCGGTACGCGCCCGGCCGCGGGACCGGAGTCGCCCCGGACCGGGGTGGCCGTGGTTTCGGCGCTCACGCGTGCTCCCCCGGGCGGCATGCCAGGACTCCGGCCACGGCTTCGGCGATGGCGGGGGTGCGCAGCAGGTCCCGGTGCTCGACCTCGAAGCGCCGCTCGTCCGCGACCTCGACGGGGGCGACGCCGGGTGTGGTGCGCATCCGGTTCAGTCCGCTGGTCGCACTGGCGGAGGTGACGACCGTGGCCCCCTTCCAGCCGGGGCGCGGGTCGAGACCGGCGGCGGTGGCGAGGTAGGACATGAACGAGCCGACCAGCTGGACCAGCTCGCCGGCGTAGTCCTCGTCGAGCCCGGCGCGCCGCAGCGCCGTGGTGCCGATCGGGCGGAAGGCCGCGTACAGGCCGGCGGCGAAAGCGGCCGGGGCCGAGTCGGGCCGCGCGGCGAGCCGCTCGGCGGCGCCGGACAGCTCGGCTATCTCCTCCGGGGTCAGCACGGTGGTCATGTTGCCGACGACCCGGCCGAACTGGAGGTGGACGGTGGGCACGTCGACCAGTTCGGGGTCGAACAGCACCACGCGGGGGGCGGTCGGCTGCCGCTCGCCGATCTTCTCGGCGAGCACACCGGCGAAGACGGAGCCCGCGCAGTAGCCGAGCACGGCGCGGACCGTGCGACCGGAGGCGGCCACCTCGGAGAGCCAGGGCTCCAGGTAGCTGTCGTCCAGGGCGTCGGTCTCGGGGTCGCGGACCGGGGCGACGGTCTGCCACAGGTCGCAGTCCAGCTTCAGACCGGGCGCCAGATCGGCGAATCCACCCTCGTTCCGCCCCGTCACCGGAAAATCAGCCGCGAGCACGATATCGGTGTCGGCGTCGGATCGCGCGTCCGAGACGATATTCCACACGGTGGGGTTGGGCATATCAGGATCCCCCGAAAGTCAAGGTTTCATCGATTTGTTTTCTCGGCCATCTCCAGCCAGACCAGGCCAGATCCTAGAGTCACCAATCGACACTGTCCACAAACAATCAATCATGGACCGCCGACCGTCCGGCCGGGGAAACTCCCGCCACAAGAGAATCACGCCAAGGAATTTCGGACACGAAGGAAGGAGTTTCCGCCAACCCACATCACCGCCCGGCCCCACTTCCAGGAAGTTTCATAGGACACGCACCTCGTCGAGCGAGCGGGGCCCGCCTTGGCGGCCGACCGGCGCCCCCGACGGGAACTTCCCGGATGTCCCGATTTGCCGTGTGACAGCCGCCATACGAGACGGCTTGCGACAGGAACCGCCGACTCCGGCGCTTCTGTCGCGGCAGAGACACCGGCCCGGGGAACGGCGGAAACGAGGACCACGGCGGGCGGCATACCCCGCCCCGGCCGCGAGCCCGCCGTTCCGCCGGAACCAGGTGCCGGACCCCGACGCACTCGCGGCCCGCAGCCGGTCGACCGGGGCCTCCGCCGGCACCGCCGTACGGTTCTGTGCGCGACAAATGACGGCCGACCGGAAGGAATTCGCCCGTTCACATCGCAGCAGGCGCCATCCGCAGAATTCTTACGTCGAGGCATTCGGTGACACCAACCGCATCGACGACCCGTGACGTCCGGGATACACGGCCGATCGACGCAAGCAAGCAAGCACAGAAACGCCTTCCGAAACCGCGTCCCGCCCGACTTCGACCACCGGGCCGCGAATCCGGAATATCCGCCCCGGACCTGAGCCGCGAGCGGACCGGCCGCGTCAACCAGGGATTCGGTCGCGTACAGGCGTGCCGGAACCGCCCTTGGGGAAGGCTTGGATGAACGCAGCCACACCCTTACGGCCCGGCTGCCACCCGGACTCCGACAGATGCCTCATGAGGTTCCGCCGGCGAGGCCGTACTGCCCAGGAAGCCACGAACCGTAACCAGCTGACCGGCGACGCCACCTGGTGCCCTTGGGTCTGCCGGGAGACCGCGAGCACCTCCGGGCTCGACTGCAGAACGTCACCGCGTCGAGAGACCATGCGGACGCCGACGCGACGAGGGACGGACCGTCGCACCGCGCGACAACCACCTCTCCCGGCAGACAACACGACCTGCTTCCCGCGGCAGCCTTCCCCCGTGACCACCCGTCGGGAAAGGCGCCCGGCGTGCGTCATGTATGCGTCACGCGCGTCGAATACGCGTCAGGACATCGCCCGTACCGCACATGACGCCCATCACGCACTCTCGACAAAGCAGCAGGTCAGCGGGCCTTCTCGGCGGGCTCCAGAATCGCCACGCACTCCATGTGGCGCGTCACCACAAACATGTCGACAGAACACCGTGTGCGCAGCTTCGAATCCTGCCGAGACCACTTCGCAAGGTGTGCCGGAAGACCCCGTGAACGGCCCCGGACATCACCAGTAGCGCTCGAGCACTCCCCGACGCTGGAGCTCCCGCACATGCTCCGCCGCTCGCGCAGGTGCGGAGCCACCGGTGATGAGCACGCCTGCCTCTATGTTGCGGTCGACTCCCGAGAGGGTGAAGTTCGCGCTCGTCGTCAGAAGCGTGCGTCGGTCGGCCACCGCCAGTTTCGCGTGGGTCTTGGCCCCCTTCTCGGCTCTGCGGCCTGTGGGCCAGTGCCAGAGGCGGATCCCGGTCACATCGGCGAATGCCATCGCGGGCTCCACTCCCGTGAGGGCGGTGCCCGCGCCTTGCAGGGTCTCGACGACGACGTCGACGACGACCCCCCGGGCGATCGCGGCCCGAAGGGCTTCCTCGAGCGGCGCGTAGCGCCTTGCCGAGTAGGTCATCAGGGTCAGCTCGGCCCTCGCCTCCGTGACGAGCTGGAGCAGCACCCGGGCTGTCGATCTCACCGGGACGCGATGGGTCGACGGCCCGCTCCACACCAGGGACACGTCCTGTTCCAGCGCTCTGAGTTCGTATCCGGCGGCGAGACCGTGCAGGTATGCCGCTGCCTCCTGCGGGGACGCACCGTCGGTCACCGCGGCGTCCAGGACCGCGGCCGCGGCCTCCATGTAGTCCGTCGAGGCACGGGCCGTCAGCAGCTCTGCGCGGGGGCGGCCCGACGCCATGGCGTCGGCCAGCGTCCTGAGTGCTCCGGCACCTATCGCGGCCAGTGCTCGCGAGGCTGCCGGGTGCAAGGTCGCCGGTTTCATTTGAGGCTCTGGAGAAGAACGAGTTCCGGGTCGTCGATGGGGACGACGAATCGACGGTCCAGGAACCGGTTGCCTCGTTCACATGTCGTCTCGGAGACGAAGAGGCAGACATGGCAGGCCGCGCCGTGCAGGAAGTCCTCGTGCGGGGGACGGGGCAGCCGGTCCGCACAGAGCGGGTCGGAGGAACAGCGCTGGGCGTCCCTGAGCGCGCGCTGGACGATCCGTACGAACTTCTCCGGCTCGGCGAGCGACACCAGGCCGCCCAGAGTCCCCTCCGCGTCCGGGACGGCTGTGTAGATGAGGATGCCGGTACGCCGGTCGTCCTCGCGGCCGGCGTAGATCCGTTCGGACAGGCTCGCCGAGGAGTAGCCGCATTCCAGGGAGATCGCTCGGATCAGCAGGTGCGACAAGGTGTGCAGGGCGATGTAGCGGGCTCCGGGCCAGCCGCACAGGGGGTCGTCGGCGTCCTGCACCCGGCCCGAGTACCGATTGCGGCGGAACTCGACGTAGGCGTCGCGATGGGCCGCGAGAGCCGCGGATCCCGCGACGCGCTGTTCCCAGTCGGCGACCAGGGAGTCCTCGACACGCAGGAAGATCCCCTCGCCACGTACCTCACTCGCCGGCACCCAGGAGGGAACCCGGGCACGGGACAGCGGGGCACGGACCACGAGGGCCGGATCCTCGGGGTCCGGCGCGTCGAGCCGGGTGAAACCGATGAGCGCGCGCACCTCTCGCAGCCGCTCCGCCTGGACCACGTGGGAGAACACGCCGCTCAGGGCCGGGGGGACGGGGACGTCGTGAAGTGCGAAGTCCTCGGTCGGTTCCGGTACCTGCGGGCTGGTGAAGATCTCCCACTCGGGGGTCAGGAGATCGGGGTACGAGGCAGGCTGCACGGTCGGCGTGTCCTGAGCCCCTGAGCGCTGCGCCTCGATCGCCTCCCACACCTCGGACTGGCTCCACTGGTGCAGAGGGCGGAACTGCTGGAGCCCCCAGAAGGCGTTGAGGATCTCGGGGGAGGTCGCTGCCTGGAGGTCCCCCCACAGCTGCTCGACCTTGCCCTGGAGGGCGCTGCCGCTCGTCGGGGGAACGGCGAGCACGCTGAGCGTCTGCGCGAACCACTGGTTGGAGGCACCGATGACCAGCGGCTTGGGAGACTGAAGGCATCCCTGGGGGGCGAACGTCGCCAGGTGGGGGTGTCGGCCACGGCAGCGCGGCAGGGTGGACTCGCCGCGCTGCCCCATGGCGTCGCGGATGTTGCGGTCCTTGCCGCAGTTCACACACCGCACCTTGACGTTGGCGGCCTGGTTGCCGCCGTGGTCGAGCATCTCCAGGCGTGGATGACTCGCCTTGTCGCACTCGCCTCCCCGGTGCACGAACCAGGTGTAGGGAAAGTCGTCCAGATGTCCGTCGGAGCAGGTCAGGACGAAACGCGCGGCCACCGCGAGCGGACGCTTGCCCTTGCGCTTGGCCGTGCAGTTCTCGTGGAAGAAGCGGGCGTGGTCGGGGCGGCGCGGTTTGGCGTTCTCGAACTTGAAGATCTTCGAGTCCAGTCCGCCGAGCGCGTTGCAGGCGGTGCAGCGGAGCCACTGCGGGAACGGGAGAACGGGCACTCCCACTCGGGCGGCGGGACCGCTGGGGTCGGAGTCCGTCCCGTCCGTCCAGGGGGCCGGCCGCAGCTGGGTGACCTGCGATCCGTTCTGGTCGCCGAGGAGTCCGTTGACCGCCCGCAGCAGCCGGGGCTCCTTG
This sequence comes from Streptomyces sp. NPDC088915, assembly GCF_044749825.1. Classification (NCBI taxonomy): domain Bacteria; kingdom Bacillati; phylum Actinomycetota; class Actinomycetes; order Kitasatosporales; family Streptomycetaceae; genus Streptomyces; species Streptomyces sp. NPDC088915. The sequence continues at coordinate 92,103 of NZ_JBIVIR010000013.1, forward strand.
AGGTCCGTCCAGTCGAAGGAGTCGTAGTTCCAGTCGTCGATCCCCCGGACGAGTACGGCGAAGTTGGGGAGGTCGACGAGCGCGCCGACACCGCCGGTGTACATCAGGTGGCTGGGGCGTACCGAGCCGACGCGTCGGCGGTACTGGGGCTGGTCCGTCATGCCTGGGCCTTCTTCCCGTGCTGCCCGGCGGCTCCGGATCGGGTGTCCAGTACCGCGCCGGTCTCGTCTCCTTCGGGCGATTCCTCGTACCCGGTGCCGTCCGGTCCGCCCGAGCCGGAGCAGCTCCAGTCCGGGGCTCCGCCGACCACGTCGAACAGACCGCCGCCCGGCAGCAGCAGATTGATCTCGTTCTCCGTCTCGCGCATCGACTGGGCGACCGTGAGTTCGTCCCAGCCGGCGCCCGTCGCCCGGTTGAGCAGTCCGCTGAGCTGCTGTCCCTGCCACTTGGCCTCTTCGTAGCCGAGACGGGCGCTGCCTTGCCTCTTGCGTGCCCAGGCGTCCTTGAGCACCTCGATGCGTTCGGCCAGGTAGCCCCGGGCCCGCGGGCCGCCCACGACGTCTGCCCGGGCCAGGAAGCGCTCGGTGACGCTTTGCGCGACCACGCCGTCCAGGTCGACGTCGTACGCGTCCTGGTTACGGGAATGGGGAGCGGTCGCGTTGCGCACGGCGGCGATCCAGGCGGCCGCGGTCGTGCGGTCCAGGGAGCGGCGCGCGAACGGGGTGACGGAGAGGGCCTCGACCTGCCGGTAGAAGGTGGCGTGGTAATGGCCGAAGTTCTCGAAGTGCGCCAGGTCCCGTGGCCGGGTCCAGTTGTAGAGCGTGACGACGAGTCCGGGGCGCTTGGCGTCACGGCCCACGCGCGAGGACGCCTGGATGTACTCGGCGGTGTTCTTGGGCTGGCCCACCACCAGCATCAGGCCGAAGCGGGACACGTCCACACCGACCTGGAGCATGGAGGTGGCGAGCACCGCGTCCACGGCCCCGGCCCCCTCGTTGCGGAGGCCCAGCTTCGAGACGTCCAGACGCTGCTTGTGCTGCGCCGCCGCCTTCAGTTCCTCGACGACCGCCTGGCGGCGGGCCGTCGTGTCCGTCTCTTCGTCGAAACCGATCTCCAGCCGGGCCAGCACCTCCGTGATGTCGCCCGAGGAGATGCGGGAGGTGAGCTCTTGGACGGAGAGCATCTCGGTCCGGCGGAGCAGGCGGTTCGAGAGCCCCTTGCGGGTGCCGTGGACGCGCACGCGCGTGGAGATGTCGTCGTCCAGGAAGCGCCGCATACCGGCCAGTTCACGGGTGGCGTTGAAGTAACCGACGAGTGTCATGTACGGGTCGGCGACGGCTCCGTGCCTGTCGAACAGGGTCTGGCCCGCCAGCAGGAGGATCTCCGCCACCCTGATCTCGGCCTGCTTCATCCTGACGCCATGGGCGCAGATGCCGAGGTAGCGACGGCCGGGAGCCTTCTCCGAGAGCTCGACCTGCTGTGAGAAGAACGTGTCACCGATGTCGATGACCTGGGGCGGGAAGATCGCCGACTTCCGTGCGAAGACGCCGGTGATCTGCTCCGCCGCGCGTTTGGTGGTCGCCGTGGAGGCGACGATCTTGGGTCCGACGAGCCGGAGGCCCCCGTCCGGGGAGGGCGCGCGCCAGGTGCACAGCTCGTCGACCGCCGCCTCGAAGAGCCCGACCGTCGTGCCCAGCGCACCCGAGATCAGGTGGAGTTCGTCCTGGATGATCAGGTCCGGCGGGCGCAGTCGGGTCACCTCCGTGCTCTTGACGGCCTCCAGCTTGCCCTTGGCGTGGTGCCTTTCGCCGCACTTCGTGCGGGCGTCGAGATCGGCGTGCCGGTAGCCGTGGCGCGGGCAGAGGTCGGTGACCCGGCCGAAGAGCATGCCCGCAGCTCCACGCCACGGCAGCTGCGCGAGCTTGTCCACGGTGGCGATCAGCAGGCTGGGCGCCAGCCGGTAGATCTCCTCGTCCACGGTGAGGATGGGCAGGCCCTCGCGGGGCGAGCGGCGCTTCGAGAAGGGGCAGGCGCCCTTGCCCTCGCCGTTGGCGCAGTAGAGGAGGATCCGACGCAGGTCGTCGTCGGGGTGCAGGTCGTCCTGGGCGCTCAGAGCCGTGCCGCACCACGGGCAGGCGAGGGTCTGGAGCACCTTGGCGCCCCGCCCGCTGCCCGCCTGCTTCGCCTCGGCGATCTGCTGCGCGGCTTCCTCGTAGCGGTTCGGCGAGACCGCTCCGCCGACCCACAGCCCGATACGGAAGGGGGTGGCGCCCCACCGGTAGTCGCCCCCGTCGTACGCCTCACGGCGCAGCACCTCGGCGGCGCAGACCAGCGCGGCGGCACGCTGGAACTGCTGGGCGGTGAGCAGGCGCAGGGTGTACCTCATCAGGACGGCCACGCCCGCGTCGCCGCTGCGGGCGTCCTCGCCTGTGCCGATGGTGCCCTGGAGCCTGCGGATGGCGAAGGTGAAGGCGGCGAGTCCCAGGTACGCCTCGGTCTTGCCACCGCCGGTCGGGAAGAACAGGAGGTCGACCAGGGCCGCGGGAGAGGCCTCCCGCTCCGCCGAGGTGGGATTGGCGAGCGCCCTCAGGTTGAGCAGGAAGAACGCCAGCTGGAACGGGCGCCAGGACGCTGCTTCCGGGCCCTGCTCGGCGACCCGCTCGCGCGCCGCCTCGAAGCCGAGACCCTCCCGTTCGCGGAGGGCGGCGATGGCCGTGTGGCGCCGCTGGAGCGCCATGGCCCGGTTGGCGAAGCGGAATGCCTCCAGGACGTCCGGGCGGTCGGGGTGCGACAGCAGGTCCACGCCGAGGGCGATGCGGACGGACGAGTCCCGGGCCTGCCGCACGGCGTTCAGGGCGCTGTCCCGGAGGGATCCTGGCAACTGCTCGGCCTCGGACTCGCGCTCGTCGAGCCACGCGCTGTACCCGTCCGCAAGCGGGGCGAGAGCCTCCCGCAGTGCCGCGGGAGGCAATTGGGCGAGCTCGTCCATGGAGAGTTCGAGACCGTTCAGATGCGTCGCCTGCTCCCCGGACGGGGCGATCGTGGCCGGCACGTCGTGGGTGGGAAGCCAGGTCGTGGTGAGCGCGCGTGCCCGGCGGCTGTCGCCCTCGCGTACGACGTCCACGGCGACGTTGCGGCCCGCCGCGTGCTTCAGGCGGTCGCGGTAGAGGAGCGTGAGGTGCTGCTCCTCGGGGTCGTCGAGCCCCCGGGCGTCCTCGCCCTGCGACGCCTCGTCGAGAGGATCGGAGATCGGCAGGAAGACGGCAGAGCCCCCGTCCAGAGCCGTGACGTGCAGCTCCGTCTGGAACAGCCAGGCCGTGTCCTTGGCCGCCGAGGGCTCTTCCTGGGCGTTGACCAGGGCGAGCTCCACGACGCGGGTGGGGCCGACGGGCCCGGGGCGGTGCCGGACCTCGACGAGCAGACGCACTCCGGGTGCCTCCGTGTCCTCGGAGGTCAGCGGCAGCACCTGCCGGGCCGGGCCGTCGAGCCGGACCTCACGGGTCTCCTCGACCTGCTCCCGCGTCCACGTCGACCGCGCGACGCCCTCGTCGTTCAGCACCTGGGAACGGTGGTAGCGGCCCCAGCGGGCCCTGACGGAGATCGCGTCCACCCCCTCGTCCGCCGGTACGGCGCACATGAGGCCCATCGAGGAAGCCCACATGCGCCCGGCGTTCTGCGTGGTGAGCCGCTCGGGAAGCCCCTGGTCGGTGCCGTCCCCCTCACCGTCGGAGTCGTCCAGGGTCTGGGTGTCGGCGGCCGCGGGCGAGGTGGTCAGCGCCCGCTTGGGGCCGATCATCCCCACCAGATAGCGGTCCCTGGGGCCGGCGGCCCGGTAGTCGAACTCCTCGTCGGAGCCGTTCCAAGGTCCCAGCAGGTCTCGGCTGATGAGCTCGCCCAGCTCCTCCCTGACCTGATAGGACGTCGCGGGGCTGAACGACTGCGACACCTCGCGGACCCGCTGGAGGAGGTCCCGCTCCAGCGATCCGGGCGATACGTCGGCGTTCTTGGTCGGCGGCATCCGCGGCGTCCCCTTCTCGTCCCTGGTACGTGGCCCCGTGCGGGCCGTTCGGTCGTGCGGCTGTGCCGCCGGGGCCGTGCCGAGCCGCCACGGTCCCGATGCTAGCGGCCTGCTCCGACAGCCGGTCAGTTCATCGGAACGGTCGCGGTCAGCGCCTGCTCGAGGAGCCCGACGATGTCCCGGTCCCCCCGGTCACCGAGGTGCTGGAGAAGAGCGGTCGCTTCCTGCCCGGAACCCATGCCGGTCCGGAGCCCGATGACGTCGATCGCCTCGGCCGTGGTCACGGCGGCGGTCCAACCGGTGAGCCGGGCCGCTCCGGCCTCCGGGCGGGCTTCCGGCTGCGCGGCCGGCAGCCGCAGCGCCGACAGTTCCCCATCGGTCACGTTGAGGAAGACCTGGTCGCCGACGGCCGCCCCGATGTGCTCCATCAGCGGACGGATCGATCCGAGTACGGGCTGGGTCCGCCACTGGAGGACACTCTCGCCGGCCTCGTGCCGCAGCGGGATCGGCTCGCAGGCGGGCGCGGCACCGAGGTGAGCCGCCCAGCCGGACGGAACGGGGGCGCCGGAACCTCGCAGGTGGTCCCCGGTGACCTCGAAGCGGTACCACCAACGGCCGTCGGTGCCGACGAAGCACCGCCTGGTCCTGGCCACGTCCTTGCGCGGGTTGTACGGAGCGGCTTCGTCCTCCGTCGGCTGCTCTGCGGCGAGCCCCACCCAGCCGCGTCGGGTGCGGGTGAACTCGGGCGCGCCGAGGTTCGTGCGGACGGAGGCCGGGACGACGTCGAAACGGCCGCAGATCGCGTCGACGAGGGCGTTGACCTCGATCTCTCCGCCGGCCTGCCGGATCTCCCGGGTGATCATCTCCCGGATGCCCAGGTACTCCTCTCCGCCCCACTGACGCAGCCCGTACAGGTTCCGGTCGAGCCGGACGAAGCGCGCGTCGGTCCAGATCTGGTTGCGCATGCTGTTGAGGGTGGTGCCGTCGGCGAGCCGGTCGTGGATGTCCTCCATGGACAGCGGCTCTCCGCGCAGGGAGAGCACGGCCACCGCGCGGTCGTTGACCGATCGGCCCCAGTACAGCATGTGTCCGTCCATGGTCCTGAACCGGCCGATCTCGGCCGCCCAGCCCGCGAGCACTTCGGCCCGGACCCCATGGCGCTCACCGACGGCGACGGCTTCGCCCCACGCGAGCGGGGTCTCACCGCAGGCGGCGAGCAGGTCGTCCGTCATGGCCGTCCTCAGTGCGGCGGCGTCCCCCTGGACGATCCACTCGCCGTCGACGGCACGGTCGGGCAGGAGGCGGGCGACGACGTCTCCGAGCGGCAGGCCGAGCGCGTCCACGGGCCGGGCGTGGTCGGGGTGCATCGTACGGACCTCCGCGAGGCGTCCCACCGCGCCGAGACGTCCCGCGACGGCGGCCAAGTGCGTGGCGAAGGAACGGCCTTGCTCGTCGTACGCGAGCCACTGCGCGATCGAGTCCAGAAGGGACCGCTCCAGCTGGCGGACGCGCTCCCGGCTGATCTCGAAGCGGTCGCCGAGCGCCGCGAAGGTCTCCGGCTGCTCGGCGAAGATCCGCCGCGCGGCGATCGTGCGCTCCCTCTCGTCCCAGGTGGAGGCGTGAGCGGCGAAGGCCGCGAGCGGGGTGTCCGTCAGGTTCGGGTGGGGGGCGGGAGGCTCGCTGCCGGGCTGAGCCTCTGCATCCGCCGGCCCGGAAGCCGTCGGCTCCGATTCCTCCTCCACCACGTCTTCCTCCGCCGGTTCACCGGCCCCGACGGCCGGTGGTGCGACGGCTTCCTCGTGGGCGCGCTGCACGGGCAGGACGACGGGCTCCGGCACGGCGGCCGAGGCGGAGCGACGCTCGGCGCCGTCCCCAGCCCCCGGCTCGTCCGGCGTCTCAGCAGAGTCGTGTTCCAGCTCTCGGAGCACTGCGAGGGCCGCGCGCACCTCGGCCGGCGCGTCGGCGGGCAGCCACTCGGAGATCACGGCCACCGCGGCCCGGACGCCCGGGGTGGCCCGGGGCACGCCGCGCCCGTGAAGCCGGTCGAGCAGCACGCCCACCAGAGCGGCGAGCGCCTCCTCACCGGCCTCTTCCGCGCTCGTGTGCGGCGGGACCGCTTCAGCGTCCAGGAACCGCGATACAGGGAGGAGTTCGCCGGTCCGGATCCGCGGCCACAGGGCCCGAAGCACCCGGGCCACCACGGAGGCCAGCGCCGGGGATCCGATCGTCCGCTCGGCCGTCGTGAGCGGGGTCGCGTACCACCAGCCGAGCGGGAGCCGCTCGTCGCCGAGCCGCTCCGCGAGCGCGTGCGGGTCGGCGTAACGAATGGCGGGAACGAGGTCGGCGAGGCAGGTGGACGCGTGGGGCACGGGCGAGGTCATGATCGGGCGACACTCCTGGGAAGGGGACGACGGCCACGGCTGACGTGTTGTCCACGACCTTAGGAGCCCCCACTGACAAGCCCCCATGATCACGACACATCGGCGCTCTGACCAGGGGTGAAGCGGATTTCCGTCAGGTGTGCGCGGCCAGTCCCCCGTCGAGCGTCCACACCGTGGCATCCACACCGGAGGTACGGGCGAGGTAACGGTCGCGCTCGATGAGGATGTTGACGTCTCCGCAGCCGACCCTGTTGACGGCATGGTCGACGAGGCTCATTCCCGAGCTGCCGCCCGCGATCAGCGCTTCGAGGTGGGCCGCGTTCCACTCGACCTCGTTCAGCGCCCACGGCGCCTCACCCGCCACGACCAAGCGCAGCACCGCGACGAACTTCTCCGCGCAGGTGCGGCGCTGGAACCCGTCGGCCAGCTGCGCGATGTGGTTGCCGGTCTCGATGACGGCGGTCACCGGGAGCAGGAGGTCGCAGTCGTGCGCCGCCAGCTTTCCCCGCAGTTCTTCCCTGACCTTCTCCAGGTCCTGGCATTTGCCCGGCACCTCGAGGAGGTTGCACAGGATCGACGTGTCGACGAATTCCACTCGGCGGGCCATGCCTCACCCGATCCCGAAGAGCCGGTTGAACTCGCTGTAGTCGCGCTCGGCCCGACCGGCCAGGTCGAGCCGCCCCTGGGTGACGACGTCCCCCAGCGACCCGGCCGCCATCGCCTTGGGGTAGCCGTCGAGCTCGGTGAGCCGGGTGAGTCTGCTGGTGCCCGTCTTCCGGTCACGGGAGCACACCACGACCCCTTCGTGGTCGGTGCTCTCGAGGGCGGAGAGGAGTGCCGGGCTGTGGGTGGTGACAAGGACCTGGGTGCCGTTCGCCGCGCTGGCGTCCCGTACGAGCCTGAGCACTTGGGAGGCCTGGGTGGGGTGCAGTCCGTTCTCCAGCTCCTCGACCACCATCATCAGGAACGTCCCCTCTTTGAAGCTGGAGGAGGGCGAGGACCCCAGGTCGAGCCCGTCGCCGCCGGTGAGCAGCGCCGTGGTGATGGCGAGGAAGCGGAGCATGCCGTCGCTCATCTCACGGGCGGGGGTCAGCCCGAGCATGCCTTCGTCGAGCGCGAGCATCACGTCACCGAGTTCGGACTTGGTGACGGACAGTCGTTCGATGTCGTGGTCGGCCAGGTCCCTGAGCTGGTGCACCAGGGACTCGAACAGCTCGGGCCGGGTCCGCTGGATCCCGCCGACGGCGGCCGAGAGGTTCTCGGCGGTACGGCGGAGGCGACTGTCCCGGGCCTGGACGTACTGGCGCATGAGGTGCGGGACCGGATCGAGGTGGAAGACTCCGACGAGCGCGGCCAGCATGGCCTCGGCGCACCAGATGGTCTCCCACTCCCCCTCGCTCTCGCCGGCGACGCGGCCGGGGAGCTGGGAGGTCAGCAGCCGGGAGCCGCGGAAGGGACCGCTGGGGTTCTTGCCGGGCTTGCCGTTGTGCCAGGACGCCTGGATGTCGCCGGAGTACGGGCTCGGCTCGCCGCTGACGAGGATCTTCCGGGGCCCCTTGGCCGTGCGCCTGGTCAGTCGCTCCTCGATGATCCGTACCTCGGGCTCCACCTGGACCGTCACGTCCAGGTCCAAGGGACCGTCCTCGGTTCGTACCGTGCAGCCGAGGGAGAACCGGTCCGACCCGTGCGGCACACACCCGGCAAGGCCACCCCGCACCGGCCCGGAGGAGCTGCGCCGGCTCTCCAGAGCCTCGATGATGTCCTCGCCGCGGGCGAGCCTCGACAGCACTTCGAGGCCGTCGAGCGCGTTCGACTTGCCGCTGCTGTTGCGCCCGATGAGGACGGTCAGCGGCGCGAGCGGGAACCTCTCGTCCCGGAAGCTCTTGAACGCGGTGAGGCGGACCTCTTCGATGGCCAGGGCAGTCACACCGGCCAAGTTACCGCAGCCCACCGCCGTCGGACCCGGTTGTCGTCACCGTGCGATAGAACTGTCTTCGCACGGTCGATTGTTCGCACCCGCGACGCGGGGCACGGGAGGGGCGAAGTGACGAGCGGACTGGCGCCACACCTCAAGTTCATCGCCGAGGGAATGATCAAGGGCGCGATGGGCCTGACCGACACCATGCGGGGGGCTCGGGACACCGCCATCGCCCTGTACCACGAGCTGGACCGGCAGCGCGGGATGGCAGGGGACGACGACGCGGGGCGCGCGTTCGCGAAGGTGTATCGATCGGCGGCCGCCGCCACGCTGGACAAGATCGGCTCCAGCTCGTACGTGCTCGGCGAGGCCGGCCGCGGGCTGATGCGCAACGCCCGTGAGTTCATGGCCCAGGAGAGCGCGGTCGTGGCCGCGCTCCTCGGCAGGCAGGCCGATCTGACCGCCGGCATGGGCGACCCGGGGGACGGCTGTCCCGAGAACTACCTCGGCCTGGGCCGCGAGCTGCCGGAGACGGTCGGCGAGACCGCGTGGTACGAGCAGTACGCCCCCGGCGGCGGCAGCGACCGCTACCGCGGATCGCCCGAGAAGCTGCGCGAGGTGGCGGGGTCCTGGCGCCGCGGGGGCAGGCTGATGCTGCGGTTCCTGGAGGACGCCCAGGCATCGGCCATGACGGCCGACAAGGCGCACTCGGGTGAAGCCGCCGACGCCTTCCGGACGTACTTCAAGATGTCCGTCGGACTGACCTGCCCGCCCGGCCGGGTCCAGGAGGACGAACCGCTCGTCGCCAACCTCGTGGCCGCCTGCAACGAGATCGCGAAGGCCTGCGACCGGTACGCCGAGCACGTCGAAGCGGCCGAGTCGGCGATCCGGCAGCACAAGCTGGACCTCTTCGCGATGGACATGCCCTGGGACAGCCCGATGTTCGGCGGGAACGGCTTCGACGGAGGTCTGCTCGACGCCGTCCTCGGCGACCCGTGGATCCGTCGTCTGGGCGAGGTGGGGCACGCCCTGGACTCGGCCGAGAAGCGGGTACGGCTGCCGGAGGGCGGGAAGGGGCCGAGCGCACCGGGTCTGCCGTTCCTGCCTCCGCTGATCCCCGTTCCGGTGCCGGTACCGGTGCCTGTGCCGCTCGTCCTCGCCTCGTACACCGGCGGGATGCCGGGGATCGTGCCCGCGGTCTACCGGGACCCCGATCCGGGCATCCCGTGGCGGGACCCGATTCCGCCGGCCGCGGCGCCTCCGCCACGGTTGCTCACGTCGGAGGAGCGGAAGGACTTCGTCGGCTGGGTCAACGGCCTGAAGCCGGCGGGCTTCGGGGGCAAGCCGGATGCCACCAGTCCGGAGAACGCCTACCAGCTGAGGATCGCCGGCTACCCCGAGCGGATCATCCCCCTGCCCGCCGACTACGAGAAGCCCGCGATCGGCGCGGACGGCATGCGGCCCGCCGACGGGATGATGGTGGACGCCAAGTACGTCAAGGACGCCGACGACGACTGCCGGAAGAGCACCTGGCGTCGCCAGTCCACGTTCGAGATCGAGGACGAGTACAAGGAGGACGGGACGAAGAAGTGGAACAAGAAGGACGTCCTCATCGGCAAGGACGAGGGTGAACTCGAGAAGTACCGCCAGGCGATGAACGAACACGACCAGATCCGGGGCCTGGAGATCGTCACCAACGACAAGGAGGCCGTGCCCTACTGGCAGACGCTCATGGCCCTCCAGCAGGTGCCCGGTACCGCCCGCTATGTGAAGTGACACCGGGTTCGCCGACCCCGAGCCCGCCCCGTTCCCCTTCCCGTTTCCCCATACCGCCCCCTCCCCTAAGGACCTGCCCGTGGCGCACGATGACGACGACCGGACCACCTTTCTCTTCTACGCGCCGGAACGGCAGCCGCACGCCTGGTCCCTGGACCTCGCCGGTCTGGGCGAAGCGCTGCGGCAGTCGTTCACCGAGGCCCGCTACAAGGTCCGTCAGGACCACACCCATCAGGGCGAGCCGTACCTCTCCTTCTGGGCCGCCACCGACGACGGCGCCGAGTACGACGGCACGGCCACCGTCCACGGGCGGGACTGCGTGGTGCTGGCCGACACGACGGCCGGTGAGGCCGCGCCCTTCCTGATCTGGCTGCGGGACGACCACCTGCCCGCTCCCGATCTGATCCGCTTCAGCAGCGAGGCGGCCGTGGACCAGGGCATCGAGACGGACTGGCGCCTGCCGGGTGCGGGCGATGCGGAGCGAGTGGCCGACGAGCTGCGCCATCACCTGGCGGTCGTGGACAGGGCCTGATTCACGCGGCGGCCTCTCGACAGTCCCCGCAGGAGGCGTCCGGGTCGTGGCTGCGGAAGGCCCGCTCACAGCCGTCGCAGGTGACGAGGGGCGCGGGGCCGGACGGCCGTGGCTCCTCCGCGGGCAGGGGCGGCGGGAGGAGATGGCCGAGCCGGAACTCCAGGAACCGGGCCGGGTGGTGGATCGGTACGGGCCCGGGCGGAAGGTTCGCGGTCAGGGTCCGAGTGATCTGGGCGGGCGTCGCGGCGCGGGAGAGCCAGGTCTCGACGGCGGGCGCGAGGCGCTGGACGTCTCCGGCGGAGAGCAGCAGCCGGGGGTCGGCGAGGCGGAGGCGGGCGAGGAGGTCGGCGGCGGGGCCGGTGGGAGGTTGCGGCGGCTCTGGACGGGCCGAGGGCTGGGGCTGCGCCTGGGGATCGCTCGGTGCGGGTGGGGCCACAGGGGCGGAGGCAGGCGCGGGAGCCTGCGCGGGGGCCGGTTTCGGCCTCGGCTCCGGTACGCAGCCGGGCTTGTCGTACGCGAGCGTGCGGGTGGCGAACCTGCCGCTGCCGAGGGGGATGCGGGGGCGGGCGATGTATCCGGCGCGCTCCAGTTCGTTCAGGGCCCGGCGGATGGTCGTCTCGCCTTCGCTGAAGTGGAGCGCCAGGGCTTTGGCGGTCACGGAGACGCCGTCCGGGAGCGACTGGATGTAGACGGCGATGCCGATCGCGGCGGCGGAGAGCTCGGCGTGCTGGGCGAGGTGGTTGCCGACGACCGTGAAGCGCTCGGTGTGGCGGTGCCGGATGTGGATCACGCCGGAGGGCGGGGCGTCGGCGGGGAGCTTGGGGTACGCGGATGTGACCGCGTTAGACTGCGGGTCAGCCATCGGGAAGGTCTCGCTTCCTGATCGGTCAGGCCCTCGTCAGGATTGCCGTCCTGCCGGGGGCCGAATGCGTGTATGGGGTTATGTTGGGGCCGACCGTACCGCACCTGTCCGGTTTCCGGACGACCCGTCACCCGTTCGAGTGAGGAAGGGGATTGGTTGGGTAGGTTCTCACCCGGTTCTCTTTCTTTGGGTGACGCGGGCGACCGGGACGCGCGGGAGCGCGTCCCGGTGGGGGATCAAGCGTGCTTGATCGCCTCGACGAAGGCAGCCCAGGCGGGGGCGGGAATGAGGAGGGCAGGACCGACGGGGTTCTTGCTGTCGCGGACGGGGACGATGTGGGGGGATGTTGTCAGCGATCTCTACGCAGTCGCCGCCCTGCCCGTTGCTGTAGGTGCTCTTGCGCCACGCGGCGCCGCTCAGGTCGCGGCGTGCGGCCATGCTTAGTACTCCTCCATGACGGAACAGCTCACATCCAGCGACGACTCGGGGGCGAGGGCCTTCGCTTGCAGCAGATCGTAAGCGAGTGCGTATTCGGCCACTTCGTTCTGGCCCCCGACGAGTTCACGGGAGTGCGGGCTCTGCGTGTACGCCACATCCGGCCCTTTTCCGAAGCCGAGCAGTGTCAATGAGCCGCCTATGACGGGATGTTCCCCCGCGCTGAACGGCAGCACTTGAAGAACCGTATGCGGTGACCGCGCGAGGCTCATGAGCGACGCAAGCTGCTCGTACATGACGCCAGGGGAGCCCACAGGGCGTCGGAGAACCGCCTAGTCCAGGATGCACCAGAACAGCGGTGGGCTACTCCGACGCATGATGTCTTGCCGATCGATGCGCGCGATGACGAGCTTCTCGATCTCCTCGTCCGTGTCACGGGGGCAGCTGGTATGGAGCAGAGCGCGCGCGTATGCCTCCGTCTGCCACAGGCCGGGCACGGCCTGCGCCATGTACTTGAGCCTCTTGATCGCTTTGCGCTCCAGCGCCATGCACTTACTGACCCAATCAGGGAACGGCGTCCGATGGATGTGGCCCCATAGGTCCGTCAGGTCACCGTCGGCACCCAGGATCTTGTCCAGCTTGGCGTCCACATCCTCCGGCGGGACCTTGTTGCCCAGTTCGAACTGAGCGATCCGGCTGTGCGTGATGGGGACCTCGGCACCTAACTGGCGCTGGGTGAGCCCGGCTCACAATCGGAGTTTGCGCAACTTCGCGCCGTAGAGGGCCGCGAGGGAGGCCGATGGGTCGAGTTCCTTCGGTGCGGACACTGGCGGTCCCCCGTTTTCGCTCTGTGGTTCCGAAAACCGTTACCCCTAGTGGCCGTAGCCATACGCATCCATGATCGTCACGGGAAGTCACGGACGACGAGGAAGGTGCGCGGACTATGGGAACGGCGAGTCAGGGGACGACTGTTGAAGCGATCGCGGACGCGAGGGCCGCGCGGGACGAACTGCGGCAGGCGCTGACGGAGGTGGACGTGCTACTGCCGTCCCTGGGGCTGGACGCCGTGTCCCTGGCCAGCGCGTACGGGCCCGTGCTCGTGGACCTCGGGCGGTGCCGGCCGGATGTGGCGAGGCGGCTGGCGTCGGTGTTGCGGGGGCGTGCGGGGTGAGGGTGGGACGGCGGCGTCCTGGAACGCCGCCACCCTTCTTCTGCGGGTCAGAACAGGCTCGGCGGTTCCTCGGCAGGAGGCTTCGGCTTCCGCTTGACGGGGGCCGCCGCCTTCTTCTTGGCGCCCTTCTTGTCATGCAGGCCGGCCGCGACTTCGGCCGCGTAGCGACGCTGGTTCTCTTCGAGGAGCCGGTCGAGGATTTCCTGACGGACGACGGGGCCGACGGTGTAGCGGGGGCCCTGGCGTGTGTCGTGGAAACCGTGGTCGAGCCCGCCGGGCTGGGTGAGGAGGTCGTCCCATCCGTAGGCGCGGGCAACTTCTTCGTCGATGGCGCGGTGGATCTCGCGGAGTTCGGCGATGTCGGGGTCGGTGCAGGTCTCGTCGTGGACGAGGTTGTAGGTGGCGGTGAGCCCACCGCGATGAAGCATGATCTCGCAACGGCGGGTGTCGAGCTGGTCACCCAGCTCGCGGAGGGCGGGGGTGAGTTCGGGGCGCACGAAGGTCTCGAACACATCGGAGGGCGTGTAGCGGAGGTCGCCCTTCATCGTGGATCCGCGACTGATAGACCACCAGTAGTGCGGGGCACTGCTCAGCAGAGCCAGCAACGCGGGGTCATCCGAAGCGAATACACCAAGCATATGCGAGAAGACCTGCCCTGTCGGCGCCATGACCGGCATCGCAACCTTGCTCACCAGGGCAATAGCAAGCACTCTTCGGAGCCCACTCACAGCCTCCAATCGAGCCGGCCCTCGCTCAGCAAACTGCCACCAGCGCTCACGGTAGACTTTTCGATTGCTGCGGTCACGATCAGGCTTCACAAGCCGACGAACCTGTTCATAGGCCACGCCATACTGCTTGGCTTCATCCTCCGGCCAGTTATGGAAGTCAATAACCCAGCGACTCGCCGAACTGTCCGGCCTTGAGTTGAGGTCCTGTCCGTTGAGATACGGGAACAAAACGTTGGCGTATCGCGGATCCTCAGAGATCAGGAACCGGGCAGCCTCCGGTTCCATAGTGAATCCAACCCCAAGAATCACAGCGCCTTGGAAGCAAATCGCCCGGTTCTCGGCCAGGCGTTCCGGAAAGCCGATTACACGGGAAGCGGCCTCCAAAGACGGAGTGATCCCGGCCACCGAAACTCCGTCAGCAAAGCGCGAGACCTCCTCAGCCATCTCAGCCCTAGTCGTCCAGACCGCGCAGTACTCGAGCATCGCGCTTCGCGAAGGCCACGGAGCGCTCTTCACGGACTGCCGGATCTCGACCCCATCCGCAACCAGCTGGTCAAGCCCCACCTCTCTCGTGTCACCCTGCGCAAGCGTGTTCGTAGCAATCAGTCCGGTTTGCCCACCCTGATTCAACATTACATGCGCCCGCAGAAGGAAGTAAGCCACCAAGTCGGCATTCCCTCGGGCATCATTTCCCAACGCTCCAACCAGATGCTCACGATAGGCTGACCCGAATGACCCAGTCAGTTTCTTGCCACCCAGGAACGGCGGATTCCCCACCACCGCGTCGAACCCGCCCCGCTCCTCCCACACCTCCGGGAACACCAGCGGCAAGTGCACCGGCTCCCGGTCGAACGCGCCCTCCGGTTGCCCCGTAGCCAGCCACCCCCGCGCCAGCCGCTCCGCAGCCCCCAGCTCCTCCGCCTCGGCGTCACCCTCCGGCGCGTCCGCCACGTTGTGCGCAGCGGTCACCGCCTCGAACGACAGGCGGTCCTGCTCCTTCTCTCCGCGCCCCGCGCTCGCGAGCGCCGCGCCCACCACCAGATCCGCGTACACGCTCGCCTGCCGGGTCTTCTCCCTCACAGACGCCAGAATCGCGCGCTTCTCCACCAGCTGTTCCAGGCCCATCCCCGGGATGCCCGCCAGCTTGCGGCGCTCGTCGGCGACCTCCGTCACCACCCGCCGTACGCCGCCCGTGAAGTCGATGCCGTCCCCGTGGAGCTTCCGCCCCCTCACCGGGTCCAGGTGCATCGCCTCCAACTGGTCCACGGATGTGACGCCCAGCAGCGAGTCTCCCGCCACCAGCCTGTCGTCCAGGAACGTGAACGGGCGCTCCCGGTCCATCGAGACCAGCCACAGCGACAGCTTCGCCATCTCCACGGCCATCGGGTTGATGTCGACGCCGTACAGGCAGTGCTCTATGACCTGCCGCCGCGCCTCCACCATCACCGGGTCCGCCTCCGCGTCCACCGCCGAGGCGGACAGCGACTCCGCCGCCTCCAGGTAGGCGGCGGCCCGCGCGTCACCCTCGCGGCTCCAGGCTTCCACCAGCGCGTTCGCCAGGTAGCGGCACGCCGCCACCAGGAACGCCGCCGAGCCCATCGCGATGTCCGCGACCTTCAGCTTCAGCAGCTCGCTCGACGGCTTCGGGCGCCACTGGGTCCTGTCCGCCGTCTGCAGCGGGCCGTACTCGTAGATGAGCGGCTCCAGCGCCCCGTCCGCGACCTGCTGGGCCAGGGTCTTCGGGGTGTAGTGCGTGCCCGTGTTCTTGCGGAGCGAGGACTCCGTCACGTACAAGGCTCCGGACTGAATCACGACCGGGAGGCCGCGCAGGTCCGGGCGGATGATGCCCTGGAAGGGGAGCAGCCGCTCGGTGAGCTCCGCGTCGCCGCCGGTCGCGGCGAGGAGCTTGCGCCGGGCCTCGCCAAGTGCCGGCTCGTCCAAAGGGGCCAGCGCCTTGGTCACCTTGGCCGCCGCGCCCAGACCGGTCGTCTTGTTGTACTCGTCCGCCAAAGCCGCGCCCAGGCCGTCCCCGTGCGTGCGGGCCAACAACTCGAGGCGGGTCAGGAGGACTTCCGCCTCCAGACCCGGCTTGCCCGCCAGGCCCACGATCGTGTCCTCGGCGCGTCGGCCCTGGTAGGAGAGCAGGCCCTCGTACACGTAGCCGATCTGCTCGACGTCCAGGGTGCGGAAGGTGAGGCGGCGGCGCTCGCGCTTCTTACCCGTCCCGATCGAGACGTACTGGACGGACTGGAGCATGTGGAGCACGGTCCGATCGTCGATCGGGAGCGGGTCCGTGGGGTCGTCGGCGCCCGTGCCGCGGCCTTCGAGCCAGGGGAAGGCGTTGGGGTCGAAGATCGAGCCGTCGTAGGCGTGCATCGGCAGCGACGGGTGGTCGACCCCGCCGTAGACCGCGTTGAAGAGGGCGATGAGCCGGTGCCAACCGGCCCAGGAGAGCTCCAGGTCCTCCTCGGTGGTCTCGGCGGCACGGTCCTCGAGGTCCTTGCTGAGCCGGCCGGCCGAATAGGACTGGACGTACAGCTCGTTGTCGCTGGGGAGGAGACCGCGTTCCTCGGCGAAGAGGAGGAAGACGACGCGCATCATGATGGCGACGGCGCCCCGGTAGACGTCGTGGGCGGGGACCTCGGCGAGTCCGCGGCGGCCTTCGGCGCGTTCGTTGATGTCGGCGCGGCCGATGGCCTCGACGAGGAGTTCGACGGCCTGGCGGACCTGGACGCCGAGGGCGTCGGTGACGTCTTCCTGGCTGTCCAGGGACTCGCGGAGGAGCGGCAGCAGCATCTCGTCGTCCTCGACGGAGAAGAAGCGGCGGCGGCTGAGGAGCGAACGGAAGGCGCGGACGACCACGCGTTCGGCGGGTGCGGGCCAGTCGACGGTGTCGAAGACGGCGGAGGTGGTGACGCCGCCGCGCGGCGCCCACACCAGGGCCCACCAGCGGCCGTCGGTGACGAGGCCGAGCTCGATGCCGTGGTGGCGGCAGAGGTGGGCCATACGGTCGATGGGGGTGGCCGACCAGGTGGAGGTGGGAACGCGCTTGGCGGGGTGCTGGCCGGCGGGGACGGACAGGCCGAGGATCGCGCAGTCGGCGACCAGGGAGGCCGTGTCGGTGGCCGTGCTGCCGGGCTCCAGGAGGGCGAAGGTGGGGGCCACCCGCTCGCCGTCGTGTTCCGGGATGTCGACGGCGAGGGGCTCGGTCAGGCTCTCGCCCGTCCGCAACGCGTCCCCCCAGCCGAGGAGTTCGCCGAGGACGAAGGCGGTCCACGCCTCCTGGCCGGCCACCGGGTCGGAGAGCCAGACGCCGTGTTCGTAGCGGAGGCTCGTCCGCAGGGGCTTGTCGATCGCGTCGAGCTGCGGCCAGGCCTTGAGAAGGACGGGCAGCGTGAGGAAGGGGCCGGACACGTCGACCAGGCTGAGCCAGCCGAGGTGCTGCTGCTTGCCGTCGGGAGCCGCAGGGCGGAAGGCTCCGCCGCGGGCGCGGCCCCGGCCGCCGGCGCCGTTCGTACGGTTGGTGCTCACTTGACGGCCTCCCGGCGGGGAACGACGAAGACGACGGCGACGGGGAAGAGGAGCGGCTTGGGGTCCGCGTAACGCGCGGCGACGGAGGCGAGTTCGCGCTCCTTCTCGCTCTCCAGGGCGTGGACGCGCCGCTCCCAGTTCTCGCGGTCGCGGCGCTGCTGCTCGGCCTCCTCGAACTCCAGCTCCAGCTGGCCCTCCTCGGTGTCCGTCCTGCCGATGGCGGCTCGCAGGGAGTCGCGGAAGCGGTCGATCTGGGCGGAGATCCGCTCCGCCTCGTCGCGGCGGCGGTTCTCCAGTCGGCTCTCCAGGGCGGTCTGGCGGTTGCGGGCGCGCCACTCCAGCGAGGAGACGAGGCCCTCGCCCACGTGGGGCCAGGCCGCGGTGAGCCGGTCGCGGAGCAGCGGGGAGGCCTGGGTGGAGTCGGTGAGGGCGTCGTCGAGGATCTCGCGGACCGTGGTGACCTTCTCCAGGCGGCTGAAGCGGGCCGGGGCTCCGGCCTCCTCGCGGAGCCAGCCGCCGGCCTGGAGCACCTCCTCGTGGAGGCGGATGCCGTCCGCGCCGACGAGGACGAAGCGGGCGAACGCGCCGACGAGGGTGGTCTCCAGCTCGGGGTGGTCGCTGACGACAGCGGCGACCCGGGCGAGGCCGGCCTGGTTCTTGTTCCACACGGCGGCGCGCAGCAGGCGCGTGGACATGGAGACCAGGGGGTGGCCGAGGTGGGCGAGGACCACGTCGTCGCGACCCTTCGCCGAGGCCGCGTCGAAGGTGATGGGGCGCTGGATCTCGGGGCGCAGTTTGTCCGCCAGGCCCTGCGTGGCGCGCTCCCAGGAGCTGGTGAGCGTGGGGACCTCGTAGAAGCCGTCCGCACGGCCCCGCTCGTCGGGGACCGGGCGGATGTCGTGCTGGCGGGCGAGCGGGAGGGCGGTGGAGACGACCCGGGCCACCCTGCCCGGGGTGATGCCGAGCGTGTCGACCGTGGCCTCGACCTGCTCCTTGAGGCGCTGGGCCTGGGCCTGGGCGTCGCGCTCGGCGACGACGTTGCCGCCGCGCCGGGCCTTCCTGTTCGCGTACATCTCGGCCCGGTCGACGTCGAAGTCGGCGCCGAGGTCGCCGGTCATCCGCCGCTGGACGGCCTCGGCGAGGACGGCGTTGACCTTGCCCAGGTCCTCTTCCATGCGGGCGACCTTGGTGGCGACGCGAGCGAGGAATTCGAGGTCGGCGTCGTAGGTGTCGAGGGTCTTGTCGAAGCCGCTGCCGACGAAGTGCACGATCTGCGGCGCGGCGGTCTGGCCGTAGCGGTCGATGCGGCCGATCCGCTGCTCCAGCTTGTTGGGGTTGAAGGGGATGTCGTAGTTGACCAGGCGGTGGCAGTGCCGCTGGAGGTCGATGCCTTCGCCGGCGGCGTCGGTGGCCAGCAGGATGCGGACGTCGTTCTCCGTGGGCTCGGCCTGGAAGGCGAGGCGGAGCCGCTCGCGTTCCTCGGCGTTCATGCCGCCGTGGAGGAGGGCGACGCGGTCGCCGCCGAGGCCGTGGTCGCGGAGGAGGTTCTGGAGCCAGATCTGGGTGTCGCGGTACTCGGTGAAGACGACCACGCGCTCGTTGAGCCAGTGCCCGCCGTCGGCGGTCAGGCACTGTGCCTTGAGGTAGCCGATCAGTTCGCGGGCCTTGGAATCGGCCTGGGCCTGGTGGCGGACGGCCCACTCCCGCATCTGCTCCAGGAGGCCCGCCTCGTCGCCGTCGGTGCCGGGCTGGAGGGTGGTCGCGCGGGCGATGGCGTCGTCCTCGGCGTCCGCCAGGGGCTCGTCGTCGTAGTCCGCGTAGTCGTCGAAGAAGGTCTCCTGCCAGTCCTCGATCTCCTCGGCCGCCTCCTGCTTCCTGGTCCGCAGGGTCTCCAGGTAGACCTCGATGGTGCGGGCGAAGGCGTCCGGGGAGGAGAAGAGGCGCTTCTTCAGGAGCAGGGTGACGAGGTCGGCGGCCTTGCGTCCGCCCTTGAAGCGGGTGCCGAGCTTGGCGCGGCGCAGCGCGGCGTACTCCTTGAGGAGCTGATGGATGCGCCGCTCGTCCTCGGTGTAGTCGACGGGCAGCGCCTTGGTCCCGCGCTTCAGGAAGCGGCGTTCGCCGGTCTCCGGGTCGCGGATGTCGTCCTTGAGGCGGCGGACGACCGTGTCCTTGACCGCTTCCGGGTCGGGCTCGACGCCCCGGGCGAAGCGCTGGCCGTCGATGATCTCGAGGAGGGCGGTGTACGACTCCTGGTAGCCGTTGTGCGGGGTGGCGGACAGGAAGAGCCGGTGCTCGAAGTACGGGGCGAGACGGCGGATCAGCTTGGTCTGCTGCGAGTCGACGGGGTACAGCTGCTTGGGCGCGGAGGGGGCCACGTGGTGCGCCTCGTCAAGGATCAGCAGGTCGAAGGGGCGCTTGGCGGGTACGGCGGTGTCGGAGTCCTGGGCGGGCAGGACCTCGGAGAGCAGGCGCTGGGCCTTGGCGCCGCGCAGCCAGGGGAGGCTGACGATCGACAGCGGGTAGATGTTGAAGGGGTTGGCGGCGCTTCCGTGGGTGCGGCGGACCTCGGCGCTGCGCTCGGAGTCGATGACCGTGAAGTCCAGGCCGAACTTCTCGGCCATCTCGTCCCGCCACTTCACGGTGAGACCGGCCGGGCAGACGATCATGATCTTGTGGGCCCGGTTGCGGAGCATCAGCTCAAGGGCGACGAGGCCGGCCTCGATCGTCTTGCCGAGGCCGACGTCGTCGGCGAGGAGCAGGTTCACGCGGGGCGCCGCGACAGCCCGGGACACCGGTTCGAGCTGGTAGGGCTCGATGGCGACGCCGGACCGGAAGGGCGCCTGAAGCGTCCGCACGTCCGCCGAGGTGACCGCCGACCAGCGGACGGCGTCGAGGAAGGCGGCGAGACGCTCCGGCGGGTCGAACTTGCCGGCCGAGACGTCGGGGAGGGAGCCGGCGGGCAGCCTTCGCCGCCCCGGCTCGACCTCCCAGATGACGGAGAGGGTGTCGTTGTAGCGGCCCTCCTCGACGCTGTTGAGGGTCACGAGCGAGCCCGCGCCGGGCCTGCCGGTCCCGCCCGTGTCCGCCCCGCCCCGGTCGACCTCGGCCACGACCCAGCGCAGGCCCCGGACCTCGACGAGGTCGCCGATCTCGGGGACCGCCCGCTCGTCGCCGGCCTCGGCGCTGCGGCGGACCGCCCGCTGTGCCACACCCGCCAGGTCGGTGGTCGGCGTCGTCATCGCTCTCCGCACTCCTCTTACCGCCCCGGCCTGGGCGAACACGTCAAACACAGCCATTCAAACACGTGGGCGGCGGCCCACCGGGCCCACTCCGGCACGGCCGGACACCCGGCGTACCGGTGTTGTCACAGCACGTCGAAGCCGGTGATCCGGGTCAGCTCGTGGTAGTTGCCGCGCCGTGTCAGATCGCCCTCGATCCGAAGGTCCCGCCGGTCCCGGTGGGCGTCGGTGGCGCGGTCGTACTCGGCTTCCGTGAGGTGTATGTGGATCTGCCGTTCCTGACCGACGAGGTCGCCGTTCTCCCGCATCAGCCGGGCCACGACGGTCACGTCGCCGGGACCGATGTCGGCGGCGCGCTTGAGCTTCGTGGTCCGGCCCACGATCGTCACGCCGCGCTCGGGCTCCTGGCGGCGGAGGTCCTGTGCGCCCTCACGCAGGACCTGGACGTCTCTCGGGGAGAACGACACGGGGTGGGTGTCGGCGGGAGCCGGCCAGGCAGGAGACCAGGCGAACGAAAGGGAGAAGCCGTGGAGCGCCGGAGAGTCCCGCCCATCGTGACCGCCCATGCCGGCGAGGGCCTCGCAGAGGTCCGCCGAGATGCCGACGCGGGCGCCCGCCGCGAACGGGGCGGAGTCGTCTCGGCTGTCGGCGAGCCCCACTGCCCAGCGCGCGGCCGACACCGCCCCGTACATCCGGCGCGAGACCTTACGGGCGAACGGCTCCGGCGCCATGTCCCACTCGGGCTCGTCCTCGAAGAGGTGTCCCTGCGACGCCGCCGCCTCCGGCAGCGGCACCTGGACCTGGAAGACGTAGCTTCCCGGCGCCGACGGGCCGAATCGGGCGCTGTCGACGAAGTCCTTGGCCCGCTGGGGCTTGCGCCGCGGATGGACCAGGCGCGGTCCGTCCAGGACGGTGTCGCACGCGGCCGCCATCAGCAGGTCCCGCGCACTGGTGACCGCGAGCACCGCGGCCTGTACCGGAATGGTGCCCGACGGTGTGCGCGGCATGGTCCGGATGTACTGCACGTCGAGGCCGGACAGGGTCAGGTCCTGGTGGACGGCGGCCGGGGGCCGCCCCTCCAGCTCGGCGAGCACGCCAATCAGATCGGCCATGCGGTCCGCGTAGTCGGCGAGCTCGCGGTCCAGGGGAAGCAGTACGCGCCAGGGCCGGCCGTCCCACTCTCGTTCCCAGCGGGCGCTGTAGCGGACACGGCCGCCCGGGCGCCAGCCTCTCTGGTACAGATACCGCTCCACGTCGCGCGGCCGCAGCCGCTCCAACTCACGCTCGGGCACCCCTACTGCCGTCATGGTGCGGGCACCTCCTCGCACGCCCTGTGGAAGAACTCGTGCAGTGCGTCGACCGTAAGCAGATTCTCCCTCGGGACAGTGACGGTGACACTCTTCTGTCCCTGCTGAATCGGGAGCGGGCGGTCTTCCAGCGAGACCCAGTACGCCGAGTGCTTCAGGGTCAACTCGGGCACGCTCACACTGATGTAGTCGGCGGGGTCTCTCGGTACCAGGACGATCACCAGGTAGCAGGGCACCTGCCGACGCCCCCGCAGGCGCTTGAACTGGTCGATCGGCAGAGTGATACAGACCCCGGATCCGGTGAGCGTGATTTCGCCGATCCTCCGGGTCTTCACCTGAAGGGCGATCTGGACGTCGAGCTCGGGATCCTCGTGATCCCGCCCGAGGATCATGTCCTTGCCGATGTCCGGATAGGGCACGGCCACCTGGAAACCCGCCGCGGCGGCGATGGCGGCCACGAAGGTCTCCCCGTACCAGCCCTGGTGGTTGTTGTGCTCCATCCGCCCCCGCGCTCCGGTCGCAGGCCACCCGCCACGCGCCCACGCCCGGAGTGACACCGATCACTGCCCGGCAGAGTAACCGAGCAGTGATCTTCCGTTAAAGGCAGATCCGGCCAGGGCCCTCGACTGTGTCAGGTCCCGTCGGGCGGGTTCACGCGGGACCGTCGGGAGCGTCATCGACGGGTCGGCGGGCCTCCGCGAGCGCGACCGTGTGGACGAACCACTCCAGGACGCCGCGCAGCTCCTCACCGTGGTCGGCGAAGACCTCCAGCGGGAACGAGGGACGCAGGTCCAGCTTCGCCTCCGCGAGGTCGACGCCCTCCACCTCGTTCAGTCGTGCCATCAGCTCGCGCCGCGGCATCTCGTCGTCGAAGGGCGGCCGGCGCTTCAGGTGCTGGAAGACCACCTCGGCGGTGCCGGTCACCGGATACAGGGCCAGGGGCCAGAGTGATCGGGCGCGAGCGCCGCCCAGGGACAGCATCGGGAAGCAGCTGGTCTCGCTCTTCTTCCCGTAGTCGAGGGAGCCGCCCTGCTCCTCCCAGAACCGCAGGCTCGCGAGCACTCCCTCCGCCGTGCCGGGCGTCTGGTTGTCGCGCAACAGCCTCTCGAAGCGCACCGCCGCGGTCTCCCCGTCGCCAACGCCCCCGGAGTCTCCTGCCCCCTCATCGGTTCGAGGCGGCGTCTCGTCCTCGAAGTCGTCCTTGCCCACCAGAGCGGCCAGGTCCCCTGCCGTGAGTCGATGGGCCCGGCGAGCGCGCCCCCACTCGTCGAACGGAACGCCCTCGGACTCCAGAACGCTCCGCGGATCGGGCCCGTCCTCCTGTCCCTCGGACCAGCGGAAACCGGGCGAGATCTTGCCGTCGGCCATCAGCACGCGATAGGCCCCGTGCAGCGCGGGACGGGTGCTGATGTGGTTGCCGACCGCGACGGCATGGGTGCCGATGAGGGCGGCGAGGTCGCCGTACGTCGTCCACGTACCTGCCGGCATGTTCATCAGTGCCTGACGGAGCTCTCCCCAGCCGACCCACTCGGCGTCCGCGTGGACCACCCCGTCGATGGGACCGGGCCACAGCTCCACGGCCCGGTCGCTCATCTCCTCGGCGCGCGCGAGGATCTCCGCCCTCCCCCAGCGCTCCTGGGCCGCGATGCGCTGGTTCATGCGCAGGGCGCTGGAGTCGAGGATCTGCTGCTTGCGGTGGAAGGGATGGTTGGAGAGGCGGGTGTTGTCGCCGGAGAGCGTGAGGTTGCCGAGGGTATGGACCAGCTGGGTGTGCAGCTCCTCCGGGCTCTCGGTCTCCCCTGCCTCCTCCGCGAGGAGGTCGAACCACTGCTGGGCGGGGTGCTGCGGCAGCACGTGCTCCACGGTGAGCTTCGCCTTGCCGTAGTCGACGGGCTCGCTGGCGGCGTAGCTCTCCTCGAAGCGGCGCAGGATCTCGAAGCGCTGGTGCGAACGCCCCGACTTGTAGAAGGGGCGGCTGCGGATCGACTCCCGCGTCACCGCGTCGGAGGGCCAGACCCGTGTCCCCGTCTTGGCGGACAGGGCGCGTCGCACCGCGTCCGCGAGCGAGCGCCCGTTCTCCAGCTCCTTCTCCACCTCCTTGGGCAGTTCCATGAAGGTGCGGTTGTTGCCCGTGGTGGAGTTGCCGGCGAATAGACGACGCACCATGTAACTCTCGGCGTACGCGAGAGCCGCGGTCGCCTCCTTGGGGTCGCAGTCCCCCTGGTCCAGCCGGTCGAGCAGCTGGAGCGCGAGCGGGTAGTGGGTCTGGCCGCCCCAGCGGGCGAGCCGCTCCAGGACCTCGCGCAGACCGGGGTCGCTCTCCCGCGACGGCTCGACGATCCGCATGAGGCGACCGGCCCGCACGTACAGCCGCGAGACCTCCGCCTCCAGTGCGTCCTCGTCCGAACTGATCGGCTCGAGACGCCTCTTCTGGTCCCGGTAGATCTCGCTCTGCTTGGCCCGGTTGTCACCGTCGACGACCAGGTCGAGCCAGACGAGCAGCTCCAGCCTGGCCGGACCGAGCAGCTCCTGCATCGGCAGCCACAAGGTCCGGTAGACGGCCTCGCCGCGCTTGGGGAGGCACATGAAGAGGTAGTTGCGCAGCAGATCGCTCTGGCTGAGGCCGACACCCGTGTTGTTGATGGACTCGAAGATCCGGTACACGTTGTCGCCCTCGGCGGCGGTGATCGAGACGATGGAGAGGAAGTTCCTGAGCACGGACTCCACGGCGCCGGTCCATTCCTCGCCGATGCGCTCCTCGCCCTCGGTCAGAGCCGCCAGGAAGAACCGGTACGCGCCACCGATGTTGCCGGGACCGCCGGCGGTGGGGAGCGATTCCACACAGGCGACGAACGCCTCACGGTCGGCCTGCGTCGGCAGGAGACGGTAGTGGTCGTTCCCGTCCTGGTAACCGTTGACCAGGATGAGGTCGTGAATGCGAGCCGCCTTCTTCTCCCGCCCCCGGGCCCGGTGGCGGTCCCGCAGGGCGGTGAAGGCGAGCATCAGCGTGGTCAGCCGCTGCTGACCGTCCACGACGAGCCAGCGCTGCATCCCACCCGCCGCGACCCGCTCGGGGGCGAGCACCACCGACCCGAGGAAGTGAGCCGCCGGCTCCCTGTCCTCCAGCTTGTCCTCGACGAGTTCCAGCACGTCGTCCCACAACTGCCGCAGCTCGTCACGTTGCCAGGTGTAGGTGCGCTGGTACAGCGGAACCTGGAACTGCGTCTCGCCGTGGACCAGCTTGCTGAACGTCGTCTCCTGAGCGTGCACGCCCATCCCCTCGCCGACTCTTGCCCGTCGGCCCGCCATTGTGCCGTACCCGGGTACGGTGATCAGCAGAATCGACGACTGTACGACCGGGGGCGCGCCATGGCGACACTGGGAATCCACAAGGACTTCCTTCTGGAATTCGCCAAGTTGGAGAAGCCTGTCCAGAAACGTGTGCACGAGGTCTTCGACAAGTTCCGGGAGCACCGGCACGCGGGCCTGCACCTGGAGAAGCTGGAGAAGTCCCGCGACCCGCGCATCCGGACCATCCGCATCAACCAGTTCATGCGCGGTGTGGTGCTGGCCCCGGAGGTGGGGGACAGCTTCCTCCTGCTCAAGGTCATGCCTCACGACGACGCCATCGCCTGGGCGGTCAAGCACCGGGCGACCGTCAACTCGGCCACACACGGCATCGAGTTGCGTGACGACGTCGCTCTGGAACGCGTGACGGCGGGCATCGACGCCCTTCCGGGCGACCGGCCCGGTGCCGCCGATAAAACCGGGCAGCTGTTCGGAGAGGTCGCCGACAAGGACCTGATCAAGCTGGGCATCGACGCCGATCTGCTTCCCCTGGTCCGGCATCTCGGCACCGAGGCCCATCTCGACGCCTTGCACAAGGTCCTGCCCGAGCAGCAGTACGACGTACTGGCCGGGCTTGCGGCGGGCATGACACCGGAGGACGTGTGGCGCGAGGTCGTCGCCGTACAGCTGGAGCAGCGCTCCGCGGCCCCGCGCGAGGCCCGGGCGCCACGGACCGAGCCGTCCGCGGCCCCGGTCGAGCAGGACGAGTTCTCCGCGGCCATGGCACGGTCCCAGGGGCGCATCGCGCTCGTCTCCGGCCCCGACGAGTTGACGGACATCCTGTCCCGGCCCTTCGACGCCTGGCGGATCTTCCTCCACCCCAGCCAGCGCAAACTCGCCTACCGTTCCTCGTACACGGGTCCGGCACGCGTCACCGGCGGCCCCGGCACCGGGAAGACTGTGGTCGCCCTGCACCGCGCCCTGCACCTCGCCCAGCAGCTGCCGGCGGACGCACCCGACGAGTCGATCCTCCTGACCACCTTCACCCGCGACCTCGCGGCCGACCTGCGCAGCAACCTCGAACTGCTGATCCCCGAGCCCGCACTGCGGGCGAAGATCCGGGTCGTCAACGTGGACGCCTTGGCCAACCAGATCGTCCGGGAGGACCGCGGCGCACCGCTGGCGCTGGTGGCCGCGCAGAAGGAGATCCTCACCCGCTGGAGCCGGACAGCCCAGAGGCTGGAGATCGATTTCCCCGACGTCTTCCTCGACCAGGAATGGCGGCACGTCATCCTGGCCCAGGACCTCCGGTCGCCGGAGACGTACCTGAAGGCTTCCCGCTCCGGACGCGGAGCCGCGCTCAGCCCGCTCAAGCGGGCCCAGGTATGGCGCGCCGTCGAAGCGTTCACCCAGGAACTGCGCCGGGCCGACGAGTGGACCTTCCTCCAGGTGTGCGCGGAGGCCGCACGCATCCTTCAGGACCGAGGCGGGGACCGCCCCTTCCGCCATGTGGTGATCGATGAGGCGCAGGATCTCCACCCCGCCCAGTGGCGCATGCTGCGCGCTCTGGTCGCCCCGGGGCCGAACGACCTCTTCATCGCGGGCGACACCCACCAACGGATCTACGGGAACCGGGTGTCCTTGCGCGGTCTCGGCATCTCGGTGGCCGGCCGGTCGACCCGGCTGCGCATCAACTACCGCACGACGAAGGAGATCCTGACCTGGTCGACCCGGCTCCTGGCGGACGCGAGCGTGGACGACATGGACGGCGGGCAGGACTCACTCGTCGGCTACCGGTCCGCGTACCGGGGCGCCAGGCCGGAACTCGGAGGCGCAGCCACCAAGCCGGAGGAGATCGCGGGCTTGGTCACCCGGATCTCGGAGTGGATCGGGACGGGGGTCGCGCCGCACGAGATCGGTGTCGCCGTGCGCTACGTCCAGCTGGGCAAGGACATCGCCCAGGCCTTGGAGCAGGCGGGGATTCCCTCGCTCGTCCTGGGGGCGTCGGCGGCGGTCGGCGACGGAGTCCGGATCGGGACCATGCATCGAATGAAGGGGCTCGAATTCCGCTGCGTCGCCGTCGCCGGCGTGAGCGACACGGTCGTGCCGATGCAGAGCGCCCTCACCCCGGAGGAGGTCGACCCCCAGCAGCACCGGGAGGATCTCATGGGCGAACTGAGTCTGCTGTTCGTCGCCTGCACGCGGGCAAGGGACGCCTTGCGCGTCTCCTGGCACGGCATCCCGAGCCCCTTCCTCCCCGAACGGGTCACGGCCTGAGGCCGTCGGCCCATGGGGCAGAGCGACATCGGAACGGCCTGTCGGCCCTGGTTCACTGCTCCTACCGGGCTGCCGGGCGGAGATATGCGGTGAGGGCATCGCCAGGGGCTGGACTCGTCGGCGAGGGTGAGCCACTCGCCGGCGCCGGTCCGAACGCAGACGTCTCGACAAAATCAAAGCGGCGCGTCAGAAGCACGTCCCCTGGGAAGCGGCCATGGAAGAAACCGGCATCCAGTACGCCGAAGCCAACCGTCTCAGGCACTTCGAGGCCCGGGAAGTGGCACGGCGCCACGCCACCCCACCGCAAGAACCGGCTCCACAACAGCGAGTGCACCGAATGGCAGCCTTTAACCGCACATGACGTCCCGTCAGGCAGGGGGTCGTCCGTGCGTCAAACGTGCGTCACATGCGTCGAGCATGCCTCGAACATGCGTCGAGATATCGCACCTGACGCACGTAACGCCCCTAACGCACACTCGGAGAAACGCCAGGTCAGCGGCCCTTTTCGGCGGGCTCAAGGATCGCCACGCACTCCACATGGTGCGTCATCGGAAACAGATCGAACGCCCTCAGCGTCCGCACCCGGTACCCCCGCTCCCGGAAGTAGCCCAGGTCGCGGGCCAGGGCCGCCGGGTCGCAGGCGACGTAGGCGATGCGGCGGGCGCCGAGGCCCGCGAGGTGGTGGACGGTCTGCTTGCCGGCGCCGGCGCGCGGGGGGTCGAGGACGATGAGGTCGACCTCGGTGATGCCCGTGCGCGGGAGGACCGCTTCGACCTTGCCCTGTTCGATGCGGACCCGGTCGAAGTGCTGCAGGTTGTGGCGGGCGTCCTCCACCGCGCGCTTGCCGGACTCGATGCCGAGGACCGCGCCCTGGTCGCCGACCCGGTCGGCGAGGGCGCCCGCGAAGAGGCCGACGCCGCAGTAGAGGTCCAGGGCGGTGTCGCCCTTGCGCGGCAGGAGGCCCTGCATGACGGCCTTCATCAGGGTGTCGGCGGCCTTCGGGTGGATCTGCCAGAAGCCGCCGCTGCCCACCCGGTGGGTGCGCTCGTCGGCGCGCTCGCGGACGAAGGCGCGGCCGTGGACCCGGTGGACCCCGCCGTCCTTCTCGTCGACCCGCATCACCGAGACCGGCTTGTCGAGCTCCACCAGCGGAAGCCGGGCGCCCGGGCGCGGGGTCAGGATGACCTGGCGGTCGTTCGAGCCCGAGGCCGCGATCGCCTCGACCGAGGCCATGCCCTCCCAGGTGCGCTTCTCGACGCCCAGCTCCGAGACGCCCTCCGCCGCGATCATGCAGTGGTCGATGACCTCGACGTCGTGGGAGCGGTGCTTGCGCAGGCCCGCGCGGCCCTCGGGGTCGATCGCGTACTGGACGCGGGTGCGCCACTGCGGGACCTCGCCGGCGGGCAGCTTGTCGCCCTCGGCCGGCATGACCGTGCCGTCCCAGCCGGCCTCCTCCGGGGTGAGCCCGGCCAGCCGCTGGAGCTGCTCCGCGATCACCTCGCCCTTCAGGCGGCGCTGCGCGCCCGGCTTGGCGTGCTGCCAGTCGCAGCCGCCGCACCTGCCGGGGCCCGCGAAGGGGCAGGGGGCCTCGATCCGGTCCTTGGACGGGTCCAGGATCTCGACCGCGTCGGCGCGCAGGAAGCGGGAGGTCTCCTCGCCCTCGGTGACGCGGGCGACGACCCGCTCCCCCGGCAGGGCGTGCCGGACGAAGAGGACCCGGCCGGCCTCCGTACGGGCGATGCAGTGGCCTCCGTGGGCGACCGGGCCGACCTCGACCTCGTACTCCTCCCCGACCAGCGACGAGACAGGCGTGTTCTGCATGGCGGGGAGCTCCAAGGGGAAGGGGTGTGGGCTGCCGTTCGGACGGCAGCCCACCAGTCTAGTTGGTGTTTCTCAGTTGTTCTTTCCGGCCGGTTCCTTGTGGCCCTTCTCGACCGGGCCCCGGCGGACCGCGCCCGGCGCGTTCCACTCCTGGCGCTTCCTGGCCCGCTTGCGCGCGACCTCGGAGGACTGGAGCTGGTACGGGACCGAGGTCACCATCACGCCCGGCGTGAAGAGGAGCCGGCCCTTGAGGCGCAGGGCGCTCTGGTTGTGCAGCAGGTGCTCGTACCAGTGGCCGACGACGTACTCGGGGATGTAGACGGAGACGGCGTCGCGCGGGCTCTCGCGGCGCAGGCTCTTCACGTACTCGATCACCGGGCGGGTGATCTCGCGGTACGGCGAGTCGAGGATCTTGAGCGGGACGTTGATGCCGCGCCGCTCCCACTCCTCCTTGAGCGCCTTCGTCTCGGCCGGGTCGACGTTGACGGTCAGCGCCTCCAGCTCGCTCGCGTGCATGAGCTTGGCGTAGGCCAGGGCGCGCAGAGTGGGCTTGTGGAGCTTGGAGACGAGGACGAGGGAGCGGACCCGGGAGGGGCGCACGTACTCGTCGGGCCGCTCCTCGGCGGCGGCGATCTCCGCGGCCACCGAGTCGTAGTGCCTGCGGATCGCGGTCATCGTTCCGTAGAAGATCACCATGCCGAGCAGGGCGACCCAGGCGCCGTGGGTGAACTTGGTGGCCAGGACGACGACCAGGACGAGGCCGGTGAAGAAGGCGCCGAAGGCGTTGATCGCGCGGGAGCGGATCATGTGGCGGCGCTGGGCGGGCTCCCGCTCGGTCTTCAGGTGCCGGTTCCAGTGCCGGACCATGCCGATCTGGCTGAGGGTGAAGGAGACGAAGACGCCGACGATGTAGAGCTGGATCAGCCGGGTCGAGTCGGCCCCGTAGAGCCAGACGAGGAGGATGGCGGCGCCGGCGAGGAGCACGATGCCGTTGGAGAAGGCGAGGCGGTCGCCGCGGGTGTGGAGCTGGCGCGGCAGGTAGCGGTCCTGGGCGAGGATCGAGCCGAGGAGCGGGAAGCCGTTGTACGCGGTGTTCGCGGCCAGGAAGAGGACGAGCGCGGTGGCGGCGGCCAGGACGACGAAGAAGAACGTCCCGTCGCCGAAGACGGCGGCCGCGACCTGCGAGATGACCGGGTCCTGGACGTAGTCCGGGCCGACCGGGACGCCGTTGTGGATCAGGTCGTGGGCGGGCTTCTCGGCCATCCGCACGTCGGTGGCCATGGCCAGGAAGATGATGCCGCAGAACATGGTGACGGCCAGGCCGCCCATGAGCGCCAGCGTGGTGGCGGCGTTCTTCGACTTGGGCTTGCGGAAGGCGGGGACGCCGTTGGAGATGGCCTCGACGCCGGTGAGGGCGGCGCAGCCGGAGGAGAAGGCGCGAAGCAGCAGGAAGACGAGGGCGAAGCCGGCCAGGCCCTGGTGCTCGGGTTTGATCTCGAAGTCGGCGGTGGGGGCCCTCATCGTGTCGCCGAGGACGACGCCCCGGTACGCGCCCCAGGCGATCATCAGGAAGACGCCGGCGACGAAGACGTACGTCGGAATGGCGAAGAGGGTGCCGGACTCCTTCACCCCCCGCAGGTTCATCAGGGTGAGCAGCACGATGACCGCGATCGCGGAGACCACCTTGTGCTCGACGACGAAGGGGACGGCCGAGCCGAGGTTCTCGATGCCCGAGGAGATCGAGACGGCGACGGTCAGGACGTAGTCGACGAGCAGGGCGCTCGCCACGGTGAGCCCGGCCTTCGGGCCGAGGTTGGTGGTGGCCACCTCGTAGTCGCCGCCGCCGCTCGGGTAGGCGTGCACGTTCTGCCGGTAGGAGGCGACGACCGTGAACATCAGGACGACGACCGCGAACGCGATCCAGGGGCTGAAGTGGTAGGCCGACAGACCGGCTACGGAGAGGACGAGCAGGACCTCGCCGGGCGCGTACGCCACCGAGGACAGCGGGTCGGAGGCGAAGACGGGGAGGGCGATCCGCTTCGAGAGGAGGGTCTCGCCGAGCTTGTCGCTGCGCAGGGCCCGCCCGATCAGGATCCGTTTGGGCACGTCGGTCAGTTTGGACACGGAGAGGATCGTAAGCGTTCGAAAAGAGCCACGCGCACCGGCACCCCCGACCCGCACGGAATCTCCCTGAGTACCACCTCGGATGCGGTCCCCGCCAGCGTTGCCGCTTAAGCTCGGAGCGGGCGACCCGGCAGGGCGTCGCCCGCCGCGGCCCGGGCGGAGCGGGCGAGGAAAGTTGTGAGCAGGTTGTTTTCGCAGGTCAGCAGGGCGATCAGGAGTGCGGGGTAAGGGGACGTGCACATCGTCATCATGGGCTGCGGGCGAGTGGGAGCCGCTCTCGCGCAGACCCTCGAACAGCAGGGGCACACGGTCGCGGTCGTGGACCAGGACCCGACGGCTTTCCGCCGCCTGGGGTCCGGTTTCGGCGGTCGGCGCGTCACGGGCGTGGGGTTCGACCAGGACACGCTGCGCGAGGCCGGGATCGAGGACGCCGGTGCCTTCGCCGCGGTGAGCAGCGGCGACAACTCGAACATCATCGCGGCGCGGGTCGCGCGCGAGATGTTCGGCATCGAGAACGTGGCGGCGCGGATCTACGACCCCCGCCGTGCCGAGGTCTACCAGCGCCTGGGCATCCCGACGGTCGCGACGGTCCGCTGGACCGCCGACCAGATGCTGCGGCGCCTGCTGCCCTCGGGCGCCGAGCCGCTGTGGACGGACCCGAGCGGTGGGGTGCAGCTCGCCGAGGTGCACACCTCGCCGGCCTGGATCGGCCACAAGATCAGCCGGCTCCAGGACGAGACGGGCGTGCGCGTCGCGTTCCTGACCCGGCTCGGCGAGGCCGTCATCCCCTCGTCGCAGACGGTGCTCCAGGAGGGTGACCTGGTGCACGTGATGATGCGTACGGACGAGATCGCGAAGGTCGAGGAGGCCTTCGCCGAGGGCCCCGAGGAGGGTGGTCACTGATGCGTGTCGCCATTGCGGGCGCGGGTGCGGTGGGCCGTTCCATCGCGGGCGAGCTCCTGGAGAACGGGCACGAGGTCCTCCTCGTCGACAAGGCGCCGACCGCCATCTCGGTGGAGCGGGTGCCGCAGGCGGAGTGGCTGCTCGCCGACGCCTGCGAGATCACCTCTCTGGACGAGGCGGCGCTCCAGCGCTGCAACGTGGTGATCGCGGCGACCGGCGACGACAAGGTGAACCTGGTCGTCTCGCTGCTCGCCAAGACCGAGTACGGCGTGCCGCGGGTGGTCGCCCGGGTGAACAACCCGAAGAACGAGTGGCTGTTCAACGAGGCCTGGGGCGTGGACGTGGCCGTCTCGACGCCGCGCCTGATGTCGGCCCTGGTGGAGGAGGCGGTGAGCGTCGGCGACCTGGTCCGGCTGCTGCGCTTCAGCCACGGCGACGCGAACCTGGTCGAGCTGACGCTCCCGCCGGAGTCGGCCGTCGCCGGCATCTCGGTCGGGGACGTGGACTGGCCGCAGGACACCTCACTGGTGACGATCATCCGCGGTTCGCGGGTGCTCACACCGAGCGCCGAGGAGACCCTGGAGGCCGGTGACGAGCTGCTGTTCGTGGCCGCGCAGGCCCGCGAGGAACAGCTGGAGGACCTGCTCCAGGTGCGCCGCGAGACGCCCTGACGGCCGGTTGTCGCACGATGCGTCCCGTACGTCGCATGTCGCATGTCGTACGGGGAAGGGCCCGGACCTGGTGACCAGGTCCGGGCCCTTCTTCGTGTACGCGGTGTACGCGGTGTACGCGCCGGGGGCGGGCGGCCTCAGGCCTCCGGCCGGCCCTCGGCCGCCGCGGCCTCCTCGCGGGCCTTCTCCGCGCGCTCCTCCGCCTCCATCTCGGCGAAGACGTCGATCGGCGGCGGGGCCTTCGCCAGGAACACCCAGGTGAGGTAGACCGCGAGCAGGAACGGCGGGATCTTCAGGGCGACCGAGACCCAGCCGAACCGGGTCGGGTCGGCCCACCAGTACAGCGGGAAGAGGACCGCGCACTTGCCGAGCAGGATCAGGCCCCAGGCCAGGCTCGCCTTCGTGTACGCCTTCTTGCGGCCCGGGTTGCGGGTGCGCCAGGAGAGGTTCTCCTTGAAGACCGGGCCGAGGATCAGGCCGATCAGGGGGACTCCGGCGAGGGCGGTGACGAGGTACGCGAGGGCGAGGCCGAGCGTGTAGAGCATGCCCGGCAGGTAGAAGTCCTTGGCGTTGCCGGTCATCATCGCGAAGACCACGCCGAAGGCGACGCCGAAGACGCCGCTGAAGGCGTGCTTGACGGTGTCGCGGCGGATCAGCCGGACGGCGACGAGGGCCAGCGAGACGCCGAGCGCGGCGATCGCCGAGGTCTTCAGGTCCTTGTCGATCGTGAAGATCGTGACGAAGAGCAGGCCGGGCAGGACCGTCTCGACCATGCCCCGCAGGCCGCCGAACGCCTCGAACAGCGCGGCCTCGGTGACCTCCTTCGAGGCGCGGGCGTCCTGGGCGTCCTGGTCCGTGCTGGTCGGCTTGTCGAGGGACGTCACCGGCTACTCCTGTCCGAGCGGTCGGAGCTCGTATTTGGGGTTGAAGAGGACCCGCCGGCCGTGGCTCATGGAGACGCGGCCGGAGGCGATCAGCTTGCGGCCCGGTTCGATGCCCACGATGGAGCGGCGGCCGAGCCAGACGACGTCGAGCGGGGCCGTTCCGTCGAAGAGCTCGGCCTCGAGGGCGGGCACACCGGCCCGGGGGCGCAGCGTGACCGTGCGCAAGGTACCAGTCACCTTGACTATCTGGCGGTCGGAGCACTCGGAGATACGCGTGCACCCCGACGCCTGGGCGTCCTCCTGGAGCTCCTCGGACTCCAGGTCCTCGGGAGAGGAGGAGAGCCGGTCGAGCATCCGGCGGAACCTGCCGGCCGGCTTCTCTGTACGCGGTGCAGCACTCATACAGAAAGCGTACCGGCCGCCACCGTCACGGGAGGGGGCCCGGGGCGCCCCTCCGTACGGCGCCCGGTTCAGCGTTCGAAGCGGTACCCCATGCCCGGTTCGGTGACGAAGTGGCGCGGGTGGGACGGGTCGCGCTCCAGCTTGCGGCGCAGCTGCGCCATGTACACCCGGAGGTAGTTGGTCTCGGTGCCGTACGAGGGGCCCCAGACCTCCTGGAGGAGCTGCTTCTGGCCGACCAGGCGGCCGCCGTTGCGGACGAGGACTTCGAGGAGGTGCCACTCGGTGGGCGTGAGCCGGACGTCCCGGCCGTCGCGGTGGACCTTCTTCGCGGCCAGGTCGACGGTGAAGGCCTCGGCCTCGACGAGGGCGACCCCGCCCTCGGGGACGCCGACCGGCTCGTTGCGGCGCACGGCGGCGCGCAGCCGGGCGAGCAGCTCGTCCATGCCGAAGGGCTTGGTGACGTAGTCGTCGGCGCCCGCGTCGAGGGCCTCGACCTTCTCGTCGGAGGTCTGGCGGGCCGAGAGGACCAGGATCGGCACCCGCGTCCAGCCGCGCAGGCCCCTGATGACCTCGACGCCGTCCATGTCGGGCAGGCCGAGGTCGAGGACGACGACGTCGGGGTGCCGGTCGGCGGCGAGGCGGAGGGCGGTGGCGCCGTCGGGGGCGGAGTCGACCTCGTACTTCCGCGCCTTGAGGTTGATCACCAGGGCGCGGACGATCTGCGGCTCGTCGTCGACCACGAGGACCCGGGTCATGGAGGGGTGCCTTCCTTTTCGGCCGCCGTACGGGCGGACGGGACGGTGGTACGGGTACGGATACGGGGAGGGGCGCGGCTCAGGTCACCGCGTGGGCCGGCAGGTCGGCGACCGGTGCCGGGGGCGCGCCCCGCGCGGCCCGCAGGGTGAGGACCATGGTGAGGCCGCCGCCCGGGGTGTCCTCGGCGCCGAGGGTGCCGCCCATCGCCTCGACGAAGCCGCGGGCCACGGCGAGGCCGAGGCCGACGCCGGAGCCGCGCGGGGCGTCGCCGAAGCGCTGGAAGGGCTCGAAGATGCCGTCCTTGGCCTCGTCGGGGACGCCGGGGCCGCGGTCCACGACCCGCAGTTCGACCCGGTCCCCCAGGGCGCTGGCGGCGACGGCGACGGGCACGCCCCCGGGGCTGTACTTCACGGCGTTCTCCACGATGTTGGCGACGGCCCGTTCCAGGAGGCCCTTGTCGACCTCGACCATGGGCAGCGTCTCGGGTATGTCGAGCTCGGCGCTGCCGTCCGGCACTCCCCCGAGGGCCATGGGGACGACCTCGTCGAGGTCGACGATCCGCATGAGGGGGGCGACGGTGCCGGTCCGCAGGCGGGACATGTCGAGGAGGTTGCCGACGAGGTGGTCGAGGCGGTCGGCCCCGGCCTCGATGCCCTCCAGGAACTCGGCCCGGTCCTGCTCGGACCACTCGACGTCGTCGGAGCGGAGGGAGGAGACCGATGCCTTGATGCTCGCGAGCGGGGTCCGCAGGTCGTGGCTGACGGCGGCGAGCAGGGAGGTGCGGATCTTGTTGCCCTCGGCCAGCTTCCGGGCCTCCTCCGCCTCGCCGACGAGCCGCTGCCGGTCGAGGACGACGGCGGCCTGGGCGGCGAAGGCGCCGAGGACGCGCCGGTCCTCGGCGGGCAGCACCCGGCCGGACAGGGCGAGCGCCAGGCGGTCCCCGACCGGCATGTCGGCGTCCGCCTCCTCCGGCCGGGCCGCCGGGTGGGGGCCGACGCTCGCGACGGGCGTCCACGGCTCGACCTCGTCCTCGCGCTCCAGGAGGGCGACCGACTCCATGGAGAAGGTCTCGCGGACCCGTTCGAGGAGGGCGTCCAGGCTGGTCTCGCCGCGCAGCACGCTGCCCGCGAGGTAGGAGAGCACCTCGGACTCCGCGCGCAGCCGGGCGGCCTGGTGGGTGCGGCGGGCGGCCAGGTCGACCACCGAGGCGACCGACATCGCGACGCCGAGGAAGACGGCGAGGGCGACGATGTTCTTGGGGTCGGCGATGGTCAGCCGGTGGACGGGCGGGGTGAAGAACCAGTTGAGGAGGAGCGAGCCGGCGGCGGCCGAGGCGAGCGCCGGCAGGAACCCGCCGAGCAGCGCGGCGGCCACCGTCAGGGCGAGGAAGAGCAGCATGTCGTTGGCGAGGCCGAGGTCGGCGTCGACGTGGGTGAGGAGCAGGGCGAGGCAGGCGGGCCCCGCGACGCCGACCGTCCAGGCGGCGAGGATCCGGGAGCGGCCGAGGCGGGCGCCGCGCGCGACCGGCAGGCCGCGCCCCTTGGCGACCTCGCCGTGGGTGACGATGTGGACGTCCAGGTCGGGCCCGGATTCGCGGGCGACGGTCTGCCCGACGCCGGGGCCGAGGACGTACTGCCAGGTCCGGCGGCGGCTGGAGCCGAGGACGATCTGGGTGGCGTTGACGCCGCGGGCGAACTCCAGGAGCGCGGTGGGGACGTCGTCGCCGATGACGTGGTGGAACGTTCCGCCGAGGTCCTCGACGAGGGTGCGCTGGACGGCCAGCTCCTTCGGGGAGGCCGCGGTGAGCCCGTCGCTGCGGGCGATGTAGACGGCGAGGACCTCGCCGCCGGCGCCCTTCTCGGCGAGGCGGGTGGCCCGGCGTATGAGGGTGCGGCCCTCGGGTCCGCCGGTCAGGCCGACGACGATGCGCTCCCGGGCCTGCCAGGTGGAGCGGATGTTGTGCTCGCCCCGGTACTTGCGGAGGTACTCGTCGACCCGGTCGGCGGTCCAGAGCAGCGCCAGTTCGCGCAGGGCGGTGAGGTTGCCGGGGCGGAAGTAGTTGGAGAGGGCCGCGTCGACCTTGTCCGAGGTGTAGACGTTGCCGTGGGCCATCCGGCGCCGCAGCGCCTCCGGGCTCATGTCGACCAGTTCGATCTGGTCCGCCCGGCGCACGACCTCGTCGGGGACGGTCTCCCGCTGGCGCACGCCCGTGATCGCCTCGACGACGTCGCCGAGCGACTCCAGGTGCTGGATGTTGACGGTGGAGACGACGTCGATGCCGGCCGCGAGCAGTTCGGCGACGTCCTGCCAGCGCTTGGGGTTGCGGGAGCCGGGCGCGTTCGTGTGGGCGAGCTCGTCGACGAGGGCGACCGCGGGGCGGCGGGCCAGGACCGCGTCGACGTCCATCTCGGTGAGGGCGGCCCCCCGGTGCTCCAGGGTGCGGCGCGGGACCTGCTCCAGGCCGCGCAGCACCGTCTCCGTGCGCGGCCGTCCGTGGTGCTCGACGAACGCGACCACGCAGTCCGTGCCGCGCTCCACCCGGCGGTGGCCCTCGGAGAGCATCGCGTAGGTCTTGCCGACGCCCGGCGCAGCGCCGAGGTAGATGCGTAGCTTGCCGCGTCCCATGGATCGACCATACGTCCAGCCGATCGGGTGTCCCGCACGCGGAGAACGGCCGCGGGCGGTATTGACGTGATCCTGATGCCCGCCCGCGTCCGGGGTCTGCCCGGCCCTGATCCGCCGGACGGGTCCCGGGTGTCCTCAGGCCTCCAGGATCTCGCCGTCGCGCAGCTCCAGGACCCGGTCCGCCAGGCTCAGGAGCTGGGGGTCGTGGGTGGCGACCAGGGCCGTGCAGCCCTCGCTGCGGACCACGGCCCGCAGCAGCTGCATGACGGCGAGGCCGGTCTCCGCGTCGAGCTGGCCGGTCGGCTCGTCGGCTATGAGCAGGGCCGGCTTGTTGGCGAGGGCGCGGGCGATGGCCACGCGCTGCTGCTGGCCGCCGGAGAGCTCGCCGGGCCGCTGGGCCGCGTGGTCGGCGAGGCCCACCAGTCCGAGCAGCAGGGCCACCCGCTCCTCGCGCTCCTTCGGGTCCGCCCTGCGCAGCCGCAGGGGCACGCCCACGTTCTCCGCGGCGGAGAGGATCGGGAGGAGGCCGAAGGACTGGAAGATGAAGCCGATCCGGTCGCGGCGCAGCTCCAGGAGGCCGCTCTCGCCGAGCGTGGAGAGGTCGGTGCCGTCGATGACGATCCGGCCGCCGTCGGCGGTGTCGAGGCCGCCCACGAGGTTGAGCAGCGTCGTCTTGCCGGAGCCGGAGCGGCCCTTGAGGGCGACGAGCTCGCCGCGCGGGATGTCGAAGGAGACGCCGCGCAGGGCGTGGACCGCGGCCTCGCCCGTGCCGTACGAGCGGCGCAGGTCCTCGACGCGGATCATGGGCGGGTCCGCCGGCTCCTCGACGACGGCCGTCGCGGACCCCGTGCTGCTCTCGCTCACCCTGCGCTCCCCCTCTTCGAACGTGTGCGCTCGCCAGTATGGTCCGGCGCGGGTCCGGAGGACCAGGGGCGGGGTCGCGGCCTGTGGAAAACCGGGAGGGCCGCCGGGGAGCCGGGGGCCGCCGGGAGGAGGGACCGGAAAGGCCGGTGGGCCGTTCCCGTACGCGAGGTACGGGAACGGCCCACCGGCCTTTCCGTGAGTTTCCGGCCCCGCGGTTCAGCGGATCTCGGAGATCTCCGGGCCGCGCTGGAGCTGGCCCATGCCGCCGGAGAAGCGGGAGTTCTCCTGCTCCTCCTGCTGCACGCCGTCCGGCACCATCTGCGCGTCGTTCGGCAGCTTGAGGACGATCGGGTCGCGCGGGGCCATCGGGCCCTCGCCGCGGACGACCACGGTGTCGCGGACGATCTGCTCCAGGAGCCCGGCCGCCTCGGGCTGGACCGCGCCCTGGCCGGAGATCACTCCGCGCAGGAACCAGCGGGGCCCGTCGACGCCCACGAAGCGCACGAGCTGCACGCCCCGGTTGCCGTCCGGCAGCTGCACGGGGACCTGCGCGCGCAGCTCCCAGCCCAGCGGCCCCTCGACCTCGTCGATGACACCGCCCTGCTGGACGATGCCCGTGGCGATCTCGTCACGGACCTCGCCCCAGATGCCCTCGTTCTTGGGGGCGGCGAAGGCCTGGAGCTGTACGGCGCTGTCGCGCAGCACGACGGTGGCCGCGACGATCGCGTCGCCCGCCACCTCGACCCGCAGCTCCATGCCCTCGACGCCGGGTACGAAGATCCCGCCGAGGTCCACGCGGCCCTCGTCGGGCTTGGTGACCTCGGAGATGTCCCAGGGCCCGTCGGGCCGGGGCGCGGGCGGGAGGTTCACCCGACGCGGCCGGGCCGCGTCCTCGTCCTCCACCGCGTCGACGACCTGCTCGGCCTCGCCCGCCGCGTCCTCGGCGGCACCGCTCTTCTTGCGACGTCCGAACACGTCACTGTCCTTCCCGGTCGGATACGACCGAAGCGTATCGATTCCCACCCGTTGTGCCGTCCACGGCGGCGTGGCCGCCGGTGGACCCGAAGCCCCCCTCGGCCCGCGCCGAACCGGGAAGTTCCGCCACCTCGTGGAAGCGCACCTTCTCGACCTGCTGGACGACGAGTTGGGCAATCCGGTCGAATCGTTCGAACCGCACGCTCTCGTGCGGGTCGAGATTGACCACGATCACCTTGATCTCTCCACGGTACCCGGCATCCACCGTCCCCGGGGCATTCACGAGCGCCACTCCGCAGCGGGCCGCGAGACCGGAGCGCGGGTGCACGAAGGCGGCGTACCCGTCGGGGAGGGCCAGGGAGACGCCGGTGGGCAGGACGGCGCGCTCGCCGGGGGCCAGTACGGCGGCCTCCGTGGTCACGAGGTCGGCGCCGGCGTCGCCGGGGTGCCCGTAGGCCGGGATGGGGACCTCGGGGTCCACACGCCGGATCAGTACGTCGACGGGGTTGCGCATCAGGGGTTCACCTCGAAGGCGCGGGCGCGCCTGAGCTGGTCGGGGTCGGACATGGCCGCCCGGATCTCCTCCGGGCGCCCGTTGTCGATGAAGTGGTCGACCTTGACCTCGACGAAGAGGGCGTCGGCGCGGACGGCGACGGGGCCTTCCGGCCCGCCGATCCGGCCGACGGCGGTCGAGTAGAGCTTGCGGCCGTGCACGGCGGTGACGGCGGCCTCCAGGTGGAGCACGGTGCCGACCGGCACGGGCCGCAGGAAGTCGGTCTCCAGGCGTCCGGTCACGGCGATGACCCGCAGCAGCCAGTTGAGGGAGCCGAGGGTCTCGTCGAGCGCGGTGGCGAGGACGCCGCCGTGCGCGAGGCCGGGGGCGCCCTGGTGGTCGGCGGTCACCGTGAACTCGGCGGTGACGGTCACGCCCTCGCCCGCCCGCGCCTCCAGGTGGAGGCCGTGGGGCTGTCCGCCGCCGCACCCGAAACAGTGCCCGTAGTGCGAGCCGAGCAGCTCGCCGGGGGCCGGTGCGTCGGGGTGGCGTACCGGCGGTATGGCGTCGGCCGGCGGGGTGAGGGCGGCAGATGTTGCAGTCACAGGCGCAGACCTTACCCGCGCGGACGGACGCGGGTCGCGCCGTGCCAAGCTTGGACGCATGCAGCCTTCCGTACCGTCCCCGGCCCCCTCCCCCGAGTCCTCCGCCGAGCCCTCCGCCGCCCCGGCCGCGCCGCGCTTCGACGAGCGGCTGACGGCGCCCGGCTCCTGGTGGGTGATCGCGGGCCTGCTGGGCCTGTCCGGCGGTCTGATCATGTTCCCGTTCGGGACGGTCCCGATGCTGGGCGGTCTGATCGTGGCGGCGGTGCTCGCCGGGGTCGCGGTCTCCTCGTACGGCTCCGCCCGGATCCGGGTGGTGGCCGGTTCGCTGGTGGCGGGCGACGCGCGGATCCCGGTCTCCGCCCTGGGGGCGGCCGAGGTGCTCGACGCGGAGGAGGCGCGCGCCTGGCGCACGTACAAGGCGGATACGCGCGCCTTCATGCTGATGCGCGGCTACGTGCCGCGGGCGGTGCGGATCGAGGTGACGGACCCGGCGGACCCGACGCCGTACGTGTACCTGTCCAGCCGCGAGCCGGAGGCGCTGGTCGCCGCGGTCGAGTCCGCACGGACGGGCGCCGGGGACTGACGGCGGCGGGGTGCCGGGCGGCCGGGAACGGCCGCCGGGCCCGTGAAGCCGGACACCCCCTAGAAGCCCAGTTCCTCGGGGTTCTCGGGCTGGTCCAGCAGGGGCAGCTCCGGGAGGGCGCTCCAGGGCACCTGGCGCTCGCGCAGGTCCTTGCGGATGTGCGCGGCGAGCTTCTTGGTGTCGCGGCGGTTCATGACGGCGCCGACGGCGGCGCCCACCATGAACGGCATGAGGTTCGGCAGGTTGCGCACCATGCGCTTCATGATCTGCTGGCGCAGTTCGCGCTTGAGCTGTCCGCCGAGCGCCGCGTTGACGGTGGTGGGCTTGGTGGGGTCGATGCCCCGCTCCTCGGCCCAGGAGGCCAGATAGGCCGCCGAGCGCTGGGTGAGCCGGCCGGGGGGACGCAGCCCGTACACCTCGTGCAGTTCGGCGACGAGCTTGAGCTCCACGGCGGCGACGCCGGTGATCTCGGCCGCCAGCTCGGCGGGCAGGGCCGGGGGTACGGGGAGCATGGCGGCGACGCCGATGCCCGCGCCCACGGTCGAGGACGCGTTCGCCGCGCCGGTGACGAGCTTGTCGGCGATCTCCTCGGGGCCGAGCCCGGGGAAGTGCCTGCGGAGGGTCGCCAGGTCGCGGACGGGGATCCGGGGGGCGAGGTCGATCAGCCGGTCGGCCAGATGGCCGATGCCCGCTTTCGCGCCGTCTCCGCCGCGCTTGACGCCCTGGGCGACGCCGCGCCGGACGGCGTCGACGCGACCGGAGTCGATCTTCATCTTGTCGAGCCGGCTGCGCGCCGGGTCGGCGAGCCGTCTGACGGCGCCGAG
Source organism: Streptomyces sp. NPDC088915 (assembly GCF_044749825.1). Lineage (NCBI taxonomy): Bacteria > Bacillati > Actinomycetota > Actinomycetes > Kitasatosporales > Streptomycetaceae > Streptomyces > Streptomyces sp. NPDC088915. The sequence continues at coordinate 134,096 of NZ_JBIVIR010000013.1, forward strand.
GCGCCCGGCCCGTCGTGCTTCGACGGGCGACCCGTCGTCCTGCCCCGTGCCCCGCTCCGCGGGAAGGGGTGCCTCCTCCGGCGCGGTGGCCGCTTCGAGCGAGGCCGGTAGGCCCCGCTCGTCGTCACGTGCGCCGAGGGAGGGCAGGGAGGCGGTGGGCTCGGCGTCGGGGGCCTCCTGGGCGCCCCCTGCCGGGCCTTGTCCGCCCTTGTCCGTCCGCGGGCTCCCGAAGAGCCGCGGACGCCGCTTCCGGGACGGTGTGTCGCCTGCCACGGTCGAGCGTTCTCAGTCGCAGTCGCGGCAGATGGGCTGACCGTTCTTCTCCCGGGCCAGCTGGCTCCGGTGGTGCACGAGGAAGCAGCTCATGCACGTGAACTCGTCGGCCTGCTTGGGCAGGACCCGGACGGCCAGCTCCTCGTTCGAGAGGTCGGCGCCGGGAAGCTCCAGGCCTTCGGCGGCCTCGAACTCGTCGACGTCGACGGTCGAGGTCGACTTGTCGTTCCGGCGGGCCTTCAGTTCCTCAAGGCTGTCCGAGTCGACGTCGTCGTCGGTCTTGCGTGGGGTGTCGTAATCCGTTGCCATGTCGCTCTCCCCCTCTGGGTGGTTGCGGTGTCTCCAGCGCACGTAACGCGTGAGAGGTCGGACTTGTGCCCGACCTGAGGCGGAGATTTTGCCTCACATCAAGGTCTGTTACTCAATCGACACCCGTCGCGCCCTCTCACGAGTGATCGGCTTCGGGTGGCGAACCGGACCGTACACGGTCCGGCGGGCGTCCCTTGCAGGCGCCACCCCGTGTACTTCCCGTCATCGGGGGTCCCGAAAACCCGGACTTTTCCTGGTTTTCGGAGGGATTTCCCGGTCACGGAGAGTGGACGCCCGGGCACCCTCCCCTGTGATCGATCACACATGAGCGCCTCAGGGATGGGGGCGCGGAATTCCGCGCAAAGCGAACGGAACCGGTCGGCCCGTGCAGTGTGTCAGATCGGCAGAGTGACGCGCATCACGAGCCCGCCGCCCTCGCGGGGCTCCGCGATGATACGGCCGCCGTGGGCGCGGGCCACGGACCGGGCGATCGACAGGCCGAGGCCGACCCCCTTGTCGCTGCCGGTCCGCTCCTGCCGGAGCCGCCGGAACGGCTCGAAGAGGTTGTCGATCTCGTACGCGGGGACCACGGGTCCCGTGTTCGAGACGAGCAGCACCGCCTGGCCGTGCTCGACCTCGGTGGTGACCTCCACCCAGCCGCCCTCCGGCACGTTGTACCGCACGGCGTTCTGGAGCAGGTTCAGCGTGATCCGTTCGAGCAGGACGCCGTTGCCCTGGACGACGGCGGGCGCGCGCTCGCCGCGGATCTCCACGCCCCTGGCCTCGGCCTCGGCGTGCACCTGGTCGACGCCCCGCTCGGCGACCTCGGCGAGGTCGACGGCCTTGCGCTCGATGATCTGGTTGTCGCTCCGGGCGAGCAGCAGCAGGCCCTCGACGAGCTGCTCGCTGCGCTCGTTGGTGGCGAGCAGGGTCTTGCCGAGCTGTTGGAGCTCCACGGGCGCCCCGGGATCGGAGAGGTGCACCTCCAGGAGGGTGCGGTTGATCGCGAGCGGGGTCCGCAGCTCGTGCGAGGCGTTCGCGACGAACCGCTGCTGGGCGGTGAAGGCCCGCTCCAGGCGCTCCAGCATCTCGTCGAAGGTGTCGGCCAGCTCCTTGAGCTCGTCGTCCGGGCCGTCCAGCTCGATCCGCCGGGACAGGTCCGAACCGGCCACCTGGCGGGCGGTGCGGGTGATCCGGCCGAGCGGGGAGAGCACCCGCCCCGCCATGGCGTAGCCGAAGGCGAAGGCGATGATGCTCAGGCCGAGCAGGGCGAAGAGCGAGCGGCGCAGCAGGTCGTCCAGGGCCTGGTCGCCCTGGTGCCGCAGACAGAGCGTGACCGCGTCGTTGAGCTGGTCGCCGGTGCCCTTCGCGGGCAGCTGGCACCCGGAGGTGGTCGGCTGGACCGTGCCGTCGATCACCTTGAAGGGCAGCCGGGCCGCGCTGTCGCTGAGGGCCTGCGCGGTGAAGAGGTAGATGATCGAGAGCAGCAGGATGCCCGCGATCAGGAACATCCCGCCGTACAGCAGGGTGAGCCGTATCCGGATGGTCGGGCGCAGGAGCGGGCGGACGGGGTCCCTGGGGTCCCAGGTCGGCTTGGGGGGCGCCTGGGGGTGGGGCGCGGGAGTCGTGGCCATCGGGTTCAGATCCGGTACCCGGAGCCGGGCACGGTGACGATGACGGGGGGCTCCCCGAGCTTGCGGCGCAGGGTCATGACGGTGACGCGGACCACGTTGGTGAACGGGTCGGTGTTCTCGTCCCAGGCCTTCTCCAGGAGCTGCTCGGCCGAGACGACGGCGCCCTCGCTGCGCATGAGGACCTCCAGGACGGCGAACTCCTTCGGCGCGAGCTGGACCTCGCGGCCGTCGCGGAAGACCTCGCGGCGGTTCGGGTCGAGCTTGATGCCGGCGCGCTCCAGGACCGGCGGGAGCGGCACGGTCGTGCGGCGGCCGAGGGCCCGCACGCGCGCGGTGAGCTCGGTGAAGGCGAAGGGCTTGGGGAGGTAGTCGTCCGCGCCCAGCTCCAGGCCCTCCACGCGGTCGCTGACGTCGCCGGAGGCGGTGAGCATCAGGACGCGGGTGGGCATGCCCAGCTCGACGATCCGGCGGCAGACGTCGTCGCCGTGCACGAGGGGGAGGTCGCGGTCGAGGACGACGACGTCGTAGTCGTTGACCCCCACGCGCTCCAGGGCCGCCGCGCCGTCGTACACGACGTCGACGGCCATGGCCTCCCGGCGCAGTCCGGTGGCCACCGCATCGGCGAGCAGCTGCTCGTCCTCGACGACGAGTACGCGCACGTCGTACATCCTTCCCTTGAGCCGCGTCCCGGGGCGGGGAGCGGCCGAGACCTGAGCTGACTGTGGGTGTCCATCCTGCCCCGTACGCGCGTAAACCGGCTGTAAGGCGGCGGTGCGGGCCCGGGGGCCGGACGGCGCCCCGGCGACGTCCCGGGGAGGGGCACCGAGAATTCATCTGGTTCGCGGGCCAGTTGAGGTTTCTCTGAGGAAGGGGGTGGGGAGGACGACTGCACACCCCGCGATCACGCCCTGTATGTGGCACGCCACCCGACGCTCTCTGTCCCCCAGAGACCGCAGCGCGTGATCCGAACACCCTCGGCACACCCCCGTGCCACCTGACCCACGACGAGGGGGCGCACGATGGACGCTTTCACCGCAGGCCTGCTGCACCGCATCAGGACCACGCAGACGGACCTCACGCGGGCGCGTGAGACGGGAGACGACTACCTGGTGGAGGTGGAGCAGGCCGAGCTGGAGGACCTGCACCGCCTGGCCGCCGAGTACGGCGTGGAGGTGGCCGTACCGGGAGCGGCCTGACCCGGCCCGCCGCTGCCACCGCTCCCGCCGGTGGAGCCGTACACCCGCGCAGGGCCCCGGTGCCGTCCCGGCGCCGGGGCCCTCGTCCGTCCCCTCCCGGCCCGCCGGGACCGGGGTCAGTCGTGCCAGGCGCCCAGCTCCTCCAGGAGCTCCTGGAGGGGTGCGAAGAGGCCCGGGGAGGCCGCGACCGTCAGGTCGCCGGACTCCGGCTCCCCGGGGCGGCCGCCGGTCAGGGCGCCCGCCTCGCGGGCGATCAGCGCGCCCGCGGCGAGGTCCCAGGGGTTGAGGCCGCGCTCGTAGTAGGCGTCGAGGCGGCCCGCGGCGACGTCGCAGAGGTCGAGGGCGGCCGAGCCGCCGCGCCGGATGTCGCGGACGAGCGGGATCACCTGCCGGGCGACGTCGGCCTGGTGGGCGCGCCGGGTCTGCACGTAGGCGAAGCCGGTGCCGAGCAGGGCCTGGTCGAGCGCGGGCGAGGGGCGGACGGCGAGCCGCCGGTCCCCGGCGTACGCGCCGCGGCCGAGGACCGCGTGGTACGTCTCGCCGCGCAGCGGCGCCTCGACCACGCCGACGACGGTCTCGCCGTTCCGTTCGGCGGCGATCGAGACGCCCCAGGTGGGCAGGCCGTAGAGGTAGTTCACGGTGCCGTCGAGCGGGTCGATGACCCAGCGGACACCGCTGGTGCCGGGGCTGGCGGCGCCCTCCTCGCCGAGGAGGCCGTCCTGCGGGCGGTGCTCGGCGAGGAAGCCGGTGATCAGCTTCTCGGCGGCGATGTCCATCTCGGTGACCACGTCGATGGGGCTCGTCTTGGTCTTCGCCACGGTCAGGTCGTCGGGCCGGCCGTCGCGCAGCAGCGCTCCGGCCCGCCGGGCGGCCTCCAGGGCGAGGTCGTGCAGCTCGGTGAGGAGGGGGTCGGGAACCTCGGTCATGGGATCTCCTTGCGCGTACGGACGGGTCACGGGTCTCTCTTGCGCGTACGGGTGCGCGTACGGACCGGGTCGCGGGCTTCACGCGCGTACGTGCGGACGGGCCGCGGGCCGCACGCGCGCGTACGGCTTCGCCCGCGCGCCGGGGGCCCTGCGCGTACGGGCCCCGGTGCTCAGGCGTACGGGCTGTCGGCGCCGGCCGCCGCGGGCCGCTCCGTCCTGGCCGGGCAGCAGCCGATCGGGCACAGGTCGTGGGAGGGCCCGAGCGCGCCCAGGGCGCACCGTTCCACCCGGCTCCCCCGCTCCCCGGCGGCCCGCTCCAGGACGAGGTCGCGGACGGCGGCGGCGAAGCGCGGGTCGGAGCCGACGGTGGCCGAGCGCTGGACGGGCAGGCCGAGCTCGGCCGCCTTGGCCGTGGCCTCGGTGTCGAGGTCGTACAGGACCTCCATGTGGTCGGAGACGAAGCCGATCGGGACCATGACGGCCGCGGGCGCCCCGGCGCCGTGCAGCTCCTCCAGGTGGTCGCAGATGTCGGGCTCCAGCCACGGGACGTGGGGGGCGCCGCTGCGGGACTGGTAGACGAGCTTCCAGGGGTGGTCGGTGCCGGTCCGCTCGCGGACGGCGTCGGCGATCGTGCGCGCCACGTCGAGGTGCTGGCGCACGTAGGCCCCGCCCTCGCCGTGCCCGGTGGCCGGTCCCGAGGTGTCGGCGGCGGAGTCGGGGATGGAGTGGGTGGTGAAGGCGAGGTGGGCGCCGTCGCGGACGGCCGGGTCGAGGTCGGCGAGGGAGGCGAGGACGCCCTCGACCATGGGCTCGACGAAGCCGGGGTGGTTGAAGTAGTGCCGGAGCTTGTCGACCCGGGGCAGCGGGAGCCCCTCCGCCTCCAGGGTCGCGAGCGCGTCGGCGAGGTTCTCGCGGTACTGGCGGCAGCCGGAGTAGGAGGCGTACGCGCTGGTGGTGAGCACGGCGATGTGGCGCCGCCCGTCGGTGATCATCTCCCGGAGGGTGTCGGTGAGGTACGGCGCCCAGTTCCGGTTGCCCCAGTGGACCGGGAGGCCGAGTCCGGCCTCCGCGAAGTCCTTGCGCAGCGCGTCGAGGAGCGCGCGGTTCTGGTCGTTGATCGGGGAGACGCCGCCGAAGAGGAAGTAGTGCTGCCCCACCTCCTTGAGCCGTTCCTTCGGGATGCCGCGGCCGCGCGTCACGTTCTCCAGGAACGGGACCACGTCGTCCGGGCCCTCGGGACCGCCGAAGGAGAGCAGCAGCAGGGCGTCGTACGGGGCGGGATCGTGCTGATCGGACATGACACCGATCCTCCCACCCGTCCCCGGCGGCAGGGGCGCGGCCCGTCGGAAGGGGCGGGGCCCGTCGGAAGGAGCGGGGCCCGTCGGAAGGAGCGGGGCCCGTCGGAAGGAGCGGGGCCCGTCGGAAGGAGCAAGGCGGCCGTCGTCGCCGGCCGTCCGAAAAGGGGGATGCCCCACTCACTTCAACGCCGTAGGCTTTAGCTGTTAACTACACGTGTCCGGCGGTCGCGGGCGCGTGCCGAGTCGTCGCGCGGAGCCAGCTCCGAAGCACGGAGATTTCCGGAGACCCCCTTGCCCAGTCCCTACCGCGCGATCTTCGCGGCGCCCGGAACCGCGTCGTTCTCCGTCGCCGGTCTCCTCGGCCGGATGCCCCTGTCCATGATGGGCATCGGCATCGTCACCATGATCTCGCAGGTCACCGGCCGGTACGGGCTCGCCGGCGCGCTCTCGGCGACGCTCGCGACGTCCGCCGCGGTCCTCGGCCCCCTGGTCTCGCGCCTGGTCGACCGGCACGGACAGCGCCGGGTGCTCCGGCCGGTGACGCTGGTGTCGCTCGCCGCGGGCGCCGGGCTGCTCCTCTGTGTGCGGGAGGGGGCTCCGGACTGGACGTTCTTCCTGTTCACCGCGTTGATCGGCTGCGTGCCGAGCGTCGGGGCGATGATCCGGGCCCGCTGGGCGGAGATCTACCGGGGCGAGGGGCGGAGCCTGCACACGGCGTACTCCTGGGAGTCGATCGTCGACGAGGTGTGCTTCATCTTCGGCCCGATCATCTCCATCGGCCTGTCGACGACCTGGTTCCCCGAGGCCGGTCCGCTGCTCGCCGGGGTGTTCCTCGCGATCGGCGTCTTCTGGCTGACCGCGCAGCGCGCCACGGAGCCCCGGCCGCACCCCCGGCGGGGCGGCGAGCGGGACGCCTCCCTGCTCCGCTCCCCCGGTCTGCGGGTCCTGGTCCTCGCCTTCGTCGCCACCGGCGCCATCTTCGGCTCGGTGGACGTGGTGACCGTGGCCTTCGCCGAGGAGCGGGGGCACAAGGCCGCCGCCAGCCTCGTCCTGGCCGTCTACGCGCTGGGCTCCTGCCTGGCCGGGGCCGTCTTCGGACTGCTCCACCTCAAGGGCGAGCCGTCCCGCAGGTGGCTGCTGGGCGTCTGCGCGATGGCCGTGAGTATGATCCCCCTCCTACTGGCCGGGAACCTGCCGTTGCTGGCCGTGGCGCTCTTCGTCGCGGGCCTCTCCATCGCACCTACGATGGTGACCACGATGGCCCTCGTCGAAGCGCACGTACCGCGCACCAAGCTGACCGAGGGCATGACCTGGACGGGTACGGGTCTCGCGATCGGCGTGGCGCTCGGCTCCTCGGCCGCCGGCTGGGTGGTCGACGCGTCGGGAGCGGAAGCGGGGTACGTGGTGCCCGTCGTCTCGGGCGCGGTCGCGGTCGCGGTGGGTCTCCTCGGACACCGCCGGCTGCGCAGGCCGGCGCCGAAGCGGGAGGGGCAGCGTGAGCGGGACGACGACAGCGGGGTCGGGGAGCAGCAGGACGGCGAGCGGTCCGTGGCGTAACTGGGCGGGGAACGTCACCTCCCGCCCGGTCCGCGAGGTGAGCCCGGCCTCGGCCGAGGAGCTCGCCGAGGCGGTGCGCCGGGCGGCCGAGGACGGGCTGCGGGTGAAGACGGTCGGCACCGGCCACTCCTTCACCTCGATCGCGGCCACCGACGGCGTGCTGATCCGGCCGGGGCTGCTGACCGGGATCCGGCGGATCGACCGCGAGGCGATGACCGTGACGGTCGAGTCCGGCACCTCCCTGAAGCGGCTCAACGTGGCGCTGGCCCGGGAGGGCCTGTCGCTCACGAACATGGGCGACATCATGGAGCAGACCGTCGCCGGGGCCACCTCCACCGGTACGCACGGCACGGGCCGCGACTCGGCGTCGACGGCGGCGCAGATCCGCGCCCTCGAACTGGTGACGGCCGACGGGCAGCTGCTGACCTGTTCGGAGAAGGAGAATCCCGAGGTCTTCGCGGCCGCCCGGATCGGGCTCGGCGCCCTCGGCGTGATCAGCGCGATCACCTTCGCGGTGGAGCCGGTCTTCCTGCTCACCGCGCGCGAGGAGCCGATGACCTTCGACCGGGTCACCTCGGAGTTCGACGCGCTGCACGCGGAGAACGAGCACTTCGAGTTCTACTGGTTCCCCCACACGGACAACTGCAACACCAAGCGCAACAACCGCAGCGCGGGTCCCGCGGCTCCCCCCGGACGGATCAGCGGCTGGGTGGAGGACGAGTTCCTCTCGAACGGGGTCTTCCAGCTCGCCTGCTCGCTGGGCAGGGCGGTGCCGCCGGTCGTCCCCGCGCTCGCCAGGGTCTCCAGCCGGGCCCTGTCGGCCCGTACGTACACCGACATCCCGTACAAGGTCTTCACCTCGCCGCGCCGGGTGCGCTTCGTGGAGATGGAGTACGCGCTGCCGCGCGAGGCGGCGGTCGCCGCGCTGCGCGAGGTCAAGGCGATGGTGGAGCGGTCGCCGCTCAAGGTGAGCTTCCCGGTGGAGGTGCGCACGGCCCCGGCGGACGACATCCCGCTGTCCACGGCCTCGGGGCGGGAGACCGCCTACATCGCCGTCCACCTCTACAAGGGGACGCCCCACCGGGCGTACTTCACCGCGGTGGAGCGCATCATGACGGCGCACGGCGGCCGCCCCCACTGGGGCAAGCTGCACACCCGCGACGCCGCCCACCTCGCCGAGGTCTATCCGCGCTTCGCCGAGTTCACGGCGCTGCGCGACCGGCTCGACCCGGACCGGCTCTTCGCCAACGACTACCTGCGGCGGGTCCTGGGCGACTGATGCGACGGCCGGCGTGTGAAAACGGCCGCCACGCGGGTGCGTGGCGGCCGTTTACCGTTCCTTCGGCGTCATTCGGTTCCGGGCTCCGGGCCGGCGCCGGTGTCTGTGTCGGTGTCGGGTCCCGCCGGTGCCGGGACCGACGGGGCGGTCGGGACGCCGGTCGGTCCCGTGCCCGTGGACGGCTCCCCGGTCGGGAGGGTCGGTCCCGTGGTGGGGCCGGTCGGCACCGGCGCGGACGTCGTCCCGCCGTCGGTGGGGAGGGACGGGGTCGGCTCGGCCGACGGGGTCCCGGTCCCGGTCCGTCCGCCGTCCGGCTGCCCGGAACTCCGGCCGTTCCCGCTCGGGGTGGGTCCGGTCCCGGAGCCGGCGCCGTCCCCCGGCCGGCCGGTGCCGTCGGAGGAGCCGGAGGGCGCGGGGGCGGTCTCCCCGCCCGGGTCCGGCGCGTCCCGTCCGTCGTGCCCGCCGCCCCGGACGGCCGAGCCGAAGGTCGTGGTCCCCTGCCGGCCGCTGAAGTCCTCCCCGGCGACCAGTTCGTAGGTGGTGATGCCGCCCATGGTGACGCCGAAGACCAGGGCGGCGGCGATCGCCGGGCGCCTCCAGCCCCGGACCCGGGTGCCGTGGGTGGTCGCCGCGCCGAACTCCTCCCGCTCGGGGAGGGGTGACGGGACCGCGGCGAGCAGCAGGGTGGGGTCGTCCCGCCGGGCGGCGGCGCCGGTCGCGAGCGGGACCCGGCGGGCCTTCGGCCTGGCGGCGGCGGTCGCGCCGCGGACCTGCTCGCCGGTGCGCCGGAAGACGTACTGGAAGAACGGGCCTCCGCAGGTGGCGATCACGCTGATCACGCCCGCGCCGATGATCGTGCCGTACACCCCCAGGGTCGAGGCGAGCTTGGCGGCGATGACCGCGGCCAGGGCGCTGCCCGAGACCTGGGCCACGCTCAGGTCGATCCTTCTCCTGTCGCTCTCCTCGTTCTCTTCGTTCCCTTCGTTCCCCTCCCGCTCCTTCTCGCGCTCCTCCGCCTTCGCCTCCTTCGGCTCGTCCGTGTCGGTCTCCGGCCTGTGGCGCATCTCCAACCCCTGCTGACTCATCCGAGTGCCTTGCACCCAGAAGGGACAAATGGGGGAAGGGAATAGTTCCGTTTCCGGTCCTTCTGTGAAGAGCGACACGTACGGGGGAAGATCACGGAGACTCAACTCCCGCACCGCCCGAGAAGTTGAGCGGCGCGCCGGTCCACCCAGGTGGCCCGAATGGAGTACATTGACGAACCCTGGGTCCGGACGCCCTCACGGGTGCCCGGGGTCACGGGAAGGGAGCCGGAGACGGCGCTCGAACCGGCGGCGCTCGGCATCGCACGGGAACCGGCTGCACAGAGTGACCGCCAGTCACTCCGGGTAGTCAACAGGTCACCGTGCCATAACGGCGTTCCAGGGTCCACGCCCGACACGCGGGCAACTCGGCAAGGTAGTGGCAGGCTGCACCCGGGCAGGCCACACTCGACTAGCGGAAGCAGCGACGCACGTGACGTCGGCAGGCACCACCCGGGAGGTCCCCATGCCCGAACTGCGTGTCGTGGCCGTCTCCAACGACGGCACACGACTGGTGCTGAAGGCTGCTGACAGCACGGAGTACACACTTCCGATCGACGAGCGGCTCCGCGCCGCCGTGCGCAACGACCGCGCGCGCCTCGGCCAGATCGAGATCGAGGTGGAGAGCCACCTCCGCCCCCGCGACATCCAGGCGCGGATACGAGCCGGTGCCTCCGCCGAGGAGGTCGCCCAGCTCGCCGGCATCCCCGTCGACCGCGTGCGCCGCTTCGAGGGCCCCGTGCTCGCGGAGCGCGCCTTCATGGCGGAGCGGGCCCGCAAGACCCCGGTCCGCAGGCCCGGGGAGAACAGCGGCCCCCAGCTCGGCGAGGCGGTGCAGGAGCGGCTGCTGCTGCGCGGCGCCGAGAAGGACACCGTGCAGTGGGACTCCTGGCGGCGGGACGACGGCACCTGGGAGGTGCTGCTCGTCTACCGCGTCGCGGGCGAGATCCACACGGCGAGCTGGACGTACGACCCGCCCCGGCGGCTCGTCCAGGCCGTGGACGACGAGGCGCGGGCCCTGATCGGCGAGACGGACGACACGATCGCCGCCGCGCCGGAGCCCAGCTTCCCGTTCGTGCCGCGCATCGCCCGGCTGCCCCGGGACCGGCCGCTCGACCGCGCCCTGGACCGCCAGCTGGAGCGGGCTCCCGCGCCGCCGTCCGAGGGGGAGGACGAGCGGGACTCCCTGACGAGCCTCCTGGAAGCCGTGCCGAGCTTCCGCGGCGACATGGTCGTGCCCGAGCAGCCGGACTCCTCCGAGCCCTCGGACGAGCCCGAGGCGGAGGAGCCGCCGGCCCCGGCCGCCTCGGCGGGCGCGGGCGCCGCGTACGCCGACGTGCTCATGCCCCGCGCGGTCTCGGGCCACCGCGACCGCCTCACCGGCACCACGGACCGCCAGGCCGAGGCGGACGGCGTCCGCCCGGGGCGGCGCGCGGCGGTGCCGAGCTGGGACGAGATCGTCTTCGGCACGCGGAGGAAGAAGCAGGACTGACCTCCGTACGGAGACGTACGAAGGTGTACGGAGACGTACCGGGGTGTACGGAGAGGGGCCCGCGTCGTCGTCACGGCGCGGGCCCCTTCCCTTCGCGTACGGACGTTCACCGGTCGGCGGGCCGGGCTACGCGCGTGCGGGGGGCCCGGCCGCGCTACCGCGGGTCCGGGCCCGTGGCCACCGGGCGGGACGGGTCGGCGGACCACTCCGACCAGGAGCCGGCGTAGAGGGACGCCGGGATGCCCGCGATCTCCAGGGCGAGCACCTCGTGGGCGCCGGAGACGCCGGAGCCGCAGTAGACGGCGACCGGGGTCCCCTCGGCCGCGCCCAGGGCGGTGAACCGGTCCCGCAGGGCGTCGGCGGCCAGGAAGAGGCCCCCGGCGTCGACGTTCTCGGTCGTCGGTGCCGAGACCGCGCCCGGGATGTGCCCGCCGACGCGGTCGATCGGCTCCACGTCCCCGCGGTAGCGCTCGGCCGCCCGCGCGTCCAGGAGCAGCCCCGAGCGGGCCAGGGCCGCCGCCCCGTCGGCGTCGAGCAGGCCGAGGGCGCCCGGTGCGGGCCGGAAGTCGCCCGGCTCGGGCGCGGGGACCTTCTCCGTGAGCTCGCCCGTCCAGGCCGCGAGGCCCCCGTCCAGGACCCGCACGTCCGGGTGGCCCGCCCAGCGGAGCAGCCACCAGGCGCGGGCGGCGCCCCAGCCGGAGCCTCCGTCGTAGACGACGACCGGCCGGTCCGCCGAGACGCCCGCACGGCGCATCGCGGCGCCGAAGGCCTCCGGGTCGGGCAGGGGGTGGCGGCCGCCGCTCCCGGGCGGTCCCGCGAGTTCCGCGTCCAGGTCGACGTAGACCGCGCCGGGCAGGTGACCGGCCTCGTAGGCGGGCCGTCCGGGCGGCCCGCCGAGCGCCCAGCGGACGTCCAGGAGGACCGGCGGCCGGGCCCCGGCCGACTCGCTCAGCAGTTCGCTTGCGGAGATGATGGGCTTCATGGATGCCATACTCGCGCAGCCGCACGGCCGCGCGGGACGGACCCGGCGTCTTCCCCGCGGGAGCGCGCCACGACGTGGTGCGTCCGGGGCGCACCGCGCCACCACCGGTTTCACCGCCGGAAGGGGGCACGGCCACGACGATGGTCCGAGGAGAGGGTGACGATGACCGAGGCGACTCGGCGCCCACCCGGCACACCCTGTTGGGTGAGCCTGATGGTGCACGGGCTTGACGCCACGCAGGAGTTCTACAAGGCGCTCTTCGACTGGGAGTTCGTACCCGGTCCCGAGCAGCTCGGCCCGTACGTCCGCGCCCTGCTCGGCGGCAGGGAGGTGGCGGGCATCGGCCGGCTGCCGGTCGACCGGCACCTGCGCATCGCCTGGACCCCCTACCTGGCCACCGAGGACGCCGACGGGACCGCCGAGTCCATCCGGAGCTGCGGCGGCACCGTCGCGGTGGGCCCGCTGGACGCGGGCGAGGCGGGCCGGATGGCGATCTGCTCCGACCCGATGGGCGCGGTCTTCGGCGTCTGGCAGGCGGAGGCGCACCACGGCACGGCGACGGCGGGGCCGCCGGGGACCCCGGTGTGGAACGAGCTGCTCACGTACGAGACGTCGATCGGCAAGTTCTACCGGTCGGTCTTCGGTTTCGACCTGGAGACGGCCGGCTCGCCCGAGCACGACTACGCGACGCTCTTCGTGGACGGGTCCCCGGTGGCCTCCCTGCACGGCGTCGGCGACGCGCTGCCCCGGGACCGGGGCCCGCACTGGATGACGTACTTCGAGGTGGCCGACGCGGACGCGGCCGCCCGGCTCGTCGGGGAGCTCGGCGGCCGGGTGCTGTCCCCGCCGCGCGACGGCACGGCGGGGCGGCTCGCCGTGGTGGCGGACCCGGAGGGCGCGGTCTTCACCCTGGTCAGGTCGGTCGGGCACTGACCCGGGCGGTCCGCCCGTCCGCTCGGCCCGGTGGCTCAGCCCCGGCGGCTCCGCGCGAGGCCGCGGCGCAGCCGGGACGCGCCGCCCGGGGCCGGGGCCGCCGTTCCGCCCGGCAGGCCGAGCAGGGTCAGCCGTTCGGCGTCGAAGTGGTGGGCGGTGCCGGGGGCGTCGTGGTGGGCGGACAGGAAGCGGATGGCCTCCTCCCGGAGTTCCGGGTGGCTTCCGTGCCGCATGCAGTAGCCGACGGCCCGGACCAGGGGCGTGAGCGAGGCGGGGGCCGGGCCGGGGACGGCGGGCTCCTCGCCCCCCTCCAGGTCCGCGACGAGGTGGTCGACGACGGTGAGCGGGATGCGGTTGCTGTTCTCGAAGGGGGTGAGCCGTTCGAGGACCTCGGCCGTGCCCACGCGCGCGACGGGCACGCCGTAGTACACGGCGGCGGTGAGCATCGCCGTGGAGAAGCAGCCGACGACGAGCCGGGGCCGGCACCGCTCGTAGAAGGTCTCGGCGAGCAGCGGCCCGTCGAGGACCGTCAGGCGCACGCCGGTCCGCTCCGCCTCCTCGTCGAGGGCCCGGGAGTAGCGCGCGGGAGCGGTCGGGTGCGGCTTGAAGACGATCGAGCGGTGCCCGGCGGCGGCCGCCCCGCGCAGCATCCGTACGTGCAGCTCCTCTTCCTCCTCGGCGGTGAGGAGGCCGAGCGCGGCGAGGTACTGGCCGAGCAGGAGGGCCGTGGGTCCGGCGGCGGCCGCCCGCGTGATCACCGGGTCGTCGGCCGCCTCCTCGGCGATCTCGGCGAGGACGGCGCGGAAGGCGTCGTCGGGGACGAGCTCGGGCTCGACGTCGTACTCGCTCAGGAGCAGGGGGCGCAGGCCCGGCACGAGGTCGAGGTGGAGGACCCGCCGGATGCGGCAGGCGATCGACTGCGCCAGGTCGTTGCGGGTGGGGCCGTAGCTCATCAGGCCGTCGGCGTAGACGTGCAGGGAGCTCTCGGGGAAGGTCCCGGCGAGCGCCTTCGCGGGGTTGACCTGGATGGACTCGACGACCAGCTCCACCGGGGCGTCGCCGAGGTCCCAGGCGGTGCGCAGCACGCGCTGCCAGAGCGGGGCCTCCTCGGGGCGGGGGGCCCAGGCGGCGGGGTGGTACGGGTGGATCGTCTCGTTCCAGTCGAGGGTGCCGTCGAAGCGGGCGGCGATCCGTCCGTAGCCGGTCATGGTCTCCAGGCGCAGCGCGGTCTCCGGGATCTCGGCGTTGTGCGAGACGAGGAGGAGCCGGCGGACGTCCTCGCGGGGGCCGAACAGCCCGGCGTCGAGGGCGGCGGCCAGGGTGGCGGCGCCGTAGAGGGTGGACACCTGGAAGATCTGGACGGGACGGGCGTCCCGGACGGGGACGGAGGCCGTGTCGGGGGCCATGGGTCAGGCGGTCCTTCCGGTCTCGCGCAGGCTCCGGAGGAGGGTGCTGCGGCGGGTGTCCATGGTGGCGAGGGTCTCGTCGAGGACCCGCTGCGGCATGCGGCGCATCGCGTCGCCGACGTCGGCGCGCAGCCGCTTGGCGACGGCGGGGTCGTACTTCTCGGCCTTGCCCATGTGGAAGGCGATCATCGCGCAGTACGTGCGGACCGCCTTCGGCAGGAACCGGTCGGCCTCGGCGTCCCGGGAGACCTCGTCGAGCAGGAGGTCGTACGAGGGGATGAAGTCGAGCTGCCGGTTGTCGGTGATCTGGGTGAGCGAGGTGGTGACGCCCCGCCGGTAGAAGACCCCGTGCAGGGAGAGCGCCGCGAAGGTGCGGGCCTTGAGGTGGAGCCGCCAGACCCAGAGGCGGTCCTCGGCGGTCCTCAGGGACGTCTCGAAACGGGACGCGCCGTCCGCGAAGAGGCGGCTGCCGTAGATGCCGAAGGGGACGAAGGGGTAGTCCACCATCGTCACCATGCCGGCCGGCGAGATGCCGTCCCTGGGGTCCATCACGGTGTCGCGCCGTTTGGCGGGCGCGTAGCGGATCTGCCGCTTCCGGCCCTCCGACAGGACGTGGTCGGTGCGGGCGAAGTCGCAGCCCAGGCGGGAGATTCCGGCGACGGCGGCGCTCAGGTGGCCGGGCGCGTACCAGTCGTCCCCGTCGAGGAAGGTGAGGTAGTCGCCGCGCGCCGCGTCGATCCCGGTGTTGCGCGCCTGGGCGACGCCGAGGTTCGTCTCGTGCCGGATGACGGTGGCGTTCGGCAGGCGGTCGCGCCAGCGGTCGAGGATCTCCGGGGTGTCGTCCGTCGAGCAGTCGTCGACCAGCAGGAACTCGAATGCGGGATCCGCGTTGTTGGCGAGGCTGCGCAGGGTGTCGGGGGCGTAGGCCCCGACGTTGTGGAACGGTACGACGACGGACAGTTTCGGCACTCGGGTTCCCCATGCTGGATCGGGCTGTTGTCGGGTTGTCGTCGGGCTCTTGCCCGGGTTGTCGTCGGACTGTTGGACGTCGTGGACGGCGGGTACGGTAATGCCCCGTTCCTCCGGTCGAACGAGCCCCGTGTGCACGCCGGGTGAACTCTTCCCGTCCTCTCGGAGAAGCCGGGACGGCCCGTCATCCACGGGTCCGCCCGCGGTGCAGGACCCCCGTCGCCATGAGCGCGAGGAGCGCGGCCGCGCCGACGGCGCCGCCGATGCGGAGGCCCGGCGGCCGGAAGGAGCAGTGGACCGTGTCCGCCCGCCCGTCGAGGGGGACGGCGACGAGGCCCCCGTACGCGCGCGCGGGGCGGAGGTCGGCGTCTCCCGCGGCGCACCTCCAGCCGGAGGTGCGGGGTACGGCGAGGACGGCGACGCCCTTGCTGCCCGGCGGGAGCCCGGCGGTGACGGTGTGTCCGGTGGCGCGGACCCGGGTGGCGCCGGTGGCGGTGAGCCGGTCCACGGCGGCGTCGAGACGGGCGCGGACCAGGCAGCCGACCGGTTCCCGGGGCAGCCGCGCCCGGCCCTCGGGCGCGAGGGCGATCCGTACCTCGCCGGAGTCCGGCACGGTGCCGAGGGCGCCCATGGGGGCGGTGACGGCGGGCGGCCTGCCGTCGAAGTCCACCGGCTCCCGCCCCGCGAGGACCGCCGTGCCGTGGTACTCGGGCGCCCAGAACCAGACCTGGGAGCCGGCCGGGCAGCGGGCGGTGAGGGTCCGTCCGGTGCGGCGGGGCGCGGGCCGCTCGTACACGGAGGCGCCGAGCAGGCTTTCCTGCCGGGCGAAGGCCGAGTCCCCGGCGGGGCCGGTGGGGCGCGGCGACGGGCGGACGGTGACCAGGGGCGGCACGGGGGTGGTGGTGACGGTGACCGTGGCGCGGGGCGGCGCGTCCTGCCGTACCGGCTCCGTGGGTGCGGAGCGGATCCGGGTGCCGACGGAGAAGAGGGCGTCGGTCACGGGGTTGTCGAGGGTGACCGGGTGCCGGCCCTTGGCGTAGGCGCCGAAGCCCAGGGAGACGAGGGTCCGGGAGGTCGCCTCGGAGGTGAGGCTGCTGTAGTAGTCGGCGCCCTGTCCGCCGACGAGCAGGACGTCGTTGCCGCCGGGGACCTCCCCGGGTTCCGTACGGTGTCGGGGCCAGGCGTCCGCGCGGGCCGTCTCGCGCGCCACGGCCTCGTGCCAGGGGCCGATCCGGGGCGACCAGGCGACCTCGCCGCGCTGCTGCTCCTCGATCCGCTTCCCGGTGACGGCCGCCTCGCCCGCCTGGGTGGCGACGAGCAGGACGACGGCGAGGAGGGGCAGGAGACGGGCGGGGAGACCGCTGCCGGCCCTGGAGGCCGTCGGGGCGGGGGTACTGCCACCGGTCCTGGAGGCCGTCGGGGCGGGGACGCGGCCGCCCGCCCCGGAAGCCGTCAGCGCAGGAGCACGGCCGCCGGCCCCGGAAGCCGTCAGGGCGAGGAGGGCGGCGACCAGCGCCAGGAGCGCGGCCGTGCCGAGGGCGGGGAAGGTCCACCGGTCGACGTCGGCGCTCCCCCGGGCCGCCCACGCGAGGCCGCCGAGCAGGGCGCCGCCCGCGAGGAGCGCGGCAGGGCGGGGCACTCCCCCGGCGACCGAGGACCAGGCCGCGATCAGCAGCAGGCCGCACAGGACGAAGGCCTGGCGGTACGGAACGCCGTTGGGCGAGGCGCCCGCGTGCCAGAGCAGATGGGTGGGCTCCCACTGGAGGGAGAGCGTCACCAGGACGACGGCGGCCGTCAGGGCGGCCCGGACGCGCGGGGCGACGGCCCGGTTGAAGGGCAGCGTCAGGGCGAGGAGCAGGGCGGGCGTGCCGATGAAGAGGGCGGGGCTCGACGTGCTCGCGGTGGCGGGCAGGAACCGGGCGAGGACGTCCGTCCAGGCCGCGGGCGCGAAGGTGACCTCCGGGGTGGGGTCGGCGGTCCTCGTGCCGAGGAAGACGACCGCGACGAGCGGTGCGGCGAGTCCGACGCCGAGGAGGACGCCCCGGGCGGCGCGCAGCGCCCCGGCGAGGCGCTGCCGGGCGGTGGCGGTCTTCTCGGCGGTGAGCAGCCGGACGACGAGGACGACGGCCGCACCGAGGGTCGCCATGTACGCGGTGTAGAAGTTGGCGGTCCAGGCGAGGGCGACGACGAGCGGCCCGAGGACGGGGCGGCGGCCGGTGCGGGCCCACTCGCCGACCAGGCAGAGCAGCGGGAAGGCGACGAGGCCGTCGAGCCACATCGGGACGGTGGAGCCGAAGTTGAAGGTCCAGCCCGAGAGGGCGTACGCGGTGCCGAGCACGGCGGCGACCGGCCAGGGCCCGGGGCGCAGCCGCAGGAGCAGCAGCGCCATGGCGGCACCGGCGGCGGTGACCTTGACGGCGGTGACCACGTACAGCGCGAGTTCGATCCGGCCGGCCGGGAAGAACACGACGAGCAGGTCGACGGGGCTGCTCAGGTAGGTGCCGATGTCCCCGAGGAAGCCGGTGCCGAAGCCGGAGTTCCAGTTGAGGAAGGCGTCGCCGTGCGTCTCCCCGCGGAGGAGGGAGCGCCAGTAGGCGTGGTACGGCAGGTACTGCTGGCCCAGGTCGACGACGTTCCTGGTCACCGGGCCGAAGGGGTGGCTGCGGGAGAGCGCGGTGGCGAGGCAGAAGAGGACGGCGGTGAGCAGACCGGCGGCGCCCGCGGCCCGCGCCCCCCGGGCCGGTGCCCCGGCCCGGGGGCCGGGACCCGCGTCCTCCTCGTCCGCGACCTCGTCGAGCACGGTGTCGGCGGCGGGGGGCACGCATCCTCCAGGGGTCGTACGGCGCGGGACGCCCGGAGGCGGGGTCGTCACGCACGGGCCGACGCCATTACCGCCGAGGCGGGCGACCCACAACCGAGCGGCAGGAGATGCCCGGGCGCACCCCGGGTGAACTCCCGGTGCCGTACGCCCTCCGGTACGACAGGTCAGGCGACCGGCGCCGGGGCCACGAGGTCGTCGACCGTGCGGGCCACGGTGCCGAACAGGTCGGAGACCGTCGTCAGGCTCGCGGCCGCCAGTGCGTCGGCCGGCAGGACGGTGCCGTCGGGGGCCTCCAGGGGGCGGGTGGCGGTGGCCTCGGCGACGACGGTCGGGCGGTGGCCGAGGTTGAAGGCGCCCTGGGCGGTGAACAGGACGCACATGTGGGTCATGAACCCGGCGAGGACGAGGTCGCGCCCGGCGCCGAGGTCCTTCAGGGTCTCCTCCAGGTCCGTGGCGTGGAAGGCGTCGGGGAACTGCTTGACGACCACCTTCTCGCCCGCGACCGGGGCGACCTCGTCGCTGATGGAGCCGATCTCGGCCCGGATGTCGTACGGGGTGCCCTCGCCGCCGTCGTTGACGACGTGGACGACCGGGGTGCCGGCAGCGCGGGCGGCCGCGAGCAGCCGGGCGCCGGCGGCCACGGCCTCCTCGGCCCCGTCGAGCCGCATGACGCCGGTGCGGTAGGTGTTCTGGAAGTCGATCATGATCAGGACCGACTCGCTCAGACGCGGCGGCTCCTGGGGAAGGCCGATCACGTCGCGCAGGGTGGTGGACGCGGTCATGGCGGTTCCTTTCGGTCGGGCGGGACGGCTCCGGCGGGGCCACCCGCGAACGTTTATGACGCTAACACACTTTGTAATCAGTGATTACAGCGCGGCGCACACCGCTACGGAATCGCACACCGGACGGGGGATCCACCCAGGTCCGGACTGTTAGCGCTGCTACCGTTGGAGCATGTCGACGGCCCGAGAGCGCATCCTGGAAGCCACCGGGGAACTGCTCGCCACCAAGGACGCGCTGGCGATCTCGACCCGGGCCATCTGCGACCGAGCGAAGGTCGGCATGCCCGAGATCTACCGCCAGTTCGGCGACAAGCAGGGGCTGCTCACGGCGGTGGCCGACATCGGCTTCGCGCGCTTCCTCGCCGAGAAGCGGCGGAACCCGCTCACCGACGACCCGGTGGCGGACCTGCGCGCGGCCTGGGACAGCCACGTCACGTTCGCGCTACGCAACCCGCACCTCTACCGCCTGATGTTCGCGCCGACGGGCGACGCCAAGCCGCAGGCCATCAAGGAGGCGCAGGCGATCCTGCTGAAGGCCGTGGAGCGCTGCCGCGACGCCGGACGCCTGCGCATGCCCCCCGAGCTGGCCGGCCGGTCGATCCTCTCCGCCAACGTGGGCGTGTGCATGATGGCGCTCTCCTTCCCCGACCTCTTCGAGGAGCCCGACGTCTCGCGGTCCGTACGGGACGCCGTGATCGGCCGCGCCACCGGCGACGAGCGGGAGGACACCCGCATCGCCACCGCGACCGCCCTCGCCCAGGCCCTGCTCGGCACCCTGACGGGGACGGCGCCCGTGAACGCCACTGCGCTCGACGATTTGACGGCGTTTCCGGAGGAATGAACCATTTGCGGGCAGCGGGCCTTGCTCGTCGCCATCCGGTTCGCCCTGGTGCCCGGTTCGGAGTTCGCCGCAGCCTCCCTGCCCGGTCCCGTCGCCTGGACGGCCGACGGTCCTGGACGGGTACGGCTGCAACGGCGGTATCCACCAGCGGTGGAACGTGCACGTGCGGAACGACGGGACCCGTCGGCTCCGGAACACGGCGACCGACGAGTGCCTGGACGACAGCCGGTACGGGCTGCGGACGGCCCCCGGCCGGGCAGGGGCCTCAGGCGTGGTTGACGGGCAGGACGTCCGGGGAGAGGGCGCCGGCGCGGGCCGAGGCCGCGGTCATCCGCTTGCGGTGGTGACGGCGGCAGAGGACCTCGTAACCGATCTCCTCCGCCGGGCGGTTCACGTCGCCGACCACGACCTGTTCGCCCTCGACGACCATCTCGCCGCCCACCGTACGGGCGTTGTGGGTGGCCCGGGCGCCGCACCAGCACAGGGCCTCGACCTGGAGCTGCTCTATGCGGTCCGCCAGCTCGATCAGCCGCTGCGAGCCGGGGAAGAGCTTCGTGCGGAAGTCCGTGGTGATGCCGAAGGCGAAGACGTCGAGGCCCAGGTCGTCGACGATGCGGGCGAGCTGGTCGATCTGCTCGGGGGCGAGGAACTGCGCCTCGTCCACGATCACGTAGTCGGCCTTGCCGCCCTGGGAGAGCTGGCCGACGAGGTACGCGTACAGGTCCATGCCCCGCGGCGCCTCGACCGCCTCCGTGACCAGGCCGAGCCGGGAGGACAGCTTCCCCTCGCCCGCGCGGTCGTCACGGGTGAAGATCACGCCCTGGAGGCCGCGCGCGTCGCGGTTGTGGGCGATCTGGAGCGCCAGGGTGCTCTTCCCGCAGTCCATGGTTCCGGAGAAGAAGACCAGCTCGGGCATGACGGGGCGGGGACCTTTCGGGGCGGGGAGGACGTGGAGGGGAGGGACGGGGGAGGAGGGTCAGGAGCGCACTTCGAGCAGCGGGACGAACTGCTCGGCCGGGGTCATGGACCCGTGCATGCCGACCATCGCGGACTCGTGGGGCTCGTTGACGGAGGCCGTGATGGCCACATCGTCGTGGGCCGCCGCGACGACGTCCCCGATCCGCCCGTACACGCGCTCGTCGACCTCGTCCCCGAACCAGCCGAGGGAGATCGCCTCGTCGCGGCCCGCGACCCAGAACTGCTCGCCGACGACCTCGCGCCAGCAGGTGAGGACGTCCGCCTCGGCGCCGGGCACGGCGTAGACGTGGCGGGCGCGTCCCTCGCCGCCGAGGAGGGCGACGCCGGCGCGCAGCTCCCAGTCCTCGTCGAAGTCGATGCGGTGCCGCTCGTCGAAGGGGATGTCGACCATGCCGTGGTCGGCCGTGACGTACAGGGCCGAGCGGGGCGGCAGTTGCTCGGCGAGCCGCTGCACGAGCCGGTCGACGAACATGAGCTGGCCGCGCCAGGCGTCGGAGTCGATGCCGAAGCGGTGCCCGGCGCCGTCGAGTTCGCTGTAGTACGTGTAGACCAGCGAGCGGTCGCCGGCGGCGAGCTGCTCGGCGGCGAAGTCCATGCGCTCCTCGCCGGAGAGCCGCCCGTGGAACGTTCCGCCGCTGAGCGCGATCTTGGTGAGCGGGGTGTGCTCGAAGATCGGGGAGGACACCTGGGCGGTGTGGACCCCGGCCTCGTGGGCGAGCCGGAAGACGGTGGGGTACGGCTGCCAGGCGTGCGGCGCGGTCCACGGCTTCCAGCGGAGCTGGTTCATCAGCTCGCCGGTGTCGGGGTTGCGCACGGCGTAGCCGGGCAGCCCGTGGGTGCCGGGGTAGCGGCCGGTGCCGACGGAGGCGAGCGAGGTCGCGGTGGTGGCGGGGAACCCGGCGGTGACCGGACGGCCCGTGCCGCCCCGCGAGGAGCCGAGGAGCGAGGTCAGGTAGGGCGCCTCGTCCGGGTGGTCCTTGATCTGCTCCCAGCCGAGCCCGTCGATCAGGAAGACGCAGTTCCGGTCGGCCGGGGTGAGCTCGGCGATCCGGGGGGCGAACCCGGGGACCTCCTGGCCCGCGACGAGCGTGGGGAGCAGGTCGCCGAGGGAGCCGGTGGCGTACTCGGGCACCGGCGCGGTCTCGGGGGCGAGCGGGACCGGGTCGTCGGGCCAGCCGTGGGACACGGCGGCGGACTGCGCCATCAGCGGGTGGTGGCGGCGGTGGCCGCGGTGGCTTCGGAGAGCGCCTGCGCGAAGGCGAGGGTCTGCCGGACGGTGTCCGGGCCGTCCCCGGCCTCGCTCACCCGCAGGCTGAGGTCGTCGGCGGTGGCGTTGCCCGTGTAGCCGTGGTCGGCGTCGCAGTTGGCGTCGCCACAGGCGGCGGGCTCCAGGTCGATGCGGGAGACGGCGCCCCAGCCGATGGTGAGGACGACCTCGCGGGGCAGGGTGCCCGGCGTGTACGACTCGGGGTTGGCGACCACGCGGCTGACGACGACCGACGAGATCCGGTCGAGCTTCACGGACTCGGTGGAGGTCGTGGCGTACGGGGTCGGGGAGCTGGTGTCGGCGGCCTGCTCGTCGGTGTGGCTGACGATGAAGCGGTTCGGCGTCAGGACGAGGACGGTGACGTGGCGGCGGACCTCGTTCGCGTCGAAGGTGGTCTCCTGGTGCACCACGTACGACGCGACGGCCTCGCCGCCGACGGCGGCCTCCACCGCCTCGGCCACGAGGGCCGGGTAGTAGCCGCTGCGCTCGATCGCCGCGCGCAGCCCCTGGGTCGTCGTACCGGTCTTCGCCATGGACTCCATCCTAAGCCCCGGGTAAGGACGGCTCGGCCGGTTGCGGGGACGGCGGGGCGGTGGGGAAGGGCCGGGGCTGTGACATCCGCCTCCCTCGCGGCGGTCGCGTTCAGTAGTTCGGCAGGCTGCGCGGGCCGAGGTCGGTGCGGGGCGGGGGCGGGGCCAGGCGGACGGTCGCGCCGAGGACGGAGAGGCCCCGGGGCGCCACGACCACCGGCTCCAGGGAGACGGCGACCACCTCGGGGTGGTCGTCGACGAGCCGGGAGACCCGGAGCAGGAGCTCCTCCAGGGCCGGGGTGTCGACGGGGGCGGAGCCGCGCCAGCCGAAGAGCAGCGGGGTGGTCCGGAGGGAGCGGACCAGCTCCGCGACGTCCCGGTCGGTGGCCGGGACAAGCCGGTGGGCCGTGTCGCCGAGCAGCTCGGAGGGGGCGCCCGAGAGGCCGAAGGAGAGGACGGCGCCGACGGCCGGGTCGATGGCGGAGCGGACGACGGTGTCGACGCCCCGGGGGACCATGGCCTGGACGACCGGCTGGAGCTCCTCGGGCTTGCCGAGGACCTCGGTCAGCTCGGCGTAGGCGGTGCGGAGCTGTTCCTCGGTGGCCAGGTCGAGCCGGACCCCGCCGAGGTCGGGGCGGTGGCGCAGGTGCGGCGCGGTCGTCTTGAGGGCGACGGGGTAGCCGAGCCGGGCGGCGGCCGCGACGGCGGCGTCGGGCGTGGGCGCGGGCAGGGTGGGCAGGGCGGTGATCCCGTAACGGGCGAGCAGCTCGCCGGCCTGGTCGGTGCCGAGGGTGACGCCCCGCGCGTCCGCGTCCGCGCCGCCGAGCACCCGCCGGATCAGGGCGGCGGCCCCCGCCTCGTCGATGTCCTCGTACTCGGGCACCCGCCCGGGCTCGGCCGCCTGCCGCCGCCACTGCCCGTACCGCACGGCCTCGGCGAGCGCCCGCACGGCCCGCTCGGCGGCGGGGTAGGCGGGGATGGTGACGGTGACCGGGGACCGGGCCGGGTCGATGGCCGTGACCGGTGCGGGGTCCTGGACCGGGTCGGCGGCCGGAACCGAGTCGAGGGCCTGGCCCTGGCCGGGGGGCTGGACCGAGTCGGGGGCCTGGCCCTGGCCGGGGGGCTGGACCGAGTCGAGGGCCTGGCCCTGGCCGGGGGGCTGGGGCCGGCCGGGCGACGGGGCCGGTTCGGTGGCGGACGCGGCCGCCGACACGGCTTCGGGCCCGGCCCCCGGCTCCGGAGCCGTACTCGTGTCCGTACCCGTACTCGTCACCGCCCCCCGCCCCGCCGCGGGCGGCCTCGTGCTCGTCGCCACCGCCAGGGCCTCCGCGAGGCCTCCCATCTCGACGTGGACGACGACGACCGGCTTCGCCGGGGCGGGGGCGGAGGCGACGGCCTCGCGGAGGGCGGCCGCGAGGACCTCGCCGTCGCCGAACTCGGTGGCGCCGTCCTCGCCGACCCACGGGATCGCGGTCACGACGACCGCGTCGGACGTCTCGTCCGCGAGGGCCGCCGCCAGCGCGTCCCGGAAGTCCGCGGGGACCGCCGCGGTCGTCAGGTCGAGAGGCCGCAGCGGACGCAGTCCCTCGGTGAGGCAGGCGTCGTACGTGAGGAGGCCGAGCGACTCCGAGTTGCCGAGGATCGCGACCCGGGGCCCGGCGGGGAGCGGCTGGGCGGCGAGGAGCAGCCCGGCGTCCACGAGCTCGGTGACGGTGTCGACGCGGATCACCCCGGCCTGCCGGAGCAGCGCGGAGACCGTGGCGTGCGGGATGCGGGTGACGGGCACCCGGTGGCCGGGCGGGGCGCTGCCGCTGTGCCGGGCGCCCTTGACGACGACGACCGGCTTGACGGCGGCGGTGCGGCGGGCGAGCCGGGTGAACTTCCGGGGGTTGCCGATCGACTCCAGGTAGAGGAGGACGACGTCGGTGCCGGGGTCGTCGTACCAGTGCTGGAGGAAGTCGTTGCCGGAGACGTCGGCGCGGTTGCCGGCCGAGATGAAGGAGGAGAGCCCGGCGCCCCGCCGGTGCAGTCCGGCAAGGAGGGCGATCCCGATCGCGCCGGACTGGGTGAAGAGGCCGATCCGCCCGGCGGCCGGCATCTGCGGCGCGAGCGAGGCGTTGAGCCGGACGTCGTCGGCGGTGTTGATGATGCCGAAGGCGTTGGGCCCGATGATCCGCATGCCGTACGAGCGGGCCTGCCGGACGAGCCGGCGCTGCCGCTCGCGGCCCTCGGGGCCGCTCTCGGCGTATCCGGCGGAGAGCACGACGAGGCCCCGCACCCCGTGTGCGCCGCAGTCCGCGACGGCCTCCGGCACCCGTTCGGCGGGAACGGCGACGATCGCCAGGTCCACGGGCTCGCCGACGGCGCCGACGGAGCGGTACGCGGGGACGCCGTCGAGCTCGACCGGACCGCCGTCGCCGTCGCCGGTCTCGGGGAGCGCCGCGTTCACCGCGTACACGCGTCCGGTGAAGCCCGCGCCGAGGAGGTTGCGCAGGACGGTCCGGCCGACGCCGCCGGGTGCGCGGCCGGCGCCGACCACGGCGACGGAGGCGGGGGTGAGCAGCCGCTGTACGGAGCGGGCCTCGGCGCGCTGTTCGCGGGCGCGCTGGACGGCGAGGGACCGGTCGGTGGGTTCGAGGTCGAGGTGGAGCCGTACGGAGCCGTCCTCGAAGCTGCGCTTCTGGGTGTAGCCCGCGTCGGTGAAGACCTTGATCATCTTGTTGTTGGCGGGGAGCACCTCGGCGGCGAAGCGCCGGATGCCCCGCTCGCGGGCGACCGCCGCGATGTGTTCGAGCAGGGCGGAGGCGACGCCCCGCCCCTGGTGCGCGTCCTGGACGAGGAAGGCGACCTCGGCCTCGTCGGCGGGGGCGGAGGCGGGCAGTCCGCGGTCGTCGATGCGGTCGTAGCGGACGGTGGCGATGAACTCGCCCCCGACGGTCGCCGCGAGTCCCACCCGGTTCACGAAGTCGTGGTGGGTAAAGCGGTGCACGTCCTTGGCGGAGAGGCGCGGATAGGGGGCGAAGAAGCGGTAGTACTTCGACTCGTCCGAGACCTGCTCGTAGAAGCTGACGAGCCGGTCGGCGTCGTCGGCGGTGATGGGTCTGATGCGCGCGGTGCCGCCGTCGCGGAGCACCACGTCCGCCTCCCAGTGGTCGGGATAGGCGTGCTCCGGTGGTGCCGGCCGTGCCGGCGTGGTCTGCGGTTCCGCCGCTTCCGACTGCTCCGACGCGCTCTGCATGGGGTCAGCCTACGGCCGCGGCACGCCTGGGGCACCGGTCGCGCGGTGGGGGCGGGCGTTGCAAGGTGGGAGGGCCGAAGGGCGGTCCGGTCCGGGCCGGAGGTCGGCGTGAGCACCGCGCATCCCGTGAGAGACTGGTCTAGACAACCCGCTTGAGACTTGAAG
The DNA here is from genome assembly GCF_044749825.1 of Streptomyces sp. NPDC088915. Taxonomy (NCBI): domain Bacteria; kingdom Bacillati; phylum Actinomycetota; class Actinomycetes; order Kitasatosporales; family Streptomycetaceae; genus Streptomyces; species Streptomyces sp. NPDC088915. Next base: position 160,054 of record NZ_JBIVIR010000013.1, read on the forward strand.
GGCAACACCATGGCTGAGCGCCGCGTCAACGTCGGCTGGGCCGAGGGCCTGCACGCCCGCCCCGCGTCCATCTTCGTCCGTGCCGCCACGGCTTCCGGCGTTCCGGTGACGATCGCCAAGTCCGACGGCACCCCCGTGAACGCCGCCTCCATGCTCGCGGTGCTCGGCCTGGGCGCGCAGGGCGGCGAGGAGATCGTGCTCGCGTCGGACGCCGAGGGCGCCGAGGCCGCCCTGGACCGTCTGGCGAAGCTGGTCGCCGAGGGTCTGGACGAGCTTCCCGAGACCGTCTGACCCCTCGCGGTTCCCGCACTTCGAAAGGCCGCGGCCGCCGGAATTCCGGTGGCCGCGGCCTTTTTCTTTTCCGCTCCCCCGCCACCCCCGTTTCCGGGCGGCACGAAGTTTTCGGGCGACACAGGGTTTTCGGGCAGCACGAAAGGCCCCGCGCAATTCCCATTCTTTGTATACGGTGCGCGTGTTAATTCCGGGCACTCGTCGTGTTGACGACGTGTTGCGAAACCCTCACGCGTCCGCGCTCCGGCCCCTTGAGCCGGTGCAGCGACATCGAGCGCTCCGCGTGCAGCGCGGTGAGGGCCCTCGCCCGCTCGGCGTCCCCGCGCGCCACGGCGTCCACGATCGCGCCGTGCTCGGCCCAGGCCTCCACCGGCCGCTCGGGCTGCTCGACGGCGTACATCCAGGCGATCTTGTGCCGCAGCTGGGTGAGCAGCGCCGTCAGCGGCGGGCTGCCGGAGGCCTGCGCGAGCGTCTCGTGGAACCAGCCTCCGAGCGAGCGCAGGTCCTCGCCCTGGCCGCGCCTGGCCCGCTCCTGCCCCAGCCTGACCAGGCCGCGCAGCACCTTGAGGTGGGCGTCGGTGCGCCGCTGCGCGGCCCGCGCGGCCCCCAGCGGTTCGAGCAGCGCCCGCATGTCGAGCAGGTCGGCCGCCTCCTGCTCGGTGGGCTCGGCGACGTGCGCGCCCGCGTGGCGGCGGGTGAGGACGAAGCCCTCGGACTCCAGGGTGCGCAGCGCCTCGCGGACCGGGACGCGGGAGACCCCGTACCGGCGGGCGAGCTGCTCCTCGGTCAGCCGGCTGCCCCGCTCGAAGACGCCGGAGACGATGTCGTCCCGGATCGCCGTGCATACCGAATGCGCGGGAATGCGCATGTCCGACCTCCGCCTTGGTCGCGCGAGACAATGCGAGCGGCGCCTGTTCTGCGCCTGATCCGCGACTCTATTGCAGCATGCCGGAATTTCCGATGCCCCCATGGAATCCATGGCCACCTTTTGGTCGACGCGGGGGCGGCGAAAAGCCCCGGCTCAGCACGAGCCGGGGCTTTTGCGACGCGAGTGGGGCGGCGGGGCGGGTCAGACGGTGACGCCGCGGGCGCGGAGGTAGGCGACCGGGTCGATGTCGGAGCCGTACTCGGCGCTCGTGCGCGCCTCGAAGTGGAGGTGCGGCCCGGTCGAGTTCCCGGTCGAGCCCGAGACGCCGATCTGCTGGCCCGGTTCGACGGTCTGGCCGACGTACACCCCGATGGAGGAGAGGTGACCGTACTGGGTGTACGTGCCGTCGTGCATCCGGATGACGATGTTGTTGCCGTACGCGCCGCCCCAGCCGGCCTCGACGACGGTGCCGGAGCCGACGGAGACGACCCGGCTGCCGTAGGCGGCGTGGAAGTCGACGCCGGAGTGGCTGCCGGAGGACCAGAGCGAGCCGCCGGTCTGGTAGCCGGTGGACACGTACGAGCCGGAGACGGGGAGCTGGAAGGAGTTCAGACGGCGGCGCTCGGCCTCGCGGGCGGCGCGGGCCCTCTCCTCGCGGATCTCCTTGGCGCGGGCCTCGGCCTTGCGCTTCGCCTCGGCGCGGGCCTTCTGCTGGGCGACGGCCTCGAAGGCCTCCCGGTCCTGGGCGTCGGCCTGGGCGTTGAGCCGGTCGACGAGGGAGTCCTCGGCGATCACCTTGGTGAGGCCGGTGTCCTCGGGGGAGCGGTTGTCCGTGTCGGCGGCGAGCGCCGGGGAGGCCAGGGTTCCGATGACGCCGGTGGTGGCGAGCGTCGCCACGCCCGCGATGCCCGCGCCGCGGCGCGCCATCCGGCTCGAACCACGATGCTTCCCGGTGGCACGGGTGAACGCCATGAAGACGTTGTTCCTTTCCTTCCTTCTCGCCTACCGGGTTAGCTGACGGGTTCGGAGCAGGAAGGTCTCCTACGGGCCCCTCCGCGCGAGGCGAAGGCGTCCGATTCACCCCAGGGACTACGTGTGGGTCCCCGGCTCCCCAGGCTCGCGCCTGACGGGGACTCGGCGATGACTGTCCGGTGCCGCGGATGCGGCGGGTGCAACTGGCGGACAGCCGCACCGACGCTATGCGGACCGCCAGTCGATCACCAACCGAACATGACCTTTTGTAAGGCATGCCACAGGCCAGATGATCACTCTTGGCGCCAATACGGACAATTCACCGAGGCGTCCCTCGTGCGCTTCTCGTGCGCCTCTCGCGCGGACGGACGGAGGACCCCGACGATCCGTCACGTCGGGGTCCTCCGTGCGCCCGGCCGGGCAGGGCCCAATCAGCCGGTGACGACGGTCACTTCACCGATGCCGAGCGCCCGCACCGGCTCCGCGATCTGCGCCGCGTCGCCCACCAGGACCGTGACGAGCCGGTCCACCGGGAAGGCGCTGACCACGGCCGCGGTCGCCTCGACGGTGCCCGTCTCGGCCAGGCGCGCGTACAACTGGGCCTGGAAGTCGTCCGGGAGGTGCTGCTCCACCTGGTCGGCGAGCGTCCCGGCGACGGAGGCGGCCGTCTCGTACTTGAGCGGCGCCACCCCCACCAGGTTCTGCACGGCGGTCTCCCGCTCGGCGTCCGTGAGCCCCTCGGCGGCCAGGGTGCGCAGCACCTTCCACAGGTCGTCCAGGGCCGGGCCCGTGTTGGGGGTGTCGACGGAGCCGCTGATGGCGAGCATCGCGGCGCCGTTCCCCCCGGCGTCCGAGCGGAGCACCTGCCCGAAGGCCCGCACGCCGTACGTGTAGCCCTTCTCCTCGCGCAGGACCCGGTCCAGACGCGAGGTCAGGGTCCCGCCGAGGCAGTACGTGCCGAGGACCTGGGCCGGCCAGGCGCGGGCGTGCCGGTCCGGACCGATCCGGCCGATGAGGAGCTGGGTCTGGACGGCGCCGGGGCGGTCCACGACGACGACCCGGCCGGTGTCGTCGGCGGTGATCGGCGGCATCGGCAGCGCCTCGCCGGGCTCGCCGGTCCAGGCGCCCAGCGTCTCCGCGAGGACCTTCTCCAGGTCGACGCCGGTCAGGTCGCCGACGACCACGGCGGTGGCCGTGGCGGGCCGCACGTGCGCCTCGTAGAAGGCGCGGACCGCAGCGGCGTCGATCGCCGCGACGGTCTCCTCGGTGCCCTGGCGCGGCCGGGACATCCGGGAGTCGGCCGGGAACAGTTCCTTGGAGAGCTGCTTGGCGGCGCGCCGGGCCGGGTTGGCCGTCTCGTGCGGGATCTCGTCGAGGCGGTTGCGCACCAGGCGCTCGACCTCGGTGTCCAGGAACGCCGGAGCGATCAGGGCCTCGGCGAGCAGCCCGAGCGCCTTGGGCAGCCGGGAGACCGGGACCTCCAGGGAGACCCGTACGCCCGGGTGGTCGGCGTGCGCGTCGAGGGTGGCGCCGCAGCGCTCCAGCTCGGCCGCGAACTCCTCGGCGCCGTGCTGGTCGGTGCCCTCGGAGAGCGCGCGGGCCATGATGGTGGCCACGCCGTCGAGACCGGCGGGCTCGGCGTCCAGCGGGGCCGGCAGGAAGAGCTCCACGGCGACGACCTGCTGGCCGGGGCGGTGGCTGGTGAGGACGGTCAGGCCGTTCTCCAGGGTGCCGCGGTCCGGGGCCGGGAAGGCCCAGGGGCGGGCGGTGCCCGGCGCCGGCTGCGGGTGGAACTCCATGCTCGTCAAAGACGCGGCAGCGTCGGTCACTGGTCCGCTCCCTCTTCCTCGTCGCTGTCGCTCTGTTGGGTGGCCACCGGCTCGTAGACCAGGACCGCGCGGTTGTCCGGGCGCAGCCGGGCCGCGGCGGCCTCCCGCACCTCCTCGGCGGTGATGCCGAGGACGCGGTCGACGGCGGTGAGGGCGAGCTGCGGGTCGCCGAACAGCACGGCGAACCGGCACAGTTCGTCGGCGCGGCCCGCGACGGTGCCGAGCCGGTCCAGCCACTCGCGCTCCAGCTGGGCCTGCGCGCGCTCCATCTCCTCCGGAGTGGGGCCCTCGGCGGCGAACCGGGCGAGCTCCTCGTCGACGGCGGCCTCGATCTCCGGGACCTCGACGCCGCCGGACGTCTTGACGTCCAGCCAGCCGAGCGAGGGCGCCCCGGCGAGCCGCAGCAGCCCGAAACCGGCGGCGACGGCCGTGCGGTCCCGGCGGACCAGGCGGTTGTGCAGCCGGGAGGACTCCCCGCCGCCCAGGACCGTCAGGGCCAGGTCGGCGGCGTCGCACTCGCGCGTGCCGTCGTGCGGCAGCCGGTAGGCGGCCATCAGGGCGCGCGCCGGGACCTCCTCCTCGACGACCTCGCGCAGCTGCTCGCCGATGACGTCGGGCAGCGAGCCGTCGCGCGGGGCCGGCTTGCCGTCGTGGGACGGGATGGAGCCGAAGTACTTCTCGACCCACGCGAGGGTCTGCGCCGGGTCGATGTCGCCGACGACGGAGAGCACCGCGTTGTTCGGGGCGTAGTACGTGCGGAAGAAGTCCCGCGCGTCCTCCAGGGTGGCCGCGTCCAGGTCGGCCATGGAGCCGATGGGCGTGTGGTGGTAGGGGTGGCCCTCCGGGTAGGCGAGCGCGGTCAGCTTCTCGAAGGCCGTGCCGTACGGCACGTTGTCGTAGCGCTGGCGGCGCTCGTTCTTGACGACGTCCCGCTGGTTCTCCATGGACTCGTCGTCCAGGGCGGCGAGCAGCGAGCCCATGCGGTCCGCCTCCAGCCAGAGCGCGAGCTCCAGCTGGTGGGTGGGCATGGTCTCGAAGTAGTTGGTGCGCTCGAAGCTCGTCGTGCCGTTCAGCGAGCCGCCCGCGCCCTGCACCAGCTCGAAGTGGCCGTTGCCGTGGACCTGCTTCGAGCCCTGGAACATCAGGTGCTCGAAGAGGTGGGCGAGGCCCGTGCGGCCCTCGACCTCGTGGCGCGAGCCGACGTCGTACCAGAGGCAGACCGCGGCGACCGGGGTCAGGTGGTCCTCGGAGAGCACCACGCGCAGGCCGTTCGCCAACCGGTGCTCGGTCGCTGTCAGGCCGCCGGAGCCGGCCTCGGCCGTGGCCGTGTGACCCATGGGCATGTACGTCCCTTCGATGGCGGTGTGAAAAAGTCCTGCCACTGTATGCAAGCGCGCCGACACCTGGCGAAGTTCCCGTCCCTTCGAGATGTCCCTCTTCCGGGTCGCGGTCGGCGTTGTCGGTGGCACGGTCCACAATGGTCCGCGTCAGATCAACCTTGTTGGTGAAGGAGCCGCAGCCGCGATGGCCCGCCGCAGCACGAAGACACCGCCGCCGGACGACGCGTACGAGGAGAGGATCCTCGACATCGACGTCGTCGACGAGATGCAGGGCTCCTTCCTCGAGTACGCGTACTCGGTGATCTACTCGCGCGCGCTCCCGGACGCCCGCGACGGGATGAAGCCCGTCCAGCGCCGCATCGTCTACCAGATGAACGAGATGGGGCTGCGCCCCGACCGCGGCTTCGTGAAGTGCGCCCGGGTCGTCGGCGAGGTGATGGGCAAGCTGCACCCGCACGGCGACGCGTCGATCTACGACGCGATGGTCCGCATGGCACAGCCCTTCTCCATGCGCCTCCCGCTCGTCGACGGCCACGGCAACTTCGGTTCCCTCGGCAACGACGACCCGCCGGCCGCCATGCGGTACACCGAGTCGCGGATGGCCCCGGCCGCGCTGCTCATGACCGAGTCCATCGAAGAGGACACGGTCGACTTCGCGCCGAACTACGACGGCCAGGAGCAGGAGCCGGCGGCGCTGCCCGCCGCCTACCCGAACCTGCTGGTCAACGGCGCGTCCGGCATCGCGGTCGGCATGGCGACCAACATGCCCCCGCACAACCTCGGCGAGGTCGTCGCGGCCGCCCGCCACCTGATCCGGCACCCGAACGCCGACCTCGAGACGCTGATGCGCTTCGTGCCCGGCCCGGACCTGCCGACCGGCGGCCGCATCGTCGGCCTCTCCGGCATCAAGGACGCGTACGCGTCGGGGCGCGGCTCCTTCAAGATCCGCGCCACCGCGACCGTGGAGACCGTGACGGCGCGCCGCAAGGGCATCGTCGTGACCGAGCTGCCCTTCACGGTCGGCCCCGAGAAGGTCATCTCCAAGATCAAGGACCTGGTCGGCTCCAAGAAGCTCCAGGGCATCGCGGACGTCAAGGACCTCACCGACCGCAGCCACGGCCTGCGCCTGGTCATCGAGATCAAGAACGGCTTCGTGCCCGAGGCCGTCCTGGAGCAGCTCTACAAGCTGACGCCGATGGAGGAGTCCTTCGGCATCAACAACGTGGCGCTCGTCGACGGCCAGCCGCTCACCCTCGGCCTCAAGGAGCTCCTGGAGGTCTACCTGGACCACCGCTTCGACGTGGTCCGCCGCCGCTCCGAGTTCCGCCGCACCAAGAAGCGCGACCGGCTCCACCTGGTCGAGGGCCTGCTCGTGGCGCTGCTCGACATCGACGAGGTCATCCGCCTCATCCGGGAGAGCGACAACTCCGCGCAGGCCAAGGAGCGCCTGATGGAGCGCTTCTCCCTGAGCGAGATCCAGACGCAGTACATCCTGGACACCCCGCTGCGCCGCCTCACCAGGTTCGACCGGATCGAGCTGGAGGGCGAGCGCGACCGCCTCAACGGCGAGATCGATGAGCTGACCGGGATCCTGGAGTCCGACGCGGAGCTGCGCAAGCTGGTCTCGGCGGAGCTGGCCTCGGTCGCCAAGAAGTTCGCCACGGACCGCCGGACCGTCCTGCTCGAATCGGCCGGCACGCCCGTCGCGGCCACGTCCCTCCAGGTCGCGGACGACCCGTGCCGGGTCCTGCTGTCCTCGACCGGCCTGCTGGCGCGCACGGCGACGGAGGACCTGCCGCCCACCGACCCGGACGCGAAGCGGGTCAAGCACGACGTGATCGTGTCGGTGGTGGCCGCCACCCAGCGCGGTGACGTCGGCGCGGTGACCTCGGCCGGCCGGCTGCTGCGGATCGCGGTGATCGACCTGCCGCAGCTACCGGACACCGCGTCCGTCCCGAACCTGGCGGGCGGCGCGCCGCTGTCGGAGTTCCTCTCGCTGGAGGCGGACGAGACGGTGGTCTGCCTGACGACCCTCGAAGAGGCCTCGCAGGGGCTCGCCCTCGGCACGCTCCAGGGCGTGGTGAAGCGGGTGGTGCCGGACTACCCGGCGAACAAGGACGAGCTGGAGGTCATCACCCTCAAGGACGGCGACCGGATCGTCGGCGCGACCGAGCTGCGGACGGGCGAGGAGGACCTGGTCTTCATCACCTCCGACGCCCAGTTGCTGCGCTACCCGGCGTCCCAGGTGCGGCCCCAGGGCCGGCCCGCGGGCGGCATGGCGGGCGTCAAGCTGACCGCGGGCGCCGAGGTCCTCTCGTTCACGGCGGTCGACCCGGCGGCGGAGGCGGTGGTCTTCACGGTCGCGGGCTCCACGGGCACCCTGGACCCCGCCGGCACGTCGGCGAAGCTGACGCCCTTCGACCAGTACCCGCGCAAGGGACGCGCGACCGGCGGCGTCCGCTGCCAGCGCTTCCTGAAGGGCGAGGACGTCCTGATCCTGGCCTGGGCGGGCGCCTCCCCGGCCCGCGCGGCCCAGAAGAACGGCACCCCGGTCGAACTCCCGGAGATCGACCCCCGCCGCGACGGCTCGGGCACGCCCCTGCCGAAGCCGGTGGAGGTCCTGGCGGGCCCGGTCGGCTAGGACCCGCCGGGAACAGCGGGAACAGGAGCCGGAGGAGGCCTAGAAGAGGGTCTCCTCCGGCTCCTCCTCCGTCTGCTGCACGTACCGCAGGAGGCCCCACATGCTGGACTCGTCGGGGACGTCCCGCGGACCGCTCAGCTCGCAGGCGGCCAGCTCCTTGCGCAGACCGGCCGCGTCGACGCCGGAGCCGATCAGGACGAGCTGGGTGAGGCGCTCCTCGCCGGCGGGCCAGGGCTCCGGGTAGAAGCGCAGGAAGCGTCCGACGGCGTGCACGGTGTAGCGGTTGGCCGGGTCGGCGGCGCCGAGGTCGACGAAGCCCTTGATCCGGTAGAGCCCCTCGGGGCGGGAGTCGAGGAACGCCATCAGACGGCGCGGGTGGAGCGGCGTCGAGGCCGTCAGCGAGACGGTCTCGTAGGACGCGTGCGCGTGTTCGGCGTCGTCGTCGGAGCCGTACAGGACGTCCTCGATGGACATCTGGCCCTCGATCTCGCCGTCCGGCACGACCCGGTCGAAGAGCAGTTCCGGGTCGACGCGGCCGTGGGAGGCCTCGATCACGGCGGCGCGTCCGGCGAGGCCCGCCACCGTCTCCCGTACGCTCCGCAGCTCGTCGGCGGAGACCCGGTCGGCCTTGTTGACGACCACGAGGTCGGCGACGGCCAGGTGCCGGTCGGTCCCGGGGTGCCGCTGCCGGGTGGCCCCGAACTCGGCCGCGTCGACGACCTCGACGAGGCCCCCGTACACGATCCGCTCGTTCTCGCTGGCGAGCACCATGCGGACCAGTTCCTGCGGCTCCGCGAGTCCGCTCGCCTCGATCACGATCACGTCGAGCCGGGACTCGGGCCGGGTCAGGACCTCCAGGTACTCGTCGAGCTCGCTGGCGTCGACGGCGCAGCACAGGCAGCCGTTGCCGAGGGAGACGGTGGAGCCGACCTGGCCGGCGACGGTCATCGCGTCGATGCCGATGTCGCCGAAGTCGTTGACCATGACCCCGATGCGGGTGCCCCGCGCGCTGCGCAGCAGATGGTTGAGGAGCGTGGTCTTCCCGGCCCCGAGGAACCCTGCCAGGACGACGACGGGGATCTGCTGCGTGGTCAAGGGACGTGCCTCCGGTCGTGCTCGGTCGTGGTCCCCGCGGCTGCGGCGCGCCGCCCCACGGGGAAGGCCCAGGATAGGCGGGCGCCGGGCCGCTGCCGGGCTTCCGGGGGCGGCGCGCGGGCCGTGGAACGGGCGCCGCGGGACGGGTTCGGCCCCTTGGACCTACCCCCGCTCCGGTACCGCACGCCCTCTGCCGCCGCTCTCGCGCCGCACGCGCCCCTCCGCCGCTTCTCCCCGGCCGTCGTCCTCCCGGTCGTCGTCTCCCCCGCCCGCCGCTCATTTCCGGTGCCGGGGCGTGTCCCCGTACCTTTTCGGACATGAACCCCGTACGGACCGGATCCCCGCGCCCCCTCACGCGCCGCCGGCGGTTCGGATGGCCCCGGCGGGTGTTCTCGCAGGTCCTGCTGATGCAGCTGGCCGTCGCGACCGGGGTGACCGTCCTCGCCACCGGCCTGTTCCTGGCCCCGCTGAGCGCGCAGCTCGACGACCAGGCCATGCGGCGGGCCCTGGCCATCGCCGGGACCACCGCGTCGCCCCGCCTCGCCGCCGACCTGACCGGCGGCCCGCCGTCCGTACGGGGCCCGGTGCAGGCGGAGGCGGAGCGGGTCCGGACCTCCACGGGCGCCGAGTACGTCGTCGTCATGGACGCGCGCGGGATGCGCTGGTCGCACCCCGACCCCGCGCGGATCGGCAGGCTCGTCTCCACCGACCCGAGCGAGGCCCTGGCCGGGCGGGAGGTCATGGAGATCGACAGCGGCACGCTCGGCCGGTCGGCGCGCGGCAAGGTACCGCTGCGCGACGCGGACGGGCGGACCGTCGGCGCGGTCTCCGTCGGCATCGAGTACGACAGCGTCCGCGACCGGCTGCTCGGCGCGATCCCCGGTCTCCTCGCCTACGCGGGCGGCGCGCTCGCGGCCGGGGCCCTGGCCGCGTACCTGATCTCCCGGCGGCTCCAGCGGCAGACCCACGACCTGGCCTTCTCCGACATCTCCGCGCTCCTCGCCGAGCGCGAGGCCATGCTGCACGGCATCCGGGAGGGCGTGGTGGCCCTGGACCGGACCGGTTCCGTACGGCTCATGAACGACGAGGCGCAGCGGCTCCTCGGCCTCGGCCCCGAGGCGGCGGGACGGCCGCTCGACGAGGTCCTCGGCCGGGGCCGCACCGCCGACGTCCTCGCGGGCCGGGTCACCGGCGAGGACCTGGTCACGGTCCGGGGGCACCGGGTGCTGATCGCGAACCGGATGCCCACGGACGACGGGGGCGCGGTGGCGACCCTCCGCGACCGCACCGAGCTGGAGCACCTCGGGCGCGAGTTGGACGCCACCCGGGGGCTCATCGACGCCCTGCGCGCCCAGGACCACGAGCACGCCAACCGGATGCACACCCTCCTCGGCCTCCTGGAGCTGGAGATGCACGAGGAGGCGGTGGAGTTCGTCACCGAGGTGGTCGGGGTGCACCGGGCCACCGCCGAGCAGGTCACGGAGAAGGTCCACGATCCGCTGCTTGCCGCGCTGCTCGTCGGCAAGGCCACCGTCGCCGCCGAGCGCGGCGTCTCGCTGCGGCTGGCACCGGACTCGCTGCTTCCGGACCGGCTGGTCGATCCGCGCGAACTGGTCACCGTCGTCGGCAACCTGGTCGACAACGCCCTGGACGCGGCCGCGGGCACCCCGGACGCGCGTGTCGGCGTCTCCTTCGGCCGCGCGGGCCGTGCGGTCGTGCTGCGGGTCTCGGACAGCGGCCCGGGGGTGCCGGAGGAGCGGCGCGAGCTGATCTTCACCGAGGGGTGGACGACGAAGGCCCTCCCGTCCCACGGGAAGCGGGGGCTCGGGCTCGCCCTGGTGCGCCGGCTCGCCGAGCGCCGGGGCGGCTCGGCGACCGTGGCCGGGGGCCCCGGCGGGGGCGCCGAGTTCACGGTCGTCCTCCCCGACGCCCTGAGCGACGCTCCGGACGGCCTTCCGTCCGTCCCGGAGCCGACCGCAACGGGACCGGCCGCAACGGAGCCGACCGCTCCGGAGCCCGCCGAGGAGGCGCGGTGACCGACGTGCCCATCGACGTGCTCGTGGTGGACGACGACGTGCGGGTGGCGCGGATCAACACCGCCTACGTCGCCAAGGTGCCCGGCTTCCGGGTCGTCGCGACCGCCCATTCGACCGCCGAGGCGCTCGCCGTCCTGGAGGAACGGCCGGTGGACCTGATCCTCCTGGACCACTACCTGCCGGACGAGAACGGCCTCGCGGCGGTACGGAAGCTCCGCGCGCGCGGCCACCAGTGCGACGTGATCATGGTGACGGCGGCCCGGGACGTGGCCACGGTGCAGGCGGCGATGCGGCACGGCGCCCTCCAGTACCTGGTCAAGCCGTTCAACTTCGCCGGTCTGCGCGGCAAGCTGGAGGCGTACGCGACGCTCCGCCGCGCCCTGGCGGGCGGGGGCGAGGCAGAGCAGGCGGAGGTGGACCGGATCTTCGGGGTCCTGGCGGCGGGCTCCGTCGCCCCCGACCTGCCGAAGGGGCACTCCCCCACCACGGCCGAGCTGGTCCGGCAGGTGCTGCTCGCCGCCGACGGGCCGCTGTCCGCGCAGGAGATCGCCGAGCGGTCCGGCGTCAGCCGCCAGACCGCCCAGCGCTACCTCAAGCTCCTGGAACGGACCGGCCGGGTGCGCCTCTCCCTCCGGTACGGGGAGACGGGACGCCCCGAGCACCGGTACGCCTGGGCGAGCTCACCGCCCACCGCCTGACACGCGCCGGACCGGTCCGTGCTCGCGCTCGTACGGATCAGACCGCCCCCGCGCCGGTCAGCGCCCGGACCTCGGTCTCCGCGTGCCGTGCCTCGTCGGGCGGCTCGGTCGAGGTGACCGTGCCGATCCACCCGGCGAGGAAGCCGAGCGGGATGGAGACCACGCCCGGGTTCTGCAGCGGGAAGAGGTGGAAGTCGACGCCGGGGAAGAGCGACTCCGGGCTGCCGGAGACGACCGGCGAGACCAGGACGAGCAGGACGGCCGGAATGAGCCCGCCGTACACCGCCCAGACCGCGCCCCTGGTCGTGAACTTCCGCCAGAACAGCGAGTAGAGCAGCACCGGCAGATTGGCCGAGGCCGCGACGGCGAAGGCCAGGCCGACGAGGAAGGCCACGTTGAGGTCGCTGGCGAGCAGCCCGAGGCCGATGGCGGCGGCGCCGATCACCACCGCGGCGACCCGGGCCACGGCCACCTCGCTGTACTGCTTCGCGTGCTTGCGGCGCAGCGAGGCGTACAGGTCGTGGGCGACGGAGGCCGAGGAGGCGAGGGTGATCCCCGCGACGACGGCGAGGATGGTCGCGAAGGCGACGGCGGCGACGACCGCGAAGAGCACCGTGCCGCCGGTGGAGCCCGCGCCGCCCCCGAGGTCGAGCGCGAGCAGCGGTACGGCGGTGTTCCCGGCCGCGTTGGACGCCCGGACCTCGTCGGGGCCGATCAGGGCGGCCGCGCCGAAGCCGAGCACGATCGTCATCAGGTAGAAGCTGCCGATGAGCCCGATGGACCAGACGACGGAGCGGCGGGCGGCCCGGGCGGTCGGCACGGTGTAGAAGCGCGACAGGATGTGCGGCAGGCCCGCCGTGCCCAGGACCAGGGCGAGGCCGAGGCTGATGAAGTCGAGGCGGGCCGTCCAGTCCCCGCCGTAGCGGAGTCCGGGGGCGAGGAAGTCGAGGCCGTGACCGCTGCGTTCGGCAGCGGTGGAGAGCAGGCTGTTCACGTCGCCCTGGAAGCGGAGCAGGACGAGGACGGTGAGCGTGATCGTGCCCGCCATGAGCAGGACCGCCTTGACGATCTGGATCCAGGTGGTGGCCCGCATGCCGCCGAGCGACACGTAGATCACCATCAGCGCGCCCACCCCGATCACCGTCCAGGAGCGGGCCGCCTCGCCGGTGCCGCCGAGGAGGAGGGCGACCAGGCTTCCGGCCCCCACCATCTGCGCCACCAGGTACAGCACGGAGACGGCCACCGAGGACGTCCCGACGGCGATCCGCACGGGGCGCTCGGCCATCCGCGCGGCGACGACGTCGGCCAGCGTGAACCGCCCGCAGTTGCGGACCAGTTCGGCGACGAGGAGGAGGACGACGAGCCAGGCGACGAGGAATCCGACGGAGTACAGCATGCCGTCGTAGCCGTAGAGCGCGATCAGGCCGGAGATGCCGAGGAAGGACGCCGCCGACATGTAGTCGCCGGCGATGGCGAAGCCGTTCTCCATGGGCGAGAAGAGGCGCCCTCCGGCGTAGAACTCCTCCGCCGAACCGTGCCGGCTGCGGCTCACCCAGGTGGTGATGCCCAGGGTCACCGCCACGAAGACGCTGAACAGCCCGAGCGCCAGGGTCTGGTGGTCTCCGGTCACCGCTGCACCGTCCCTCGGGTCATCTCCTGCGTGTCCCAGCGCAGTTCCAGCGCCGCCCGGTCCCTGCGCAGCCGCGCGTGGCGCGCGTACGCCCAGGTCAGCAGGAAGGTGGTGAGGAACTGGCCGAGGCCCGCGACCATCGCCACGTTCACCGCTCCGGCCACCGGCCGGGCCATCAGCCCCGGCGCGGCGGTCGCCGCCACGACGTAGGCGAGGTACCAGGCCAGGAAGGCGAGGGTGGCCGGGAAGACGAACCGGCGGTAGCGACCGCGCACTTCCTGGAAGGCGGGACTCCGCTGGACCTCCAGATAGATCTCGGCCGCGCTGGGGACCCGCTGTCGCGGCACCGTGCCCGGACGGCCGTCGCCGGTCGTCCCGGCCTGCGCCCGTCCGTTCCGGCCCGAGGCCGGCGCGTCGTCCCAGGGGTCGTCGACCGGCACCGCCGAAGCGCCGCGCCCCTCCTGCTTCTCCACCTGCTCCACCGGTCCAACTCTCCTTGTCAGCGAACCGTTTCGGCCGCGTGTGCACAAGGATGGACAGAGCAGGAACTTCCCGGACTCTTCTCCTCCCTCACTTCACCTCATCAGGTGACTCTTTTCCCAGGCTGCCTGACAAAACCGTGCTGATATGCGTACCGCACGGCCCGTGGACGGAGCGTGTGGCCCCATCCACGGGTGGAGGCCGTCAGGCGTCGATGCGCGAGCGGTCGAGGGTCGCCGCCGAACTGGTGATGAACTCCTTGCGGGGCGCGACGTCGTTGCCCATGAGGAGGTCGAAGACCTGCTCCGACGCCTCCAGGTCGCCGATGTTGATCCGGCGCAGGGTGCGGTGGCGCGGGTCCATCGTGGTCTCCGCGAGCTGGTCGGCGTCCATCTCGCCCAGGCCCTTGTAGCGCTGGATGGAGTCCTTGTAGCGGACGCCCTTGCGCTGGAACTCGAGGAGGGTCTGCCGCAGCTCGTTGTCCGAGTACGTGTAGACGTACTTGTCCTGGCCGCGCTTGGGCTGGACGAGCTCGATGCGGTGCAGCGGGGGGACGGCCGCGAAGACCCGCCCCGCCTCGACCATGGGCCGCATGTAGCGCTGGAAGAGCGTGAGCAGCAGCGTACGGATGTGGGAGCCGTCGACGTCGGCGTCGGTCATCATGATGACCTTGCCGTAGCGGGCCGCGTCGATGTCGAAGGTGCGGCCCGAGCCCGCTCCTATGACCTGGATGATCGCGCCGCACTCGGCGTTCTTGAGCATGTCGGCGACGGACGACTTCTGGACGTTGAGGATCTTGCCGCGGATCGGCAGCAGGGCCTGGAACTCGCTGTTGCGGGCGAGCTTGGCCGTGCCGAGGGCCGAGTCGCCCTCGACGATGAAGAGCTCGCTGCGCTCCACGTCGTCGCTGCGGCAGTCGGCGAGCTTGGCCGGCAGGGAGGAGGTCTCGAGCGCGGTCTTCCTGCGCTGCGCCTCCTTGTGCTGACGGGCCGCGATCCGGGTCCGGGCCGCGGCGACCGCCTTCTCCAGGACGGCGCGGGCCTGCGCCTTGGCGTCCCGCTTGGTGGAGGTGAGGAAGGCCTTGAGTTCCTTGGCCACCACGTTCGCCACGATGCGGCGGGCGGCGGAGGTGCCGAGGACCTCCTTGGTCTGCCCCTCGAACTGCGGCTCCGCGAGGCGCACGGTCACGACGGCCGTGAGTCCCTCCAGGGCGTCGTCCTTGACGACGTCGTCCTCGGCGACGCGCAGCATCTTGGCCGAGCGCAGCACCTCGTTCACCGTCTTCGTGACGGCCTGCTCGAAGCCGGAGACGTGGGTGCCGCCCTTGGGGGTGGCGATGATGTTGACGAAGGACTTGACCATGGTGTCGTAGCCGGTGCCCCAGCGCAGGGCGATGTCGACGGCGAGCTCACGGGTGACCTCGGTCGGGGTCATGTGGCCGCGCTCGTCGAGGACCGGGACGGTCTCCTTGAAGGTGCCCTGCCCGGTGAGGCGCTGGATGTCGCAGACGGCCTTGTCCTGCGCGAGGTACTCGCAGAACTCGCTGATGCCCCCGTCGAAGCGGAAGGTCTCCTCGCTCTTGCCGACCCCGGCCAGGTCCCGCTCGTCGCGGACGACGATGGTGAGGCCGGGCACGAGGAAGGCCGTCTGCCGGGCGCGCTGGTGGAGCGTCTCCAGGGAGAGCTTGGCGTCCTTGAGGAAGATCTGCCGGTCCGCCCAGTAGCGGATGCGGGTGCCGGTGCGGGTCTTGGGGATCCGCTTGCCCTTGCGGAGGCCGTTGGCCGGGTCGAAGGGGCTGTCGGGGCCCTGCTCCGTGAAGACCCCGGGGACGCCGCGGCGGAAGCTGATCGAGTGGACCGCGCTGTTCCGGTCGACCTCGACGTCGAGGCGGGCCGACAGGGCGTTGACCACGGAGGCGCCGACGCCGTGCAGACCGCCGGAGGCCGCGTACGAGCCGCCGCCGAACTTTCCGCCGGCGTGCAGCTTGGTCATGACGACCTCGACGCCCGAGAGGCCGGTCTTCGGCTCGACGTCGACCGGGATGCCCCGGCCGTTGTCCCGGACCTCGACGGAGCCGTCCTCGTGGAGGACGACCTCGATGTGGTCGCAGTAGCCCCCGAGGGCCTCGTCGACCGAGTTGTCGATGATCTCCCAGATGCAGTGCATCAGGCCGCGGCTGTCGGTGGACCCGATGTACATGCCGGGGCGCTTGCGGACCGCTTCGAGCCCTTCGAGTACGAGCAGGTGCCGCGCGGTGTAGTTGGAACCGTCACGGTCTGCGGTCAGCAGCGCACTGGACGGCACGGACGTTTCGGCGGTCACGCGGTTCGCTCCTCGCTGAATTTGAAATCTGGCCCGGTGGGTAAGGCCCGGCGTCGGTCACCGGCTTCAGAGGGTACCGATGCCTGGTAGAGCCGTTGTCACGCCACCCTCCCCGATTCCTCATGCTAGTCCAGAGTCGCATGCATGTTCGATCCCTCGATCGGGTGACGTGAACATCACGTTCCCTTCCAGGCATGAACCATTTAGGCTCCGGGCACGTCCTCATGAACAACCGGCAACCACGCCGGGAGGGCCTGACCGAGACAAGCAATGCGAAATCCGTAGAGCGACGCAATACGGCTCATTCGCCGCCAACCGGCAGCAGACAGCCACCTTGGGAAGAAGTTTCAAGGAAAAGCCACGAGCGGGAACGTTTTCGGCCTGGTTGGATGTTGACCCTGGTACGACAGCTCGTCGAGCTAGAGAAGAGGCGACGTGACTACTGTTCTGACCCCCGCGAGCCCCCTGACGGCCGCTGACCGCTGCGACCGCTGCGGCGCCCAGGCTTACCTGCGTGTCGTCCTGACCAGCGGAGGTGACTTGCTCTTCTGCGCCCACCACGGACGTAAGTTCGAGCCGGAACTCAAGAAGATCGCCGTTGAGATACAGGATGAGACGGACCGGCTGACGGACGTGCCGGCCCGCACGGTGGGCGACGAGCACTGACGCCCCGCATCCACGACGAGCCCAGGGCCGGTCGCTGACCGGACGACGGGCGGTCACCCCCGCGTTGCGGGGAGTGGCCGCCCGTTCTCGTATCCGGGACGCTCCCGGAAGAGCTTCCGGGCCTCGCTCCGGAGAGGTCTTCCGGGGTCCGTCCGGAAGACCTCTCCGGGATCCGTCCCGGCAGCCTTTACGAGGTCCGTCCCGGCAGCCTTTACGAGGTCCGTCCCGGCGGCTTTTACGGGCCCGGCTCCCGGGCCGCTCCCTGAGCGGGTCTCAGAAGCGCTCCGGGAGCACCGCCGAAACCCGCGTGTAGACGCCCGGGTTCTCCGCCTCCCCGCAGCCGCTGCCCCAGGACACCAGGCCGATGAGGCGCCCCTCGGCCACCAGCGGACCGCCGCTGTCCCCCTGGCACGCGTCCCTGCCGCCCCGCGGATCGCCCGCGCACACCATCGTGTCGCCCCGGTACCGGACGCCGGAACCGCCCGGATACGCCCGCTCGCACGCCGTGTCCGGCAGCACTTGGACGCGCGCCGTCCGCAGCGCGGAGGCGTAGCTCCCCCTGCCGGTCGTGTCCCCCCAGCCGTAGACGTCCGCCACCGTACCGGGTGCGTACGCGGCGTCTCCCGCGCGGGCGACGCCGATCGCGTACGACTCGGGAAGCGCGCTCGCCAGCGTCAGGACCGCCAGGTCGCCCGAGTTGGTCGTCGGGTCGTAGCCCGGATCGACCCACGTGTCGGAGACCCGGACCTCCCGGCCGCCCTGGCCGCGCAGCGAGGCGCGGCCGGCGATGACCGCGAAGTCGCGCACCTCCCACGGCTCGCCGCCGAGCACCTCCCGGCCCAGGCAGTGGGCGGCGGTGAGCACCTTGGTGGGCGCGACGACCACGCCTCCGCAGAACTGTCCCGCGCGCGTACCCCCGAACCGGTCACGGCTGGACAACGCCACGACCCACGGCGCGTCCGTGATCCCGACCTGGCGGCCGCCCACCACGACGCTGTCGGCGACCACGGGGGCGGCGAGGGCGAGGTGTCCCGCCGCCGCGGTGATCAGTCCCAGGGCACCCGTCAATGCTCGAGTGAGGGAACCACGCATGGAGCCTCCTGACTCTCCGGTGATGTCGGTTCACCCAGCGTCCAGCACCCGGAGCCGTGGCGCACACCCGAAGGGCCCGGCTCCCCCTTTCGGGGGGCCGGGCCCTTCGGTGTACCGCTCCGCGCCTCGTACGGATCCGCGAGGCCGACCGGAGCGGGTCGTACCGGTCGCGTCAGTCGAGGTAGTCGCGCAGCACCTGCGAGCGCGACGGGTGACGCAGCTTCGACATCGTCTTCGACTCGATCTGACGGATCCGCTCTCGCGTCACGCCGTAGACCTTGCCGATCTCGTCCAGCGTCTTCGGCTGGCCGTCGGTGAGGCCGAAGCGCATCGAGACGACGCCCGCCTCGCGCTCGGAGAGCGTGTCGAGGACGGAGTGCAGCTGCTCCTGGAGGAGCGTGAAGCTCACCGCGTCGGCCGGGACGACCGCCTCGGAGTCCTCGATCAGGTCGCCGAACTCGCTATCGCCGTCCTCGCCCAGCGGGGTGTGGAGGGAGATCGGCTCGCGACCGTACTTCTGGACCTCGATGACCTTCTCCGGGGTCATGTCGAGTTCCTTGGCCAGCTCCTCCGGGGTGGGCTCACGGCCCAGGTCCTGGAGCATCTGGCGCTGCACGCGCGCGAGCTTGTTGATGACCTCGACCATGTGCACCGGGATGCGGATGGTGCGGGCCTGGTCGGCCATGGCGCGGGTGATCGCCTGACGGATCCACCAGGTGGCGTACGTGGAGAACTTGTAGCCCTTGGTGTAGTCGAACTTCTCGACGGCGCGGATCAGACCCAGGTTGCCCTCCTGGATCAGGTCCAGGAAGAGCATGCCGCGACCGGTGTAGCGCTTGGCGAGGGAGACCACCAGACGGAGGTTGGCCTCCAGGAGGTGGTTCTTGGCCCGGCGGCCGTCCTCGGCGATGATCTCCAGCTCGCGCTTGAGCTTCGGAGCGAGCTTGTCCGAGTTGGCGAGCTTGTCCTCGGCGAACAGGCCGGCCTCGATGCGCTTGGCGAGCTCGACCTCCTGCTCGGCGTTGAGCAGCGGGACCTTGCCGATCTGCTTGAGGTAGTCCTTGACCGGGTCGGCGGTGGCGCCGGCGACCGCGACCTGCTGCGCCGGAGCGTCGTCCTCGTCCTCGTCGGACAGGACGAAGCCCTTGGCCTCGCCCTCGGTCTCCTCGTCCTCGCCCTTGCCGGGAGCCACGTCCTCGAGGAGCTCCTCGCCCTCGATGAGCTCGTCGGCGTCCTTCTTGGACGCGGTCTTCTTGGCCGCCGTCTTCTTGGCGACGGTCTTCTTGGCCGCCGTCTTCTTGGTGGCGGTCTTCTTCGCGGCCGCCTTCTTGGCGGTCGAACCGGCCTCGTCGGCCGGATCGGTGCCTTCGGCGGCGGGGGCCGCGGCCGGGACGGCGGACTTCGTCACGGTCGCCCTGGCGGTGACGGTCTTGGTGGCGGTGCGCTTGGCCGGGCTCTTCGCTGCGACGCTCTTGCGGGCGCGCTTCGGCGACTCCGCTGCACTGACCATCAGCGTCACACCCTCTTCCTCGAGGATCTGATTGAGGCTGCGCAGAACATTCTTCCACTGGGTTGGCGGAATCTGGTCAGCCTCGAAGGCCCGACGCACGTCATCGCCGGCGATCTGCCCATCAGCCTTTCCCCGCTCGATGAGCGCCATCACAGACTCGGACTCGGCGATCTCCGGCGGGAGCGTACGGGATGTGCTGGCCGACACGAACAACCTCTCGGAACGATGGAAACGGCTTCCGGCCCCGCCCTGGATCGGGCTGGAGCCGACGACCGTCGACGGGGGATGTGCCGACGGCGCGGGCTGGACCGGGGAACTGCACAGCGCCTCCGTCGGCTGCTGTATTCCTTCCTCGGCCGTCACCTCTTAGGTCATCGCACGGCTCGGAGGAGTGTTACGCCCAATCTTCGTGGCCCGAGTCACACCTCATGCACGACGAAGCGCCCAGGTCATATGAAAAGCGTACATTCACGCCATCGAGACCTGGGCGCCGCTCGGGAGCGGCCCCACCGGGCTCCCCGGGCGGCGCTCGGATCCGGCGGCACGCGGCGCGTGCGTCCCTTCGCTCCCGCCCACGGCCCGAGGGTCAGTGTTCGCGGGGAGCCGGGACGACACGCTCCACCTCGGGGTGGACCGTGAGCAGCTGCCGCATGGCCGTCTCGGCGCCCTGCGCGTCACCGGCGGCGAGCGCGTCCACGATCCGGGCGTGGTGGGCGAGGCAGGCCTCACCCGGCCGGTCACAGCCGGTGACGGGACCGCCGGAGACCTGGAGCGCGGCGGCGACGATGCCGGAGAGGTGCTCCAGCATGCGGTTCCCGGCGAGCTGGATGAGGAGGGAGTGGAACTCGGTGTCGGCCCGGGAGAAGGTGATGCCGTCCCCCTGGGCGAACGCGTGGCCCATGATCTCGACCATGTCGGCGAGGCGCTGCTGCACGTCCTCGCGGCCGTGTCCGGCGGCGAGGCGGGCGGCCAGGGGCTCGATCGTCCAGCGCAGCTCGTTCAGCTCGCGGCGCTGGTCGTCCCGCTGCGGGCCGAAGGCGCGCCACTCGATGATGTCGGGGTCGAGGAGGTTCCAGTCGCTGACGGGCCTGACCCGGGTGCCGACGTTGGGGCGGGCGCTGACGAGCCCCTTGGCCTCGAGGACGCGGAGCGACTCGCGCACGACGGTGCGCGAGACCTCGAACCGCTGGCCGATCTCCTCGGGAACGAGCGGCCGGTCGGCCCCGAGGTCGCCGGAGACGATCATCTGGCCGAGCTGCTGGACCAGCTGCCCGTGCAGGCCGCGCCCCCGGCTGCCCGCGCTTCTGCGACCGACGCGGCCCAGGTCCGTGTCCACCCCCTCCCAGGTGGACGGGGCCGCCCGTCCGGCGGCGGGAGCCTCCGTGTAGGGGTAGCGGTCGAGATCGCCCGGGGTGCCGAGGCCGGAGTCGACGGAGCGGGCGGCGGTCATCATGGCGTGCGCAAGGGTACTCACGCATCCTTTGTCGGCGCTGCCTCCACAGCCCTTGAGGTCTTTGGTGAAAAGCACACGAAAGGGTGATCGGCACCCCTTACACAATTGACGATCAATCGGACATAAGGCGCATATCGCCTGACAGTTGGCGGCGACCCGGAGCCTTTCGGTCCGCGTACGGTCACCAATGGGCTCTGCGACGAAGGCCGGTGAACACATAAGCGCAGAACAACCCCGTCAACGTCAGGGAGAGCGCCACTCCCGCGGGCTGCCCCAGCACTCGCAGCCCCCCGGCCAGCCAGCGGTCCGCGGCCGGGGACCAGTGCGGGCCCGCGAACTCGCGCAGCCGCGCCGGGAGTCCGGCGGCCGACCGCACCGACGGCCCCGTCAGCACCTTCTGCAACAGCGGGACGAAGGCGACCGGTACGGCGAGCACCGCCGCCACTCCGGCCGCGGCGGCCCGGAACACCCCGGCGCCGAGCGCCCCGGCCCAGGCGCAGCCGACGAGCAGGCCCACCCAATTCGCCCAGAGAGTCGGCCATTTCCTCGGTACGGGAATCAACTCGCCGCCGTAGAAGAGCCGCAGGGCCCCCAGGTCGACCGCCACGACGAGCACCCCGAGCGCGAGGGCGACGACCGCGGCCACGGCGAGTTTCGCGAGCAGCAGGCCCGGCCTGCGGGGCACGGTTCCGCGGCCCGTGGTGAGCGCGGGATAGCGGTACTCCTCCGCGAAGGAGAAGGCGCCGAGCAGTCCGGCCCCCAGGGCGGCGGGCGGCAGCGGGGAGATCGCGGGCCAGCCGGCGAGGACGGCGGGCAGCGCGGCGCGACCGCCCCGCCCGAGGAGCAGGGCGAGCGTCACGGAGACGAGGAGGACGCCCGTCACGACGAGCGGCGTGGACGGCACGCCCAGCAGCCGGCGGACCTCGTAGCGGAGCGGGCGCAGGGGCGAGCGCATCGGCCGTCGGGCGGCGACCGGCCGCTCCACCGGGGCGTCGCGGCCGGTGATCGCGGGAGCCGGTTCGACGCCCCGTGCTGCGGGCGCGGCGGTGCGGGGCCCGGTGACGGGGCCTCCTGGGGTGCCACGCTCCTGCCCGGCTCCCGCGGTGGCATCGACTCCCGTCACATCGTTCGCGCCGGTGTCGCCCGTCTCGTCGGCGAGGCGGTGGACCGGTACGCCGTGCCGGAAGGCCGTGTCACCGACGGACGCGCAGTCGCTGCCGTAGACGGACAGCCGATTGCCGTCCTCCGTGACCACCTCGACCGGTCGGCGGGCGGCCCTCGCCTCCTGAGTCACGGCCACCGCCAGGCGCGCGGCGTGCGGAGTGCGGACCGTGACCCGGGGACGCAGCCGGGTACGGGCGAACTCGGCCGCCTCCTGCGCGGCGACGAGCCGACCGCCGTCGAGGGTGACGACCCGGTCGGCGTTGCGGGCGGCGTCCTTGGGGTCGGCCGTGGTGTAGAGCACCGTGCCGCCCTCGGAGGCGTGGGAACGCAGGAACTCGTACAGCCATGCGCTCTCGGACGCGGAGAGACCGGCGCCCGGTTCGTCGAGCAGGAGCGTGTGGGGGTCTCCCAACAGGGCCGAGGCGAGGCCGAGTCGGCGGTCCGCGCCGATCGGCAGAGTGCCGATCGGCCGGCGTTCCAGGCCTGCGAGTCCCGTGCTCCGCAGTAGCTCCTCGGCCCGCGAGGCGGGAACCCCCGTGGCGGCGCAGAGCATCCGGAGTTGGCCCCGGAGCGTGCGGGAGGGATGGCCGGGCACGTCGCCGAGGAGGACGCCGACCTCGCGGGAAGGGTGGGCGATGCGGTGCAGCGGCCGACCGCGGAAGTAGGTGATCCCGCGCCCCGGCTCGAGTTCGAGCATGAGCCGGAGAGCGGTGGTCTTGCCGGAACCCGAAGGCCCGAGGAGAGCGGTCACGGCGCCCGGCCTGGCCTCGAAGGTCAGATCGTTCACGGCGGGCGGGCGATCGCCGCGGGGGGTGCTGGTCAGTCCGATTGCCTGGAGCATCGCTTCTCTCGCGGTAGGTGACACCGCTCCGCGGCAGGGCGGCGCTACCGCAGCAAGATAACGCTACATTTCGGGCTTTCCGCGCAGGGTTGGTGCTCCGGGGCGCCGGATGTCCCCGCCCCTCAGATCTCGGGACGCAGCATGGGCGGGTTGAGGAGGGTGGCTCCACCTGCCCTGAAGAGCTGGGCGGGGCGCCCTCCCTGACGGGTCGTGGTGCCACCGGCCGGGACCAGGAAGCCGGGCGTGCCGGTCACCTTGCGGTGGAAGTTGCGCGGGTCCAGGGCCACGCCCCAGACGGCCTCGTAGACCCGCCGCAGCTCTCCGACCGTGAACTCCGTCGGGCAGAAGGCCGTGGCCAGGGAGGAGTACTCGATCTTGGAGCGGGCGCGCTCCACCCCGTCGGCGAGGATCCGGGAGTGGTCGAAGGCGAGCGTGCCCGCTCCCCCGCCGTCGGCACCGGCGGCCGCGTCCTCTCCGAGCAGTTCCTCGACGGGGGCCCAGCGGGCGCTGTTGGCGTCGCCGCCCGCCCTGGGGGCGGGCAGGTCCGGGGCGAGGGCCAGGTGCGCGACGCTCACCACGCGCATCCGGGGATCGCGGTCCGGCGCCCCGTACGTCGCCAGCTGCTCCAGGTGCGCGCCGTTGCTCGGTACGGGAGGCGGGGCGGCCGGGTCGTACGCGCAGAGGCCGGTCTCCTCGACCAGCTCGCGCGCCGCCGCGGCGCCGAGGTCCTCGTCCGCCCGCACGAAGCCGCCGGGCAGGGCCCAACGTCCCTGGAACGGGGTCTCTCCCCGCCGTACGACCAGGGTGCAGAGCGCGTGACTCCGCACGGTGAGCACGACCAGATCGACGGTGACGGCGAAGGGCGGGAAGGCCGACGGGTCGTAGGGAGGCATGCCGCGATCATAGTCGTCTTCCTGACGATAAACACGTCCCGTGGAATCTTCGGGGACGACTTCCCCGACGTGCTCTCCGGGACGCCGCGAAGCTTCCCTCGTGTCCGTACCCGCCATCCCGTCACACCCCCAGTTGAAGGCCCTCTGCGGCCTCCTCGACCATACCGAGACCGAGCCTGCTCACCCGCACGGCGAACGGTTCGCCCGCGACCACGAGCCCCGACAGGCGGATCGCTCCGAGGGGCGCGGAGGACAGCGGGTGCACCGAGACGGACCGGCCGGGCGCGTCGGGCCGGACCCCGGCGAGGGCGAGCAGGGCGTGCACCGCCCCGGCGGCCGCGACGGCCGCCGGTCGGCACGCGGCCGGGTGGGGCACCGGGCGTCCGCCCGTCGTCCGCTGCTCGCCCGCGTACATCTCGGGGAGACGGTGGTCGAAGGCCTCCGCCGCGTCGAGCAGTCCCCGGAGCAGGGAGGCGGCCTCCTTCTCGTGCCCCGTGGCGGCGAGGCCGGCCACGGCGACCGCCGTGTCGTGCGTCCTGACCGCGCCCGTGCGGTGGCCGAAGGGATTGTGGTCCGGATCCTTGGCGGCCAGACCGCGCAGTCCCCAGCCGGAGTCGAGGGCCGGGGTGCCGAGCAGCCGGGCCACCCGCTCGGTCTCCGCCCCGTCCAGCAGGCCCTGCGCGTACCGGCCGCCGCCCATCAGTCCGGTGTCGAGGAGGTGCGCCGCCCACCCTCCTGGCCGGGGCCAGGTCCTGCCGTCCGCCGTACGGGCGAGGGCGGGGCGGCCCCCTGCCCGGTCGTCGATCCAGAACTCGCGCCGGAACCGCTCGCGCATCGTCCTCGCCGTGTCGCGCAGCGCGTCCCCGCCGGGTCTCCCGCAGCCGTCGAGGAGGTCCGCGCCGAGCAGCGCCGCCCGGTGGGCGTGCGCCTGCGTCTCGGCACGCCGGGGTCCGGCGGGCCCCGGGTCAGGTACGAGGCCGTCCGCGCCGGCGGCGCGGCGCAGCCAGTCGAGGCAGCGCTCCGCGACGGGAAGCAGCTCCTCCAGGTCCGCCGACGGCAGCCCCCAGCGGCGGGCCTCGGCGAGCACCGCCGGGAAGGCGAGCGTGGCCTCGATGCCCGTGCAGCGGGGCGGAAGATGCGGGCCCGCGTCCCTGAGGGGCCCGGGGATACGACCGGACTCGGCTCCTTCTCCGGTGAGTTGGGTGCGGCCGAGGGCGCGCAGGGTGGTGACGGCGAGCCGGGTGCCGAGGGGAAGTGCCATGCGGGCCGCCCAGAGCGCCTCGGCGGTGACCGGTCCGCAGCGCCAGGGGACGCCTGCGGCGAGGTACGGGTCCGCGGGGTGCTCCGGGCTGCGCTGGAGCAGGGCCCGCAGGTCCTCGACGGACGCGCGCAGCAGTTCACCGGGGCGCGGGTCGTCGGCCTCGGCCCGGGCCTCGGCGAGAAGGTGGCCGCCCGGCCGTCCGGTGCCCGCTCCCGTGGAGCCCGCGGGGCGGCCGGCCGCTTCTCCTCGTACCCGGAGCCGGATCGTGAACGTGGCTCCGGGAGCCAACTCGGCCTCCCAGCGCAGGACTCCGGCCGCCGCCAAGGAGTCCGCGGGCGCAGGATCCGCGGTGACGGCGGCGGACCGTCCGTCGCTCCCGGTCCAGCGCAGTCCGGTTCCGTGGACGCTCGCCGTGAGTTCGGGCCCGGGTCTGCCGGTCGCCACCGCGCCCAGGTCCGCGAGATCCGTGCCCAGAGCGATCTCCACGGGGAGCCGGAGGGGCCGGGCGGCCGCGCTCCGCAGGGTGATCCGTTCGGTGCCGTCGGCGCTCCGCGTGCGTTCGACGGTGAGACCGGGATCCGGCCCCGCTTCTCCGGGGGCGCGCAGGACGCCGAGGAAGACCGCCCGGTCGGCGCCGGCCATGCGGCCCTGGAGGGCGACGGGCTCCCGGCCCGCCACCCGCAGGACGCATCGGGAGAGGAGCCGCCGCCCCGCCGCGTACACGCCCTCGGGTCCCTCACCGGTGAGCTGGCCGTGCTCGGCGCAGACGGCGAGGGCGGGCAGGGCGACGCAGACGAGCGCGCCGTGCACCGGGGGAAGTTCCACCGGACCTGCCGCGCGCGGGAGCGCGGTGCCGGAGGCGCGGCCGATCGGGGGGCGAGTGGGGCGGCCGGGGGCCGGGACGGGGCTGGGGGCCATGGCGGGTGCGGGATGCTCTCTGTGCGGACCGGGCGGCCGGCGGAGTGTCGGCGGCACGGTTCGTACGTCTCCGCCAGAGAGCTGAACGCGTCCGCGGGCGGCCGGGTCACGGTCGTCATCGACCGCTCCTGCTGCCGCGCTGTCCACCCTGGCGCGGGGAACCGCTTCCCGGCCGGTCGGCGGCGGGCCCGCCGGGCCGGACTCCGGCCGCCGCGCGCCGGTCCCGCGTTCCGGTCTGCCGCCCGGCCCTGCCGAGGGCCGGACGGGTTCCCTGCCGGTGGGAGGTGCGCATCCGGACCCGCCGGGAGGAGGCGGGGGCGGTCTGCTGCGGGGCGGCCCGTGAGTCCCGCTCGCTCCTCAGGCAGGAGCGGAGCGACTCGGGGTCGAGACCCTCGTTGCACGCCTGGTGGAGCAGTTGGGCGAAGACGTATTCGGGATCGGCGTCGAGGGCGAGACCGAGGGCGACCCGGGCCGTCGGCTCGTCGCCGGTGGACCAGGCCGTCCAGCCCACGAGGGTGAGGGGCGCGGCGGCGTGCTCCTGGTAGGGGGTGACGCAGCGCCGGGCCAGGACGCGCCAGAGTCGCAGGGCGGCGGTGCCCTCCCAGCCCTCCATCCACTCGGCGGCACGGTCCCGGGTGACCCGGTCCTGGAGACCGAGGATCAGTGCGGCGGCCTCGCCGGACGTGATCAGGGCGTCGTCGGCCGCGTCGCCCGCGGTCGTGTCGGCGCCGGCCTTTCCGGGGGTCGTCACACCCGCCGGGTGCGCCGTGCCCGTCGGCGGCTTCGGGGACTTCGGGGACTTCGGGCGGGTGAACCGGCGGAGGATCTCGCGGGCGAGGCGCAGGGTCTCCTCGCGCACCTCCACCCGTCCCCGGTCCTCGGAGCCTTCGAGGACGCGGGGGACGATCGAGGCGGCGGCCGCGTCGAGCGCGGCCCGCTGCTCCTCCTCTCCCGGACCGCCGGCCGGCTTCAGCCGGGCTTCCATGTCCCGCAGGGTGCCCCGCAGCTGCACTCCGGCGTACGCGGCGGTCGCCGCCATCACCGTCGTGCCGCTGAGCGCGAGCGGGGTGCCGTCGGGCGGGCAGCAGCGCGCGTCGGGGCAGCAGTAGGAGAAGTAGAGGCCGTCGGAGATGCAGAGGGCTTCGTAGACGGGGATGTCGAGGGCGCCGCAGGCGGTGCGCAGTCGCTGTGCGAAGGGGCGCAGCCGCTCCATGACGCGGCGGCCCGTCTCACCGGGGACCGGGTCCTGGCAGAGGAAGACGACGATGCCGTCCGGGCGGGCGCCGACCCGGGCGCCTCCCTCGACGAGGCACTCGGCGAGGTGGTCGGCGGTGGACGCCCATTCGCGGGGCGAGCTCGGGATGCCGAGCCTGACCCGGCCGCCGAAGCGGCCGCGCTCGCCGTGGAGGGCGACCAGGACGACGGAGTCGGTGGGGTGGAAGCCCAGCATGAACGGCAGGGCGTCGGCCAGTTCGGCCGGGCCTCGCAGGGTGATCTGCTGGGTACGGGTGGGTCCGCTGGTTTCGTGGCGATTCGCGTTCATGGTCAGGACGGTGTCGTGTTCTCCCGAAATCCGAAACCCCTGTGGATAACTTGCGGATCGGGGCATCCGCCGGACTTTCGAGTTATCCACAGATTCGGATGCCAGTGCCCACGATGTCCGAGGCGTCAGGTTGCATGGAGGCATGACCCACACGATTTTCTCGAAGATCCGGTCGCGCTGCGAGGCGGCGCGGGCCACGTTCATCCGGTTGTGCCGGGGTGGCGGACCTCTCTCCCCGCTC
Source organism: Streptomyces sp. NPDC088915 (assembly GCF_044749825.1). Lineage (NCBI taxonomy): Bacteria > Bacillati > Actinomycetota > Actinomycetes > Kitasatosporales > Streptomycetaceae > Streptomyces > Streptomyces sp. NPDC088915. Next base: position 187,838 of record NZ_JBIVIR010000013.1, read on the forward strand.
CGGAGGAACGGACGGGCTCCGGCACGTCGTTCGGGCAGGATGGCAGGCGATCTGCGACCTACACCGAGGAGCGCTCATGCAGGTGACTCAGGATCAGGTGCTCGCCTGGCGGCTGCGGCGACAGAGCCTCGCGCCCCGTCGCACGGCTTCCGTCACGGAGCTGGTGCGGGAACTCGCGGGGGTGCAGGCACAGGTGGCCTCGTCCGCGGAACTCGCCCTCGCCACCCGGCAGCGGAGACCGAGGGCCGGCGCCGTGGAGGAGGCCCTGGAGACCCGCGAGGTGGTCAAGACCTGGGTCATGCGGGGCACGCTGCACCTCGTGGCGGCCGAGCACATGGCGGCTTACCTGTCGCTGATGGCGGCGGCACGGACCTGGGAGAAGCCCGCCTGGCAAAGGACGTTCGGGGTCACGCCGACGGAGATGGCGGCTCTCGGCGAGGTCGTCGACGACGTTCTCACCGGCAGGGTCCTCACCCGTCAGGAGCTCACCGAGGCCTTGGTCGCCGATGGCAAGTTCGCCGCTCTGGAGACGCAGCTGACGTCCGGCTGGGGAATGGTGCTCAAGCCGCTGGCCTGGACGGGAAAGCTGTGCCACGGACCGAACCAGGGCAACCGCGTCACCTTCGCCTCACCGCGCGACCGGGTGCCCGGCTGGTCGGGGACGATCGAGCCGGAGGAGGCGGCCCGGACCGTCATCCCCGCTTACCTCGGGGCACACGGGCCGGCGACACCGGAGACCTTCGACGCCTGGCTGACGCGCAACGCGCACCGCAAGACGGTGGTGCGCGGCTGGTTCGCCTCGCTCGGCCAGGAGTTGACGAAGGTGGAGGTGGACGGAACGGCGTGTTACGTGCGCGCCGAGGACGTGGACGCGCTGGCGTCGGCCAGGCCGTCGGAGGAGGTGCGCCTGTTGGCCGGGTTCGACCAGTACGTGCTGGGGCCGGGCACGTCCGACACCCGTGTCCTGCGGGCGGAGCGGCGCAAGGCGGTGAGCCGTACGTCGGGCTGGATCACACCCGTGGTGGTGCACCGGGGGCGGGTCGCCGGGGTGTGGGAGATCACCGACGGGACCGTGGACGTGCAGTTGTTCTCCGAGAGTTCCGAGGTGCCGAAGGACGCGCTGGAGGCCGAGGTCGGACACCTGGAGCTGTGCAGCGGGCGTTCGTACGCGATGTCGGTACGGACGATCTGAGACCCGTTCGAGGTGAACGGCGGCGGGGAGGGTGGGGTTCGCCGCTTCCTCACCGGTGCCGCGTTCGAGGCCTCGTCTGCGGGTCCGCGGGCGCGGGCCGCCCGTTCGAGAGCCCGCGGCCGGGACGGCGGGATGCCGAGCGGGAGGGATGCCAAGCGGTTCGGTGTGCCGTGGTTCGGTGTGCCGTGGCACACCGCGCGGGCGCGGATGAGCAGACTGCGCGAACGGGGTCGTACCGACTGAGAGGGCTTTCCGCATGAGACTCGCCGACATCGCACGGGCGTCCCGGGACATCGGCGCCGCCTCCGCGCGGACGGAGAAGGTCGCGCTGCTGGCCGAGTTGTTCCGGGCCGCCGATCCCGCGGACGCTCCCATCGTGATCATGTATATGTCCGGGCGGCTGCCCCAGCGCAGGATCGGTGTCGGCTGGAACACCCTCAAGGAACGGCGGGAGCCCTCCCCCGAGCCCCGGCTCGGGGTGCGGGAGGTGGACGCGCTCCTCACCCGGATCGCCGCCGTGTCCGGCAAGGGCGCGCAGGGCGAACGGAAGAGGCTCCTCGACGAGCTGATGGGCGCGGCCACCGAGGAGGAACAGCTGTTCCTCTTCCGGCTGATCAGCGGCGAGTTGCGGCAGGGTGCCCTCGACGCCGTGGCCGTGGAGGGCCTGGCCTCGGCAGCCGGGGCGCCGGTCGCCGACGTCCGGCAGGCGGTCATGCTGAGCGGTTCGCCGGCCGCCGTCGCCGAGGTGCTGCTCTCCAGGGGGCCGTCCGCCCTCGCCGGGTTCCGGCTCACGGTGGGGCGCCCGGTCCTGCCGATGCTGGCCCACACCGCCAAGGACATCGACGAGGCCCTCGCCAGGACGGGGCCCTGCGCCTTGGAGGAGAAGCTCGACGGGATCCGCATCCAGGTGCACCGCGACGGCGACGACGTGCGCGTCTTCACCCGGACGCTCGCCGACATCACCGACCGGACCCCCGAGGTGGTGTCGCTGGTCCGCGCACTGCCGGTACGTCAGGTGGTGCTGGACGGGGAGCTGCTGGCCTTCGACGAGCGGGGCCGGCCGCGGCCGTTCCAGGAGACGTCCGGACGGACCGGATCCACCCTCGACGTGGCGGGCGCGCAGACGGCGGTGCCGCTCTCACCGGTCTTCTTCGAGGTGCTGTACGCCGACGGTGAGGACCTGCTCGCCGCCCCGGCCGCCGAACGGCGCGCGCTGCTCGACCGGCTGGTGCCAGAGGCCCAGCGCGTGCGCCGCATCGTGGTGGCGGACCCCGCCGACCCGAAGGAGCGCGCGGCCGCGGCGGCGTTCGCCGCGGAAGCGCTCGAACGGGGCCAGGAGGGCGTGGTCGTGAAGTCCCTCGACGCGGGCTACAGCGCGGGACGCCGGGGTACCTCCTGGCTGAAGGTGAAGCCCGTGCACACCTTGGACCTGGTGGTCCTCGGCGCCGAATGGGGCCATGGGCGGCGCACCGGAACGCTCTCCAACCTGCACCTGGGCGCGCGGACGGCCGACGGTTCCTTCGCCATGCTGGGCAAGACGTTCAAGGGCCTGACCGACGCCCTGCTCGCCTGGCAGACCGAGCGTCTGCGGAAGCTGACGGTCGCGGAGGAGCCGTGGGGCGTCACCGTACGCCCCGAGCTGGTCGTCGAGATCGCCTTCGACGGCGTCCAGCGCTCCACCCGCTATCCCGCGGGCGTCACCCTCCGCTTCGCCCGCGTGATCCGCTACCGCGAGGACAAGCTCCCTGCGGACGCGGACACGGTGGAGTCGGTGAGGGCCCTCCTCCCCTGACCGGAAGCGCCCGCCCGGGCCGGGCTGTCACTCTCCGGTCCGAGACGCCCGCCGGGGCCGGAGAAGGACGGAGTCAGCAGCTCGCCCAGGGCCCGGCAGGTCAGCCTGCCGCGGCGAGGACCAGGGGGAGCACCTGTGCGGCGCCCGCCCGGCGGAGCAGTCGGGCGGCGACCGCGAGGGTCCAGCCGGAGTCGGTGAAGTCGTCCACGAGCAGCACGGGGCCGGGGGCGGCGGCCAGGGCGCCGGACAGCTCCTCGGAGACGGCGAAGGCGCCGGAGAGCGCCCTGAGGCGCTGTGCGGAGTTGCTGCGGCGCACCGCGTGCGCGCCGTCCGGCCCGGTGTACGCCAGGGTCCCTAGGTAGGGCAGGCGGCCGATGTCCGCGATGCCCCGGGCGAGGGAGCCGACCAGGTGCGGACGGGCCAGGGACGGCACGGCGACGACCCCCACCGGCCGGGCGGAGGCGTCCGGAACGCCCGGCGCCCAGCCGCCCGGGGAACGGGCCCAGTCGACGAGGACCGCCACCGCCGCCTTGAGGACGTCGTCCGGGACCGGCCCGTCGGGTGCGTTCTCGGCGAGGAGGGGACGGAGGCGGTTGCCCCAGCCGATGTCCGAGAGCCGTCCCAGGGCCCTTCCGGTGGAGCACTGCTCGCTGGCGGGGATGCGGCCCTTGAGCTCGATCCCCAGGGCGGGCATCCCGGTCGGCCACATCCGGCGCGGCTCCACCTCCACGCCCGGGCGGTCCAGCTCCCTGGTCGCGCCCGTCAGCGTCTCCTGCGACACGGAGGTGTCGGCCCAGGCGCCCGCGCAGTTGTCGCAGCGGCCGCACGGGGCCGCACCCTCGTCGTCCAACTGCCGGCGCAGGAACTCCATCCGGCACCCGGAGGCGCTCACGTAGTCGCGCATGGCCTGCTGCTCGGCGGCCCGCTGCCGCGCCACCCACGCGTACCGCTCGGTGTCGTACGTCCAGGGCCGTCCGGTGCTCTCCCAGCCGCCCTTGACCCGTCGCACGGCGCCGTCCACGTCGAGGACCTTGAGCATCGTCTCCAGCCGGGTGCGCCGCAGGTCCACCGCCGCCTCCAGGGCCGGCACGGACAGCGGCCGTCCCGCGTCGGCGAGGGCCGCCAGGGTCTGGCGGACCTGCGCCTCGGGCGGGAAGGCGGTGTCGGCGAAGTAGCGCCAGATCGCCTCGTCCTCCTTCCCCGGCAGCATCAGCACCTCCGCGTGCTCGACACCGCGGCCGGCCCGGCCCACCTGCTGGTAGTAGGCGATCGGGGAGGACGGCGAGCCGAGGTGGATCACGAAGCCGAGGTCGGGCTTGTCGAAGCCCATGCCGAGGGCCGAGGTCGCCACGAGCGCCTTGACCCGGTTCTCCTGGAGGTCGGCCTCGGCCTGGAGCCGGTCGGCGTTCTCCGTGCGGCCCGTGTACGAGGCGACCGCGAAGCCGCGCTGTCGCAGGAAGGCCGTGGCCTCCTCGGCGGCGGCGACCGTCAGCGTGTAGACGATCCCGGAGCCCGGCAGTTCGTCCAGGTGCTCGGCGAGCCAGGCCAGTCGGTGCGCGGCGTCCGGCAGCCGGACCACGCCGAGCCGCAGGCTCTCCCGCTCCAGGGAGCCGCGCAGCACCAGCGCCTCGCCGGCCCCGGTGCCGAGCTGCTCGGCCACGTCGGCGGTCACCCGGGCGTTGGCGGTCGCGGTGGTGGCCAGGACCGGCACCCCGGGAGCGAGCTCGGTGAGCATGGTGCGCAGCCGGCGGTAGTCGGGACGGAAGTCGTGGCCCCAGTCGGAGATACAGTGCGCCTCGTCGACCACCAGGAGGCCCGTGGTGGCCGCGAGTTTGGGGAGCACCTGCTCGCGGAAGTCCACGGAGTTGAGGCGTTCGGGGCTCACGAGCAGGACGTCGGTCTCACCGCGCTCGACCTCGTCGTAGATCGTGTCCCACTCCTCGGGGTTGGCCGAGTTGATGGTGCGCGCCCGGATGCCGGCCCGCTCCGCCGCCTCGACCTGGTTCCGCATGAGCGCGAGCAGCGGCGAGATGATCACGGTGGGTCCGGAGCCGCGGCGGCGCAGCAGGGCGGTGGCGACGAAGTACACCGCCGACTTGCCCCAGCCGGTGCGCTGCACCACCAGGGCCCGCCGCCGCTCCTCCACCAGGGCGGCCACCGCCAGCCACTGGTCCTCCCGCAGCCGCGCCGTCCCCTCGGGGGCGCCGACCAGCTCGGCGAGAACGGCATCGGCTTCGGCGCGGAGCTCCAGGGTGTCCATGCACCCATGCAACCCGATGCCACTGACAATCGGCGAACTCACCCAGCGTGACGCCCGGTCACGAACGGAAGGGAGGTTTCCGCTCGTGTCCACCCGGTGCCCGCCCCGTGCCGGTCACCGAGAGGTGAAACCGTCAGACGAACGGGGAGTGAACAATGGGCAACTGGGCAGGGATATGAGTGGCATACCAACGCATTCCCGTCAGCGGTCTCAATTGCTCATTGCCGCTCGCGCACGGGCCCGCAAGAATTGGACCACCGCCCCACAAGGCCCGTCAGCGGTCCGGAAGGACTGTGCCGTGGTGCGCCCTCATCCGACCTTGCCCGCCCAGCGGGCGCGTATCCGAAGGGAGGACCGTGACCCTCGGATTCGCTCCGCCCACAGCCGCCTCGACCAGATCTTCGTCCGGGTCCCCCAGCCGTCTCGCCCGGATACTCGAGCCCTCCGAGTGGGCCGCGGCGGGAGTCCCCCTGCTGCGCAACCCGCGCGAGGTCGTCGGCGGTCTGCACTCCCGTCACGCGCCCGCGCCCGCGACGGCGGTCCTCGCGGTCCTGGACCACGAGGAACGGATCGCGGCCAGCGCCTCGTTCGTCCGCCGCTCCGCGCCGGCGGACGGCTGGGAGTTCCGCAACGTGCTCCTGGCGCACCTGCGGCGCGTCATCCCCCACGACCTGCGGAGGCGTGCGCCCGTACGGACCGCGGTGCTGCTGTACTGCCGCGAGGGGGACGAGCGCTGGACGGAGGAGGACGGGGCCTGGATGTGGGGGCTCCGGGACGCCTGCACGCTGCACGGGCTGCGCTGCGGCGCGTACATCACGCTGACCCGAGGGGGCTGGCAGGTGCTCGGCGAGGGCCGGGGAGGCCGCCGACCGAGCTCCGACTCGCTTCCCGTGCCGCTCGGCGACGGACCGGCCGAGTTCGACCGGATCACGCCGAGGACCGCGAGCGGCGCGGTCGAACCGCTGCGCCGGGCCGCCGCGCGCTGAGCGCACGGGCGGCACACAGCACACAGCACACAGCACACAGCACACAGCACACAGCACACGAACGATGCGCGGGCGCCATCCGCTCCCCCGATCCACCCGCCCCGCCGGGCCCGGTGCGGCCCGGCGGAGGAACGGTCGGTCGGCCGAGGGGCACGGGCCGCCGGTCAGACGCCGGCGCCCGCTCCGAGGACCGCCGTGACGCGCTGCGGGTCGCCGCAGACGACGAGCAGCGCGCCCGCGCGGGCCATCGCCGTCGGCAGGGCGCGGGCGGTCGCCTCGTCGTCCCCGCCGTTGACGGCGACGATCACCACGGGCCGGGAGGCGGCGCGGTCCACGGCGGAGGCGTCGGCGAAGAACACGTCGTCGCCGGTGTCCTGCTGGGCCCAGTAGGCGGCTTCGCCGAAGGACAGCTCGTGCGCCGCCCACGGGTGCTGCTCGCCGGTGGTGAGCACCAGGACCTCACCGGGGGCCCGGCCGTTCTCCAGAAGCAGGTCCAGGGCCTCCTCGGCGGCGTCGAGCGCGCCGTCGACGGGCGCCGGGATCAGCTGGAGCTGCGGGGCGGTTCGCTGGTCGGAACGATTCTCCGTGCCACCGGCCGGAGACTTCCCGGCCGCGGGGCGCGGCTTCGGCGGCGCGGGCCGGGCGGGTCCGGGAACGGGACGTCCGGGGCGCGGGGAGGCCGCGGAACGCGGACCGGGTACGGGACGGGGGGTCGACGCGGGGCGGCCGGCGGCCGCGGTGGCGCGGGGACCCTGGGCGCTCTCGTGAATCTGAGGCTCCTCGGGGATGAGAGGCATGGGTGGATGTCTATCAAACGCCGCTGCGCGGGGCATCGGCGGGTGGGCACACAGGTGCACCCCGGGCGCGTGAGCAGCTTTTCGGCGGCTCCGTGACCGGAAGTTCAGAAGTCGAAGCCGAGTTGGCCCCCGCTCTCCAGCGCGGCCGCCTCGACGGAGAGGCGGACCTTCTTGAGGTGGCGCCACCGGGGCAGCGCGTCCAGATAGGACCAGGAGAGCCGGTGGTGCGGGGTGGGGCCCAGCTCCGCGAGGGCAGCCCGGTGGACCGGCGAGGGGTAGCCCGCGTTGGCACCGAAGGCGTACGGCACGTACTCCCCCGACCCGGTACCGGCCTCCAGCTCCGCCATGAGGGTGTCCCGGCGGACCTTCGCGAGGACGGAGGCGGCGGCCACGGCGATGCAGGACTGGTCGCCCTTGATCACCGTACGGACCCGCCAGGGGCTGCCGAGGTAGTCGTGCTTGCCGTCGAGGATCACCGCGTCGGGCCGCACGGGCAGGCCTTCGAGGGCCCGGACCGCCGCGAGCCGCAACGCCGCGGTCATTCCGAGGTCGTCGATCTCCTGCGGGGAGGCGTCGCCGAGCGCGTACGCCGTGACCCACTGCTCCAGCTCCAGCGCGAGGGAGGCACGGCGCTTGGGGGTGATCAGCTTGGAGTCGGTGAGCCCTTCGGGGGGCCGACGCAGTCCGGTGACGGCCGCGCAGACCGTGACGGGACCGGCCCACGCCCCGCGCCCGACTTCGTCGACTCCGGCGACGATCCTGGCGCCGGTGGTGGCTCGGAGCGATCGCTCGACGGTGTGGGTGGGGGGTTCGTACGGCATGGCGCCAGACAGGTTACGCCGCCCGGCACCGCCCGCGATACCCGGATTCCCGCCAAGCTCCCGAAAAGCCCCGTCGCTCCATCGCCCGGCCCCACCACACACCGCGCCCCGGCCGCCCCCGTATTCGCTCCCGCACACACGAACCGGTGCGCCATCACGCCGGAAGGAACCACGGAACCGAACAACTATCTATCCCATCTCACCTGCCTGAAACGGGAGAAGAATCAACGCCGGGATCACCCGAAGCGATCGGCGACAGCCCTCACCACCACACAGAAAGTCACATACGCGAAGGCCCGGGACAGAAAAGGCCACCGGGCCCGGCGGGCATCTCCCCCGGGACCCGGCGGCACCGGATCACTGTCTCAGGAGGCCGTGACGGGAACCCAGTCGGGAAGTTCCTCGGTCTGTCCCAGCCAGTCCGCCGGGGGCACGCCGACCGCCGTGGCGGCCACCACGCCTCCCGCGATGGCACAGGTCGTGTCGACGTCCCCGCCGACCTGCGCGGTCGTCCAGAACATCCGCTCGAAGTCGCCGAGCGCCCGCGCGGCCGACCAGAGGGCGAAGGGGACCGTGTCGTGCGCGCTCGTACGCCGCCCGCTGCCGAGCACGGCGGCGACCGTGCCGGGGTCGCCGTAGTCGAGCATGTCGCGGGCCCTGCGCAGACCCGCCCCGACCGCGCTGCGCGGCACCAGGGCGATCACCCCGTCGAGCAGCGCCTCGGGCGTGGGCGGCCCGGCGGGGTCGGCGGCGAGGGCGGCAGCGGCGGCGACGGCCATGGCGCCCACCACGGCCTCGCGGTGCTGGTGGGTCGTGTACGCGGAGATCTCGGCCTGGTGGGTCGCCTGCTCCGGATCGTCCGCGTACCAGGCTCCGAGCGGGGCGATCCGCATCGCGGCGCCGTTCCCCCAGGACCCCTGTCCCTTGAAGAGCGCGGCGGCCAGTTCCCGCCAGTCGCCACCCTCCCGGATGAGCCTGAGCATCCGGTTGACAGCGGGCCCGTAGCCCCGGTCGAAGTCGTGGTGGTGCGCGAAGGACAGGGCCAGGGCGTCCTGGTCGATCCGGTCGTGTCGCGCGAGGACGGCCAGGACGGAGCAGGCCATCTCGGTGTCGTCGGTCCACTGCCAGGGTCCGGGAGGCAGCTCGCGCCGCTTCAGCAGGGGGTAGTGGACGGGGACGAAGAACTGGGAGCCCAGGGCGTCTCCCACGGACAGCCCGCGCAGGCTGGCCAGGGCGCGGTCGAAGCGCCGGTCGGGTGAGGAGTCAGCGGTCATCGGTCTGCCACTCTATCCGGTGCGGCCGTACGGTTCGGGGGTACGCCAGCGTTCGAACGGCCTGTCCAGACGGTATCTGCCGTCCTCACCGAGCAGCAGGACACGCGTCTCGGCGTTCCCGGGGTTCGACAGCGACTCGAAGTCCGCGACCGTCCAGTGGAACCAGCGCATGCAGAAGAGGCGCATGGTCAGTCCGTGGGTGACGAGGAGGACGTTGGGCGGGTGGTCGGGCGCCTCGAAGCTGCGGTACAGGCTCTCCAGGAAGGCTCCGACCCGGTCGTAGACGTCCGCGCCCGACTCCCCCTGGGCGAAGCGGTAGAAGAAGTGTCCGTACGCGTCGCGGTAGGCCTTCTGGAGGCGTACGTCCTCCCGGTCCTGCCAGTTGCCCCAGTCCTGCTCCCGCAGCCGCGGCTCCTCGCGCACCCGGACCTGCTCCGGGGGGAACCGGAAGGCGCGGAGGGTCTCGTGGGTGCGCCGGTACGGCGAGACGTAGACGCTGACCGGCTCCTCGCCGAAGAGTTTCCGCAGCCGCTCCCCCGTCTCCTCCGCCTGCCGCCGTCCGGCATCGGTGAGCCGCAGGGCGTGGTCGGGCTCCCGTTCGTACACCGTGTCATCGGCATTGCCCTCGGACTCTCCGTGTCGTACGAGGACGATGCGCCGCGGTCGTGCCATACCCCGACCCTAGATCGTCACTCTCCGGAAGGCTCGGCCGAGGGGTCCGCCGGCGGGGCGGGCGGCGGGTGTCCTCAGACCGTCCAGGACGGTTCGAGCCGCACCACGTCCCCGTTCAGCGCCGCCACGTCGGCCGCGGTCCGGGCCCGCAGCCCGAGCCGCTCCACCCGTTCCTCCCGGTACTTGCCGTGCTCGGCGGTGGACTGCCACATCGAGAGGACCAGGAACTCGCTGCCGGGCGCCTCCCCGAACATGCCCCGCAGCATGCCGGGGGATCCGGCCATCGCCGGGTTCCACACCTTCTCCTGCATGAGCGCGAAGTGCTCGGCGCGGTCCTCGTGGACACGGCAGTGCGCCACGCGTGCCACGTCGGCGTCGGAGAAGCGCGGTTCGAACCCCGTCTTCACGTCGAAGCGGTGGTCGAACAGCTTGGCCTGGCCGTCCCGGAACGTGCCCACCTGCGACGCCGCGAGCCGGTCGTGCGACCGCGCCATGAAGGAGTCGTAGAAGGCCCGGCTCTCCCAGAACGCGAAGACGTGGGCGACGTCCGGCCGACTCCGGCTCCACCCGCCGCCCTGCCCCCGGAAGCCCGGCTCACCGAGCAGCCCCGCCCATTTCCGCTGCCCCCGTTCGAACCCCCGACGGTCCACCACGGTGCAGCGAATCCACTTGACCAGCACCGCGCCATCGTACGGGGCCGGAGAGCACCCCGGCAGTCCCCGGCGGGCGCACGCGCTCCGGCCCGCGCTCCCCCGCTCCCGGACGGAACGCACCGGACGGGCAGCCGGTGAAGGGACATCAGGACCCTTATGAAGAAAGCGAGTTCCTCATCCTCCCGCCAGCCCGACCTATTCGAGCCAGAGAGACGTCGAGATCCGGCTCGTCGCCGTTCTCCCCTTCGAGCGCCGGCCCCTCTGTCAGAGGCGCATGACACCATGAGTGATCGGTACGCGACCAAGTGCTCCGGCCGAGGACTTTCGACCGGGTCGACGGTACGAGGCGAGGCGCGCGGGGGCGCGCGGAGAGGGGAAGCACCATGAGCGGACTCAACAAAGGGGTGGGGCGCGTCGAGGTGACGCTCAAGTGGGACCCCGCCCCGGCCGGCGCCCCGGTCCACGACCTGGACCTCGTCGCCGGCGTCTTCACCGCCGACGACCCGCACGGCGCCCCGGCCCAGCTGGTGCACTTCGGCAGCCGTTCCCCGGACGGCACGATCACGCTCCACCGCGACAGTCGTACGGGCCAGGGTTTCGGCTACGACGAGGCCATGACCGTGGAGCTGGACCGTCTCGCGCCGAGGTACGCGCGCGTGGTGGTGGGCGTGGCCATACAGCAGAGCGGCGGGCGGCTCTCCTTCGGTGACATAGCGGGCACGGGCGTACGGGTCCGCGAGGGCTACACCGACCTCCTGACCCACGACTTCGCGGACGTCCCGGACGCCCTGTCGGCGACGGTCGTGGAGTTCACCCGCACCGGGCCGGACGGCTGGACGTACCGTCCGCTCCCCCGGGGCTTCGACGCCGATCCCCAGGCCTTCGGCACGCTGCTGGGATCCATGACTTCCTGACCGACTCCTCCGGGCGCGCGAAAGGGGCGCCGACCGGTCGGTCGACGCCCCTCTCACGGGCGGATCAGCTGCAGCCGCTGGTGGAGCCGCAGCCCTCGCAGATGTAGCAGGAGCCGGCCCGCTGCATCTTCGTGCCGCAGGAGAAGCAGAGCGGGGCGTCGGCGCTGATGCCGAGCTGCATCTCGACGAGCTCCGCCGAGGTGTGGGCCTGCTTCGGGGCCGGGACCTCGGCCTTGGGGGCCGGGGCGGTGGCGACGGCCTTCAGCTCCGGGGTGCGGGGCGCCGACTGGGCCAGGCCCTCGACGTCGACCTCGTCGTCCTCGGGCTGCTCGTACGAGCCGGTGTCCAGGTGGCGCTGGCGCTCCTCGGCCGAGTGGATGCCGAGGGCGGACCGGGTCTCGAAGGGCAGGAAGTCGAGCGCCAGGCGGCGGAAGATGTAGTCGACGATCGACTGCGCCATCCGCACGTCCGGGTCGTCCGTCATGCCGGCCGGCTCGAAGCGCATGTTGGTGAACTTCGAAACGTACGTCTCCAGCGGGACGCCGTACTGGAGGCCGACGGAGACGGCGATGGAGAAGGCGTCCATCATGCCGGCGAGGGTCGAGCCCTGCTTCGACATCTTCAGGAAGACCTCGCCGAGACCGTCGTCCGGGTAGGAGTTGGCGGTCATGTAGCCCTCGGCGCCGCCGACGGTGAAGGAGGTGGTGATCCCCGGACGGCCCTTGGGCAGGCGCTTGCGGACCGGGCGGTACTCGACGACCTTCTCGACGGCCTCGCGGATCGTCGCCTCGGACTTCGCGGTGACCTCGGCCTTCTCGTTCTCCTTCTTCTTGGCGGAGAGCGGCTGGCCGACCTTGCAGTTGTCGCGGTAGATCGCGAGCGCCTTGACGCCCATCTTCCAGGCCTCGAAGTAGACCTCCTCGACGTCCTCGACCGTGGCCGTCTCCGGCAGGTTCACGGTCTTGGAGAGGGCGCCCGAGATCCACGGCTGGATGGCGGCCATCATGCGGACGTGGCCCATCGCGGAGATGGAGCGCTCGCCCATGGCGCAGTCGAAGACCTCGTAGTGCTCGGTCTTGAGGCCCGGGGCGTCGATCACGTTGCCGTGCTCGGCGATGTGGGCGACGATCGCCTCGATCTGCTCCTCCTGGTAGCCCAGGCGGCGCAGGGCCTGCGGGACGGTGCCGTTGACGATCTGCATCGAGCCGCCGCCGACGAGCTTCTTGAACTTGACCAGGGCGAGGTCGGGCTCGAGGCCGGTGGTGTCGCAGGACATCGCGAGGCCGATGGTGCCGGTGGGGGCGATGACCGAGGCCTGGGCGTTGCGGAAGCCGTTCTTGGCGCCGAGGCGGATCACGTCCTGCCAGGCCTCCGTGGCGGCGGCCCAGATCGGGGAGTCCAGGTCGTCCACGCGGACGGCGGTGGTGTTGGCGTCGGCGTGCTGCTTCATGACGCGCTGGTGCGGCTCGGCGTTGCGGGCGTAGCCGTCGTACGCGCCGACGACGGCGGCGAGTTCGGCGGAGCGCTTGTACGAGGTGCCGGTCATCAGGGAGGTGATGGCGCCGGCGAGGGCGCGGCCGCCGTCGGAGTCGTACGCGTGGCCGGTCGCCATCAGGAGGGCGCCGAGGTTGGCGTAGCCGATGCCGAGCTGGCGGAAGGCGCGGGTGTTCTCGCCGATCTTCTGGGTGGGGAAGTCGGCGAAGCAGATGGAGATGTCCATCGCGGTGATGACGAGCTCGACGACCTTGGCGAAGCGCTCGACGTCGAAGGACTGGTTGCCCTTGCCGTCGTCCTTGAGGAACTTCATCAGGTTCAGCGAGGCGAGGTTGCAGGACGTGTTGTCCAGGTGCATGTACTCGCTGCACGGGTTCGAGCCGTTGATGCGGCCGGACTCGGGGCAGGTGTGCCAGCGGTTGATCGTGTCGTCGTACTGGATGCCCGGGTCGGCGCAGGCCCACGCGGCCTCGGCCATCTTGCGGAAGAGCGCCTTGGCGTCGACCTCCTCGATGACCTCGCCGGTCATGCGGGCGCGCAGACCGAACTTCCCGCCGGTCTCGACGGCCTTCATGAACGCGTCGTTCACGCGGACGGAGTTGTTGGCGTTCTGGTACTGGACGGACGTGATGTCGTCGCCGCCCAGGTCCATGTCGAAGCCCGCGTCGCGCAGCGCGCGGATCTTCTCCTCCTCCTTGACCTTGGTCTCGATGAAGTCCTCGATGTCGGGGTGGTCGACGTCGAGGATGACCATCTTGGCCGCGCGGCGGGTGGCGCCGCCGGACTTGATCGTTCCGGCGGAGGCGTCGGCGCCGCGCATGAAGGAGACCGGGCCGGAGGCGTTGCCGCCGGAGGAGAGCAGCTCCTTGGAGGAGCGGATGCGGGAGAGGTTCAGGCCGGCGCCGGAGCCGCCCTTGAAGATCATGCCCTCTTCCTTGTACCAGTCGAGGATGGACTCCATGGAGTCGTCGACGGACAGGATGAAGCAGGCGGAGACCTGCTGGGGCTGCGGGGTGCCGACGTTGAACCAGACCGGCGAGTTGAAACTGAAGATCTGGTGCAGGAGGGCGTAGGCCAGCTCGTGCTCGAAGATCTCGGCGTCGGCGGGCGAGGCGAAGTAGTCGTACTCCTCGCCGGCCTTCGTGTACGTCTTCACGATCCGGTCGATGAGCTGCTTGAGACCGGTCTCGCGCTGCGGGGTGCCGACCGCGCCCCGGAAGTACTTGCTGGTGACGATGTTGACCGCGTTCACCGACCAGAAGTCGGGGAACTCGACGCCGCGCTGCTCGAAGTTGACCGAGCCGTCGCGCCAGTTGGTCATGACGACGTCCCGGCGCTCCCACGTCACCTCGTCGTACGGATGCACGCCGGGGGTGGTGTGGATGCGCTCGATGCGCAGGCCCCTGCTCGCCGACTTGGCTCCCTTGGTGCGGGAACCACGTGCCGGGCCGCTCGCCGTCTCTGTCATGCCGCCTCCCATATACGGGCAAAACACACTTTGGCGCCCAGATAGTCCCAGGGCACCGTCTTCTGTACGTCGTTCAGTACTGCTGCCACGAGGGCCACGGGGCCGTTCGGGGCACGTCTGCCGGGCCGCGCGACGGCGGCCGGTCGCACCGGGCCGCGGGGCGGCCCGGACCGCCGGTCAGTCGGCGGCGGTGGCGGGAACGGGGACCTCTGGGGTCGCGCCGGTCCCGGGGTTCTCGACGGGGGGCCGCACGCGGAGCTCCGCGATGGCGGCCTCGAAGTCCTCCAGGCTGTCGAAGGCCTTGTAGACGGACGCGAAGCGCAGGTACGCGACGAGGTCGAGTTCCCGCAGGGGGCCGAGGATGGCCAGGCCCACGTCGTGGGTGGTCAGCTCGGCGCTGCCGGTGGCGCGCACCGCCTCCTCGACCCGCTGGCCGAGCTTGGCGAGGGCGTCCTCGGTGACCGGCCGCCCCTGGCACGCCTTGCGCACGCCGGAGATGACCTTGGTGCGGCTGAAGGGCTCGGTGACGCCGGAACGCTTCACCACCATGAGCGAGCAGGTCTCCACCGTCGTGAAACGACGGGAGCAGTCGGGACACTGGCGACGGCGTCGGATGGACGTCCCGTCGTCGGTGGTGCGACTGTCGACGACGCGGCTGTCGGGGTGCCTGCAGAAGGGGCAGTGCATTGGTTCCAGAGCCTCCCTCACGGCACGACTGACAAGCCTCGCGCGACCCGTCAAGGCCCTGCGAAGCGACCACCAGCATAGGTGATGCGAGCACCCCCGGCAGACCGGGACCACTACCCCTGGGCGGCCGGTGACATCCAACCACTAGATCTTGGGTCGGGGGCGCTTTCCGGGCCTTCCGCGTGTCGCGGCGCGCCCGCTCCCGGGATTCCGCCCCGGCGGGTGTGACACTGAGGGGACCGCCGACCGACCAAGGGCGACCGCGGGTGATCACGACCCAGCGGCGAAGGCTACCGGAAGGCCCGATTCGGGGCGGCGGCGCGGTGCCTCCGAGCGGCTGTGCGCATACACCTCACCCCATACGGACGTAAGGCAATTCGCGAATTTTCACTCGAACGTGTGTTTGGCGCAACCTTTCGAAAGCTACTACCGTTGTGCCAGCCAGGGAGACCATTCGAGAGGGGCCGACGACGTGACCACCACCGCAGACAGTGCCACCATCACCGCCCAGGACCGCTCCCAGGGCCGACTCGAGGCGGTGCACGCCATGAGTGACGTAACCATGAACGGCGAGGAGCCCGGGCGCCCCGCCCGCGCCCTCCCCGGGCGACCTCCCGGCATCCGGGCCGACAGCTCCGGCCTCACCGACCGGCAGCGCCGGGTCATCGAGGTCATCCGCGACTCGGTCCAGCGGCGCGGCTACCCGCCGTCGATGCGCGAGATCGGGCAGGCGGTGGGCCTCTCCAGCACCTCCTCCGTGGCGCACCAGCTCATGGCGCTGGAGCGCAAGGGCTTCCTCCGCCGCGACCCGCACCGCCCCCGGGCGTACGAGGTCCGCGGCTCCGACCAGCCGAGCACCCAGCCCACGGACACCACTGGCAAGCCCGCCGCGTCGTACGTCCCGCTGGTCGGCCGCATCGCCGCCGGCGGCCCGATCCTGGCCGAGGAATCCGTCGAGGACGTCTTCCCCCTCCCCCGGCAGCTGGTCGGCGACGGCGAGCTGTTCGTCCTGAAGGTCGTCGGCGACTCGATGATCGAGGCCGCCATCTGTGACGGCGACTGGGTCACCGTCCGCCGCCAGCCCGTCGCGGAGAACGGCGACATCGTCGCCGCGATGCTGGACGGCGAGGCCACGGTCAAGCGCTTCAAGCGCGAGGACGGCCACGTCTGGCTGCTGCCGCACAACGCCGCGTACCAGCCCATCCCCGGCGACGAGGCCACCATCCTCGGCAAGGTCGTGGCGGTGCTGCGACGGGTGTGACCGCACGCCGTCGGCTCTGACCGGGCCCCGGAACCCCTGCGCCGGTTCCGGGGCCCTGCCGTGTCCGGGCCCGTTTTCCCACGGGCCCGGTCTCAGACGCTCGCCGCCTTCGAGGCGGCGTCGATGGCCGCGAGCGACTTCCGCACCTGGTTGCGGTCGGTGGTGTACCAGAAGTCGGGCAGCGAGGCCTTGAGGTAGCTGCCGTAACGGGCCGTGGCGAGCCGGGGATCGAGGACCGCCACGACGCCCCGGTCGCCGGTGGCCCGCACGAGACGGCCCGCGCCCTGGGCCATCAGCAGGGCCGCGTGGGTCGCCGCGACCGCCATGAAGCCGTTGCCCCCGGCCTCCTCGACGGCCTTCTGCCGCGCGCTCATCAGCGGGTCGTCCGGGCGCGGGAACGGGATCTTGTCCATGACGACCAGCTGGCAGCTCGGGCCCGGGACGTCCACGCCCTGCCAGAGCGACAGCGTGCCGAAGAGACAGGTCTTCGGGTCGGCGGCGAAGTTCTTGATCAGCTCGCCCAGGGTGTCCTCGCCCTGGAGCAGGATCGGCAACTCCGGCACCCGGGTCCGCAGCTCCTCCGCCGCCTGCTGCGCCGCGCGCATGGAGGAGAAGAGGCCCAGGGTCCGCCCGCCGGCCGCCTGCATCAGCTCGGTCAGCTCGTCGAGCATGTCGCCCCGGTCCCCGTCGCGCGCGGGGCGGGAGAGGTGCTTGGCGACGTACAGGATGCCCTGCCGGGGGTAGTCGAACGGCGAGCCGACGTCGAGACCCTTCCAGACGGGCAGGTCGTCACCGGCGATGCCCTCGGGGGCGAGGCCGAGCGAGGCCCCGACGCCGTTGAAGTCGCCGCCCAGCTTGAGCGTGGCCGAGGCGAGCACCACGGACCGCTCGGTGAACAGCTTCTCCCGGAGCAGACCGGAGACGGTGAGCGGCGCCACCCGCAGCGAGGCACCGCTGTGTCGATATGCGGCTCCGCCGCGGGGCTCATGCCGCTCGTACCAGACGACGTCGTACTCGGACCCCTGCGTGATCCGCTCCGCGACGCCGTGGACGGTCTCCACCGAGGCCATGGCCTGCTTGCGCACGGCGTCCTCGTCCTGAACGGACCGGTCGCGGGTCGAGCCCAGGGCCGTGATCACGGCTCGGGCCGCGTCCCGCAGCGCCATCAGGGCGTACGCGAGGTCCTCCGGGATCTCCTCCAGGCGGCCCGGCAGCGCCAGCTCCATGACCCGCTCGAAGCCCTCGGCGGCGGTCTGGAGCTGGTCGGCGACCTTCTCGTCCACGAGCTTCGCGGCCCGGCGCACCGCGCGGTTGACCTGGCCGGGGGTGAGCTCCCCGGTGGCGACGCCGGTCACGCGGGAGACCAGCTCGTGGGCCTCGTCGACGATCAGCACCTCGTGCTGCGGGAGCACCGGGGCGCCCTCGATGGCGTCGATGGCGAGCAGCGCGTGGTTGGTGACGACGACGTCGGCGAGCTTGGCGCGCTCACGGGCCGCCTCGGCGAAGCACTCCGCCCCGTACGCGCACTTGCTCGCGCCGAGGCACTCCCGGGAGGAGACCGAGACCTGGGACCAGGCCCGGTCGGAGACGCCCGGCGTCAGGTCGTCCCGGTCGCCGGTCTCCGTCTCGTCCGACCAGTCCCGCAGGCGCATCAGGTCCTGGCCCAGCTTGCTGGTGGGCGCGGCTGCCTCGAAGGGGTCGAAGAGCCCCTCCTCCTCGTCCTGCGGCACCCCTTCGTGGAGGCGGTGCAGGCAGAGGTAGTTCGACCGGCCCTTGAGCATGGCGAACTGGGCGCGCCGGCGCAGCTGCGGGTGCAGCGCGTCGACCGTCCGGGGGAGGTCGCGCTCGACGAGCTGGCGCTGCAGCGCCAGGGTGGCCGTGGCCACCACCACCCGCTCCCCCTGGGCCAGCGCCGGCACGAGGTAGCCGAGCGACTTGCCGGTGCCGGTGCCGGCCTGGACGAGGAGGTGGGAGTTTTCGTCGATGGCCTCGGCCACGGCCTCGGCCATGGCGACCTGGCCGGGCCGCTCCGTGCCGCCGACGGCGGACACGGCGGCATGCAGGAGGTCGGGGAGGGATGGCTTCGTCATAGCCCTCCCACCCTACGGGGCGGTACTGACAGCCTGGTCACGCGAGCGGGTTGGGAACGGTCCCGTGGACGGCCGCGTGGGGGCGCTCGGACCGGTCCCGGTAGCCGTCCAGGTGCAGACGGTTGCGGTTGAGGCAGAGCCGCTCGATGCGGGGGGTGAGGAGGTCGAAGAGCTCGAAGCGCTCCTTGAGCTCCGGGAAGCGCGCCTGGTGGCGCAGGATCTCGGCGCGGACGAGGGCCCAGAAGTCCCGCTCGGGAACCCCGAGTTGCTCTTCGCAGAGCGGCGCCAGGTAGCGGAAGACGCCGACGAAGAGCCCCGAGTGGATGAACTGGGTCAGGAAACCGGGCTCCTCCGTCAACAGGACGCCACGGACGTCGTCCGGAAGGGTGGCGTGTTCGGGAAGCGGGTGGGCACTGATGTTCACATCGTCCACGAAGTCCTTGATCGCCAGGCGCACGGGGACGTCGTCGGTGTCGTACACGACGATGGCGTTCTCGCCGTGGGGCGAGAAGACCGTGCCGTAGCGGTAGAGGAAGTGCAGCAGGGGAGGGAGCAGAGCGGTGAAGAGGTGCTGGAGCCAGTCGGCGGGTGCGAGTCCCGAGCGCTCGACGAGTTCGGCGACGAAGGCCCGGCCGGCCGGGTCCGTGTGGAGGAGGGCGGCGAGGGTGCGGGCCCGCTCGCCCGGCGGCAGCTCCAGGGGCTCGCGCCAGATCGCGCCGAGCAGTTCCTTGTACTGGTACGGGACTTCGGGCAGCCGGTCGTACAGCGGGTGCTCGACGGTGACGGAGGCCACCTCCCCGAGGAGGATCACCCGGCACTCGTCCCGCAGGAACGGGTCGGCGTCGCGCAGCCCGTGGACCCAGGCGGTCACGGCGGGGGCGGCGAGGGTGCGCTCGGTGGGCAGTCCGCGCCAGACGAGGGTGTTGAGCACCGAAAGGGGGAGCTTCACGGTGTGCCGGTCGGGGCGGCTGGTGTTGAGGAAGGTGCGGACGGACTGCTGCGGCAGACGGAGGTCGCCGTCGGTGGGGAGGGGGACGATGTCTCCGGCGGCGACGGCCGGTGCGTAGAGCGGGAGCAGGATCTCGTCCCACTGCCAGGGGTGGACGGGGAGCAGGAGGTGGTCGTCGGGTGCGTGGCCGCGGGCGGTGAGGGCCGTGCGGAAGGCGGCGCGGACCTCGGGGTCGAGTTCCCGGGCATAGAGGAGGTCGGGGGTGTCGAGGCCGGGGACGCCCCGGTAGGCGGCGAGGCGTTTGCTGACGGCGATCCACGGCAGCCGGGTGGGGCGGCGCGCCTCGGGGGCCCAGCGGGCGGTGTCGGAGGCGGAGAAGCCGATGCGGCCCTTGTTGAGGACGAGCCAGGGGTGGCCGGTCTGGTGGCCTTCGAGCTCCGCGTAGGAGAGGTCGGCCAGCTCGTTCGCGGTGAGGGCCGTGTGGTCGAGGCGGGTGTCGGCGGCGAGGGTGGCGGAGAGTTCGCGGATGAGGTGGCCGAGGGTGGCGCCGTCGAGCCGGAGGAGACCTCGGGCGCGGACCAGGAGGTCGAAGGGGTCGGTCAGGGGCCGGCCCTCGTGGGCGATCGAGTCGGGGGCGACGCGCCAGCTCCCGTAGGCGCCGCGGCGGGCGCGGAAGGTGAGCGTGGTGCCGTCGTCCAGCCGCAGCGCGTGACGGTCGGGGGCACCGTCCTCGTCCCCGCTCCTCTCCCCGTCCTCGACGGGGACGGGTTCGAGTACCTCCTCGTACGCGAACTCGGCGAGGAGCTTGGCGAGGAGACGGGAGGAGGCACGGGTCCAGGCGGCGGCGTTCAGCTCGGGGGGTGCGAGCAGCTCGGGAGGCGCGAGCGGTTCGGGTGCGGGGTCCGGGGCGCCGGGCGCGGGAGCCGGGGTGCCGACGGGCACGCGGATCGGGGTGCCGGGTGCGGGGGGCAGGGTGTCGGGTGCGGAGGCGGGAGCCGGGACGGAGGTGGGGGCAGGGGCGGGGACGGAAGGGGTGGGTGGTGCGGAGTCGTGGGGTGCAGGGGATGTCGACACGAGGACTCCTCGGGGTGGGGACCGCTGTGGGACGAGCGGTGTACGCAAGGGAGGTGGTTGTTCAGAGGACGTGCCGCAGGGCGCGGTCACGGATCATGAGGGCGGCCCTCTTGTCGGGAAGGTCGATTTCCGCCGCGTAGCGGAAGCCGCCGCCGAGGAAGGCCGAGACGGAGGGGGTGTTGCGGAGGTCGGGTTCGGCGACGACCCGGGCGCACCGGGGACGGTGGTCGAGGATCAGGTCGGCGACGGTCCTCAGGAGCGTGGTGCCGACGCCCCGGCCCCGGTCGGTGGTGCCTCCGATCAGCAGGTGGACGCCCGTGTCGTGGGGGCGTGCCGGATAGTGCCGGGCGAGCGGGTCGAGGTCGGCGCGGTAGATCTCGAAGTAGCTCATGGGCGTGCCGTCGAGCCGGCCGAGGCAGGGGACGCTCCGGCCGTCGCCCTCCAGTTGGGCGCGGAGGTGGTCGGCGGTCACGGTCTCGGGTCCGGCGAGCTCCCAGAAGGCGGCGACGGCGGGGTCGTTCATCCACCGGGTGAGGAGCGGCAGGTCCCGTTCGGGATGGACGGGGACGAGCCGGAAGGAACCGACCGGGGTGGTGGTGGGCCCCCAGGAGGCGACGGAGTCGAGCAGGTCGCCGTCGAGAAGCTCGCGGTGCGGACGGCCACCGCGGAAGAGGGCGCCGGGCGGGGTGCCGGTGGCCGGGATGCCGGAGGCCGGGATGCCGGTGGCCGGGATGCCGGAGGCCGGGATGCCGCCGGTGGAAGTGTCACCGGCCGGAGTGCCGGTGACCGGGGTGGCGGGGGTGGCGGTGGCGGGGGCATCGCCGGTGGGGGTGTCGCCGGCCGGGGGCTGCGGCGGCGCTCCCCGGGTGAGGAGGGCGACGAGGTCGTCGACCCTCAGGTCGAGGGTGTCGTCCCCCGGTGGGTCGGCCGGGGGGCGGGTGGGTGACACGGTGTCGCTCTCCTCTCGGCGGTGCGGTCGGGACGCGAGGGCGTGGGGCGTGGGGGCGTCGACGGGGATCGGGGGTGGAGGAGCGGTCAGGTGCGGAGGGGGTTGGTGACGGTGACGTAGACGGACTGGGTGTCGACCGGGCCGACGAGTTCGTCCAGGCCGTGCAGGCGGGTGAGGAGGTTGGCCTTGCTGCGCAGGGTCGCGGCTTCCAGGAGCCGGTGCGGGAGGGGCGAGCCCAGACCGGTGGCGGAGGTGAGGAAGCTGCGGAGGGCGGCGAGCAGGACGCGCTCGTCGGCGAGGCGCTGGGCGCCGAAGGCGCCGATCAGGCCGAAGACGTTGTTGATGCCGAGGTAGTAGGCGAAGCGCTCGTCGGTGACCTGGTCGGAGACGAAGGTGTCGCTGTGGGCGCCGATGCCGGGGAGGCGGCTCTCCAGCTCGCTGCGGCGGGACTCGCGGAAGTAGTAGCCCTGGTTGTCGCGGTAGCGGCCGCCGACCGGCCAGCCGTCCGGGTCCAGGAGCACCAGGGTGTTCTGCTGGTGGGCCTCCAGGGCGATGCCGGCGTGTCCGTCGAGCCAGAGGACGGGGCGGACGACGTGGTCGAGGTAGCGGAGGAACCACTCGGCGGCCACGGCGGCGGTGGGGCGGCCGGTGCGGGCGGAGAGCCGGCCGATGACGTCGGCGAGCCGGGAGCGCATGGCGGTGGCTCCGGGCCAGGGGCGGGGGGCGGTGAGGGCGGCGATGCAGACGGCGTCGTCGCCGGGGCCGAAGGGGTTGTGGCGGATCATGACGTCGAGGCCGGGGACGGGGGTGCCGTCCGGGGTGTCGACGGCCAGCCAGGCGGGGTCGCGGACGATGTCGAAGCCCGGGTGGGCGGCCTGCCACTCGTCGACGAGGCCGGTCCGGAGCAGTCGGTGGACCTCGACGCCGCGGTGGAGTTCCTTGCGGAGGTTCTCGCGGCGGGAGTTGGTGATGCGCAGGCCGAGGGAGAGCTTGAGCATGGCCGGGGTGCCGGGGCGGTGCACGGTGCGGATGGAGGAGGTGGGGTGCCAGGGGGCGCCGTGGGGGCCGAGGTCGTGGAGGAGGCCGCCGTCGAGCAGGGCGCGGACGTCGGGGCGGTGGCGGAGTTCGCGGGCCTGCCAGGGGTGGAGGGGCAGGGGGGCGGTGCCGGCGGGGACGACGAGTCCCTCCGCGAGGCCGAGGGCGAGCTGCTCGGCGGTGACGGGTCGGCCCTGTTCGGTCCAGGCGGAGTCGGAGGCCAGGAGGGAGGTGTCGACGGCGAACCAGTGGAGGGGGAAGGCGCCGTGCAGTTCGGGTGAGTAGAGGCGGCTCTCGGCCTCGGTGAGGCCTTCCCGGCTCTTGGGGGTGGGGTGGAGGGGGTGGCCGAGCAGGAGGGACTGTTCGGCGGCGAGGAACAGGTCGGCGTCCGGGTGCGGCTGGGGCCGGTGGCGGCGCGCGGCGATGAAGTCGGCGGTGCGGCGGGCGGAGTCGGCGACCCGGCCGACGAGTTCGGTGCCCTCGGGGCGGCCGGTCTCCCGGCTGAGGAGGGCGGCGACGGTGACGGCGTCGACGGACGGCGCCGAGGAGGGGAGCCCTTCGAGGACGGGGGCGCCGAAGCGGTGCCAGCCGGTGGGCGACCAGTAGGGGACGGGGACGAGGAGGGCGGTGCCGCTGGCGTCGAGGGGGATGCGCAGGGTGGCGGAGTCGGGGGCGGGGAGGTTCTTCTCCCGGACCCAGCAGCGCAGGAGGTTCTCGACCGCGGCCGCGTCGGCGGCGCGCTCCGGGTCGGGGTCGTCCAGGGGGTCGGCGGCGGACCGGGAGGACCGGGGGTCGAGCGGTCCGAGGTGCTGGCGCGGGACGGTGGGGTCGCCGGAGTCGGGCCGCCCGGAACCGCGGCACTCGGAGCCGGAGTGCTCGGAGCCGGGACGCTCGGGACCGGCATGCTCGGAGCCGGGACGCTCGGGACCGGCGTGTTCGGAGCCGGGCGCCCCGGGGGTGAAGGTTCCGGTTCCGAGGGGCTCGGTGGTGAGGAGGGGGGCGGTGGTGGGCGCCGGGGAGGTGGGCGTGGCGTTCACGGGCTTCCTTGGGGGGTGGGGCCGGGGGCGCGGTCCGAGGGTCAGTGGGACGGCACGGGGGCGGGCGTGGGTGCGGGGGCCCGGCGGGAGGGGGGCGAGTGGGGGGCGCGGGTCCGTTCGGCGGCGGCGAGGGCGTCGGCGAAGCGGTCCAGGACGGCGGTGGCCTGCTCGTCGGTGAGGGTGAGCGGCGGCAGGAGCCGGACCACCGCGGAGTGGCGGCCGCCGAGTTCGACGATGAGCCCCCGGGCCAGGCACTCCTGCTGGACGGCGAGGGCCAGGGCGGGGGCGGCGGGCGGGACGGCGTCGTCCGGTCCGGCCGCGTCGGGGTCGACGAGCTCGACTCCGATCATCAGGCCGCGGCCGCGGACGTCGCCGACGCACGGGTGGGCCGCGGCGAGGCCCTGGAGCTGCCCGAGCATCCGGGCGCCGAGGGTGCCGGCCCGTTCGGCGAGCCGGTTCTCGCGGACGTACGCGAGGGTGGCCGTGCCGGCGGCCATGGCGAGCTGGTTGCCGCGGAAGGTGCCGGCGTGGGCGCCGGGTTCCCAGGCGTCGAGCGCGGAGCGGTAGACGACGACGGCGAGCGGGAGGGAGCCGCCGATGGCCTTGGAGAGGACCATCACGTCGGGTACGACGCCGCTGTGTTCGACGGCCCAGAAGGCGCCGGTGCGGCCGACTCCGGTCTGGACCTCGTCGACGACGAGGGGGATGCCGCGGTCGGCGGTGACGCGGCGCATCCGGCGCATCCAGTCGTCGGGGGCGGGGATGACGCCGCCCTCGCCCTGGACGGCCTCGACGATCATTCCGGCGGGGGTGGTGACGCCGCTCTTGGGGTCGTCGAGGAGGCTCTCGGTCCAGCGGGCGGAGAGTTCCGCGCCGCGTTCGCCGCCGACGCCGAAGGGGCAGCGGTACGGGTGCGGGTAGGGCAGCCGGGTCACGCGGACGTCGGGGGCTCCGCCGGAGGCGGCGAGGGCTCCGGCGGTCATGCCGTGGTAGGCGCCGGTGAAGGCGAGGAGGCCGTCGCGACCGGTGGCGGTGCGGACGAGCTTGAGGGCGGCCTCGACGGCGTCGGTGCCGGCCGGTCCGCAGAACTGGACGCGGGCGTCGTCGGCGAGTTCGCCCGGGAGGGTGGCGAACAGTTCGGAGGTGAAGGCGTCCTTGACGGGGGTGGCGAGGTCGAGGACGTGGAGCGGGGCGCCCGAGTCGAGGACCTTCTTGACGGCTTCGAGGACCACGGGGTGGTTGTGGCCGAGCGCGAGCGTCCCGGCGCCGGAGAGGCAGTCCAGGTAGCGGCGGCCGTCGGCGCCCTCGATGGTCAGCCCCCGGGCACGCACGGGCACGATCGGCAGGGAGCGGGCGTAGGTGCGGGCGGCGGACTCGCGCAGGGACTGGCGGCGCAGGATCCCCTCGTACCCGGTCCCCCGGACGGTCCGCCCCGACGGGGACGCCTGGCCCGATCCGGACGCCTGCCCCTTTTCATGCCCTTCGGGGCTTTCGACCCGTTCATCCGGTTCGCTCGACGCGGCCGTCGGGGTCGGCGGGGCGTGCGGCTCCGCCGGGACGGCCGGAGCTGATTCGGTCACGGCCACGGCTCGGTGTCCTCCCGCTGTAACAGTTGCGTTGCACATCGGGACGTCGTGGAGCGGCCGCAAGGGCCGTGCCGGGCGCCTCCGTTGTGTCCCCCGTACGTACCAACGACGGGAACTCCCCGGGATCACGGGCCGGAGGCAAGTTCTTGGCGTGTCCCGGATCACGGCACGGCAACGGCCGAACGGTGCCCGGAACCACCGGTGGGGCGCGTACCGTCCCCTCCGGCACCGGCATAGTGGAGGCCGTCGGCCGCGGTCCGCCAGGATCCGGCCACTGCCCGCCCACGAGCAAGCCCATGAACGGGCTCACGAGCAGGCTCGTGCACGAGCAGAACAAGCTGAACGAGCAGAACAAGTTGACGTAGTCCCAGGGGGATCACGAGATGCGACCGATTCGTCCGTTGCTGACGGCGGCCTCCGCCGTCGCGGTGCTGACGCTCACCGTTACGTCCTGCGGGCCGAGCGAGGAGAACGCGGGGGACAAGCCCAGCGCCCCCACGAGCCCGGGCCCGGCCGAGAAGATCAAGATTCCGGAGGACCTGAAGGACCGCCTGAAGGAACACGGGATCGACCTCGACAAGTGGCGCGACGGCGAGTGGAAGAACTGGGACCGCGACAAGTGGCTGCGTGAGGCCAAGGACTTCGTCAACCCGATCATCGAGGACCTCTGGGACCCGGACCGGATGCGGGAGGCCGAGCGCCCCGACAAGCCGGTCGAGGAGGAGGACATCTCCGGCGACAAGGGCGTCACCGACCCGGCTCCGGACCCGGTGCGGGCGAAGGCCGTGGACGCGAAGTACCACGACAACGCCCCCGAGTCCGGCAAGGTCTTCTTCGACGGCCCCGAGGGCTCCATGGTCTGCTCGGCCACGGTCGTGAAGGACCCGGCGCACCCGGGCGAGTCCAACATGGTCTGGACGGCCGGTCACTGCGTGCACAAGGGGAAGAAGGGCGGCTGGTACCGCAACATCGCCTTCGTGCCCTCGTACAACGACTCGGCGCTGGCGACCTCCGACCTGGAGAAGGCGACGCGAGAGCAGATCGCCCCGTACGGCGTGTGGTGGGCGGAGTGGGTCAAGACCTCCGACCGGTGGATCGCCGAGGGCGCGAGCACGGGCGGCGCGGGCGCTCCCTACGACTTCGCGGTCATCAAGGTGACCCCGGAGAAGGGCTCCCCCGCCAAGTCCCTGGAGGAGACGGTCGGTTCGGCGCTGCCGGTGGAGTTCAACGCGCCCGCCGTGCCGAGGGTCGCGAGCCTGACGGCGACCGGCTACCCGGCGGCGGCGCCGTTCGACGGCCAGAAGATGTTCCAGTGCCAGGACAAGCCGGGCCGGCTGTCCCTGAAGGCGGACCAGCCGACGATGTACCGGATCGGCTGCACGATGACCGGCGGTTCGTCGGGCGGCGGCTGGGTGGCCGAGGGCAGCGACGGCAAGCCGGCGCTGGTGTCGAACACCTCGATCGGCCCGTCGACGGCTGGCTGGCTCGCGGGGCCGCGCCTCGGCCCGGAGGCCAAGGGCATCTTCGACGAGGTCAGCAAGAAGTACGCCGGCCGGTAGGTCCGGCACGGAGGCGGGACCCCCGGGGTCCCGCCTCCACCCATGTCGCACCCGTCCCGCGGGCCGCGCCGGACCCCGGCCGGCCCCGGCACGGGACACGTCCCGGCGGGACACACCTCAGGGGGAACTCACCACATGCGCTCCGTACGACTGATACCCGCCGCCCTCGGCCTGGTCACGGCGCTCGCGCTGACCGCCACGGCCTGCGGGCCCACCGAGACCCCGGCCGCCGACGAGCCGGCCGCCGGGGCGAGCGGCTCCGCACCCGCGTCCGACGGCGGAGACGGCGGAGACGGCGGCTCCGGCCTCACCGAGGATCTCGCCGACAAGCTCAGGAAGCACGGCGTCGACCCGGACAAGTGGAAGGACGGCGAGTGGAAGAACTGGGACAAGGAGACCTGGCTGCGTGAGGCCGAGGACTTCGTCAACCCGGTGATCGAGGGGCTCTGGGACCCGGCGCGCATGCGGTCCGCGAAGAGCCCGGACCAGTCGATCACGGCGCAGGCCGGCACCGGCGGCACCGACCCGGCGCCCCGGCCCGTGCGGGCGCAGCGCGAGAAGACGCCGTACCACCGCAACGCGGCCCCGGTCGGCAAGATCTTCTTCGACGCGCCGCAGGGCCACATGGTCTGCTCCGGCACCATCGTGAAGGACCCCCGCCGGCCCGGGAAGTCGAACCTGGTCTGGACGGCCGGCCACTGCGTCCACGCGGGCGGGAAGGGCGGCTGGTACCGCAACATCACCTTCGTGCCGGCCTTCAACGACCTGGGCAGGTCCCCCGCCGCGCTGAACGGCGCACAGCCGCACGAGGTGTACCCGTACGGCCAGTACTGGGCCGACTGGGCCGTGACCTCCGGCGAGTGGATCAGGTCCGGCGGCACCGAACAGGCCTGGCCGTACGACTACGCCGTGCTGCACGTGAAGCCGCAGCGGGGCGGCAAGTCCCTGGAGGAGACCGTCGGCGCCGCCCTGCCGGTGGACTTCTCCGCCCCGGCGCCCGCGCGGGCCGGGACGATCGGCGCCTGGGGATACCCGCAGGCCGCCCCGTACGACGGCGTGATCATGCACAAGTGCCTGGACCGGGCCACGCGGCTCACCACGGCGCCCGCGACCCCCGTGATGTACCGGATCGGCTGCACGATGACCGCGGGTTCGTCCGGCGGCGGCTGGTTCCGGGTGCTGCCGAACGGGAGGACGGCGCTGGTGTCGAACACCTCGATCGGCCCGGCCGGCAGCAACGGCTGGCTCGCCGGACCGCAACTGGGCAGCGGCGCCAAGGCGGTCCACGAGGCGGTCAGCAAGAAGTACGCCCGCTGACCCGCACCGCGGAACGGCCGAAGGCGCCGGTCCCCTCCCGCGCGGGAGGGGACCGGCGCCTTCGGCGCGTGCGGCGGGGTCAGTGCGCGGCGGGCACGAACGGCGCCAGGAGCGCCGCCAGTTCCTCGTGCACCCTGGCCTTGAGCAGGGTGCCCTCGGGGGTGTGCTCCTCGGACTCCAGCTCGCCCTCGGCGTGCACCCGCGAGACCAGACCGCCCTGCGTGTACGGCACGAGGGCCTCGATCTCGACCTTCGGCCGCGGCAGCTCGGCGTCGATGAGCGCGAGCAGCTCGTCGATGCCCTGACCCGAGCGGGCCGAGACCGCGATGGAGTGCTTCTCCATGCGCAGCAGTCGCTGGAGGACCAGCGGGTCCGCCGCGTCCGCCTTGTTGACGACGACGATCTCCGGCACGTCCACCGCGCCGACGTCCCGGAAGACCTCGCGCACGGCGGCCAGCTGCTCCTCCGGGGCGGGGTGCGAGCCGTCCACCACGTGCAGGATGAGGTCGGAGTCGCCGACCTCCTCCATGGTGGAGCGGAACGCCTCGACCAGGTGGTGCGGCAGGTGCCGGACGAAGCCGACGGTGTCGGCCAGGGTGTAGACCCGGCCGGTGGGCGTCTCGGCCCGGCGGACGGTCGGGTCGAGCGTGGCGAACAGCGCGTTCTCCACGAGGACGCCCGCGCCCGTGAGCCGGTTGAGCAGGGAGGACTTGCCGGCGTTGGTGTATCCGGCGATGGCGACCGACGGCACGTTGTTCCTGCGCCGCTCCTGCCGCTTGACGTCGCGGCCGGTCTTCATCTCGGCGATCTCCCGGCGCATCTTCGCCATCTTCTCGCGGATGCGGCGCCGGTCGGTCTCGATCTTGGTCTCACCGGGACCACGGGTCGCCATGCCGCCACCGCCGCCGCCGCCCATCTGCCGGGAGAGCGACTGGCCCCAGCCGCGCAGCCGCGGCAGCATGTACTGCATCTGCGCGAGCGCGACCTGCGCCTTGCCCTCTCGGGACTTGGCGTGCTGGGCGAAGATGTCGAGGATGAGGGCGGTCCGGTCGACCACCTTCACCTTGACGACGTCTTCGAGGGCGATGAGCTGGCCGGGGCTGAGCTCGCCGTCGCAGACGACGGTGTCGGCGCCGGTCTCGACCACGATGTCCCGCAGCTCGCGCGCCTTGCCCGAGCCGATGAAGGTGGCCGGGTCCGGCTTGTCGCGGCGCTGGATCACGCCGTCGAGCACGAGGGCGCCCGCCGTCTCGGCGAGGGCCGCGAGCTCCGCGAGGGAGTTCTCCGCGTCCTGCACGGTCCCCGAGGTCCAGACGCCGACCAGCACGACGCGCTCCAGGCGCAGCTGGCGGTACTCGACCTCGGTGACGTCCTCGAGCTCGGTGGAGAGGCCGGCGACGCGGCGCAGGGCCGCGCGCTCGGAGCGGTCGAACTGGTCGCCGTCCCGCTCTCCGTCGATCTCGTGGCTCCAGGCGACGTCCTCTTCCATCAGGGCATCGGCCCGAAGGCTCTCGGTACGGCTCGTCTCCGCGAAGCTCTGGTTGTCCTGGGAAGGGGATGAAGAGGAGGTCATTGGATCCTTACGTCTGAGAGAAAGAGTGTGTGCCGATGACAACGCGCGCGGGCGCCGGAAGATTCCCGGACCCGGCCGCGCCGCCGACCGGACGATGGTGACACGCCCCGCCGTGGCCCGTCACCCGGGTTTCCCGGCACCCGCCGGGGCCCGTCACCCGGGATTCCCGGCGCCCGCCGCGCCCGTCACCCGCGCCCCGGGGCGCTCCCCGTGCTCCGGGCCGGGTTGCTGCGCCAGTCCGGGTGCCCGGGCATGGGCGGGGTCTTCTCCCCGTACAGCCAGCCTTGGAAGAAGCCGGTGAGGTCGCGGTCGGCGGTCCGGCCGGCCAGGGCGACGAAGTCGGCGGTGGTGGCGTTCCCGTCGCGGTGCCGGGCGACCCAGGCGCGCTCCAGGCGCCGGAAGGCGTCGGTGCCGATCTCCTGGCGGAGCGCGTAGAGGACGAGGGAGCTGCCGTCGTAGACGATCGGCCGGAAGAGGCTGATCTTGTGGTCCGGCGAGGGCGGCTCGGGGGCCGCCGGGGGCCCGCCGGCCGCCCTCCACCCGTCGGAGGCGGCGTAGGCGGCCTTCATGCGCTTCTCCAGGGGCCTGTCGGCGGTCTCCTCGGCGTACAGGGCCTCGTACCAGCTGGCGTGTCCCTCGTTGAGCCACAGGTCGGACCAGCTGCGGGGCGAGACGCTGTCGCCGAACCACTGGTGGGCCAGCTCGTGGACCATGATCGAGTCGACGTACCACTCGGGGAGGGCCGGCTCCGTGAAGAGGCGGCGCTCGAAGAGCGAGAGGGTCTGGGTCTCCAGCTCGAAGCCGGTGGCGGCGTCGGCGACGAGCACGCCGTACGTCTCGAAGGGGTACGGGCCGACCTGCCGCTCCATCCACTCCACGTGTCCCGGCGTCCTGCGGAGCCAGGGCTCCAGGAGCTCCCGGTCGGCGGTGGGGACCACGTCCCGCAGGGGCAGCCCGTGGGGGCCGGCGCGGTGGACGACGGTGGAGCGGCCGATGGAGATCTGGGCGAGCTCGGTGGCCATGGGGTGGCCGGTGCGGTAGGTCCAGGTGGTGTGGGAGCCGTGGCGGACGCGGCCGGCGGGCAGGCCGTTGGCGACGGCGGTGAGTCCGTCGGGGACGGTGATCCGGAAGGTGAAGTACGCCTTGTCCGCCGGGTGGTCGTTGGACGGGAAGACCCGGTGGGCGGCGTCGGCCTGGTTGGCCATGGCGAGGCCGTCGCCGGTGCGGACCCAGCCGCCGGTGTCGGCGGGGCCGGAGGGGTCGCTGGTGTGGGTGACGGTGATCCGGACCGGTTCGCCCGCGTCGACGGGCTCGGCGGGGGTGACGACCAGGTCCTCGCCGCGGCTGGTGTACGCGGCGGGCCGGCCGTCGACGGTGACGGCGGAGACCTCGCCGTGGGTGA
Source organism: Streptomyces sp. NPDC088915 (assembly GCF_044749825.1). Classification (NCBI taxonomy): domain Bacteria; kingdom Bacillati; phylum Actinomycetota; class Actinomycetes; order Kitasatosporales; family Streptomycetaceae; genus Streptomyces; species Streptomyces sp. NPDC088915. Next base: position 218,680 of record NZ_JBIVIR010000013.1, read on the forward strand.
AGTCGAGGTTGATCCGCTCCAGGTCGTCGGTGGCGAGCGCGTCGATCCGGGTCACGGCGGAGAGCGGCTTCGTGTTCACGCCGGGGTAGGCGACGTCGAGGGTGTACGCGAGGACGTCGTAGCCCGGGTTGCCGAGGTGCGGGAAGAGCGGGTCGCCGATGCCGAGGGGCTCGGGGGCGGGCAGGGAGGCGGCGAGGAGCCCGGCCGAGGAGGCGACCAGGGCGGCGGAGCGGAGCCACCGGGCGCGGGGCAGGGGCGTGCGGTCGAACGGCACGGGGGAGCGGGCGAACGGCATGGACCAGGGCCTTTCCGGGGGGTTGGCCCTACGGCTACCAGGGCTTTCGCCGCGCGCCGGGGCGGCTCGCCCGCCCGCCACCCGAAGGGGTTCACCCCCGGGGGTCACCTGCCCGTCCGCAGGAGGGGTCCGCCCGGTCACGGTCGTGTTCCCTCACGTCCGGTGCGGGCGGGGGCGGGGTGACGCGCGGTGGCGGGCGCGGCTCACGTCGTACACCCCGGGCACGTCCCGCATGGCCCGCATGAGGGCGGGGAGCTCGGCCGCGTCGGGGAGGTGGAGGGTGTACGTGTGGCGGACACGCTGCTCGCTGGGCGGTTCGACGGTCGCGGAGACGACCGCGGCCCCGGCGGTGGCGATGGCCTCGGTGAGGTCGGCGAGGAGTCCGGGCCGGCCGAAGGACTCGGCGACGAGGGTGACCCTGCCCTGGGCGGTGTCGCCCCAGCGGACGGCGACGGGCGCGCGGCCGACCCGGCGCATGGCGTCGGCGGAGGCGCAGCCGGAGCGGTGGACGGTGACCGATCCGCCGCGCACCCGGAAGCCGGTGATCTCGTCGGGGGGTACGGGGGTGCAGCACCCGGCCGGGCGGACGGCGGCGGGCCGTTCGCCGTCCAGGTCGGCGTGGAGCTCGGCGCCGGAGCGGCGGTCGGCGGCCGGGAGGGGTTCGGGCCGTGTCCCGGGCCGGTTGTCGGGTCGGTCGTCGGACCGGTCGCCGGGTCGGTCGCCGGGTCCGGGCTGGTGCCGGGGGTCGGCGGGGGCGGCGCCCTCGGGGTGGTCCCGCAGCCAGCCGGTGATGGCGATCCGGGCGGCGGGGGTGCGGGCGTGGTCCAGCCACTCCGGGGACGGGCCGGACACGGGGTCCTGGGCGAGCAGGAGCTGGACGGTGTCGCCGTCGCCCAGGACGGTGCTCAGCGGGGCGAGGCGCCCGTTGACGCGGGCGCCGAGACAGGCGTGGGCGGCCTCGCCGTGCTGGGCGTAGGCGGCGTCGACGCAGCTCGCGCCGGCGGGCAGGCTGATCGTGCCGGGGGCGCCGCCGTCGGCGCGGAAGACGGTGATCTCGTCGTCCTCGGCGAGGTCGGCGCGCAGCGAGGTCCAGAAGGTGTCGGGGTCGGGGGCGGACTGCTGCCATTCGAGGAGGCGGGAGAGCCAGCCGGGACGGGTGGGGTCGACGCGCTCGCCGTCCTCGGTCGCCGGGGACGCGGAGGTCGCGGGGGACGCGGAGGTCGTGGGGGACGCGGGCGACGCGGAGGTCGTGGGGGACGCGGGGATGCCCTGGCGCTCGGTCGGGGGCGCCGTGCCCTCGGGCTGTTCCGTCGTCTCCTGTCCCCCGTGCGGGTTGCCGAGGGCGACGACCCCGGCCTCCGCGACCCTGTGCATCCGGTGGGTCCGGATGAGGACCTCGGCCACGGCCCCGTCGGGGGCGGCGACGGCGGTGTGCAGGGACTGGTACAGGTTGAACTTGGGCGCCGCGATGAAGTCCTTGAACTCGGAGATCACCGGGGTGAAGCAGGTGTGCAGCTCGCCGAGGACCGCGTAGCAGTCGGCGTCCTCGGCGACGAGCACGAGGAGCCGGCCGAAGTCGCAGCCGCGCAGTTCGCCGCGCTTGAGGCGGACGCGGTGGACGGAGACGAAGTGCCGGGGCCTGACGAGGACCTCGGCGCCGATGCCCGCCTCGCGCAGGACGGCGTCGACCTGTTCCGCGACGGCGCCGAGCGCGTCGGGGGCGTGCGGGTTGCCGGCGACGAGCGCGCGCGTGGCCTCGTACTCCTCGGGGTGGAGGATGGCGAAGACGAGGTCCTCCAGCTCGGTCTTGAGGGCCTGGACGCCGAGCCGTTCAGCCAGCGGGATGAGGACGTCCCGGGTGACCCTGGCGATCCGGGCCTGTTTCTCGGGGCGCATCACGCCGAGGGTGCGCATGTTGTGGAGGCGGTCGGCGAGTTTGATCGACATGACCCGGACGTCGTTGCCGGTGGCGACGAGCATCTTGCGGAAGGTCTCGGGTTCGGCGGCGGCACCGTAGTCGATCTTCTCGACCTTGGTGACGCCGTCGACGAGGTAGGCGACCTCGTCGCCGAACTCCCGGCGCACCTGATCGAGCGTCACCTCGGTGTCCTCGACGGTGTCGTGGAGGAGGGAGGCGGTCAGGGTGGTGGTCTCGGCGCCGAGTTCGGCCAGGATGAGGGTGACCGCGAGCGGGTGGGTGATGTACGGCTCGCCGCTCTTGCGGAACTGGCCGCGGTGCGAGGACTCGGCGAGGACGTACGCCCGGCGCAGCACCGTCAGGTCGGCCTCGGGATGGTGGGCGCGGTGCGCCTCGGCGACGTGGCCGATGGCATCGGGAAGCCGGTCGCGGGGGGCCGGTCCGGCGGTGGCGCCCAGCAGGGCGGCGCGGCCGAGCCGGCGCAGGTCGATGCGGGCGCGTCCGCGCCTGCGGACGGTCACGTCGGTGGCGGCGTCCTCCGCCGCGCTCACAGGGTTGGTGGCCTCTGCGCTCATGGGGCACCTCCGGCGACAGACCGGCGGTGGGCGGGCCAGGCGTGCCCGGGGGCCGGTGCTTGATGCTACCGACCCCACCACGCGGCGCAGTCACGCTCTCGCTCAGCGTGAATCGGATCACCCATTCGAGCGATAATTCAGTCGCTGACCGTTTCGATTCCGGGGTCTGCGGCGTTCTCGGCGCCCTCGGCGAGCCAGGCGGGGTCGAGGGTGCCCTCGGCGACGATGACGGCCGGGCCGGTCATGTCGATCCGCCCGTCGGGGTGCTCGGTGATGACCAGGGTCCCGCCGAGGACGTCGACGGTGTACGTGACGGGGGTGCCGGTCGCGGCGGGGTCGGCGCCGTCCCGGCGGGCGGTGGCGACGGCGACGGCGCACGCGCCCGTGCCGCAGGAGCGGGTCTCGGCGGCGCCGCGCTCGTGGACCCGCATGGCGACGTGGCGGGGGCCGCGGTCGACGACGAACTCGATGTTGACCCCGTCCGGGTAGACGGAGGCGGGTGCGTGGGCGGGCTCGGTGAAGAGGGTCCCGGCGTGGTCGAGGTCCTCGACGAAGGCGACCGCGTGCGGGTTGCCCATGTTCACGTTGCGGGCGGGCCAGCTGCGGCCGTCGACGGTGATCGTGGCGCCGGCCTCGGGGAGGACCGCGCGGCCCATGGCCACGGTGACGGAGCCGTCCTTGTCGAGGTGGACGTGCTTGACCCCGCCCCGGGTGGCGACGGCCACCTCGCCGGCGGTGACGTGTCCGGCGTGCTCCAGGTAGCGGGCGAAGACCCGCACCCCGTTCCCGCACATCTCGGCGACCGAGCCGTCGGCGTTGCGGTAGTCCATGAACCACTCGGCCTCGTCGGCCAGGTGCCGGGCCTCGGGGTGGGCGGCGCTGCGCACGACGTGCAGCAGCCCGTCGCCCCCGACGCCGGCGCGCCGGTCGCAGAGCCGGGCGACGAGGGCGGGGGGCAGGTCGAGGGCGTTCTCCGCGTCGGGGACGATCACGAAGTCGTTCTCGGTGCCGTGGCCCTTGAGGAAACGGAGCGGGGAGGTCTGCGTGCTGGTCACGAGATCAACTGTACGGGGCGCGGGTTCAGCGGAGGCGGGCCACGGTGCGGGAGCGCGGGTTCAGCGGAGGCGGGCCACGCGCCAGACCGCGAGGGTGACCAGGGCTCCGATGGTCGCCACGTACAGGGCGAGGACGCGCCAGTCGGGGCGCTCGCCGGAGCCGCGCGCCGGGAGGCCGGGCCAGGTGTGGCCGACCTTGCGGGCGGCCATCACGCCCCAGCCCGCCGCGCAGGAGCTGATCAGCAGGCCGAGCATGGCGACGACGGCGCCGCCGTCCCCGGAGCCGAAGGCGAGCGGGAAGGCGAACATCAGCGAGCCGACGGCGGCGAGGCCCACGATCGGGGCGAGCTGCCAGATCCGCAGCCGCCGCTGGGGGCGCAGCTCGACCTCGACCTCGTCGGCGTCCACCTCGACGGCGGTGCCGACCGCGTCGTCGGGGCCGTCCGGGGTCAGTCCCGGGGTCCCGACCGGAGCGTCGTCCACCGGGCGCCCGGGGCGTCCCGGTGCCTCACCCGACGGGTCCGCCGCCGGGCCGCCCAGGACCGCGTCGTGCTGTTCTCTGTCGCGAGGGCCGGCCTCCATCGCCACGCGCCCTCCCCACTCGGACTCCACTTGGTCGATCGATGCTCGATGATGGCACGCTCCCGACCGCCGAAATGACGGGCAGGGCGTCCCGATGCCATCACGTGATCAGGCTGTAACCGCTCGTTCGACCAACGACAGCGCCTCTCGCGGGAGTTCCCCCCGGCGGTCGGCGGCCCCGCTGAGCCAGTGCACGCGCGGGTCGCGGCGGAACCACGAGTCCTGGCGGCGGGCGAACCGCTTGGTGGCCCGGACGGTCTCGGTCCGCGCCTCGTCCTCGGTGCACTCCCCCGCGAGCGCCGCGAGGACCTGCTGGTAGCCGAGGGCCCGGGCGGCGGTGCGGCCCTCGCGCAGGCCCCGGGCCTCCAGGGCGCGCACCTCGTCGACGAGGCCGGCCTCCCACATCCGGTCCACGCGCGTGGTGATCCGTTCGTCGAGTTCGGGGCGGGCCACGTCGACGCCGATCTGGACGGTGTCGTAGACGGAGTCGGGGCCGGGGAGGTGGGCGGTGAAGGGCTTGCCGGTGATCTCGATCACTTCGAGGGCCCGGACGATGCGGCGCCCGTTGCTGGGCAGGATCGCGCGGGCCGCCTCGGGGTCCGCCCCGGCGAGCCGGGCGTGCAGGACGCCGGAGCCGCGCTCGTCGAGCTCGGCCTCCAGCCGGGCCCGGACGGCGGGGTCGGTGCCGGGGAACTCCAGGGCGTCGACGGCCCCCCGTACGTACAGGCCGGAGCCGCCGACGAGGACCGGGGTGCGGCCGGCGGCGAGCAGCCGGTCGATCTCGGCGCGGGCGAGGCGCTGGTACTCGGCGACGCTGGCGGCCTCGGTGACGTCCCAGATGTCGAGGAGGTGGTGCGGGACGCCGCCGCGCTCCTCGGGCGTCAGTTTGGCGGTCCCGATGTCCATCCCCCGGTAGAGCTGCATCGAGTCGGCGTTGACGACCTCGCCGCCGAGCTGCTGGGCCAGGAACACACCCAGATCGGACTTTCCGGCTGCCGTGGGGCCGACGACGGCGATGACCCGCGGGGCGGGAGCTGCGCTTCTCACCGACCCAGTCTCCCAAACCTCCGGGCCCGTCCCCGAACGGGTCGCGTGACGGGCTGCGGCCGGGCTCGTTGCCCCGTGCGCGGCGCCCCGCCGCCGGTCGTCGCGGGGGCCCCTCCCTCCGAGTAGGCTGAGGGATGGATATGGGTGTTTTGTCAAGGTTTTGCCGTAGGTTCTCGCCCTGAGCGGCGCAAGAGGACGGACACGGGTCGCGCGTTTTCCGGAGGAGCGAGTTCTTCGGGGAAGAGCGGGCACGCGGACCGTACAAGGGCGCCCGGGCGGCCGAAGGCGCGTAGGCAGGCCCCCGGGTGCTGGGGGCAGGACACGAGGACGGGCCCGCGGGGGTCCGTGGAGGGAAGGTGCCCCATGGGTCTCCTGGATTCGCTGAAGGCCAAGCTCGCCCCGGCCAAGGACAAGGTCGCCGATCTGGCGCAGCAGCACGGGGAGAAGATCGACCAGGGCCTGGACAAGGCCGCGAAGGTGGTCGACGAGAAGACCAAGGGCAAGTACAGCGACAAGATCCACTCCGGTACGGGCAAGGCCAAGGAGGCCATCGACCGGATGGGCCACAAGGAGGGCGGCGCTCCGGGGACCGGCGGCACGCCCGGGACCGGTGGCACGCCCGGGACCGACGGCACGCCCGGGACCGGCGGGATGCCGGGGGCCGGTGGCGCTCCCGGGACCGGTGGCGCCCCCGGTGGCGGTGGTGTGACGCCACCGCCGGCCGCCTGACGGTTTCCCGGCTCGGCGGGCAGCTCTTTCGGGGTGACGGCGGACGGCCGCGGAGCGACGTGCTCCGCGGCCGTCCGCCGTCGTCGTCGTGTCCAGGGGCGCCCCCGGAGCGCTCCGAAGGCGCTCAGGACCAGGCGGCCACGGCGTACTCGACCCCGTACGGGTCGTCCTCGTGGAGCAGCCGGCCGGCGAGTCCGGCGCCCTCGGCGGCGCCCGCGAGGACCTGCCAGGGGGCCCGGCCGGACGCCTTCAGCTCGTGCGCGAGCCGCGCGTCGAGGGCGAGCAGCGCGGACGCGTCGGCCGCGCCCAGCGCGCGGACGGCCTCCGCGTCGAAGCCGGCGGCCCGCTCGTCGAGGTAGCCGGGGGCCTTCACGGTCCGGCAGGCGCTGCCGTCGCCCATCACGAGGAGGGCGACGCGGTCGGCGGAGGCGGCGAGCCCGCGGCCGGTGTCGGCGCAGGCCTCGGCCGGGGTCCGCTCCCCCACTCCCAGGCCCTCGACGGGCGCGCCGGCCCAGCGGGCCCGGTCGAGGAGCCAGGCCCCGACGGCGAGGGGGACGGGGAGGGGGCGGTCGCCGGCCGGGCCGTCACCGAGGCGTACGGAGAGGTCGACGCCGAATCCGGCGAAGGAGCCGGTGGCACCGGCCGGGAAGACGCCTCCGGCTCCGTCGGCCGCGGGCCCCACGACGTAGAGCCGGTCCGGGCGGGCGGCGGCGAGCAGCCCGACGGCGTCCGCGCAGGCGGCCCGCACGGCGTCCAGCTCGGGGGCGGCGCCGGTCGCGACCTCGGGCACGAGGAGCGGCGGGCAGGGACAGACGGCTGCGGCGACAAGCATGATCCGCACCTTACTGCGCCCCGGACCGGTGCCGGCCGGGGACGGCATCCCGGGGGAACGGCTCCCGGGACGACCGGGGACGGCATCCCCGGAGGAACGGCTCCCGGGACGATCGGGGCGGGCCCGGAAACCTCCGGACGCCCGCTCACCACCCGTCCCGGCACTTCCGGACACTCGCCCGGCGCCCGTCCCGCGCGAAGTCCGGAACCGGGAGCCGGGACCCGGGTTCCGGGGCGACGGCGGGACACGGGGCCGCGCCCCCGGCGTACACGAGAACTCACCCCCGACGTACACGAGGGCTTGCTCCCGGCGTACACGAGGGCTCGCTCCCGGCGCACACACCGCCGCGCCCCCGCCGCACGCGGCGTCGGGTCAGTGGGCTCCGCAGGCCGGGGCGTCGGCCGTCGGGAGGGGGGCCGGGACGCCGATCTTGGGGAGGCCGAGGAGGACGCCCTTCGGCTTCTCGGCGGTGCGCTTCTCCCAGGCGTCGCCCGCGCGGGTGCGGCGCACCGACGCGACCGGGCCCTCGGCGAGGAGGTGGTGCGGGGCGGCGTAGGTGATCTCGACGGTCACGACGTCGCCGGGGCGCACGTCCCCGTCCGGCTTGGTGAAGTGGACGAGGCGGTTGTCGGGGGCGCGGCCCGAGAGGCGGTCGGTGGCGCCGTCCTTGCGGCCCTCGCCCTCGGCGACCATGACCTCCAGGGTGCGGCCGACCTGCTTCTTGTTCTCCTCCCAGGAGATCTCCTCCTGGAGCGCCACGAGCCGCATGTAGCGGTCCTGCACGACCTCCTTGGGGATCTGCCCCTCCATCTCGGCCGCCGGGGTCCCGGGGCGCTTGGAGTACTGGAAGGTGAAGGCGTTCGCGAAGCGGGCCTCGCGGACGGTGTGCATCGTCTGCTGGAAGTCCTCCTCGGTCTCGCCGGGGAAGCCCACGATGATGTCGGTGGAGATGGCGGCGTGCGGGATGGCCGCGCGGACCTTCTCGATGATGCCGAGGAAGCGCTCCTGCCGGTACGAGCGGCGCATCGCCCGGAGGATCGTGTCCGAGCCGGACTGGAGCGGCATGTGGAGCTGCGGCATCACGTTCGGCGTCTCGGCCATCGCCGCGATCACGTCGTCGGTGAAGTCGCGGGGGTGCGGGGAGGTGAAGCGGACCCGCTCCAGGCCCTCGATCTGCCCGCAGGCGCGCAGCAGCTTGGAGAACGCCTCGCGGTCGCCGAGGTCGGAGCCGTACGCGTTGACGTTCTGGCCGAGCAGGGTGATCTCGGAGACGCCCTCGGCGACCAGCGCCTCGATCTCGGCGAGGATGTCGCCGGGCCGGCGGTCCTCCTCCTTGCCGCGCAGGGCCGGGACGATGCAGAAGGTGCAGGTGTTGTTGCAGCCGACGGAGATCGAGACCCAGGCGGCGTACGCGGACTCGCGCCGGGTCGGCAGCGTGGAGGGGAAGGCCTCCAGGGACTCGGCGATCTCGATCTGCGCCTCCTCCTGGACGCGGGCGCGCTCCAGGAGGACCGGCAGCTTGCCGATGTTGTGCGTGCCGAAGACCACGTCGACCCACGGGGCCTTCTTGACGATGGTGTCGCGGTCCTTCTGGGCGAGACAGCCGCCGACGGCGATCTGCATGCCCGGGCGGGTGGTCTTCATCGGGGCGAGCCGGCCGAGGTTGCCGTACAGCTTGTTGTCGGCGTTCTCGCGGACCGCGCACGTGTTGAAGACGACGACGTCGGCGTCGCCGTCGGCGCCCTTGGGGGCCCGTACGTAACCCGCCTCCTCCAGCAGACCGGAGAGCCGCTCGGAGTCGTGGACGTTCATCTGGCACCCGTAGGTGCGGATCTCGTAGGTCTTGGTGCCGTCAACGCTCACTGCGGTGCTCCGGTCGCTGCTGCTCGTCATGCGTCAAGGGTAGGCGCTCCGGAGCGGCCCCCGCCCCGGCGTCCGGGCCCGCCCGGCGTCCCCGGCGGCCTCCCCCGCACCCCGCGGTTTTCCGCAGGGCGGTCGGGCGGGAAGCCCCGTACCGGCGGGGAGGCCGGATTCCTGGCGTGGAGGGGTGCCGGGGCGCAGGTCCCCGGAGCCCCGACCGTCGCCCTCAAGTCCTGGAGTCCTGGAGTCCTGGAGTCCTGGAGTCCTGGAGTCCTGGAGTCCTGGAGTCCTGCCATGCCGATCGCCTCCCTCGTCCACTCCACGCCCCCGGCCCCGGCCGGTGAGCCCGCGGGCGGTGTCGCCGGCCGGGCCGCCGGGCTCGCCGACACGCTGGGCGGTCCGGGAGCCGGGCTCGCCATCGCCCCGGAGAACCTCTTCCCGCCGCTGCCCAGCGGGATCATCCTGTCGCTGACCGGTTTCGCCGCCGGGCAGGGCGTGCTGAGCCCGGCGTCGGCGCTGTTCTGGACGACGCTCGGCTCGGTGGTCGGGGCGGTGGCGCTCTACGGGATCGGGGCGCTCTTCGGCCGGGAGCGGATGCACGCGATCTGGGCGAGGCTGCCCCTGGTGAAGGCCTCGGACCTGGTCCGCACCGAGGAGTGGTTCGCCCGGCACGGCACCAAGGCGGTCCTCTTCGGCCGGATGGTGCCGATCTTCCGCAGCCTGATCTCGGTGCCCGCCGGTGTCGAGCGGATGCCGGTGCCCCGCTTCGTCGCGCTCACCGCGCTCGGCGGTCTCGTCTGGAACGGCGTCCTCGTGCCGGCCGGTTGCTGGCTGGGCGACCGGTGGGACCTCGTGGAGGGATACGTCGGCGTCCTGTCGAAGGCCGTCCTGGTCCTCGCCCTGACCGCCGTCGCGGCCTACGTGGCGGTCCGGCTGCGCGGCCGCGCCGGGGCCCGGCACCGGCGCGCCTCGTGAGCCCGGCCCTCCGCCCCGGCGGTACGGCTCCGCTCCCCGTAGCGACTCCGCTCTCCGTACCGGCTCCGCTCCCCGTACGGACTCCGCTCCCCACGCCGGGCCGGCGATCTTGTCCGGCTCCCGCGGGCCCACTGGTGTCGGCGTGCGCGCAAGGGGGCTCGGTGCAGGGGGACTTGGCGGGGATCGGGGAGGACGGGGCCGTCGTCCGGGCGCCCCTCCGTCTCCTTCCGTCGCGCGTCCTGGGAACCCTCCTCGGCTGCGCGACCGCCCTGGCCGGCGCCCTCCGCCTCCTCGTCACCGGCGCGTTCCTCGGCCCGCTCCTGCTCGGGCCGCGGACCCGGCCCGCCGCCTTGGAGGTCCTGACGGCCGGCGCCCGGCGGCTGGCCGCCCTCGAACGGGCCCGCCGCTCCGTCTTCTTCGGCGACCGCTTCCCGGAGCGTTACGAGGCCTCCGACCGGAAGGTCCTGCGCTATCTGACGGTCCGCGTCGGCACGGGGCTGCTCTGCGGGGTGGTCGTCGCCCTGCTCGGCTTCGGCGCGTTCCTGGCCTGGCTGCTCGCCGCCGGGGCGGTCCGGGGCACCCTGGGCCGGGACGAGCTGCTCGGCCAGGCACTGCTCGGCGGCGTGCTGCTCTTCCTCGACGTCCAGGGGCGGATCCTGGCGGTGCTCCGCTACCTGGAGTCGTAGCCGGAGGCGTAGGGGGCGCGAAAAAAGGGGGGTCGGACCGCTCAGCGGGTCCACTCCGCGAGGACCTCCTCCGTGTGCTCGCCGGGGAGCGGGGCGCGGCCCGGCGCGTCGGCGGGGGTGCGGTCGAAGCGGGAGGGCGGGGCGGGCTGTACGGAGTCGCCGACCGCCACGAAGGCCCCGCGCGCGGCCAGCTGGTGGTGGGCGGCGGCCTCCTCGGGGGTGAGGACGGGGGCCACCCCGGCGTCCACCGCGTCGAAGAGCTTCACCCAGTGGTCCCGGTCCCGGGTCGCGAAGCGGGCGCCGATCAGGGCCCGCAGCCCGGGCCAGGAGGCCGGGTCGGCGCGGTCCGGCAGGTCCTCGGCGTCCGCGAGGCCCAGCTGTTCCAGGAGGGCCCGGTAGAGCTTGGGCTCGATGGCGGCGACGGCGAGGTGGCGGCCGTCGGCGGCGGCGTAGAGGGAGTAGTGGGGGGCGTCGGTGACGGTGTGGTTGCCGGGCACCTCGCGCCACTGGTGGATCAGGGTGGAGATCAGGGCGGCGCCGTCCGCGAGGGCGGTGTCGACGACCTGGCCCCGGCCGGAGCGCTCCCGCGCGTGGAGCGCGGCGAGCAGGCCCTGCACGTGGACGTTGGCGCCGCCGGCGAAGCTGGAGAGGTACGCGGTCGGGGGGAGCACCGGGTCCCCGGTGGCCGGGTCGGTGTCCAGGGCGCCGGTGAGGGCGAGGACCGCCAGGTCGTGGGCGGCGCGGCCGGCCCACTCGCCGTGCCCGCCCCAGCCGCTGAGCCGCCCGTACACCAGGCGCGGGTTGCGGGCGTGGACCGCCTCGGGACCGAGGCCGAGCCGGTCGGCGACCCCGGGGCGGAAGCCCTCGACCAGGATGTCGGCGCGCTCGGCGAGCGCCAGGGCCCGCTCGACGCCCTCGGGGCTCTTGAGGTCGAGCGCGACGGAGCGGCGGCCCCGGGAGAGGGGGTTCTCGGGCGGGCGGGGGGCGTCGGGAGCCCGTACGGCATCGGGGGCGGCGGGGGCCCGGTCGGCCCGTACGGCGTCGGGGGTGGCGGTGGGCGCGGGCGCGCGGTCGATCCGTACGACGTCGGCGCCGAGACCGGACAGGACGGTGCCGACGAACGCGGTGGGCGCCGAGCCTGCGAATTCCAGTACGCGCACTCCGGCCAGCGGTCCCGCCATGGTGAACTCCCTATCCGCATAAGACTGGTTGACGTTTTCCACGGTATTCGGGGGCCGTGCGGAAAGGACTGCGGAGATCCGTAGCGCCGGGAATTCGGCTCCGTCCGAGACTGGGGGAATTCCCCGTCCCCTTTTCGAAAGGCATGACGCATGGCCGTCGTCTACACCGCCGAGGTCGCCTCCACCGGAGACGGGCGCAACGGCGCCGTCCGCTCCTCCGACGGGCTGCTGGACCTGCCGCTGTCGAGCCCCAAGGCCGTGGGCGGGTCCGGCACCGCCACCAACCCCGAGCAGCTCTTCGCCGCCGGGTACGCCGCCTGCTTCCACAGCGCGCTCCGGGTCTCCGCGCGCGAGTCGAAGGTCGCGCTCGCGGACGACACGGTCGTCGCCGAGGTCTCCCTGCACAAGGAGGAGGGCGGCTTCCACCTGTCGGTGGTCCTCACCGTCGAACTGCCCGGTCTCGACCCCGCCGAGGCCCGCCGGCTCGCCGACGCGGCGCACGGGCGCTGCCCGTACTCGAAGGCGATCGACGGGAACGTCGACGTGCGGGTGAACCTCGCCGCGTGACGTTCGCACAGGAGGGAGAGCCCCCGCGGTCCTCGACCACGGGGGCTCTCTCCGTCTCCGGCCCCTCCGTCAGGGCTTCGCCGCCGCCGCGGCCGCCGCCGCGAACGGGAGCGCCTCGACCACCCGGCCCACGGCCCGGTCGTCGTGCGAGGCCGAGACGAACCAGGCCTCGAACGGCGAGGGCGGCAGGTAGACGCCGCGCCGCAGCAGCTCGTGGAAGAAGGGCGTGTAGCGGTACGACTCGGTGGCGCGCACCCCGTCGAAGTCCACGACCTCGTCCCTGGTGAAGAAGACGGAGAACATGGTCCCGGAGTACTGGACCCGGTGGGCCACGCCCTCCTTCGTCAGGGCGGCGGAGACCTCGGCGCCGATCGTGGCGGAGACGTGGTCGAGCCGCTCGTACACCTCGGGAGTGCTGTGCCGCAGGGTGGCGAGACCGGCGGCGGTGGCGACCGGGTTCCCGGAGAGGGTGCCCGCCTGGTAGACGGGTCCGGCCGGGGCGAGGTGGCCCATGACGTCGGCCCGGCCGCCGAAGGCCGCCGCCGGGAAGCCGCCGCCCATGACCTTGCCGAAGGTCAGCAGGTCGGGGGCGACGCCGTCCCGCCCGTACCAGCCGGAACGACTGGCCCGGAAGCCGGTCATCACCTCGTCGGAGACGAAGAGCGCGCCGTGGCGGGCGGTGATCTCCTTCAGGCCGGCGTTGAAGCCGGGCAGCGGCGGGACCGCGCCCATGTTGCCGGGGGCCGCCTCGGTGATCACGGCGGCGATCTCGTCCCCGATCTCGGCGAAGACCTTCTCGACGGCCGCGAGGTCGTTGTACGGCAGGACGACCGTGTCGCTCGCCTGGGCGCCGGTGACGCCCGGGGTGTCGGGCAGTGCGAAGGTGGCGAGGCCGGAGCCGGCCGAGGCGAGCAGGGCGTCCACGTGGCCGTGGTAGCAGCCCGCGAACTTCACGATCTTGCTCCGGCCGGTGAAGCCGCGGGCGAGGCGGATCGCGGACATGGTCGCCTCGGTGCCGGAGGAGACCAGGCGGACCTGCTCGACGGGGGCGACCCGGTCGGTGATCTCCTCCGCGAGTTCGACCTCGCCGGTGGACGGCGCTCCGAAGGAGGTGCCGTGCTCCAGGGCCCGGGTGGCCGCCTCGACGACGGCCGGGTGGCGGTGGCCCAGGATCATCGGGCCCCAGGAGCAGATCAGGTCGACGTACTCGTTGCCGTCGCTGTCGGTGAGGTACGGGCCCTCGGCGGAGGCGATGAAGCGGGGGGTGCCGCCGACGGCGCCGAAGGCGCGGACCGGGGAGTTGACGCCGCCGGGCGTGACCTTGCGGGCCCGCTCGAAGAGCGCCCTGCTGTTCGTCTCCGTGCTCCCGCTCATCGGCCGGCCTCCTCGGAGACGAGAGCCGCGCCGGAGACGAGGGCCGCGTCGGAGGAGGAGGCCTCCTCGTCGGCGGAGGTCTCGAAGGTGAGCGCCGCGTCCAGGACGACCGCGCCCTTCGGCAGGACCCGGACCGGATTGAGGTCGAGGGCGAAGCCGGTCGGCCAGTCCTGGGCCAGTGCGCCGACCCGGTGCAGGAGGTCGGCGGCGGCCTCCACGTCCACGGCGGCCCGGCCCCGGGCCCCGGCGAGTACCTTCGCGCCGCGCAGCCCGGCGAGGAGTTCGGCGCCCTCGCCCGGGGCCAGCGGCAGGAGCCGGTGGCCGACGTCGTCCAGGACCTCGGTGAAGATCCCGCCGAGACCGGCGGTGAGGACGGGGCCGAGGTCGGTGGAGTGCACGCCGACGATCAACTCGACGCCCTCGTCCACCTGTTCCTCGACGAGCACCTGCCCGCCGAGGGCGGCGAGCCGGGCGAAGGCCTCGGGCGCGGCCCCGGCCGTGACGCCGAGCTCGACGCCGCCGGCCTCGGTCTTGTGGAGCAGGCCCGGGACGACGGCCTTGAGCACCGCCGTACCGCCGACCTCGGTCACGGCCGCCGCCGCGTCCGCCGCGTCCCTCGCGATCCGGCCCTTCGGCACGGCGATGCCGGCGTCGGCGAGGAGGCTCTTGAGCTCCGGCTCGGTGACTCCGGCGGCGGGTCCGGACACGGCTCCGGGGCGGGGCGCGTCCGGGAGCGTACGGGGGCGGCCGACCTCCCAGAGGGCGGCGGCGGCGCGCAGGGCGCGGGCCGGCGTCGGGTACTCGGGGAGTCCGGCCTCGCGCAGGTCGCGGGGGGCGTCGGGGGCGAGGAAGTCGGCCCCGGTGCGGGCGACGAGGATCGGCTTGCCGCCCTTCTCGGCGGCGCGGGAGAGGGCGTTGACGGCCTTCTCCACGTCGGGGCCGGCCATCACGCAGAAGGCGGCGACGATGATGTCGACGGTCTCGTCCGCGATCAGGACGTCGAGGGAGCGGTCGAAGAGGGAGGGGTCGCTGAGGACCGTGGCGGTGATGTCGACCGGGTTGTCGATGGCTCCGAAGGCGGGGACGATCTCGGCGAGCGCCTCCTTGCTGCGGGGCTCCAGGGCGCTCAGCTCCAGGCCGTGGGCCTCGACGGCGTCGGCGGCGAGGATGCCGGAGCCGCCGGAGGTGGTGACGACGGCGACCCGGTTGCCGGTGGGGCGGCGCTCGGACTCGAAGGCCCGTGCCACGTCGAGGAGTTCGTCAATGTCCTCGACGCGGACGATGCCGAGGCCGCGCAGGGCCGCGTCGAGGACCCGGTCGTCGGTGGCGAGGGCGCCGGTGTGGGAGGCGGCGGCCCGGCCACCGGCCTCCGTGCGGCCCGACTTGAGGAGGGCGACGGGCTTGCCGGAGCCGGCCAGTTCGCGCAGGGTCCCGATGTCCGGGGTGTCCTCCAGGTAGCCGAGGAGGCCGGTGACCTCGGGGACGGCGGCGAGTTCGCGGAGGACTTCGAGGGCGGTGACGTCGGCGTCGTTGCCGGTGCTGACGACCCAGCCGGGGCGCAGGCCCCGCTCCAGGGCGAGGCTGGCGGCGCCGAAGCCGAGGGCGCCGCTCTGGCTGACGAAGGCGAGGGTGCCGGGCTCGAAGGGCACGGACTCGGCGCCGAAGAGGGGGCTGAAGGTGGCGAGGACCCGGTTCTCGTAGCCGACGGCCCCGATGCAGTTCGGGCCGATGATCCGCAGGCCCCCGGCGCGGGCCTTGGCGACGACCTCGGCCTGGAGGCGGGCGCCCTCCTCGCCGGTCTCGGCGAAGCCGGAGGAGGCGATGACGGCGAGCTTGACGCCGGCGGCCACGCAGTCGTCGACGGCGCCGGGGACCCGCTCGGCGGAGACCATGATCAGCGCCAGGTCGACGGGGCCGGGGGCGTCCTTCACGCTGGGGTACGCGGGGACGCCGAGGATCTCCGGGGAGCGCGGGTTGACCGGCAGGACGCGGCCCTTGTAGCCGTACCGGAGGAGGTAGTCGAGCGGCTTGCGGCCCAGGGCGCCGGGGCGCTCGCTGGCGCCGATGACGGCGATGGATTCGGCTTCCCAGAGGGCCGAGATGTCACTCATGCGATGGCCTCGATCTTCTGCTCGTTCGGGTCGTTCTTCTGGTTCGGGTCGTGCGCGCCGGTCACCCCGGTGTCCTCCGCCGCCGCGAAGAGGCGGGTGAAGGCGGCGATGTGCCGGGCGCCGTCCGGGTCCGCCGCCAGTTCGCGGACCAGGACGGTGGGCTGGTGCAGGGCCTTGTCGACGATGCGGCGCACGCTGCGGCCGATCTCCCGGCGGGCCGCGCCGTCGAGCCCTTCCAGGCGGCGGGCGAGCCGGTCGAGTTCGGCCTCGGCCGCCTCGGTGGCGGCCGTCCGCAGGGCGGTGAGGACCGGTGTGGCCCCGGCGAGCCGGAGGCCGGTGCGGAACTGCTCGACCTCGGCGTCGACGAGTTCGCGCGCGGCCCGGACGCTGGCCGCCGAGATCTCGTCCTCCTGGCCCTCCTCCGCGATCGCGCGCAGGTCGACGAAGGTGACGCCGGGCAGGCCGGACACCGAGGGCGCGATGTTGTGCGGCAGGGACAGGTCGAGCAGGAACAGTTCGCGGCCGTCCCGGGCGGCGAGGGCGTCCTCGACGTCCCGGGCGGTGACGAGGTGGCCGGTGGCGGCGGTGGCGCCGACGACCACGTCCACCTCGGTGAGGAGCCGGGGCACGTCCGTGAGGTCGTACCCCTCTCCCCCGGTGGTCTCCGCGAGGCGCCGGGCCTTCTCCGGGGTGCGGTTGGCGACGTGCACCCGGTCGAGGCCGGAGCGGCGCAGCGCGGCCACGACGACCCCGGCGAACGCGCCGGCGCCGATGACCAGGGCGGTCTTGCCGTGCAGCGAGCCGACCCGGCGCTCGAAGAAGGCGAGGCCGGCGGTGGCGAGCGAGCGGCCCGCCTCGTTGAGCCCGGTCTCGTTGCGGGCCCGCTTGCCGACCCTGAGGGCGGTCTGGACGGCCTTGGCGAGGACCCGGCCGGTCCGGTCGAGCCGCTGGGACCGTTCGAGGCCCAGTTTGACCTGGCCGAGGATCTGGTCCTCGCCGACCACGACCGATTCGAGCCCGGAGGCCACGGCGAAGAGGTGGCGCACGGCCCCGTCGGCGTGGTGGCGGTAGAGGTGCGGGGCGATCTCCTCGTGGTCGACGCCGGTGTGCTGGGCGAACAGTTCGCCGAGACCGTCGAGTTGACCCGGGTCGGAGGGGGTGCCCCGGGTCTCGGCGTAGATCTCCAGGCGGTTGCAGGTGGAGACGACGACGGCGGCGTCGATCCCGTCGACGGAGGTCGCGTCGGAGACGAGGTCCTCGGCGGGCCGTTCGGTGCCGGCGAGTCTCTCCAGGAGGTCGAGCGGCGCGCTGGCGTGGCTGATGCCGAGGACCAGCATGGTGGAGGGCGAGGTCACCGGGTCACCGGTCCAGGCTCTGGGCGAACTCGGAGGCCCAGTAGGTGATGATCTGGGTGGCGCCGGCGCGGTGGATGGAGGCGAGGCTCTCGCGGACGACCTGGTCGCGGTCGATCCAGCCCTTGGCGGCGGCCGCCTCGACCATCGAGTACTCGCCGGAGACCTGGTAGGCGGAGACGGGCACCTGCACGTGGTCGGCGATGAGCCGGACGATGTCGAGGTAGGCGAGGGCGGGCTTCACCATCACCAGGTCGGCGCCCTCGGCGACGTCGAGCGAGACCTCCAGGAGGGACTCGCGGATGTTGCCGGGGAACTGCTGGTAGCCCTTGCGGTCGCCGCGCAGGGTGGACTCGACGGCGTCCCGGAAGGGGCCGTAGAAGTGCGAGGCGTACTTGGCGGAGTAGCCCAGGATGGCGACGGACTGGTGTCCGGCCCGGTCGAGGGCCTCGCGGATGCGGCGCACCTGGCCGTCCATCATGCCGCTGGGGGCGACGATCTGGGCGCCCGCGTCGGCCTGGACGACGGCGGCCCGCGCGTACAGCTCGATGCTGGCGTCGTTGTCGACGTCGCCGTGGGCGTCGAGGACGCCGGTGTGGCCGTGGTCGGTGTACTCGTCGAGGTTGATGTCGCCGATGATCACGGTGGAGTCGCCGACCTCGGCGACGACGTCGCGCAGGGCGACCTGGAGGATGCCGTCGGGGTCGACGGCGCCGGTGCCGGTGGGGTCCTTGTGCTCGGGGATGCCGAAGAGGATGAGTCCGCCGACCCCGTTGGCGACCGCCTCGGCGGCGGCCTTGCGGAGGGTGTCGCGGGTGTGCTGGAAGACGCCCGGCATGGAGGGGATCTCGCGCGGTTCGGTGAGGCCCTCGCGGAGGAAGAGGGGCTGGACGAGGTTGGCGGGGCCGACGCGGGTCTCGGCGGCGAACCGGCGCAGGGCGGGGGTGCGGCGCAGCCGGCGGGGGCGGTAGTAGGGGGCGGCGGGGTCGGTGGCCGCGGTGTTGCGGCCGTAGGCGTCGTACGTCATGGGGTGACTCCCTCGGGAACGTGTCGGCGTGCGGGGCGTGACGGTGTGGAGGGTGTGCGGGGGGCGCGGGTGTGCTGCGGGGCGCGGGCACGCGAGGTGCGGGCACGCGGGGCGCGGGCACGCGGGGCGCGGGCACGCGGGGCGCGGGTGCGCTGCGGGGCGCGGGTGCGCTGGGCGAGTCCCGCGGGAAGGCCTAGAGCGGCGAGCCGAGGAAGACCTTCTCCAGGTGCTTGGCGACCGGCTCGTCGGGGCGGCTGAACCAGTAGCCGTGGCCGCTGCGCTGGAAGAGCTTCAGCTCGCCCAGCTGGACGAGGGTCTCGGCGAGCTTGACGGCGAGTCCGGCCGGGTCGATCACCGGCAGCCCGTGCAGCTCGTGGATGCCGAGGTGCCAGAGGATCTCGTTGGGGATGCCCTCGGCGGGGACGATGACCTCGGCCCCGGCCTTCGCGGCCCGCAGCGCGGCGGCCGAGTACACCTCGACAAACTCGTCGAAGTCCCCTTCCAGGGAGCGGTGCACCGAGTCCCAGCCGCCGGGGACGACCTCGTAGGAGCTGAGCGAGGACTCCAGGCGGTACTGGCGGATGTTGGCCCGGATGGGCTCCTCCAGGGGCGGCATGAAGCCGAGGACCCCGAAGCGCTGCCCGGTGAGCGCCGAGAGGAAGAAGGCCGTCTCGCCGTACCCGAGGGTGGGGATGGAGGCGAGGTGGCGGGCGTCGCGCAGGCCGGGGTCCTGGCCGGCGGCGATCACCCAGGCGTCGTAGCCCTCCCGCTCCGCGACGAGCGCGGACTCGGAGAAGTGGCGGCTGAAGAGCACCTGGGCGGAGTGGTGGCCGACGAGCCCGAAGGGGGTGCGGTCGGGGTACGTGTCGGCCGGCAGGGTCTTGATGTCGACGGTGGTGCCGGGCGCGGCGATCGCGTCGAGGTGCTCGCGATACCACTGGTCGAGCAGCGGCAGGCGTCCTTCAACGGTGTGCTTGTGAAACCAGATCCGCATGTGCCTCACCTTTCAGGGGTCGTGGTGCGACGTCGAGAAGTGATGCCTTGAGCAGGTAGTCGGTGGCCGAGCGGGGGTCCGCGGCGGTCCGCCGCAGGGCGGCGAGCCGCGCGGGGAGTTCGGCCGGACTGCCGATGCCGGCCGTACGGGCCTCGCTGCGCGGGATGACCGCCGTCTCCACGACGGAGCGGCGCCGTTCGAGGACCGCGTCGAGCAGGGCCTCGCCTCCCGGCCCCTCCCGCAGGACCGCGGCGAGGGCCCGGCCGGTCTCCACGGCGTCGTGGAGGCCGCAGTTCATGTTCAGTCCGCCCGCCGTGGAGGTCAGGTGGGCCGCGTCCCCGGCGAAGAGGACCCGGCCGGCCCGGTAGCGCGGCAGCAGGAACCGCGCGAGCCGGTAGGTGTGCGCGTCGGCGATCCGTACGGCCCGTCCGGCGGGGCCGGGCAGGGCGTGCTCGATCCGGGCCCGTACGGCGTCGGGGGCGAGCACCCCGTCCCGGTCCGTGCCGCGCGGGATCCGGAAGATGAACCGCCAGTGGTCGGGCATCCCGAGCACGCTGTACGAGCCGCGCGGGTCGCGGACGTACGCGAGGGCGGCGAGCCCCGGGACCAGCTCGTCGAGCGGGGTCTGCGTGACGACGCGGAGCGCGTAGTCCGGGTACACCTCGGCGGTGCCGGGGAGCCCGGCGAGCGCGCGCAGCCGGCTGCGGGCGCCGTCGGCCGCCAGGACGTACGGGTGGTGGGTGACGGTGGTCCGCCCCGCCGCGTCCTCGGTGCGCAGCCGCACCCCGCCGCCGGTCTCCGTCGCGCCGGTGACGGCGGCCCCGAACCGTACGTCGGCGAGGCCGGTCGCGGTCAGCTCGGCGAGCAGCAGGGGGGTGAGCCGGGCCTGTTCGACGTGGAGCCGGTAGGGGTGGCCGGTGTGTCCGGCGAGCAGGGCGTAGTCCAGTTCGGCGTGCACGCCGCCGTCCAGGTCGCGCCACTGGATCCGGTCGACCGTACGGCCCCGGCGGCGCAGGGCCGCCGCCACGCCGAGTTCGTCGAGGAGGTCGAGGGTGGCCGGGTGGAAGGTGGAGGCGCGGGACTCGGTGGCCAGCTCCTCCCGCGCCTCCAGGAGGGTCACGGGGACGCCGGCCCGGGCGAGGACGAGGGCGGCGGTCAGACCGACCGGCCCGGCGCCGACGACGGCGACCGGCGGGTGAGCGGTTCCGGCACCGCTCGCGGCGCCCCCGCCCGGGACGCCACCGCCCACGGCGTCACCGCTCACGGCACGGTCACGGGGTCGCGGCCGGAGGCGTCCCGGCCGCCGCCGGTCCGTTCGGCGAGGCGGCGCAGCAGCGGATGCGCGTCGGGGCCTGCGGCGGGGAGGCCGAGGGCGTCCCGGGCCCACCAGGCGCTCGCCAGGTTGGAGGTGAGCAGGGTCTGCCCGCCGTCCCGGCCGAGCTCGGCGAGCGCGTCGAAGGTGAACATGCCGGTGCCGGTGAACAGCAGCGTCGCGTCCTCGGGGAGCCGGGCCTCCCGCACCTGGGCGACGAGTTCGCCGGTGGCCACGTCGTACGGGGAGAAGCGGGCGCCGGCCCGGATCTTGACCACCTCGTCGACCTTCAGTCCGGCCGACTCCCAGTAGGCGCGGGACAGTTCGGTGAGCCAGGGCTCGTACGGCGAGATCAGGACGAGCCGTTCGGCGCCCACGGCCCGCGCGGTGTCGAGGATGGCGAGCGCGGCGGACCGCACGGGCGCCCCGATCCGCTCGGAGAGTTCCGCGCAGAGGGCGCGGTCGCCGTCCGGGGTGAGGAGGTAGTGCGAGCCGGTGCAGGAGACGACGGCCGCGTCGAGGCGGAGCCCGCCGAAATTCCCCAGGACTTCGGGAAGGACCTCGTTGTACTTTTCGAGACGGCCCCGCAGGTCCTTTCCGGGAAGTACCGGGAATCGCGAGGTGTGGACGTTGAACGCGGGACTGGCGAGGGCGGCGATCTCGGGTTCGGCGGCGGCGTTTCCGGAAGGAACCACCACCCCGAGTCGCGGCGCCGAATGCAGAGCCATGAGCGCTTCTCTCCGATCCGTCGGTGCCATTGACATCACCGTACGGGCGGAGTGGATCGAACATCGATACGGGATTCCGCACCCGGTGGTCCGGACCGTGCAAAAGCGAACGGCGCCGCACCCGGAATGGGTGCGGCGCCGCGGCGTCCGGAATGCGGAAATGTTTTCCGTGAAGGGAATTCAGCTGTCTCGGCCGGCTTCGGCCGCCGCGGCGGCCTCGGCCTCGGCTTCCGCTTCGGCGACGAACTCGTCGATCTTCGCGCGGCGGGTCAGTGCGCCGTTCACGGCCCAGTTGCCCTCCGGGACCTCGTTCACGACGAGCCAGACGACGGTGTCGGGCCCGGTCGCCTCCCGCACCCATCTGGTCGCCTCGACGGAGAGGGCCTCGTTGCGCCCGGGGGTGAGGAAGCCCTCCAAGGGGGTGACCACGACCAGGACGCCCGGGGGCGTGCCGGCGCCGGTGGTCGCGAGGCCCTTGGCGGCCTCGCGGACGTACACCCAGGTGGCGGCGGTGAAGAAGTCGGTACGGGGCAGCTCCATGGCCTTCAGCACGGAGTCGGCGACCTGCTGCTGCAGGACCTCCGCGGCGGCCTCGGAGAGGGTGCCCTCGGGAACGGTTATCTCGACCAGCGGCATGACGACTTCCCATCGGGTGCGAGTGCGGATGCGAGTGCGGGTACGGATGCGAGTGCGGTACGGAACGGACGTGCGCGAGCGCGGCTTCAGGCCAGTGCGGCCTCGAACCGGTCGATGGCAGCGGCCAGTTGCGCGCGCCGGCGGATGTCGAGCTTGCGGTAGATCCGGGTGATGTGCAGCTCCACGGCCCGGGTCGACACCGTGAAGGCCTCGGCGATCTGCTTGTTGGTCAGGCCGTCGAGCATCATCGTGGCGATGCGCCGTTCGTGGGCGGTCAGCTCCTCGCGCACGGCGGGTTCCTCGCGGACGGCGGACCCCCCGCGGACGACCGGCGGCACGGGCGCCGGCACGACCGGCGGGGCGTACGACGGGACGGGCGCCGGGACGCCCCCGCGTATTCGTTCGTGGGTCCCGGCACCGCCGGTGGAGCGCTCCAGGCCGGCGAGCACCACGTGGCCCATCACCGCGTTCCATTCCCGGACCCTCAGTTCCCCGATGACCTGCGCCTGCGCGTACGGGTCGGCGTAGAGCACCCGTAAGAGCGTGCGGCGGTCCCGGGCCTCACAGACCAGGAGTTCCCCGGTGCCGTCCCGCCAGGGACCGCCACCGAGCAGGAGGCCGCGCGCGGCCATCCTTTTCCAATAGGCCCGGTGAGCTTCTCCAAAACTCAGCCGGTCCGTCTCTTTACCACGGAAAACGAGTTCGACCACAAAAGCCACGTGCGTCTCCCCCACAGAGGCCGGGTGTTTCCACTTGCGACGCTACCACCCACCACCCGTACATTGAATGAACACAATGTTGCGGACGGCGGCCCGGCATTTCATGGGGGTACGGAGGGAATGGCGTCCGCCCGGCCGCCGAGAACGGCCGGGTATCGCCTTGCTTTTTCCTGATTCCGACGCCGTGGCCCGGCCTGGGTTCAATCGGCGGCTCCGGCGGTCTGCGGCCGGGCCTCCGGAGCGGGCCGTACGGCCGGCTCGGGCGCCTGCTCCTCCGGAGCGGGCCGTACGGCAGGTCCGGCCGGTGCGGGCGCCTTCCCCTCCGCCGCCGGGCGCGGCTTGCGGCGCAGCAGGCCGGTGGCCGCGAGGACCGCCACCGCGCCCAGCCACACGGTCCAGCCGAGCGGCTCGCGGAGCACCACGGCGCCGAGCACCACGGCCACGGCGGTCATCAGATAGGTGACGGTGGAGGCGACCGTGGCCCCGTCCTTGATGATCAGCTCGAAGTTGAGCAGCGCGGCGAAGCCCGTGCAGACCACGCCGAGGACGAGGACCGAGACGACCGAGTCGGTGCGCCAGGTGACGCTCTGGAGGCCCAGGAACGGGAAGGCGACCAGGAGCAGCACGGTGGCGGCGCCGAGCTGGCCGCCCGCGAGCATCAGGGGCGGGACGCCCTTGCCCACCAGGAACTTGCCCATGTACGCGAAGCTGGCGCCGAAGCTGACCGAGCCGAGGACGAAGCAGAGGATGCTCCAGCCGGTGCCGGCCGAGGACGCGTTCCACGGGGAGGCGATGAGCGCGGTGCCGCCGAGGCCGAGCAGGACGCCGCCCGCCTTGAAGCCGGAGACCCGCTTCTCCTGGCCGAGCAGCAGCGCGGCCGCCAGGGTCCAGATCGGGGCGCTGCCGTTGACGACGGCGGCGACGCTGCTGGAGCCCTCGATCTCGCCCTCGGCGTACAGGGTCCAGGGGATCGCGTTGCCGAGCAGCGCGGCCACGGTCAGATGGCCCCAGACGGCCCTCTCCTTCGGCAGCCGGAGCCCCCTCGCGTATCCGATGGCGAGGATGACGACGGCGCCGAGCGCGAGCCGGATGAGGACCATCTGCACGGGCGAGAAGCCGTACCCGGCGATCTTGATCCACAGGAAGACGGAGCCCCAGATGAGGCTCAGCGCGGCCAGCCGCGCGTAGGTGGCTTTGGACATGGGTGTTTCCCGCTCTCCGGAAGGGCTCGGCAGGGGCAGAGGAAGGACGAGGAAGGACAGAGGGAAGGCAGAGGAAGAGAAAGGGGGCGCGCGGAGCGGTCCGCGGTACGGCAACGAGCCTCGCACCGGCGGCCGGGCGGATCCAGCAACGTCTGCTGGACGGTACCTTCCACGTGCCGTGGAGGATCGCGTACCGGCAGGCCGTGAGCCGGACGGTCGCCCGGTCAGGCGGCCACGGCCGCCCTGGCGACGGTGCGCAGCGCGTCCAGGACGGCGGCGATCTCCGGGGAGGTCTGGCTGCCCTCCCGTACGGCCGCGAAGACCGTGCGGGAGGGGGCCCGCTCGCTGAACGCGCGGATCGTCACCTCGGGCCGCGGGGCCGGCTTGGCCATCCGCGGGACGAGCGCGACCCCGAGGCCGAGCCGCACCGCCGCGAGGGTGGCGTCCCAGTCACCGATGGCGTGGGAGGCCTGCGGGGTGAACCCGGCGGCCGTACACGCGGCCACGCCGATGTCGTGGCACATGCCGGTGGTGGCGAAGATCCAGGTCTCCTCGGCGAGGTCGGCGAGGAGCAGCCGGGGACTCCCGAGGAGCCGGTGGCCCGCGGGGAGGGCGATGTCGAAGGGGTCCTCGCAGAGCGGGACCCGGTGGAACCGCCCGCCGGAGCGGCCCTCGTCGCCCGCCGGGCCCGGGTTACGGGCGGTGTCGGCGGAGATGACGACGTCGGTCTCGCCCCGGTGCAGCAGGGAGAAGCTCTCCGGCGGGTCGACCTCGGCCAGCGAGGTGCGCAGCAGCGGCCGGGTCTCCCGGAGCCGGGCCACGGCGGGCAGGATGAGCGCCGAGAGGGTGGTGGAGAAGCCGGCCACGGCCACCTCGCCGTGCTCGCCGCTGCGGTGCGCGGCGAGCTCCGCGCGCATCTGCTCGATCTGGGTGAAGACGGCGTCGGCGTGCCGGAGCACGATCCGCGCCGCCCCCGTGAGGCGCAGCCGGCGCCCGGACGGTTCGGTGAGCGGCACGCCCAACTCCCGCCCCAGGGCGCTGATCTGCTGCGAGACGGCCTGCGGGGTGAGGTGGAGCGCTTGGGCGGCCGCGCTGACGGTGCCGCGCTCGCTGAGCTCCCTCAGCACGCGGAGCTTGCGCAGGTCCGGATCGGCCACGTCCCGCTCCCCCTCCCGTCTCCGAGGAGGCGTCCCGGCGTCCGGGGCGCCCCTCGCTCATCGTACGCAGCCGGTGGCCGTACGGAGCCGCTGCCCGTACGGGGTCGGACGTCACGTCCGGACGGTCACCGCACCGACCCCGCGTCCACGTCGACGACCTCCTTCACCAGGGTCTCCAGGACGTCGAGGTCCCGCGCGGTGCGCCCCGGCTCGCGGTGGTCGCCCGGGTAGGTGGGGTCGAGGACGACGGCCCGGGCGCCGACGTCCTGGAGCAGCCCGAGGTCGTCGGCGATCTGGGCCAGGGTGCCCTCGCCGAGCAGCCGCCCGGGGCCCAACGGCCTGGGGGTGACCCGGAGTTTGATGCGGGGGCAGACGGCGGGCACCGGCAGCTCCTGCTCCTCCGCGACCTGGCGGAGCGTGGGCAGCCCCACGCCGAGGAGCCAGTCGCCGGAGACGGAGGTGGGGTGCCAGGCGTCCCCGAGGCGGACGGCCCGGCGCAGCGCGCCGTAGCTGTGGCCGCCGACCCAGACGGGCGGACCGGGCCGCTGCACGGGCAGCGGTCCGGTGTGCACCTCGCGGAAGGAGACGTGGGCGCCGTCGAAGGAGGCGACCTCGTCCCGCCAGCAGGCCTTGATGGCGGCGAGGTACTCGTCGCTGATCGCGCCGCGCTTGCGGTACGGGACGTCGAGGACGGCGAACTCCCTGGCCGCCCAGCCGGCCGCCGCGCCGAAGACGAGGCGCCCGTTGCTGAACCGGTCGATGTTGGCGGCGACCCGGGCGGTGTGCACGGGGTGCCGGTACGGGAGGATCGTGACCGTGGTCCCGAGGCCCACGGTCCTGGTGACGCCGGCGAGCCAGGCGAGGGTCGCGAAGGGGTCGTAGAACGGGGCGGGGAAGAGGTGCTGCACGTCCGGGGTGAGCGCCACGTGGTCGGAGACCATGGCGTAGTCGTACCCCAGCGCCTCCACCCGCAGCGCCCAGTCGGCGAGGGCGTCGGGGGTGGCCTCGGGCCCGTAGTTGGGCAGATTGACGCCGAACTTCATGGGGCGTTCCTTTCCGGGGACCCGGCCGCGGTCGCGCCCGCGCCTCCGGTCCCGTCGTCATGGTCCTTGGTGCCTGGGGCGGTCCGCGCGGCGCGCCGGGCGAGGGCGGGAACCGCGACGAGGTGGAGGAGGACTCCCGCGAGCGCGACCCCCGCGGCGGGGAGCGGGAGCCAGCGGGCGTCGAGCCCGCGGGCGAGGGCGAGGCCGCCGAGCGCGGAGCCGACGGCGCCGCCGAGGTAGGTGGCGGAGCTGTTGAGACCGACGGCGGCGGCTCCCGATCCGGCCTTCCCGCTCCCCTCCCCGGCGAGCAGCCGGTGCTGCTGCGGGACGACGAAGGCCCAGCCGACCGCGCCCCAGAGGAGCAGGGGCAGGAGGACGAGGCCGGGTGGGGATCCGGTCCACGGCAGCAGCGCGAGGGCGCCGCCGAGGGTGCCGAGGAGCGCGACCGAGAGGAGGGCGGGCCGCCCCGTCCGGTCGACGAGGGTCCCGGCGAGGAGGCTGCCGCAGACCCCGCCGATCCCCCAGACCCACAGGTACGGCACGGTGCTGCCGACGTCGGCGGTCCGGTGGAGGACCGGTTCGAGGTAGGTGTAGAGGCCGAGGCTGGCCACGGTCTGGGTGAAGGTGACGGCGACGACCACGGCGACCCGGGGCCGGGCGAGGGCCGCGAACCGCTCCCGCGGGGACGGCGCCGCGGCCCCCCGCACCGGCGGCAGGGCGACCGCGGTGCCGAGCAGGGCGAGCACGCCGAGTCCGGTGACCAGCCACAGGGCGGCCCGCCAGCCGGCGCCGGCCGCGACGAGCAGGCCCAGCGGGACGCCGAGCACGGTGCCCGCGCTCATCCCGCCGAGGACCAGGCCGAGGGCGCGCCCGCGCCGCTCGGGCGGGACGAGCGCGACGGCCGCGGTGGCGGCGGCCGGGGTGAAGAGGCCGGCTCCGGCACCGGCGAGGGCCCGGGTGCCGAGGAGCACGGGGTACGAACCGGCCAGGGCCGTACCGGCGTTGGCGAGGACGAAGACGGCGAGGGCGGTCACGACGACCGCACGGGTGCCCCGGCGGGCGAGCGCGGCCGACAGGAACGGCGCGGCCAGGGCGTAGCAGAGGGTGAAGGCGGTGACGGACTGGCCCGCGAGGGAGACGGAGACGCCCAGGTCGGCCCCGATGTCCGGGAGCAGCCCCGCCATCGCGTAGGCGTCGGTCCCCATGGCGAAGGAGCCGAGCGCGAGCAGACCCACCGCACGCGTGCCGCCCATCGCACCCCCTTGTCGTCCTGTCGCCGCACGGAACACTTGCCGCACGGAACGGCCGCCGTACGGAACGGCTGCCATACGGAACGGCCTGCGTACGAAACGGCCGCCGTACGGAACGGCCTGCGTACGAAGCGGTCGCCGTACGAAGCGGTCGCCGTACCGAACAACCGCGTACCGAACGGTCCTCGGGACGCTACTGACCGCGCGTGCCTCCCGCAGCCCACAACGCGCAAGAGGGTTCGGGGTTCCGCAGCCTCGCGCCCCCGCGCCCCTCGATCCGCCCGGTCACCGGCCTACGGTGGATCCCTCCAGGAACCCCAGGAGGGAGTCCACCGTGCTCGACCTGTCCGTCATCAACGCGATGTTCCCGCCCGACCTTCCGGAACCGGACGACTGGGAACGGCGGTTCCGGCCGCGCGACCTGCCGGACGGTGCCGAGGTGACGCGCTTCGCCCCGAGCCCCACCGGACACCTGCACATCGGCGGCCTCTACACGGCGGCCGTGGCCCGGGCGCTCGCCCACCAGTCGCGCGGCACGTACGTGCTGCGCGTCGAGGACACCGACCGCGCCCGGCGGGTGGCGGGCGCCGCCGAGGAGTTCTCCCGGCTGCTCGGCGCCTTCGGGCTCGCCCCGGACGAGGGCGGGGCCGCCGGGGACGGGGAGTGGGGCCCGTACCTCCAGTCGGAGCGCCGGGACGTCTACCTGAGCCACGTGCGGGAACTGCTGCGCGGCGACCGGGCGTACCCCTGCTTCTGCGACAAGGAGCGGCTGGCCCGGAGCGCCGAGGAGCAGCGCGCGGGCCGCTCCCCGCTGGGCTACTACGGCCGGTGGGCGCCGTGCCGGACGCTGGCCCCGGAGGAGGCGGCGCGGCGGCTCGCGGCCGGCGAGCCGTACGTGGTGCGCCTGCGCTGCCCGTACGAGTTCCCCGGCCGGATCCGTTTCGCGGACCGCATCCGGGGCTCGGTCACCCTGCAGGACAACGGCAACGACATCGTGCTCCTGAAGTCCTCGCAGGAGGAACTCCCGCTGCCGACCTACCACTTCGCTCACGTCGTGGACGACCACCTGATGCGGGTCACGCTCGTGGTGCGCGGCGAGGAGTGGCTGTCCTCGACCCCGGTCCACCTCCAGCTGCACACGGCCCTCGGCTTCGCGCCGCCGGCGTACGCGCACCTCGCGCCGCTGATGAAGGCCGAGGGGCCGTCGCGCCGCAAGCTGAGCAAGCGCAAGGACCCCGAGGCGTCGGTGGACTACTACCTGTCCGCCGGTTATCCGCCGGCGGCCGTCCAGCACTACCTGCGCGGCCTCGCCAACATCCGGCTGATGGACGTCCCCACGGCCGAGGCGCTCGCCGCCCCCGTCCGGCTCGACGGCATGCGCCCGTCGGGCCCGCTGCTCGACCTGCCCAAACTGCACTCCCTGAGCCGGGAGTTCATCGCCTCGCTCACCCCGGGCGAGCTGTACGCGCACCTGCTCGCCTGGGCGGAGGAGTACGACCCGGAGCTGGCGTCCGTCCTCGTCCGCCACGAGGGGCTCGCCCTGGCGGCGGTGGCCGCGGGGCGGCCGGAGGGCGCGCCCGCCCGGAAGGACCTGGACCGCTGGTCGTGCTTCCGCGACCGCTACGGCTTCTTCTTCGCGGAGCTCTTCGGCCCGGTGCCGTCCGCCGCCGACGACCGCTTCGGCGGCCTCGCCCCGGAGCTGGTGCGCCGGATCGCGGCCGGGTTCGCCCGGGACGGGGCCGGGGCGGGCACGCCGGAGGAGTGGTACGGGGCGCTGCGCGCGCTGGCCGGGCGGCACGGCTTCGCCCCGGACACGGCCGCCTGGCGCCGGGAACCGGACCGCTGGGCGGGTCCGCCGAGGGTGGTGGCGAACGTGGTCCGGGTGGCGCTGACCGGCGCCACCCGGAGCCCGGACCTGTTCGCCGTGGCGGGCGTCCTGGGCCGGGACGAGGTGGTGCGCCGCCTCACCGCCGTGGCGGGATGAGGCGGGACGGGGACGGACGGATACGGATACCGGCGGGGACGGAGGGGGACCGGCAGGATCGGACAGGGACCGACAGGATCGGACGGATACCGGCAGGAACGGACGGGCGCGGGCGGGACCGGTGCGTTCGGAGGGGGACGCCAGGGGCGGACAGGGGACTGTCCTCAAGATCACCGAACGCCTTCCGACGCTAACCGCCGGGATCCCGCCGCCCCGGCAGGACACACGGCGCGGCGCGCTCCGGCGGCCCGCTCACCGCTTCGGCGGAGCGCACTCCGGTCCCGGAGGGCGCCGGACGGCCCGCGGTCGTCCCTGGCCAGGAGCGGCGGTGGGCTGGCAGGATCGGCCCCATGTTCGCCTCCCTCTCCCGCGCCGCCCGCCGCCGTGCCCTGACGGCCACGGCCGCGCTGCTCGCGCTCTGCGGGATGCTGGTGTGGTGGCTCGCCCCCTTCGGCTCCCCCGCCCCCAGCGGCACGGTCACCTTCAGCACCGGGGTCCCCACCGGGGTGTACCAGCGCTACGGGAAGCTCCTGCGGCAGGCCCTGGCCCAGGACCTGCCCGAGGTGTCGATAAAGCTCACGGACAGCGAGGGCTCCCAGCAGAACCTGGCCCGGGTGGCGACGGGCAAGGCGGACTTCACCGTCGCCACGGCCGACGCGGTGGCCCAGTACCAGCGCGACCGCAGGCCCGGTTTCGAGCGGCTGCGCGGCTGCGCCCGGTTGTACGACGACTACGTACAGCTCGTGGTCCGCAAGGGGTCGTCGCTGCGGAAGGTGCAGGACCTGAAGGGCCTGCGGGTCGGCGTGGGCCAGGACGGGTCGGGCGTGCGGCTGATCGCGGACCGGGTCCTCGCGGCGGCGGGCCTGGCCCCCGTCCGGGACGTCCGGGCGGTCCCGGCCGGCATCGACACGATGCCGAGGCTCCTGGAGCGCGATGAGCTGGACGCCTTCTTCTGGTCGGGCGGGCTGCCCACCGAAGCGGTGCAGAAGCTGTCCGAGCGCGCCTCGGTCCGGCTGATCCCGTTGGACGCTGAGCTGGTGTCCCAGCTGCACGACGTCGGCGATTCGACCCGCCACTACCGTTCGGCGGTGATCCCGGCCGACGCGTACGCGAAGGCGCAGGACGGGCAGTCGGTCGAGACGCTGGCCGTGGCGAACCTCCTGGTCACCACCGAGGAGGCCGACGCGGACCTGGTGGAGGGCTTCACCCGTACGGTGATCAGGAGCAGGGACGGGATCGGCCGCCAGGTCCACCCGGCCCAGCTGGTGGACCTGCGCACGGCCGTCTACACGGACCCCCTGGAGCTCCACGAGGGCGCCAGCCGCTACTACCGCTCGGTGAAGCCCTGACCTCGTACGGCCGCTCGGCGAAAGCCCCGATCCCGCGCCACCGCTCGGCGAAGTGAGGCTTTGACCCCGCCCTACCGCCCCGTGAAGCCCTGGTCCTGCCGTTCCGCGGGGGCGTGCCGGGGGACGGTGACCGTCACCCGCAGGCCGTGGGGCGCGTTCGGGGTGAAGGCCACCCCGCCGCCGCCCGCCGTCAGCAGGACGCGGGCGATGGAGAGGCCGAGGCCCGAGCCCTTGACGTTCTGGTGCCGGCCCGAGCGCCAGAAGCGGTCCCCGATCCGGCCGAGCTCCTCCTCCGTGAGGCCGGGCCCGCGGTCGGCGACGACGACGGCGACGTGCGCCCCCTCCGGGGCGACCGTGACCGTGACCTCCTCCCCGGCCGGGGTGAACTTCAGCGCGTTGTCGATCACCGCGTCGAGGGCGCTGGAGAGGGCCACCGGGTCCGCCCAGGCCGTGACCGCCCCGCACTCCTCCGCCAGGACGACCCCCTTGTCCTCGGCGACCGGCCGCCAGGACGCGACCCGCTCGGCGGTGAGCGCGCCGACGTCGGTGAGCTGCGGCTCGGCCGCCGCGTGCTCGGCGAGCGCCAGGTCGAGGAGGTCGTCGAGGACGCGGGCGAGGCGCTTGCCCTCGGTCCGTACGGAGGCGATCTCCTCGTTCCCCTCGGGCAGCTCCAGGGCGAGCAGCTCGATCCGCAGGAGGAGCGCGGCGAGCGGGTTGCGCAGCTGGTGGGAGGCGTCGGCGACGAAGGCCCGCTGCTGTTCGAGGGCCTCCTCGACGTGGTCGGCCATCTCGTTGAAGGAGCGGGCGAGGCGCCGCAGCTCGGGCGGTCCCCCGGCGGCGGCGACCCGGGAGTTCATCCGGCCGGTGGCGATGTCGTGGGTGACGGCGTCGAGGACGCGGACGGGCCGCAGCACCCAGCCGGTGAGCCGGAAGGCCGCGCCGACGGCGAGCAGCATCGCGGCGGCCTCGCCCGCGAAGATCAGCAGCCAGCCGTGCAGGATGCGGGAGCGGAGCCGGCCGGTGGGCGAGTCGGTGACGACGACGGCGACGACGTCGCCGTCCCGGACGACCGGGGAGGCGATGGTGAGCCGCGCGCCGCGCTGCCAGGGCCACACCTGGGGCGGATCGTGGCTGCGCCGCCCGAGCAGCGCCTCGTTGAAGGCGCGCCGGCCCTCCCCGTCGTACGGGACGACCCAGTCCTCGGGGGCGGCGGCCATGGCGCGGTTGTTCCGGTAGAAGATCCCGGCCCGGATGCCGTACACGTCGTGGTAGCTGGCGAGTTCGCCGCCGAGCGTGGCGTGCCGCTCGTCGGTGCCGAAGCTGTTCTCGCCGACGAACTGGGCGAGGGCGGCGAAGCGCGCGGCGTCGTCGAGCCGGTCGACGACGACCCGCTGCTGCTCGGAGGCGGCGAGGCTGGCGGCGAGCGGGAAGCCCAGGGCGAGCAGCACGCCGGCCATGAGGACGATGAGCAGCGGGAGGAGTCGGGTGCGCACGGAGGAGCCGCCGGGGGGTTACGCGGCGGGGGCGACCAGGCGGTAGCCGACGCCCCGCACGGTCTCGATCAGGGCGGGCATCCGCAGCTTGGAGCGCAGGGAGGCCACGTGCACCTCCAGGGTGCGGCCGGTCCCCTCCCAACTGGTGTGCCAGACCTCGCTGATGATCTGCTCGCGGCGGAAGACGACGCCGGGCCGCTGGGCGAGGAGGGCGAGGAGGTCGAACTCCTTGCGGGTCAGCTGGACGCTCTCACCCTCGACGCTGACCCGGCGGGTGGGCAGCTCGATGGTGACGGAGCCGAGCCGCAGCCGGGTCCCGTCGGTGGTCCCGGCGGCCGTGCCGGTCTCCTCGGGGCCGGGGCTGCGGCGGCTGACGGCGTGGATGCGGGCGAGGAGCTCGCCGGGGTCGTAGGGCTTGACGACGTAGTCGTCGGCGCCGAGGTTGAGCCCGTGGATCCGGGAGCGCACGTCCCCGCGCGCGGTCACCATGATCACCGGGGTGGTGGTGAGCTTCCGGATGCGGCCGCAGACCTGGTAGCCGTCCTGGTCGGGCAGGCCGAGGTCGAGCAGGATCACCCCGTACGAGGGGCGCTCGCCGTGCGCGGTGGGCAGGACGGCCTGGAGCGCCTCCTCGCCGTTGCGGGCGTGGGTGACGGCGAAGCCGTGCTTCGCGAGGATCGCGGAGAGGGCGGCGGCGACGTGGTCGTCGTCCTCCACGAGCAGCAGTCGCATGCGTACCTCCTCCGTGATCTTCCGTGGTCTCTTCCGCAGCTTCGCGCCGTTCCCGGTGTCGCGCGCCGGTTGCCGGGTCTCTGTGTACCAGGTGGTACCGGAGCATGAACACCGAACACCGGCGTCACAGTCAAGTGTCCCCCCGTCACGTGGGCGTTTCCGTGATGCACCTGGTACGGCGGCCGGTGTCGCCTTCACGCGGTGTGTCCGGTTGCGGCCGGATCGTTATCCTCAATTTCCGCTCAGATGTGATGACGCTCGTCACATCGGGTCTCTAGTCTCCTCCCCAACCGAGGAGGACGGAGCAAGAGGCCGATGAGCGGAGAGTCAGTGTCCAAGGTTTCGGAGGACACCCCGCGTGCCGCGGACGATCTGGTCGTACTGTCCGGCGTGAACAAGCACTTCGGCGCACTGCATGTCCTCCAGGACATCGATCTGACGATCACCCGCGGCGAGGTCGTGGTCGTCATCGGACCTTCGGGGTCCGGCAAGTCGACGCTGTGCCGCACGATCAACCGGCTGGAGAGCATCGACTCCGGCACCATCACCATCGACGGCAAGCCGCTGCCGGAGGAGGGCAAGGAGCTCGCCCGGCTGCGGTCCGACGTCGGCATGGTCTTCCAGTCGTTCAACCTGTTCTCGCACAAGACGGTGCTCGAGAACGTGATGCTGGGGCAGATCAAGGTCCGCAAGGCGGAGAAGAAGGACGCCGAGGCGAAGGCCCGCGCGCTGCTCGACCGGGTGGGCGTGGGCACGCAGGCGGACAAGTACCCGGCCCAGCTCTCCGGCGGCCAGCAGCAGCGCGTGGCCATCGCCCGCGCGCTCGCGATGGGCCCGAAGGTCATGCTCTTCGACGAGCCGACCTCGGCCCTCGACCCCGAGATGATCAACGAGGTCCTGGAGGTCATGCAGCAGTTGGCCCAGGAGGGCATGACGATGGTGGTCGTCACCCACGAGATGGGCTTCGCGCGCTCCGCCGCCAACCGGGTCGTCTTCATGGCGGACGGGAAGATCGTCGAACAGGCCTCCCCCGAGGAGTTCTTCAGCAACCCGCGCAGCGACCGCGCCAAGGACTTCCTCTCCAAGATCCTTCACCACTGAGCGAGTTCGGATTTACTCTTCCCAACTCACGCCTACGCAAGGGACTTTCCTCGATGAAGCTTCGCAACACCTCCGCCGCCGCCGCTGCCGTCGTCCTGCTCGCGCTGACCGCGACGGCCTGTGGTGGCGGGTCCGACTCCGGGAGCAA
Source organism: Streptomyces sp. NPDC088915 (assembly GCF_044749825.1). Classification (NCBI taxonomy): domain Bacteria; kingdom Bacillati; phylum Actinomycetota; class Actinomycetes; order Kitasatosporales; family Streptomycetaceae; genus Streptomyces; species Streptomyces sp. NPDC088915. The sequence continues at coordinate 252,694 of NZ_JBIVIR010000013.1, forward strand.
CGGTGACAAGATCACCATCGGCATCAAGTTCGACCAGCCCGGCCTGGGCCTGAAGACCCCGGACGGCAAGCACGCCGGCTTCGACGTCGACGTCGCCCGTTACGTGGCCAAGGAACTCGGCTACGCCGAGGACAAGATCAACTTCAAGCAGGCGCCGAGCGCCGAGCGCGAGAACCTGATCAAGAACGGCGACGTGAAGTTCATCGTCGCCAGCTACTCGATCAACGACAAGCGCAAGAAGGAGGTCGACTTCGCCGGTCCGTACTTCCTGGCCCACCAGGACCTGCTCGTGCGCGCCGACGACGCCTCGATCACCAAGGTCGAGGACCTCAACTCCAAGAAGCTCTGCTCGGTCACGGGCTCGACGTCCGCGCAGAACGTCCACGACAAGCTCGCCCCCAAGGCCGACCTGCGCCAGCTCGGCGGCTACTCCGAGTGCCTGACCGGCCTGGAGAACAAGCGCGTCGACGCCCTCACCACCGACGACTCCATCCTCGCGGGCTACGCCGCGCAGAAGGAGAACCAGGGCAAGTTCAAGCTGGTCGGTCTGCGGATGAGCGACGAGAACTACGGCATCGGCCTCAAGAAGGGCGACGACGAGCTGCGCGGCAAGATCAACAAGGCGCTGGAGAAGATGGTCTCCGACGGCACCTGGAAGAAGCTCGTCGACCAGCACTTCGGCCCCTCCGGCTACAAGTCCGAGCCCGCGCCCAAGGTCGCGGGCTGACCGACCCCGCCTCCGGCGTGACGGCCGCCCCGCACGAGGGCGGCCGTCACGCCGGCACCGGCCGCCGTCCGCACGGCGGCCTCCACACCGACCGACCACCAGGGGAGAGCGCGGGGCATCGTGTTCGACTTTCTTGATTCCGGGCAGTACGACCTGCTCGGCGCCTTCTGGGTGACGGCGCAACTCGCCCTCTACTCGGCGATCGGCTCGCTGGTCTGGGGCACCGCCCTGGCCGCCATGCGGGTCAGCCCGGTCCAGCTCATGCGGTCCTTCGGCACCGCGTACGTCAACTTCGTCCGGAACACCCCGCTGACCGTGGTCATCGTGGCCTGCTCGCTCGTCCTCGACCAGACCCTCGGGATCACGCTCGGCGCCGACGACTCCGAGACGATCGGCTTCCGCCTCGCGATCCTCGGACTGGTCGCGTACACCGGCACGTTCGTCTGCGAGGCGCTGCGCTCCGGCATCAACACGGTGCCGCCGGGCCAGGCCGAGGCGGCCCGCGCGCTGGGCCTGAGCTTCTTCCAGGTGCTGACCCTGGTGGTGCTCCCGCAGGCCTTCCGCGCCGCGGTGACCCCGCTCGCCAACGTCCTGATCGCCCTCACCAAGAACACCACCGTGGCGGCGGCCATCAGCGCCGCCGAGGCGGCGCTCCTGATGAAGAAGATGATCGAGAACGAGGCCGACGCGCTCTTCGCGGTCTTCGCGGTCTTCGCCTTCGGCTTCATCGTCCTGACCCTCCCCACCGGCCTCGTCCTGGGCTGGGCGGCCAAGCGACTGGCGGTGAAGCGATGAGCTCCGTCCTGTACGACACCCCCGGCCCGCGCGCCAAACGGCGCAACGTCCTCTACACGGTCGGCTTCCTCGCGGTCCTCGCCGTGCTGGCCTGGTGGGTCCTCTCCGCCCTGGGCGACAAGGGCCAGCTCTCGGCCGACAAGTGGAGCCCGTTCGTCACCGACTCCCGGGTCTGGACGACGTACCTGCTGCCGGGTCTGGTCGAGACCCTCAAGGCCGCCGCGCTCTCCATCCTGATCGCGCTGCCGCTCGGCGCCCTCCTCGGCATCGGCCGGCTCTCGGACCACCGCTGGGTGCGGGTGCCCGTCGGCACGGTCGTGGAGTTCTTCCGCGCCATCCCGGTCCTGCTCCTGATGATGTTCGCGAGCGCCGTGTACGCGCAGTTCACGCCCGTCAGCTCCGACTTCCGCCCGCTGTACGCGGTCGTCACCGGCCTGGTCCTCTACAACGCCTCGGTCATCGCCGAGGTCGTCCGGGCCGGCGTCCTCTCGCTGCCCCGGGGCCAGGGCGACGCGGCCGTCGCGCTCGGCATGCGCAAGGGCCAGACCATGCTGTACGTGCTCCTCCCGCAGGCCGTGACCGTCATGCTCCCGGCCCTGGTCAGCCAGCTCGTCGTGATCGTCAAGGACACCGCGCTCGGCGGCGCCCTGCTCGGCTTCCCCGAGCTGCTCAGCCAGAACCGGCAGATCACGGCCAACTACGGCGCCAACACGATCGCCACCTTCGCAGTCATCGCGTTGATCTTCATCGCCCTCAACTTCGCCCTGACCACCCTGGCCGGTTGGCTGGAGCAGCGGCTGCGGCGGGGCCGGAAGACGGCCGGCGTCACCGAGAGCGCCGTCACGAAGACCGGCGAGACCCCGGCGGAGGCCGTCAGCGGCGCGTGACCCCGCGGGGCTCCGGAACGACGGGGCCGACCACGGGGGCCCGGAACGACCGGGTTGGCCACAGTGCCCGGAACGACAGGGGCGGGCGGGAACGGCACCGACACGAGGTGCCGCTCCCGCCCGCCCCTTCGCGCGTGCCCCCGTCCCACATTCGACGGCACGGATCCGGCGGTACGGAGTCGGCGGCACGGAGTCGGCGGCACGGACCCGGTGCCGCGCCCTGCCGCAGCCGTTCGCTGCACCGCCCCGGGATCGGCGGCACGCCCCCGATCCCGCCGTTCGCGGCACCGACTTCAGGTCGGCCGCACCGCGCCCACCCCGTCGCTTGACGCAAGCACCCCCAGTGGGTTGCATACGGTCTGTGATCAACCACCGGGCCCGTGCCACACTCGACCGTGCTGCCCTCATGACCGTCCGGCCTTCAGGAGCCGCGCCGTGGACCCGGTGATCATCGTGGGCGCGGGACCGGTCGGTCTCGCGCTCTCCCTCGCGCTCGCCGCGCAGGACGTGCCCAGCGTCGTCCTCGACGAGGGCTCCGGCAAGGAGGAGCCACGGCCGGCCCGCAGCGTCGTCCTGCGCGCCGACATGGCGGCGATGGTCGAGCGCCTCGGCTGCACCACCCTCCGTGACGAAGGCGTCCGCTGGGTCGGCTGGCGCGGCATGCGCCGCCGCCAGGTGGTGCGTCACCTGGACCTCGACCTGGGCCTCGGCGGTACGGAGGAGTGGTCCGAGGACCCCGCCGCGCCCGCAGCCCCGGCCGCCCCGCTGCACATCCCCCAGCACGCCCTGGCCCGCGGCCTGCGCGACGCCATCGCCCGGCAGAAGCTGATCGAACTCGTCCCCGAGGCCCGGCTCGACACCGTCGAGCAGGACCGGGACGGGGTCGTCGCCCACACCCGGGGCCCGGCGGGCACCTGGTGGCGCGGCAGCCACCTCGTGGGCTGCGACGGCGCCCGCTCGACGGTGCGCAAGCTGCTCGGGATCCGCTTCCCCGGCCGCACGGCGGTGGAACGGCACGCCGTCGCCGCGCTGCGCACCGAACTCCCCTGGCCCGGCGAGGCCCTGCTGCACCGTCAGCCGCCGTGGCGCGGCGCCGCCGAGGAGATCGGCGCGCGCCCGCTGCCCGACGGCGTGTGGCGGATCGACTGGCTGCTGCCGCCGCGCGGCGACCTGGTCACCCCGGACGCGCTGATCGCCCGCATCCGCGAGACCCTGGCCGGCTGGTGCGACGGGGTGACGCCCCCGTACGAGCTCATCGACACCGGCGTGCACACCGTGCACCACCGGCTCGCCCGGCGCTGGCGGGTCGACCGGGTCCTCCTCGCCGGGGACGCGGCGCACCTGCTCGGCGCGGTCGGCACCCAGGGGCTCGACGAGGGCCTGCGGGACGTGGACAACCTCGCCTGGAAACTCGCCCTCACCTGGCACCACGGCGGTTCGGACCGGCTGCTCGACAGCTACCAGAGCGAGCGGCGGGCGGCCGTGGCCACCCGGCTGCGGGCGGCGGACCAGTCGCTGCCGGTGCTGCGCGGCGGCGGGGGCCTGCGGACGTACCTGCCAGGGGCCGCGCGCGGCCACGACGCGCTCCTGACCGACGGCCACGTGGGGCGCGGCCCGCTGGGCGCGCCCCCCGCGTACCCGCACTCCCCCCTCGCGCCTCCGTACGCCGACGGGCAGATCCCGGTCGGCACCCCGCCGGGCGCTCCCGTCGAGGACGTCCGCGTGACCGCTCCCGACGGCACGACCGTACGACTCCGGGACCGGCTCGGGCAGGGCCGCCTCCTGGTCCTCCTGATCGCGCCCGGCACGGGGGTGTGGGACCGGCGTCACTGGCGGACCGCCGGGGTGATGCCCCGCCTCGAAGAGGCCGTGGACGCCCTGCCGGTGAAGGCCGAGGTCCTCGTGTCGGAGGCCTATCCAGGGGCTCCGGCCCACGCCGTCCTCCTCGTACGGCCCGACGGGCACCTCGTCGCCGCCTTCTCCGGGGTGCGCCCCGAGGAGCTGTACGCGGCGGCGGACGCGGTCCGCGGCGGCCCCCTCACCGACCGGGAACCCGCCGAGGCGTCCGCCGGAACGTCCTGCGAGACGTCCGCGAAGAGTGACCGCACGGCGGACATGCATTGATTCCGCCGGGGACGCGTGGTGTACTCCGGAGCGTGACCGACACCGATGTGCGCCTGTGGCGGAGGGTCCACATGGACCTCCTCCGCTATGCGGGCTGCGTGTGTCGCCCGTCCTGCTGATCTCGCCCCTTTCCCGCGCGCCCCGCCGCACTCCCGCCGCACCCCACCACGTCGTCCGCCGACGCGGGTCCGTGTGCGCCGTGTGCCGTGTGCCGTCGCGCGCCCTTCGCGAACCCCAGGACGGTCACCCGTGTCCCAGCACGCCACCCCACTTCCGCCCACCACCACCGCCCCGACCGCTCAGGCCGCTCCGATCTCTTCGGCCTCTTCCGCCTCTCCGTCCGCTCCGACGGCGACCGAGCTGCTCGACTTCGTCCGGCGCACGGCCGCCGACCGGGAGCTGATCGCCTCCCTCCCGCTCGACCCCGAGGGCCGCACCTGGGTACGGCTCGACGGCCCCGGCGGCAGCGAGGCCTGGCTCATCGGCTGGCCGCCCGGCACCGGCACCGGCTGGCACGACCACGCCGAGTCGCAGGGCGCCTTCGCGACCGCGCGCGGGACGCTGACCGAGAACGCGCTCGCGGTCCGGCTGCCGGCGAGCGGCTGGAAGACCCTGGAACTGGCCGACGGGGTGGACCGCTCCCGCCGTCTGGGAGAGGGCGCGGGCCGGGCCTTCGGCCGCCACCACGTGCACGAGGTGCTCAACGAGTCCCCGGACACCCACGCGGTGTCGGTGCACGCCTACCATCCGCCGCTCCCGTTGATCCGGCGCTTCAGCCGGACGGGCGCGGTGCTCCGCCTGGAGCAGGTCGAGCGCCCGGAGGACTGGCAGTGAGCGAGGAGCGACGGGAACGGGTGGAGAGGGAGACGCGGATGGGCATCGACGAACTCCTGGAGCAGGTCAGGTCGGGCCTCGACCGGATCGAGCCCCGGGCCGCCTACGAGGCGTACGAGGCGGGTGACGCGCTCCTGGTGGACACGCGCTACGCGGCCCTGCGGGAACGGGACGGGCTGGTCCCGGGCGCGCTGATCGTGGAGCGCAACGAACTGGAATGGCGGCTGGACCCCCTGGGCAGCCACCGCGCGGCGGAGGCCGACAGCCACGACCTGCGGGTGGTGGTCCTCTGCAACGAGGGCTACGCCTCCTCGCTCGCGGCCGAGTCCCTGCGCCGCCTGGGCCTGCATCGGGCGACCGACCTCATCGGCGGCTTCCAGGCCTGGAAGGCCGCCGGCCTCCCGGTCCTCCTCCCCGCGACCCGGGACTGACACGGCCGGCCAGGCCCCCCCCCCGCCTGCCGAACCGGACAGATCCTTCTGCCCCCCGTGACAGAAGACGTTCCCGTGCCGGAAGGATCAGAAGGACTCGTCCAGCCCGTCCGTGTCCTCGCCCTCCGCCTCCAGCGCCTGGCGGACGACGCGGAGGGCCATGCCCTCGGGGTATCCCTTGCGGGCGAGCATGCCGGCGAGCCGCCGCAGCCGCCGGTCGCGCTCCAGGCCGCGGGTGGCACGCAGCTTGCGGGCCACGAGTTCGCGCGCCGTGGCCTCCTCCCGCTCGGAGTCGAGCTGCTCCACCGCCTCCTGGATGAGGGCGGGCTCGACGCCCTTGGTGCGCAGCTCCCGGGCGAGGGCACGGCGGGCGAGGCCCCGGCCGTGGTGGCGGGACTCCACCCAGGCCCCCGCGAAGGCGGCGTCGTCGATGAGCCCGACGTCCTCGAAGCGGGAGAGGACCTCCTCCGCCACCTCGTCAGGGATCTCCCGCTTGCGCAGCGCGTCGGCCAGTTGCTTGCGCGTGCGGGGGGTCCCGGTGAGCAGGCGCAGGCAGATCGCGCGCGCCCGCTCAGCCGGATCCTGGGGTGACGGCTCCTTCTCGGCCCTCGACGAGTCGGGGCCGTCACCCGGCCATTCGGTACGACCGGTCACCGGTTCAGCTCTTGACCGCGGTGGCCTTGGTCGCCTTCGCGGTCTTGGCCGCGGCTGCCGGGACGCTCTTGGCGTCGTCCGCACCGGTCGCGCCGGCCGCGTCCGTGGCCGCCGCGTCCGCGCTCGGCTCGGCCGACAGGGCCTCGGGACGGACGCCGACGCCCAGCTTCTCCTTGATCTTCTTCTCGATCTCGTCGGCGAGGTCGGGGTTGTCCTTCAGGAAGTTGCGGGCGTTCTCCTTGCCCTGGCCGAGCTGGTCGCCCTCGTAGGTGTACCAGGCACCCGCCTTGCGGACGAAGCCGTGCTCCACGCCCATGTCGATCAGACCGCCCTCGCGGCTGATGCCCTGGCCGTAGAGGATGTCGAACTCCGCCTGCTTGAAGGGGGGCGCGACCTTGTTCTTGACGACCTTGACGCGGGTGCGGTTGCCGACCGCGTCCGTGCCGTCCTTGAGGGTCTCGATGCGGCGGATGTCGAGGCGCACCGAGGCGTAGAACTTGAGGGCGCGGCCACCGGTCGTGGTCTCCGGCGAGCCGAACATCACGCCGATCTTCTCGCGGAGCTGGTTGATGAAGATCGCGGTGGTCTTGGACTGGTTGAGCGCGCTGGTGATCTTCCGGAGGGCCTGGCTCATCAGGCGGGCCTGGAGACCCACGTGCGAGTCGCCCATCTCGCCCTCGATCTCCGCGCGCGGGACGAGCGCGGCGACGGAGTCGATGACGATCAGGTCGAGGGCGCCGGAGCGGACCAGCATGTCGACGATCTCGAGGGCCTGCTCGCCGTTGTCCGGCTGGGACAGGATGAGGTTGTCGATGTCGACGCCGAGCTTCTTGGCGTACTCGGGGTCGAGGGCGTGCTCGGCGTCGACGAAGGCGACCTGGCCGCCGGCCTTCTGCGCGTTGGCGACGGCGTGCAGGGTCAGGGTCGTCTTGCCGGAGGACTCCGGTCCGTAGATCTCCACGACACGGCCGCGCGGCAGGCCGCCGACGCCGAGGGCGACGTCCAGGGCGGTCGAGCCGGTGGAGATCACCTCGATCGGCTCCTGGGTGCGGTCGCCCATGCGCATCACGGCGCCCTTGCCGAATTGGCGTTCAATCTGTGCGAGCGCGGCGTCGAGCGCCTTCTCGCGGTCGGTTCCTGCCATGGGTTCCACCCGGTTTGCTTGAGTCGATCGCTTCATGTGAAAGACGCTAACCCCTGCCACTGACAATGGGCCCCGGCGTCCCGCCCGCCCTGTGGAAAACCCCGCGGCAACCCCGCGATTCCCAGGGCCGGACCTCCATGAGAATGGATGTTCGATTTCAGTGTCAAGCGTGCCACGCGGTCCCGGACCACCGTGTCGAGAGGCCCTCGCGGCGGCCGTCCCGAGCCCTCCAGGAGGCAGAGAAGTGAGTTTCCGCTTGGCGGCGTACGCCGTGTGCGTCGAGGAGGGGCGGGTGCTGCTCGCCCGCCACGTGTCGCCGGAGGGCACGTCCACCTGGACGCTCCCGGGCGGCGGGGTGGAGCACGGGGAGGACCCGTACGACGCGGTGGTCCGGGAGGTCGCCGAGGAGACGGGCCGCGACGCGGTGGTCGAGCGCCTGCTGGGCGTGGACTCTCGGACGATCCCCGCCGCCAAGGCCCGGGCCGGCGTCGAGCACCAGAACGTGGGGGTCTTCTACCGGGTCCGCCTCACCGCCGGCCGCCTCCGCCCCGAGCCGAACGGCGAGACCGCGGAATCGGTCTGGACACCGCTCCCGGACGTCTCCGCCCTGCGCCGGTCGTCACTGGTCGACGTCGGCCTGTCCCTGGCCCGGAGCCTGCCGCCGACCGGCCACACCGCCCCGGTCCCGGTCGGCGGCCTGGTCCGGCACTGAGGACACCGGCCGGCCGCCCCGATACGGTCGCCGTGCGGCGTCCAGGCTGCCGGAGCGGCGGTACGGCTCCGTCATCCCCCGCCCACCGGTAGCAGCTCCGGGCGCTTGGCCCCGCGGCCGTCACCGGACGACCGGCCGCGCAGCCGTCGGCCCAGCCAGGGCCCCAGGAAGGAGCCGGCCCAGCGCAGCTCGGCGCGGAGGCCCGCGGGCAGGGGGACGTCCGGTGGCGGCAGCGGGTGGGTCCAGGAGTCGTCGGCGCCGGGCAGATCGAGGGCCTGGGCGACGGCGGCGGCGATGCGCGCGTGGCCCAGCGGTCCGGCGTGCAGCCGGTCGGGGCTCCACAGCCGGGGGTCGGTGACGACCGGGTGGTGGCCGGTCTCGACGACGATGACGCCGTGCCGGCGCGAGGCCTCGCGGACGCGCGCGTTGAGGGCCCGGACGCGCGGGGCGAGCGGCCGGGCCAGCGGGGTGATGCGGCCGACGTCCGGGAAGGTGAGGGTCGCCACGCGCGCGCCCTGTCCGGTGAGCGCCGCGAACATCTCCTCCAGGTGCCCGGCCGTCTCGTCCGCGTCGAAACCGGGCCGCAGCAGGTCGTTGAAGCCGGCGACGACCGTGGCGAGGTCCGGCCGGAGCGCGAGGGCGGGGGCGAGCTGTTCGGCGCGCACCTGCCCGGCGAGGCGGCCCCGCACGGCCAGGTTGGCGTAGAGCGCGCCCGGACGGTCGTGGGCGAGCAGCTCGGCGAGCCGGTCCGCCCAGCCGCGCAGGCCGCCGGTGTCGTCGCCGTCGCCGACGCCCTCCGTCTGACTGTCCCCCAGCGCGACGTACCGCAGAACCGTGCTGTCCGCCATCGGACCCCCGCCTTGCCTCACGACCGACCGACCGACCGAGTGACCGACCGGATGACCGACCGGATGACCGGCGAGCGAGCAGCCCCATGAGCCGCGCTCGTCACCCACCCACCACCATACTCACTTTCTCCACTAGCCAACTAAGTGAGTATCAATGAATCCCTCCCTCGCCCTGTTTTCCAGTGCGGAACGCGCCTCCGGTACGGCTCACTCCCCCGACGCGGACTCTCCCTCCGGCGCCGACTCCTTCTTGTGGTGCAGGGCCTTCTGCAGCCGGGCGACCACCGCCTCGCCGTACCTGCGGTACCCGTGGACGCGCGGGTCGTCCGTCACGTCGTACCGCTTCACGTAGGCCCCGAGGAAGGCCTGCAGGGTGGCGACGGCGGGGATCGCGATCAGCGCGCCGACGGCCCCGAGCAGCGCCGTCCCCGCGATGACCGAACCGAAGGCCACCGCCGGATGGATGTCCACGGTCTTCGAGGTCAGCTTCGGCTGGAGGACGTAGTTCTCGAACTGCTGGTAGACCACGACGAAGCCGAGCACCCACACCGCGTACCAGGGGTTGACGGTGAAGGCGATCAGCATCGGCAGGGCGCCGGCCAGATAGGTGCCGATGGTCGGGATGAACTGCGAGACCAGACCGACCCAGACGGCGAGCGCCGGGGCGTACGGCACCCCCAGGATCTCGAAGAGCACGAAGTGCGCGATGCCCGAGATGAGGGCCATCAGGCCGCGCGAATACAGATAGCCGCCGGTCTTGTCGACCGCGATCTCCCACGCCCGCAGCACCTCGGCCTGCCGGGCGGGCGGCAGCACGGAGCAGAGCGCGCGCCGCAACCGGGGCCCGTCGGCCGCGAAGTAGAACGAGAACAGGAAGATCGTGAGGAGCCGGAACAGACCGCCGAGGACGGTGGCGGAGACGTCGAGGACGCCGGACGCGCTGTTCTGCACGTACCTCTGCAGCCAGTCGGACTTGAGCAGGCTGTCCTGGACCTCGACCCGCGACAGGTCCGTGTGGAAGCTGTCGTTGATCCATTTGATCAGCGAGTCGAGGTACTTGGGGAAGTTCTCGACCATGTCGACGATCTGCCCGGCGAGCATCGACCCCAGGAGGACGACGAAGCCGACGCCGAAGACGAGGACGGCGAGGAAGACGAGGAAGGTGGCGAGGCCCCGGCGCATACCGCGCGCCGCCATGCGCCCGACCGCCGGTTCGATGGCGAGGGCGAGGAAGAAGGCGAGGAGGATGTTGACGAGGAGGCCGACGAGCTGGTGGAAGGCCCAGTTGCCCAGCAGGAAGCAGGAGTAGAGCGCGAGGGCCAGGACGAGGGCGCGGGGCAGCCAGCGCGGCATCCGCGCGACGCCCGCCGGGGACCCGGTCTCCGGGGCGGGAGGCGTGTCCACGGCGGCACCTCCCCCGGCGCCGGTGGCGGTGTCAGAGGCCGGAGCCGGGGACGCGGAAGCCGTCACGTCGGTCGAACCGGTCCTGCCGGTCCTGCCGGGGGCGCCGGTGATCTCGCCGGGGCCGTCGGTCTCGTCGGAGCCGTGGGCCTCGTCGGCACCACGACTTTCGTGGATCTCGTCGGTGCCGGGGGTCTTGTCGGTGTCGTCGCTGTCGTCAGTCGGGGCCACCCCGCCAGTCTCGCGCACCGCGCGGACATTCCTCCCGGCCCCCGCCCGTCCCCGTACGACGGTCCGTCCACCGGTCCGTCCACCAGACCGGTGGACGGACCGGTCAGCGCTTGTCGGCGGGCACGTCGACGGCGGCGCAGACGGCGCGCCACACGTCCTTCGCCTCCCAGCCGGCGTCCAGCGCCTCCCGTACGGTCCGGCCCCCGAGTTCCGCCATCACATGGTCGCTCGCGAAGGACTCGGCGTACGACGCACCGAAGTGTTCGGCCATCCGTTCCCAGAAAATCGTCAACCGCATGCCCCCAGTATCCCGCTCCCAAGAGTGCAGCCCGCCCCGCGGGCCTTGTCACCGCGGCTTTCCGCCCTACGGTCGGAGCATGGCCGAAGAACCCCTCCCCTCCGCGTCCTCGACCCCCCTGGCCCGCGCCGAGCGTTTCATCTGGCTGACGGCCCGCGTCCTCGAACAGCGCCGGTTCGCCTACCACTTCCAGCGCGGTGGCGCGGATCAGGTCGAGACGGCGCTCACGGCGTACCTCAACGAGGACGGCGGTTACGGTCACGCGCTCGAACCGGACCTGCGCGGACCGGTCAGCCAGCCGCTGCACACCGCGCACGCGCTGCGGGTCCTGGACTCCATCGGCCGCTGCGGCGGACCGCGGATCGAGCGGATCTGCCGCTACCTCACGGCGGTGTCCACGCACGACGGGGCCCTCCCGGCGATCCACCCCTCCCAACGCGACTACCCCTCGGCGCCGTTCGTCCCGGTCGTCGACTCCCCGCCGGGCGCGCTGCTCTCGACCGGTCCGGTGGTCGGGCTGCTCCACCGCAACCAGGTGTGGCACGCGTGGCTGTTCCGGGCCACCGAGTTCTGCTGGTCGGCCGTGGAGACCCTGGAGAAGTCCCACCCCTACGAGGTCCAGGCGGCCGTCGCCTTCCTCGACGGGGCCCCGGACCGCCCCCGCGCGGAGGCGGCCGCCGACCGCCTCGGCCGGCTCGTCCGGGAGCAGGGGCTCGCCGTCCTCGACCCGGACCGGTCGGAGGACCGGCCGGTGGCGGACGGGTACGCGCCCGGTGAGCACCACTTCCCGCACGACTACGCGCGCGTGCCGGACTCGCTGGCCGCGCGCTGGTTCACGGAGGAGGAGATGGCCCGCTCGCTCGACCGGCTCGCCGCCGACCAGGAGGAGGACGGCGGCTGGCCGATCCGCCGGCGCGCCTGGGCCCCCGGCTCGGCCCTGGAGTGGCGCCCGATCGTCACCGTCGAGGCCCTGCGCACCCTCCGCGCGCACGGCCGCCCCGTCGGCTGAGAAGACCGGATGTACGGGCCTGGTGTACGGGGCGGTCTCACCAGCCCAGGGCCCGCACCCCCGCCGTGACGGCGACGGCGGCGCCCACGACGACCAGGAACGGCGCCCGCAGGACGAGCGCGACGGCGGCCGCGGCGAGCCCGGCGGCCCGGGCGTCCAGGACGAGGTCGGCGCCTGTGCTGAACGTCTGCTGCGCGGTGAGCGCGGCGAGCAGGGCGACGGGGAGCAGCGCCGCGAGCCGCTGGACGAGCGGGCGTTCCAGCGCTCCGGCGGGGACGAGCAGGCCGACCAGCTTGACCAGGTAGCACCCGGCGACGGTGAGGGCGATCGCGATCCAGACGTTCATCGGGAGTCCTTCTCTCGTCGGGCCGTGGGGCGGGGCGTACGTGCGGTGCGCCGGCCCTTCGCCCAGAGCACCACGGGTGCGGCGAGGGCGGCCGCGAGGACCGGCACCCCGGCGGGGAGCACGGGAAGCAGGCCGAGGCCGAGCAGGACCGCGAGGCCCGCGGTGGCCCGCTCGGTCGCGGACGTGAGCATGGGGGCGAGCAGGGCCAGGAAGACGGCGGGCCCGGCCGCGTCGAGTCCCCAGGCGGCGGTGTCCCCGATCGCCTCGGCGCCGAGCGCCCCGAGGAGCGTGGTGACGTTCCACAGGACGTACAGCGTGAGCCCGGTGACGGTGAAGCCGATGCGCGCGGCCCGGCGGGACGGCTGGGCGAGCGCGACCGCCGTGGTCTCGTCGATCACCCAGTGCGCGGCGAGGGGCCTGACGGCCTTCGGCAGGGCGAGGAGCTGGGAGAGCCGCAGCCCGTAGAAGGCGTTGCGGGTGCCCAGGAAGAACGCTCCGGCGGCGGCCGTGAAGGGGTTGCCGCCCGCGGCGAGCGCGCCGACGAGGGCGAACTGCGAGGCGCCGGTGAAGACGAGCAGGCTGAGGACGCAGGTCTGGAGGAGGCTGAGCCCGGAGCCCGCCGAGGTCACGCCGAAGGCGAAGCCGGAGAGCCCGACGGCGACGCCGACGCCGAGGGCGTCGCGGACGACGGCGGCGTCGGGCTTGGCCGGGGCGTCGTCGCGTATCACGGGGGGTGCTGTCTGTTCTGCCACACCGGGGACGCTACGGCTGCCGGGTACCCCGGGTCTTGTACGTTCTTGCACCAGGTCGGACGGGTCGGCAGGGCCCGGCGGGCGACCGGATCAGCCAGACCCGTCGCATCAGCCGGATCTACCGGATCCGGCGGGCCTCGCGGGTTTTCCCCCGCCACGCGCGCGCTGATAAGCCCCCGGCGGCACTCCCACGCTGCGGGTGAAGTGCCGGTTGAGGTGCGACTGGTCGGTGAAGCCGACGACGGCGGCCGCCTCCGCCGGGGGAACGCCGGTGTCGAGCAGTTGCCGGGCCCGGCGCACGCGCGCGTCGGTGAGCCAGGTGTGCGGCGGCATCCCGTACGCCTCGCGGAAGGCCCGCAGCAGGGCGAAGGGGCTGGTGTCCAGCTCGGCGGCGAGGCGCTCCAGGGTCGGCGGCCCGGCCATCCGGCCCTCCAGGACCTCACGCGCGCGTGCCGCGTTCCGGGCGCCCGCCGAGCGCGGCGGGAGCGGGGTGATCGGACCGCCGTGGCTGCGCAGCAGCCGGGCCGTGACGAGCCGGAGCAGGCTGTCGGCGGCGAGCGCGTTGCCCTCCTCGGCGGCCCGGTGGACGCCGACGACGAGCCGTGCGGCGTACGGGTCGTCGACGACGGGCGCGGTGAAGCCGACCGAGCCGCGCAGGGCGAGGGTGTCGGCGGCGATCGACCGGACGATCTCCGCGTCGGGGTAGATCGTCCGGTAGGTCCAGCCCTCGGGGACCCCGGCGTGCCCGGTGTGCGGGGTGTCGGGGTTGACCAGGGCGATCTGTCCGGGCCCGGCGTGGACCAGCTCGTCGTGGTGGTGGAAGGCCTCGACGCCCTCGGTGATCGCGGCGAAGACGAAGGTCTCGTGGGTGTGGCGGGAGAAGGCCTTGCGGATGTAGCGGGCGTGCAGCAGGTCGACCCCGGGCAGCTCGGGGTACTGCCAGTACCGTGCCCGTTCCCCGCTCGCCATGCCTCCATTCTGCGCCAGGGCCGAACGCCGGGGCTGAACGGGACCACTGCTCCGGTCCGCACCGGGGCCGCCGGCCCGTACGGAAGGCCGCCGCCCCGGGCCCCGGCCCGTACGGAAGGCCGCCGCCCCGGGCCCCGGCCCGTACGGAAGGCCGCCGCTCCGGGCCCCGGCCCGCACCCTCCCGGACACACCCACTCGGAAGAGGGACGGGCGCCGCGCTGCGCGGGCGGTTTTCCACAGGTCCCGGCGGTTGTCAGTGCCCGGGTGCACGATGGGGGGCATGGTCAGGTCCGCGCTCGACTCGTTCTCCCCCGCGACCCGTGGTTGGTTCACCGGGGCCTTCACCGCGCCCACGGCGGCGCAGGAGGGCGCCTGGACCGCCATCGGGGCGGGCTCCGACGTGCTGGTCGTCGCCCCGACCGGTTCGGGCAAGACGCTGGCGGCCTTCCTCGCCTCCCTGGACCGACTGGCGTCCGTGCCCCCGCCGGCGGAGGCCCGCAAGCGCTGCCGCGTGCTGTACGTGTCCCCGCTGAAGGCCCTCGCGGTGGACGTCGAGCGGAACCTGCGCTCCCCGCTGACCGGCATCCGCCAGGAATCGGTGCGGCTCGGGCTGCCCGAGCCGGACATCCGGGTCGGGATCCGCTCCGGCGACACCCCGGCCGCCGAGCGCCGCACGCTCGCGACCAAGCCGCCGGACATCCTGATCACCACCCCCGAGTCGCTGTTCCTGATGCTGACCTCCGCCGCCCGCGAGGCCCTCGCGGGCGTGGAGACGGTCATCCTGGACGAGGTCCACGCGGTCGCGGGCACGAAGCGGGGCGCGCACCTGGCGCTCTCCCTGGAGCGGCTCGACGAGCTGCTCCCCCGGCCCGCTCGCCGGATCGGCCTGTCGGCCACGGTCCGGCCGGTGGACGAGGTGGCCCGCTACCTGTCGCCGGGGCGTGCCGTGGAGATCGTGCAGCCGCCGTCGGGCAAGGAGTTCGACCTCTCCGTCGTCGTCCCCGTCGAGGACATGGGCGAGCTGGGCGGCTCCCCGGCCTCGGAGGGCAAGGAGGGCGGCGACAGGCCGTCGATCTGGCCGCACGTCGAGGAGCGGATCGCCGACCTCGTGCAGTCCCACCGCTCCACGATCGTCTTCGCCAACTCCCGCCGTCTGGCCGAGCGCCTGTGCAACCGGCTCAACGAGATCGCGTACGAGCGGGCGACCGGCGAGCCCCTGCCCGAGGGGGCTCCCCCGGCCGAGGTCATGGCCCAGTCGGGGGCGGCGCAGGGCGCCCCGCCGCTGCTCGCCCGGGCCCACCACGGTTCGGTGTCGAAGGAGCAGCGCGCCCAGGTCGAGGAGGACCTGAAGGCGGGCCGGCTGCCCGCCGTGGTGGCCACCTCCAGCCTGGAGCTGGGCATCGACATGGGCGCGGTGGACCTGGTCGTGCAGGTCGAGTCGCCGCCCTCGGTGGCCTCCGGGCTCCAGCGGGTGGGCCGCGCCGGCCACCAGGTCGGCGCGGTCTCCACGGGCGTGGTATTCCCCAAGTACCGGGGGGACCTGGTGCAGGCGGCCGTGGTCACCGAGCGGATGCGTTCGGGGGCCATCGAGTCCCTGCGGATCCCCGCCAATCCGCTGGACGTGCTCGCGCAGCAGCTGGTCGCGATGGTCGCGCTCGACACCTGGCAGGTGGACGACCTGCTCGCGATGGTGCGCAGGGCGGCACCGTTCGCCTCGCTGCCCGAGTCGGCGTTCACCGGCGTCCTCGACATGCTGGCGGGGCGGTATCCCTCGGACGCCTTCGCCGAGCTGCGCCCGCGCGTGGTCTGGGACCGGGTGACCGGGACGGTCACGGGCCGGCCGGGCGCACAGCGGCTCGCCGTCACCTCGGGCGGCACGATCCCCGACCGGGGCCTGTTCGGCGTGTTCCTGGCGGGCTCCGACCCCAAGAAGGGCGGGGGCCGGGTCGGGGAGCTCGACGAGGAGATGGTCTACGAGTCGCGCGTGGGCGACGTGTTCACGCTCGGCACCACCTCGTGGCGGATCGAGGACATCACCCGGGACCGGGTCCTGGTCACCCCCGCGCCCGGCGCGCCGGGCCGGCTGCCGTTCTGGAAGGGCGACCAGCTGGGCCGCCCGCTCGAACTGGGGCGGGCGGTGGGCGCGTTCCTCCGCGAGATCGGCGCCCTCGGGGACGAGGACGCGCGGCTGCGGCTGCTCGCCGCCGGGCTCGACGCGTGGGCCGCCGAGAACGTCCTGGCGTACCTCAAGGAGCAGCGCGAGGCCTGCGGGCACGTGCCGGACGACCGGACGATCCTGGTCGAGCGCTTCCGGGACGAGCTCGGGGACTGGCGGGTCGTCATCCACTCCCCGTTCGGGGCGCAGGTGCACGCCCCGTGGGCGCTGGCGCTCGGCGCCCGGCTCGCCGAGCGGTACGGCATGGACGCGCAGGTGATGCACGCGGACGACGGCATCGTGCTGCGCCTGCCGGACGCCGACCTGATGGGCCTGGACATGGGCCTGGACCTCCTCGACCACGAACCGGTCGACCCGGGCCGTCACATGGACGCCGTGTACGACGCGGACAAGGCGCCCGTCGGCGCGGCCGACGCCCTCTTCGACAAGGGCGAGATCGGTCAGGTCGTCACCGACCAGGTGGGCGGCTCCGCGCTGTTCGCCTCCCGCTTCCGCGAGTGCGCCGCCCGCGCCCTGCTGCTGCCGAAGCGGAACCCGGGCAAGCGCACCCCGCTGTGGCAGCAGCGGCAGCGCGCGTCCCAGCTCCTCCAGGTGGCGAGCGAGTTCGGCTCGTTCCCGATCGTCCTGGAGGCCGTCCGCGAGTGCCTCCAGGACGTCTTCGACCTGCCCGGTCTGACGGAGCTGATGGGTGACATCGAGGCCCGCCGGGTCCGCCTCGTCGAGGTCACCACCCCCGAGCCGTCCCCCTTCGCCCGCTCGCTGCTCTTCGGCTACGTGGCGCAGTTCCTGTACGAGGGGGACTCGCCGCTCGCGGAGCGGCGGGCCGCCGCGCTCTCCCTGGACTCCCGGCTGCTCGCGGAGCTGCTCGGCCAGGCGGAGCTGCGCGAGCTGCTCGACGCGGACGTCCTGACGGAGCTGGAGCGGGAGCTCCAGTGGCTGACGGAGGACCGGCGGATCAAGGACGTGGAGGGCGTCGCCGACCTGCTGCGGGTCCTGGGCCCGCTCACCGACGCCGAGCTGGCCGAGCGGGGCGCCGAGGCGGACTGGGCGGGCGAGCTGGAGGCGGCACGGCGCGCGATCCGGGTGCGGATCGGGGGCCGGGAGCACTGGGCGGCGATCGAGGACGCGGGCCGTCTCCGGGACGCCCTGGGCACGGCCCTGCCGGTCGGCGTCCCCGAGGCCTTCACCGAGCCGGTCAAGGACCCGCTGGGCGACCTCCTCGCCCGGTACGCCCGCACGCACGGCCCGTTCACCTCCTCCCGGGCGGGCGAGCGCTTCGGCCTGGGCACGGCCGTCACCGACGGCGCCCTCCAGCGGCTCGCCGCGTCCGGCCGGGTCGTCCAGGGCGAGTTCCACCCGTCCGGCATCGGCCAGGAGTGGTGCGACGCCACCGTCCTGCGCCGGCTGCGCCGACGCTCCCTCGCCGCCCTGCGGCACGAGCTGGAGCCGGTGCCCCCGGCGGCCCTCGCCTCCTTCCTGCCGCAGTGGCAGCACCTGGGGAGCCACGGTCTGCGCGGCATCGACGGTCTGGCCCGGGCGGTCGAGCAGCTCCAGGGCGCCCCCGTCCCGGCCTCGGCCCTGGAGAAGCTGGTCCTGCCCTCCCGGGTCCGGGACTACTCCCCGGCGATGCTGGACGAGCTGACGACCACCGGTGAGGTGGTGTGGGCGGGCGCGGGCTCGCTGCCCGGCAAGGACGGCTGGGTCTCCCTGTACCTCGCGGACGCGGCCCCGCTGCTCCTCGCTCCGCCGCACCCGCTGGAGCTGTCCGCGCTGCACGAGTCGGTGCTCACCGTCCTCTCCGGCGGGTACGGCCTGTTCTTCCGTCAGATCGCCGACCAGATCCGGGCGACCACCCACCCGGACGCCACCGATCCCCAGCTCGCCGACGCGCTCTGGGACCTGGCCTGGTCGGGCCGGCTCACCAACGACACCCTCGCCCCGCTGCGCGCGCTGCTCGGCTCGGGCCGCACGGCCGGCTCCACCGCGCACCGCGCGCGCCGCACGGTCCCCCGCGGCCGGTACGGCACCCTGACCGCGTCCGCCCGGCCGGTGTTCCGCACGGGTCCGCCCACGGTCTCCGGCCGCTGGTCGCTGCTGCCCCCGCTCGAACCGGAGCCGACGCACCGGGCGCATGCCCTGGCCCGCACCCTCCTGGACCGGCACGGCGTGGTCACCCGGGGCGCGGTGGCCGCCGAGGGCGTGGAGGGCGGCTTCTCGGCCGTGTACCGGATCCTGGCCGCCTTCGAGGACAGCGGCCAGGCCCGCAGGGGCTACGTCGTGGAGGGGCTCGGCGCGGCCCAGTTCGCGATGGACGGCGCGGTGGACCGGCTGCGGGCCGCGGCGACCGCGCGCGACCGGGGGGTCGAGGCGGCGGCCGGTCCCCGCGCCCTGGTCCTCGCGGCGGCCGACCCGGCGAACGCGTACGGGGCCGCCCTGTCCTGGCCCGAGCCGCCGACCGGCGCCGGGCACAAGCCGGGACGCAAGGCGGGCGCGATGGTCGTCCTGGTCGACGGCGAGCTGACGCTCTACATGGAGCGCGGCGGCAAGACGCTCCTGTCCTGGCCGACCGATCCGGACGATCCCGCCCTGACGGCGGCGGCCGAGGCCCTGGCGGCGTCCGCGCGCGCGGGCTCCCTGGGCACGGTCACGGTGGAGCGGCTCAACGGCGTGGCGGCCCTGACCTCCCCACTGGCCCGCCCCCTGGAGGCGGCGGGCTTCCTGGCCACCCCCAGAGGCCTGCGCCTGCGCGCCTAGCCGACGCGCACCCGGGAAGAAGCTCGAAGAAAGGCCCGGAAGGAGCCCAAAAGGGCCCGCACCCGAAAGCCCGTGGCCCGAAAGACCGCGACCCGAGGAGGACCGTGCCCGAAGGAGACACCGTCTGGCAGGTGGCCCGCCGCCTGCACGCCGCGCTCGCGGGGCGGGTGATCACCCGTTCGGACCTCCGGGTGCCCCGGTTCGCCACCGCCGATCTCACCGGCCGCACGCTCCTCGACGTGACTCCGCGCGGCAAGCACCTGCTCGCCCGGATCGAGGGCGGGCTCACCCTCCACTCCCATCTGCGGATGGACGGCGCCTGGCGGGTGTACGCCACCGGGGAGCGGCCCCGCGGCGGCCCCGACCACCAGATCCGGGCCGTCCTGGGGAACGCGGAGTCCACCGCGTACGGCTACCGGCTCCCGGTCCTGGAGCTCGTCCGCACCGACGAGGAGTCCCGGATCGTGGGCCACCTCGGTCCGGACCTGCTCGGCCCGGACTGGGATCCGGAGGAGGCCGTGCGCAGGCTGGCGTCCGACCCGGCGAGGACGCTCGGCGAGGCCCTCCTCGACCAGCGCAACCTGGCCGGCATCGGCAACATCTACAAGTCGGAGCTGGCGTTCCTGGCCGCCGTCACCCCCTGGGTCCCCGTGGGCGAGCTGGAGCCGGACGTCCCCGCCCGTCTGGTGGCGACCGCGCACCGCCTGCTCGACCTCAACAAGGACCACCCGGACCAGCGGATCACCACCGTCCGCCGCCCCGGCACCCCGCTCCACGTCTACGGCCGCGCGGGCCGCCCCTGTCTGCGCTGCGGCGCCCGGATCCACAAGGCGGAGCTCGGGGACCGGGTCACGTACTGGTGCCCGGAATGCCAGCGGGGCCCGCACCGGCAGGAAGCCGATACGAGCCCGTCGGTCTGACCGTCCGTCCGCCGCAGCCCCACAACTGCGGCGGCCTCACGTCTTCGTCACACCCCTCGCGCCACATACGTCCCACACGCCGAATACGTCCCACATGACGAGCACGTCCCTCACGCCGAGCCGGAGCCCGCGCCCCACCTCCGGCGCCACGGCGTCCTGCCGATGCGCCGGACCAGTGCGCCCGGCTGCCCCGACGAGGCGGCCACGTGCACGGGCAGCAGGCTCAGTCCCCAGCCGCCCGCGACCATCACTCCCTCGACCGGTCCGGCCTCGCCCGGTACGAGCAGCAGGCGCAGCACCGCCCACCACCAGAGTCCCCCGGCCACCAGTCCGACCGCGATCAGCGCGGGCGTCACCGGCGGAAACCGTCGCCGTACCATGGCCGCCTCCTGCGGTCGACGTTAGACCGGCAGGATCACCCTGTGGGAGGGCGCACCGGGGCCCGCCCCGGCGCGCACCGTACGTATCAGCACGCCCCGGTCCTCCTCAGACGCTCTCCGCCTGGAACATCCACGCGTGCTTCTCCAGCTCGCCCGTCAGGGTGATGAGGATGTCCTGGGTGACCGGGTCGGGGTCACCGGTCGCGTCGATCCGCTCCCGCATCCGGCTGGTGACGGCACCGAGGGCGGTGACGAGGATCTGCACCGCCTCCTCGTCCTTGATCCAGCCTTCCGGCACCGTTCCGATCGCGCTCGACGACGCCACGGTCGACGCTCGCCCGTCCGGGTTGACGCCCAGGGCGGACGCACGCTCGGCCACGGTGTCCGAGTGCGTCCGGGCGGTGGTGACCACCTCGTCCAGCTGCAGGTGGACGGAGCGGAAGCGCGGTCCGACGACGTTCCAGTGCACCTGCTTGGCCACCAGGGAGAGGTCGACCAGGTCGACGAGGGCCCCCTGGAGCGCGTCGCCGACGGTCTTGAGGTCGGTCTCGGACAGCGTGCTCTTCACGACAGACATGCGGAATCTCCAACCAGTCGAACGTTCCCCCACCATGGCACGCCTCACCGGCACCCGGCATCTCAAACAAACCCGCCCAAAGAAAACCCGGAAAAGGGCGAAGCCCCGGCCGGTGCCCCTCACAGGACACGGAACCGGGGCTTCACCCTCGTTTCGGTTCAGGCGGCGACGACGTCGACCGCCTCCGCGGGCGCCTTGATGGTCACCCGCTCGGTGGACACACCCGCCACCGACGTCACCGACACCGAATTGAGCATCGGACGAACCGGCGTCGGCACCTGTTCGCTCGCTGCCGCCGACTCGGCCAGTTCGGCCAGCGACAGCTCGTCGCTCACTTCGCGCATGAGCTCGGACATCCGTACGTCCAACGCGTCGCAGATCGCGGAGAGCAGCTCGGAGGAAGCCTCCTTCTGCCCCCGCTCCACCTCGGAGAGATAGCCGAGCGAGACTCGGGCGGACGAGGAGACTTCGCGCAGAGTACGGCCCTGGCGCTGGCGCTGCCGACGCAGCACGTCACCCAGCAGGCGACGGAGCAGAATCATCGGTGGCTCCCTCCTCGGACCGCGTAGCCGCATCCTTCACGCCCCACCGTACCGCCTCGCGCCGCGGCCGTGCGGGGAGCGATGTCGTGTTCACTCAGGGCTGCAAACATCAATTCCCCCCGTTCTGTTCCGTATCCTGTGCCCGGCCATTTCCCGAGAGTTCCTCGCGGAGCAGTGCGAGCACGATCCGTACGCTCTCCCTACGGATTTCCCCACGATCGCCGTTCAACCTCAACGGGACCACTTTCCCCACCGGGACCCCCGTCCGGGCCGTCTCCCCGCCCGGCCCCGCGACCGCCACGTAGACGGTTCCGACGGGCTGCCCGTCCTGCGGGTCGGGGCCCGCGACCCCGGTCGTCGCGATGCCCCAGTCGGCGCCGAGCCGGGCCCGTACACCGGCCGCCATCTGCGACGCGACCTCGGGATCCACCGCGCCGCGCTCCGCGAGCAGGTCCCCGTCGACGCCGAGGAGCTCGTGCTTGAGGGCGGTGGCGTAGGCGGTGACGGACCCCCGGAAGGCCGCCGAGGCGCCGGGGACGCCGGTGAGCTCGGCGGCCACCAGGCCGCCCGTGAGCGACTCCGCGACGGCCAGTGTCTGGCCGCGCTCGGCGAGCAGCGCGAGCACCCGGGCGGCCCCTGTCACCGTGCCGCCGCCTCCGACCGCTCGGCGGCGGCCCGCTCGGCGGCGAGGCCCCGGCGCCGCAGCACGACGGCCTGCCGCACGTAGTCGAGACCGGTGAGGACCGTCAGCACGACGGCCACCGCCATCACCCAGAAGCGGAGGGTGGCCAGCGGTCCGGTGAGCACGAGCACGTACATGCCCACGGCCGTGCCCTGGGCCAGGGTCTTCATCTTGCCGCCCCGGCTGGCGGGGATGACCCCGTGCCGGATGACCCAGAACCGCATCAGGGTGATCCCCAGCTCCCGGGCCAGGATGACCGCGGTCACCCACCAGGGGAGGTCCCCGAGGGCGGACAGGGAGATCAGGCCGGCCGCCATGATCGCCTTGTCCGCGATCGGGTCGGCGATCTTCCCGAAGTCGGTGACCAGGTTGTACGTACGGGCGAGGTGCCCGTCGAAGACGTCCGTGATCATGGCCACCGCGAACGCCGCCCAGGCCCAGGCCCGCCACGCGGGATCGTGCCCGCCGTCCTGGAGCAGCAGCACCACGAAGCCCGGCACGAGCACCAGCCGGATCATGGTGAGGATGTTCGCGATGTTCCACAGGCTGGCCTGGTTGACGGCCGCCGCGCCCAGCTTGCCGCGGGGCGTCGGCCTACCGGTCCCGCCCGTCGCGGATGCCGGGACTCCGGTCATCTGCCCGCCTCCTCGAAAAGACACTCGGCCACCAGGTCGACGCCCTCCGTCCCGACGACCTTCGCCCTGACCATACGGCCCGGGGCCAGATCGGGGTCCGTGCCGTCGGCCGTGACGAGGACCACCTGTCCGTCGGTCTCGGGGGCCTGGTGGGCGGCGCGGCCGATCCAGCCGTCCTCCTCGTCCAGGGACTCGACGAGTACCTCCAGGGTCTCTCCGATCCGCTCCTCCGCGCGCTGCGCGGTGAGCTCCTCGGCGAGCCGGGAGAGGTGGGCGAGCCGCTTGTCGACCACGTCCTGGTCGAGCTTGTGCTCGTACGTGGCGGCCTCGGTGCCGTCCTCGTCGGAGTAGCCGAAGACGCCGATGGCGTCGAGGCGCGCGTGGGTGATGAAGCGTTCCAGCTCGGCGAAGTCCGCCTCGGTCTCGCCGGGGAAGCCGACGATGAAGTTGGAGCGGGCACCGGCCGTGGGGGCCTTGGAGCGGATGGTCTCCAGGAGCTCCAGGAAGCGGTCGGTGTCGCCGAAGCGGCGCATGGACCGCAGCACGTCGGGGGCGCTGTGCTGGAAGGAGAGGTCGAAGTACGGCACGACCTTCTCGGTGGAGGTGAGGACGTCGATCAGGCCGGGGCGCATCTCGGCGGGCTGGAGGTAGCTGACGCGGACGCGCTCGATGCCGTCCACGGCCGCCAGCTCGGGCAGCAGGCCCTCCAGGAGCCGGATGTCGCCGAGGTCCTTGCCGTAGGAGGTGTTGTTCTCGGAGACCAGCATGATCTCCTTCACGCCCTGCTCGGCGAGCCAGCGCGTCTCGTTCAGCACGTCCGAGGGACGGCGCGAGACGAAGGAGCCGCGGAAGGAGGGGATGGCGCAGAAGGTGCAGCGGCGGTCGCAGCCGGAGGCCAGCTTCACGGAGGCGACGGGGCTGGTGTCCAGGCGCCGGCGGAGCGGCGCGCGCGGCCCGGAGGCGGGCGCGAGGCCCTCGGGCAGGTCGGCCGGGGCGCCGGTGGGCGCCTCGGCGCCGTCGCCGTGCCCGGGCAGGGCCACGGCGGCCGCGGCCTCCTGGCGCTCCACGGGCGAGAGCGGCAGCAGCTTGCGCCGGTCGCGCGGGGTGTGGGCCTCGACGCTGCCACCGCTGAGGATGGTCTGGAGGCGGTTGGAGATGTCGGCGTAGTCGTCGAAGCCGAGGACGCCGTCGGCCTCCGGGAGGGCCTCGGCAAGCTCCTTGCCGTACCGCTCGGCCATGCAGCCGACGGCGACGACGGCCTGGGTCCGGCCGTGGTCCTTCAGGTCATTGGCTTCGAGCAGGGCGTCGACGGAGTCCTTCTTGGCGGCCTCGACGAATCCGCAGGTGTTGACGACGGCGACGTCCGCTTGCTCGGCGTTCTCGACGAGCTCCCAGCCGTCCGCTGCCAAGCGGCCTGCGAGCTCCTCCGAGTCCACCTCGTTACGGGCGCAGCCAAGAGTGACAAGGGCGACGGTACGGCGTTCGGGCATGGGCTCAAGACTACTTCGTCCCGGCCGTTCCCCCGTCGCGCAGGGTTCACCTGCGCGACGGAGGTCACATCACGGCGACCGGACCGGCTCAGCCGGCCTGGGGGTCGCCCTTGGTGTACGTGAGCCGCTCGACCTGGCCGGATTCGAACTTGTCGGCGACCTTCTTGCCGTTGACGTAGAGCTCGATGGCGCCGGCGTTGCCGAGGACCAGGTCGACGCGCTCGTCGTCCTGGAAGGTCTTGGACTGGCCCTCCATGAGCAGTCCGTCGAAGAGGATCTTGCCGTCGTGGGCCTTGGCCGAGATCCAGCTCTTGCCGTCGGTGGCGGAGAGCTTGATCGTGACCTTGTCCTGCGGGACCGCGGCGATCGCGCTCTCGGTGGGCTTGGGCGCGACGGGCTTGACCGGCTTGGGCTTGGCGGCGGAGGTCGCCTTCTCGGGGGCGGGCGCCGGGCCGCCGTCGGCCGCGGTGGTCCCCTTCGGGGTCTCCTCGCCGTTGAACATCGTGAAGCCGACGAACCCGACGACGGCGACGATGGCCGCGACCATCGCGGCGGTCCAGTTGGGCCGGCGCGGCTCGGGGCGGATGCGTTCCGCCTCGAACAGCGGAGCGGCGGGGGTGGGTGCGGGACGGCCGCCGTGCTCGGCGTCGAACTGTTCGACCAGCGGAGCCGGGTCGAGGCCGACGACGCGCGCGAGGGTACGGATGTGGCCGCGGGCGTAGACGTCGCCGCCACAGCGCGAGAAGTCGTCCTCCTCGATCGCGTGCACGATCGGGGTCCGGACACGGGTGGAGGCACTGACCTCTTCGACGGTGAGACCGGCGGCGATGCGGGCCTGCCGGAGAGCGCGACCGATCGAGTCCCGGTCGTCTGCCGGGAAGGTCCGGTCGTCTTCGGGGGAGTTGCCGATGGACACGAGAGCGCCTTTCGAGCGTGTAGCCACCTGCTGGACGTTCAGTCTATGGGTGGTACGAAAGGGTGGGGCAACCGGGCGGGTGCTGTTTGTACGCCATGAGGCTGGGACATCCTTCTGTCCCTCCGTCCAACTTGACGTACGGCCAGGGGAAACGGTTGCCCAGCCTTTTCTTACGGATGAGTCTCGGCCGGATCTCGAACGGGTACCCCGCCTTCCCGAGCCCACACCCGGCCCTGCGCTACCCGGCCGACTCGCCCCGGATCACGGCGAGGACGCCGTCGAGTTCGTCGGGTTTGACGAGGACGTCGCGCGCCTTGGAGCCCTCGCTGGGGCCGACGATGTTCCGCGACTCCATGAGGTCCATCAGCCGGCCGGCCTTGGCGAAGCCGACGCGCAGTTTGCGCTGGAGCATCGAGGTGGAGCCGAACTGGGTGGAGACGACCAGCTCGGCGGCCTGGCACAGCAGGTCGAGGTCGTCGCCGATCTCCTCGTCGATCTCCTTCTTCTGCTGGGTGCCCACGGTGACGTCGTCCCGGAAGACGGGCGTCATCTGGTCCTTGCAGTGCCGCACGACGGCCGCGACCTCGGCCTCGGTGACGAACGCGCCCTGCATGCGGACGGGTTTGTTGGCCCCCATCGGCAGGAACAGCCCGTCGCCCTTGCCGATCAGCTTCTCGGCGCCGGGCTGGTCGAGGATGACCCGGCTGTCGGCGAGCGAGGAGGTCGCGAAGGCCAGCCGGGAGGGCACGTTCGCCTTGATCAGACCGGTGACCACGTCCACGGACGGACGCTGCGTGGCCAGCACCAGATGGATGCCGGCGGCGCGGGCCAACTGGGTGATGCGGACGATCGCGTCCTCCACGTCCCGGGGCGCGACCATCATCAGGTCGGCCAGCTCGTCGACGATCACCAGGAGGTACGGGTAGGGGCTGAGCTCGCGCTCGCTGCCCGGCGGGAGCTGGACCTTGCCGGCCCGGATGGCCTCGTTGAAGTCGTCGATGTGCCGGAAGCCGAAGGCCGCCAGGTCGTCGTAGCGCAGGTCCATCTCGCGCACCACCCACTGCAGGGCCTCGGCGGCCTTCTTGGGGTTGGTGATGATCGGGGTGATCAGGTGCGGGATGCCCTCGTAGGCGGTCAGCTCGACCCGCTTGGGGTCGACGAGCACCATCCGGACGTCCTCGGGGGTCGCCCTTATCATCACCGAGGTGATGAGGCAGTTGATGCACGAGGACTTGCCGGAGCCGGTGGCGCCGGCGACCAGGATGTGCGGCATCTTCGCCAGGTTGGCCATCACGTAGCCGCCCTCGACGTCCTTGCCGAGCGCGACCAGCATCGGATGCTCGTCACCGGCCGCGTCCGCGAGCCGCAGCACGTCCCCGAGGTTGACCATCTCGCGGTCGCTGTTGGGGATCTCGATGCCGACCGCGGACTTGCCGGGGATCGGCGAGATGATCCGCACGTCCGGAGAGGCCACCGCGTAGGCGATGTTCTTGGCCAGGGCCGTGATCTTCTCGACCTTCACCGCCGGCCCGAGCTCCACCTCGTAGCGGGTGACCGTCGGCCCCCGGGTGAAACCGGTGACCGCCGCGTCGACCTTGAACTCGGCGAACACGTTCGACAACGCCGCCACCACGGCGTCGTTCGCCGCACTGCGCGTCTTGCCCGGCCCGCCGCGCTCCAGCAGGTCCATCGACGGCAGGGAGTACGTGATGTCACCCGACAGCTGGAGCTGCTCGGCCCGCGTCGGCAGATCGCCCGGCTCGGGCGCGGGCTTGGTCAGATCGGGTACGTCCCCGCCCCCGCGCGGGTCCCCGCCCCGGGCGGGCGGCACGGGCGCGGTCGCCTTCTCCGCGGCGCCGGCGCCGGTGGCGGCCGCGGCGGCGCTCCGCCCGGCGGTGACGTCCTTGGTGACGTCCTTGGTCAGGTCGGCGACGATCGGGGACGGCGGCATGCCGTTCAGGACCGCGCCGTCCAGGGCGGCGGCCGCAGCCGCGGCGACGTCCACCGGGTCGAGACCGGCCTCGGAGCCGGTCCGCCGGGAGGGGCGGCGCGCCGGGCGGCCGCGCCGCTCCAGTACCTCCGCCTCGGCCCGGTCCACGTCGTACGGCTCCGCCGGGCCGGGGGCGCGCCGCCGGACGGGCCGCACGGGCCCGGGCTCCGCGCCCCGCCACTCCTCGTCGTACTCCCCGCGCGCGTACTCCTCGACCTCCGCCGGGTCGTACGGCGCCTCCACGACCCCGAGCCTGACGCCGAGGGCACGCAGGCGCTGCGGGATCGCGTTGACCGGGGTGGCGGTGACGACGAGCAGGCCGAAGACGGTGAGCAGCACCAGCATCGGTACGGCGAGGAGCTCGCCCATCATGAAGACGAGGGGCTGGGACGCGGCCCAGCCGATGAGGCCGCCCGCGTCCTGCACGGCCTCGGCGCCGTCGCCGCGGCCCGGCGAGCCGCACGCGATGTGCACCTGGCCCAGGACGCCGAGGGCGAGGGCGGAGAGGCCGATGACGATCCGGCCGTTGGCCTCGGGCCGCTCCGGATAGAGGATCAGCCGCACGCCGATCCCGCCGACCAGCAGCGGCACCAGCAGGTCGAGCCGGCCGAAGGCCCCGGTGACGAGCAGCTCGACGAGGTCGCCGACCGGGCCGCGCAGATTGGACCAGGTGCCCACGGCGACGATCAGCGCGAGGCCGAGGAGGAGCAGTGCGAGGCCGTCCTTGCGGTGGACGGGGTCGAGGCCCTTGGCGCCGCGTCCTATGCTCCGGAAGAGCGCCCCGACCGCGTGGGCGAGTCCGAGCCAGGCGCCGCGCACGAGCCGGTAGACGCCCCCGGTCGGGGACGGCGCCGGGCGGGGCGGGGCCTTCTTCGCCGCCGTCCTGCGCGCGGGCGCGCGCTTGGCGGGCGCGGCCTTCCTGGCCGGAGCCCTCTTCGCGGGCGCGTTCTTCGCAGCACTCTTCGCGGGCTGTTTGACGGGGGACTTCGCGGGCGCCGCCTTCTTCGCGGCGCCCGCCGTACGGCCGGCGCGCGGCTTTGCGGTGCCCGCCGTGCCCTGGGTCTTGCCGGACGTACGTGAAGCCATGGTGCCGAGGTTACCCGTGTGGGAACCGGCTGTCCGCCTCACCCGTTCGTGTCGTCCGTGCGGAGGCGCGGTGCTGACGCCGCATCACGGCGAAGCGCCCCGGACCGTGTCGGACCGGGGCGCTTCGTGACGAGGCGTCAGCTCTGGCTGGGCAGGGTCGGCGCGGCGCCGGCGCCCGGCTCCAGGGCGTCCAGCGCCCGCCGCAGCCCGGTGAGCTTGCGCTCCAGGTGCGCGGCGGTGGCGACGGCGGCCGCGTCGGCCGAGTCGTCGTCGAGCTGCTTCGACAGCGCCTCCGCCTGCTCCTCGACGGCCGCGAGGCGGGCGGAGAGCTCGGCAAGCAGACCGGCGGACTCCTTGCCGTGACCGGTCTCGCCGCCGCCCTCCAACTGGAGCCGCAGCAGGGCGGCCTGCTCGCGCAGCTTGCAGTTCTTCATGTAGAGCTCGACGAAGACCGAGACCTTGGCGCGCAGCACCCACGGGTCGAAGGGCTTCGAGATGTAGTCGACCGCCCCCGCCGCGTACCCCCGGAAGGTGTGGTGGGGGCCGTGGTTGATGGCGGTGAGGAAGATGATCGGGATGTCCCGGGTCCGCTCGCGCCGCTTGATGTGGGCGGCGGTCTCGAAACCGTCCATTCCCGGCATCTGGACGTCGAGCAGGATGACCGCGAAGTCGTCCGTCAACAGCGCCTTGAGCGCTTCCTCCCCGGACGATGCCCGCACCAGCGTCTGATCGAGCGCGGAGAGAATGGCCTCCAGCGCCAGCAGATTCTCCGGCCGGTCATCGACCAGGAGGATCTTGGCCTTCTGCACCATGCCCCGTCCTCCTCGTCCCGGCAACGGCTCTGCCCGGTCCCCCGAACCGGGGGAGGCGCCGGGCGCCGCCCCAGAAGACGACTCCCTAGCGCCGTCCGTCCTTGTGCCGGTCATCGTAGCCGCACCCCGCCCGTCGCCACACCCTGTCACCGCGATGTCACTGTGCACGGAGGGAAAACGCGGTGGGAGACCAGAAGGTTCCCCGTATCCCCGCATCTCACACGCCCATGGCGACAGCCCGCCAGAGATCTTTCCGGGGCGCGCCCGGGGAGGGCGGGGCCCCGGAGGGCCCGGGACCGCGCGGCCCCGGGCCGGGTCACTTCCGCCGCATCCACTCCTCCATGACGGACAGCAGGTGGTCGGGGTCGACCGGCTTGGTCACGTAGTCCGAGGCGCCCGACTCGATCGCCTTCTCCCGGTCGCCCTTCATCGCCTTCGCCGTCAGGGCGATGATCGGAAGACCGGCGAACTGCGGCATCCGCCGGATCGCGGTCGTCGTCGCGTACCCGTCCATCTCCGGCATCATGATGTCCATCAGGACGACCGCCGCGTCGTCGTGCTGCTCCAGGACCTCGATGCCCTCCCGCCCGTTCTCCGCGTACAGCACCGCGAGCCCGTGCTGCTCCAGGACGCTGGTGAGCGCGAAGACGTTGCGGATGTCGTCGTCCACGATGAGCACCTTCTCGCCGGAGAAGCCGAAGGTGCGGCGCGGCGCCGGCTCCTCGGGCTCCTCCCGCTCCGGTACGGGCTGCTGCTGCCCGGACTGTCCCGGCACCGCGCCCCGCGCCCCGGTCGCCTCCGCGGCCGCCTTCCGGCGGTGCCGGAACAGCGCCCCGGCCCCGGAGCGCGCCTCCGTCCGCACCGGCGCCGGCGGGAAGTGCGGGAACGGGTGCACCGCCCCGGCCGCCCCCTCCTCGGCACCCTGCTGCGGGTCCTCGCCGTCCTGCGCGCCCTGGCCGTAGCCCGGCGCGGGCAGCTCGGTCGGGTTCAGCGGCAGGTACAGGGTGAACGTCGAACCGCGCCCCGGCTCGCTCACGGCGAAGATCTCGCCGCCGAGCAGCCGCGCGATCTCCCGGCTGATCGAGAGCCCCAGACCCGTACCGCCGTACTTCCGGCTGGTCGTGCCGTCGGCCTGCTTGAACGCCTCGAAGATGACCCGCATCTTGCTCGCCGCGATCCCGATCCCGGTGTCGGTGACCGAGAACGCGATCAGGTCGGCGTCCGGGTCGCGCAGCGAACCGGCCTCCAGGAGCTGCTCGCGGATCGACTGCGGCACGTCCGCGCCGGCCGGCCGGATCACCAGCTCCACCGCGCCCGTGTCGGTGAACTTCACCGCGTTGGAGAGCAGGTTGCGCAGCACCTGGAGCAGGCGCTGCTCGTCGGTGTGGAGCGTGGCTGGCAGCTCCGGCGAGACCCGCACCGAGAAGTCGAGCCCCTTCTCCGCCGTGAGCGGCCGGAAGGTCGCCTCCACGTAGTCGACGAGCTGCACGAGCGCGATCCGGGTCGGCGAGACGTCCATCTTGCCCGCCTCGACCTTGGACAGGTCCAGGATGTCGTTGATCAGCTGGAGCAGGTCCGAACCGGCCCCGTGGATGGTCTCCGCGAACTCGACCTGCTTGGGCGTCAGGTTCGTCTCGGCGTTGTCCGCGAGCAACTTGGCCAGGATGAGCAGCGAGTTGAGCGGGGTGCGCAGCTCGTGCGACATGTTCGCCAGGAACTCGGACTTGTACCGCATGGAGACGGCGAGCTGTTCGGCCCGCTCCTCCAGGACCTGCCGGGCCTCCTCGATCTCGGTGTTCTTCACCTCGATGTCGCGGTTCTGCCGGGCGAGCAGCTCGGCCTTCTCCTCCAGCTCCAGGTTGGAGCCCTGGAGCTCCTTCTGCCGGTGCTCCAGCTCGGCCGAGCGCTCCCTGAGCTGCTCGGTGAGCTCCTGCGACTGCTGGAGCAGCACCTCCGTCTTGGTGTTGACGCTGATGGTGTTGACGGTGGTGGCGATCAGCTCCGCGAGCTGGTTGAGGAAGTCGCGCTGGATCTGGGTGAACGGCTGGAAGGAGGCCAGCTCGATCACGCCGAGGACCTTGCCCTCGAAGAGGACCGGCAGCACGATCACGTGCGCGGGCGCGGCCTCCCCGAGCCCGGAGGAGATCTTCAGGTAGCCCGGCGGCACGTTGACCTGGATGGTCCGCTTCTCCTCGGCCGCCGTCCCGATGAGGGTCTCGCCGGGCCGGAACGAGGTCGGCATGGAACCGGCGGAGTACCCGTAACTCCCCCGCATCCGCAGCTCGTACGAGCCGTCGCCCTCGCCGACCAGTTCGGCGTCGCCGTGGGCGGAGCCGGTCGGCATCGCCACGAAGAAGGCGCCGTGCTGGGCCGAGACCACCGGCGTCAGCTCGCTCATGATGAGCGAGGCCACGTCGTCCAGGTCCCGCCGGCCCTGCATGAGACCGGAGATCCGGGCCAGGTTGCCCTTCAGCCAGTCCTGCTCCTCGTTGGCGAGGGTGGTGTCGCGCAGGTTGGTGATCATCGTGTTGATGTTGTCCTGGAGCGCCTGGATCTCGCCCGCCGCGTCCACGCCGTCGATCTTGAGGTTGAGGTCGCCCCGGGTGACCGCCGTGGCGACGGCCGCGATGGCCCGCACCTGCCGGGTCAGGTTCCCGGCCATCTCGTTCACGGACTCGGTCAGGTCGCGCCAGGTGCCGTCGACGTCCCGCACGCGCGCCTGGCCGCCGAGGATGCCCTCCGTACCCACCTCGCGGGCCACGCGCGTGACCTCCTCGGCGAAGTTCGACAGCTGGTCGACCATCGTGTTGATGGTGTTCTTCAGCTGCTGGATCTCGCCGCGCGCGTCGATGTCGATCTTCTTGGTGAGGTCGCCCTTGGCGATGGCGGTCGTGACGGCCGCGATCTGGCGCACCTGGCCGGTCAGGTTGGAGGCCATCGAGTTCACCGACTCGGTCAGGTCCTTCCAGGTGCCGGAGACCCCCGGCACCCGGGCCTGGCCGCCCAGCTCGCCCTCCGTGCCCACCTCGCGGGCCACGCGCGTGACCTCGTCCGCGAAGGACGACAGGGTCGTCACCATCGTGTTGACGGTCTCGGCGAGTTCGGCGACCTCGCCGCGCGCCTCGACCGTCACCTTCTTCGTCAGGTCGCCGTTGGCGACGGCCGCCGACACCCGGGAGATGTTCCGCACCTGGCTGGTCAGGTTGTTGGCCATCAGGTTGACGTTGTCGCTGAGGTCCTTCCAGGTGCCGGTGACCCCGCGCACGCGTGCCTGGCCGCCGAGGATGCCCTCCGTGCCCACCTCGCGGGCCACGCGCGTGACCTCGTCCGCGAAGTTCGACAGCTGGTCGACCATCGTGTTGACGGTCGTCACCAGCTCCAGGATCTCGCCCCGGGCGTCGACCGTGATCTTCTTCGACAGGTCGCCCATGGCGACCGCGGTCGTGACCTCGGCGATGTTCCGCACCTGGATGGTGAGGTTGTTCGCCATGCCGTTCACCGACTGGGTGAGGTCCTTCCAGGTGCCGGAGACGCCCTGCACCTCGGCCTGACCGCCCAGGATGCCCTCGGTGCCCACCTCGCGGGCCACCCGGGTCACCTGCTCGGCGAAGTTCGAGAGCTGGTCCACCATCGTGTTGAGGGTGTTCTTCAGCTCCAGGATCTCGCCGCGCGCGTCCACGTCGATCTTCTGCGACAGGTCGCCGCGCGCGACTGCCGTGGCGACCTGCGCGATGTTGCGGACCTGGGTGGTGAGGTTGCCGGCCATGCCGTTCACCGAGTCGGTCAGGTCGCGCCACACGCCGGCCACGCCGGGCACCTGCGCCTGACCGCCGAGCCGCCCGTCGGTGCCCACCTCGCGGGCCACCCGGGTCACCTGGTCGGCGAACGCGGAGAGCTGGTCGACCATCGTGTTGATGGTGTTCTTCAGCTCCAGGATCTCGCCGCGCGCGTCCACGTCGATCTTCTGCGACAGGTCGCCGCGCGCCACGGCCGTCGTCACCTGGGCGATCTGCCGCACCTGCGAGGTCAGGTTGCCGGCCATGAAGTTCACCGAGTCGGTGAGCTCCCGCCAGCGCCCGGAGACGCCGTCCACGCGCGCCTGACCGCCGAGCCGGCCCTCGGTGCCCACGTCCCGGGCCATCCGGGTCACCTGGTCCGCGAAGGACGACAGCTGCGACACCATCGTGTTGACGGTGTTCTTCAGCTCCAGCATCTCGCCGGCCACGTCCACCGTGACCTTCTGCGACAGGTCACCGTTGGCGACCGCCGTCGTCACCTGCGCGATGTCCCGCACCTGGCCGGTCAGGTTGCGGAAGGCCGTGTTCACCGAGTCGGTGAGGTCCTTCCACGTGCCCGCCGCGCCCGGCACCTGCGCCTGACCGCCGAGCAGGCCCTCGACGCCGACCTCCCGGGCCACCCGGGTCACCTCGGAACCGAAGGCGGAGAGCTGGTCGACCATCGTGTTGACGGTGTTCTTCAGCTCCAGCATCTCGCCGGCCACGTCCACCGTGACCTTCTGCGACAGGTCACCGTTGGCCACCGCCGTCGTCACCTGCGCGATGTCACGCACCTGCGTGGTGATGTTCCGGAAGACCGTGTTGACGGAGTCGGTGAGGTCCTTCCACGTGCCCGCCGCACCCGGCACCTGCGCCTGACCGCCGAGCAGACCCTGCGCCCCGACCTCGCCCGAGACACGGGTCACCTCGTCGGCGAACGTCCGCAGCGTCTCGGTCATCTGGTTGATCGTGTCCGCGAGCTGCGCGATCTCGCCGCGCGCCGAGACCCGCACCTTCTGCGACAGGTCGCCGTTGGCGACGGCGGTCGTCACCTCGGCGATCCCCCTCACCTGATTGGTGAGGTTGCCCGCCATCGTGTTGACGGAATCGGTGAGGTCCTTCCACACGCCGGCGACCCCGGCAACCTCGGCCTGGCCGCCCAGCTCGCCCTCGGTGCCCACCTCGCGCGCGACGCGGGTCACCTCGGAGGAGAACGACGACAGCTGGTCCACCATCCGGTTGACGGTGTTCTTCAGCTCCAGCATCTCGCCGGCCACGTTCGCCGTGACCTTCTGCGACAGATCGCCGTTGGCGACCGCCGTCGTCACCAGGGCGATGTCCCGCACCTGGGCCGTCAGCTGGTTCGCCATGGTGTTGACGGAGTCCGTGAGGTCCTTCCACGAACCGGACACCCCGCGCACCTGCGCCTGACCGCCCAGCTTGCCCTCGGTCCCGACCTCGACGGCGACCCGGGTCACCTCGGAGGCGAACACCGACAGCTGGTCGACGAGGTTGTTGGCGGTACGCGCCACCTTCAGGAACTCGCCCCGCAGCGGCCGGACCGTCCCGTCGGAACCCTCCGACCGCAGGTCCATCCGCTGCTCCAGGTCGCCCTCGGCCACCGCCGAGAGCACCCGCCCCACCTCGGACACCGGCCGGGCCAGGTCGTCGACGAGCGCGTTCGCGGCCTCGATCGCCGCCGCCCAGGCCCCCTCGCTGGCCCCGGCCTCCAGGCGCTCGGACAGCTTGCCCTCGCGCCCGACGACCCGCCGGACCCGCGACAGCTCCCCGGTCACGTGCAGCTGCCGGTCCGCGACCTCGTTGAACACGGCGGAGATCTCCGCCATGACCCCGTCGCCGGACACCGTGAGCCGCCTGCGGAAGTTCCCGTCCCGCATCGACACCAGCGCGGAGAGCAACCGCTCCAGCGCCGCGGCGTCCACCTGGACCGTCCCCCCACGGGAACGTCCGCCCCTCGCGCGCGTACCGTTGCCTCCGCCGCGACGCGCCGCCGTGCCAGACTCCACCGTGTCCCTCCCGAAAGGGGTCGACCGTACCGCTCCGGCTCTGCCGGTAGCCTGCCCAGTGTTTCACCGTGACCGAACCAGGCGATAACAGTTCGGCAGCTTCGACGGCGTCCCTACCCCCGGAGGGGCGGAACAGCGGCGACCGGCATCCGCCCGGACAGCGAAGGTAAGTAACCTGGCATCCGGCTGTCCAGCCGCCCCGGTCCGCCCGGCGGGGACGGTGTGGTGCGCGCACGACCACCGGGCAGCGGGAAGGACAGACCGAGCATGGCAGAGCCGGGCGTCGAGACGCGTACGAGGAGTGCTGTGATCACCGCGCGGGCGACTGCCAGCTTCGAGCCCGTCGGGCGGTCCGTCGCGGCCGCACGGGCCTTCGTCCGGGACACCCTCCAGGGCTGGGGGCACCCCGAGCTGGTCGACGACGCCGTCGTCCTCACCAGCGAGCTCGTCACCAACGCCGTCATCCACGCCGGCACCGCCGCCGACGTGCTCTGCCTGCGCTCCGACGACAGCATCCGCGTCGAGGTCTCCGACCGCTACCCCGAGCGCGAGATCCCGGTCCAGAGCGGCCGCACCCTCGCCTCCCCCGACCGCGAGAACGGCCGCGGCCTGCTGCTCTGCGCCGCCCTCGCCCACCGCTGGGGCGTCGACTACTCCCCCACGCGCAAGCACGTCTGGTTCCACCTCGACCTCCCGCAGCGCCCCGTCGGCACCCGCTCCGCCGGCCCGGTCCTCCCCGACGCCCTCCTCCCGGTCGCCGACAGCCGCGTCCGCGTCGCCGTCGTCCAGATCGACCGGAGCGGCGCGATCACCTCCTGGAACGAGGACGCCGGGGAACTCTTCGGGTACGGCTCCGAACAGGTCACCGGCAAGCCCCTGGGCGACCTCGCGGCCTGGCCCCACACCCCCGGCATCGGCACCGGCCTCGCCGAGGCCCTGCGCCTCTCCCGCTGGGAGGGCAGCTACGGCATCCGCTGCGCCGACGGCCGGGTCGTCCCCGTCTACGCCTCGCACCTGCGGGTCCGCGACTCCCAGGGCGAGCCCTCCACGGTCTGCCTCCTGGTCCGCGAGCACGAGCGGGCGGTCCTCCAGACCCCGCAGCGCCCCGCGGCCGAGCCGGGTGCCGAGAACCGCGCCACCGACCCCTTCGAGGTCTTCATCGGCTCCCCGGCCCCCGACGACCTGGACGGCCTGCTCCAGCGCACGGTCGAACGCGCCCGCGACATGCTCGACGGCGACGCCGCCTTCCTCCTCCTCGCCACGGACGACGAGACGGAACTGGAGGTACGGGCGACCACCGGCCTCCCGGCCGCCCGCCAGCGCTTCGCGCGCGTGCCCGTGGAAACCGGCGCCAGCCGGTACGGCTCCGCCCGGATGCCCGCCGTCCACGAGGACCTGGCCGCCGTCCCCGGAGCCGTCCCGCTCCTGGAGGACACCGGCATGCGCTCGGTGGTCACCGTCCCCCTCAAGGTCGAGGGCCGCCTCACCGGCTCCCTGGGCGTGGCCGCAGAGGCAGCGAACCGCTACTCGAACGAGGAGGCCCTCCGCCTCCAGTTCGCCGCCGACCGCATCGCCCTGGCCGTGGAGTCCGCCCGCCTCGGCGAGCTGGAACGTCTGCGCCGCGGCTCCCTCAGCTTCCTCGTCGAGGCCTCCGACCTCCTGGCCGGCACCCTCGACCGGGACCAGACCCTGGCCCTGATGGCCCAGATGACGGTTCCCACCCTCGCGACCTGGTGCGCGGTCTACACGATCGCCGACCAGGCCTCCGACCCGTACCTCTCGTACGTGCTCCACGAGGACGAGGACCGCATCGACGGCCTCAAGGAGCTGCTCTCCTCGATCACGCCGCCCGATCCGGTGCCGACGCCCGGCGCCCGGGTCTGGACCGCGCCGGGCGACGCCGCCCACCGGGCCGCGCTCACCGCCTCGGTCCACGCCCTCGACCACCCGTCGATCCCGTACGCGCCGGGCATCGACAGCACGCTGGCCACGGCGAGCGTGGTGGCCGGCGAGACGGTCGTCCTGCCCCTGGTGGCCCGGAACCGGGTCATCGGCATGCTGACGCTCGGCAGGCCCTCCGAGGACCACTTCCGCCAGGAGATCCTGGAGCTCGCCGAGGACCTGTCCCGCCGGGCCGCCCTGGCCCTGGACAACGCCCGCCTCTACTCGGAGCGCGTGGCCATCAGCCAGTCCCTCCAGCGCAGCCTCCTGCCGCCCGGCCTCCCGGAGATTCCCGGCGTCGAGGTCGACGTCATCTACCGCGCGGCCG
This sequence comes from Streptomyces sp. NPDC088915, assembly GCF_044749825.1. Taxonomy (NCBI): domain Bacteria; kingdom Bacillati; phylum Actinomycetota; class Actinomycetes; order Kitasatosporales; family Streptomycetaceae; genus Streptomyces; species Streptomyces sp. NPDC088915. The sequence continues at coordinate 289,888 of NZ_JBIVIR010000013.1, forward strand.
GCGAGGGCAACGAGGTCGGGGGCGACTTCTACGACCTCTTCCCGATCAGCGACGGCGCGTACGGGTTCGCCATCGGCGACGTCTGCGGTACGGGCCCGGAGGCGGCCGCCGTCACCGGCCTGGCCCGCCACGCCCTGCGTCTCCTGGCCCGTGAGGGCCTCGGCGGCCCGGCGGTCCTGGAGCGCCTGAACGCGGCGATCCTCGACGAGGGCGCCCGCAGCCGCTTCCTCACCCTCCTGTACGGCGAGATGCGCCCGCAGGAGGACGGCTCCGCGATCCTCAAGGTCGTCTGCGCCGGCCACCCGCTGCCCCTGCGCCTCAGCCCGGACGGCACGGTCCGCCCCGCGGCCGAACCGCAGCCGCTCCTGGGCGTCATGGACGACCTGGAGCTGTACGAGGAGACGGTCACGCTCGACCCGGGTGACGTCCTCCTGTGCGTCACGGACGGCGTGACGGAGCGCCGCGAGGGCTCCCGCATGCTGGGCGACGACGGCCTCGCCGACGTCCTCAAGACCTGTACGGGCCTGACGGCCGGCGCGGTCGCGGCCCGCGTCCTGCGCGCGGTCGAACGCTTCGCCCAGGCCCCGGCCTCCGACGACATGGCCATCCTCGCGATGCGCCTCCGCGAGCCGGACGACCGCTGACGAGACGGCGCCTTCCCGATGGGGAAAGGCGCCGCTCTCTCTGTCTCTGCTCCTGGAAACGCAAAAAGGCCCCCGCCACAAGGCGGGGGCCTTTTCATCTGGAGCCCTTTAACGGAATCGAACCGTTGACCTTCTCCTTACCATGGAGACGCTCTACCGACTGAGCTAAAAGGGCAGGTGTTCGGCGGTGTCCTACTCTCCCACAGGGTCCCCCCTGCAGTACCATCGGCGCTGAAAGGCTTAGCTTCCGGGTTCGGAATGTAACCGGGCGTT
>NZ_JBIVIR010000014.1:0-286821 GCF_044749825.1 Streptomyces sp. NPDC088915
GCGCCCGCCGCATCTCGTGGCCACACACATCACACGTCACAGCCGGATCCTGTCATGCAACGCCACACCCGCCGTCGGCAGCGGAGTCTTCGACCGAACCGCATTTTGTTAGGGGTTCTTAGTGAGCTCTTTCAGAGCGGCCACTGATCGGGTGACGGGCTAACGTCCCGCAACGCACGAAGCTCCCGTGCCGTTGAGAGAGGTGTTCGACGTCTCAACTCATCAGCTCAGAAGCCTCGTTGGTTCCCCATCCTGCCGCACTCGACCTGCCGCACGTCTTGGTCGAGTGGGTATCCATGCTCATCGTCACCCGTGAGGGTGACCGATACTGCAAGCTCCCGCCCCACCAGCGTGCCCTGGTCGGCCTGGTCGGCCTGGTCTACCTTCGTCGGCGCTACACGCTTACGCAGATCGCCGCCGGCTTCGGCATATCCGTCGGCACCGCCCACGCCTACGTCACGGCCGTCGTCGAGCACCTGTCCCGCCGGGCACCCGGACTGCTGCGGGTCCTGCGCGAGACGGATCCGGATCACGTCCTGCTCGACGGGACGCTCGCCGAGTGCGACCGCGTCGGCGACAGCCGGGCCGACTACTCGGCCAAGCACCGCCGGCACGGCGTGAACGTGCAGGTCGTCGCCGATCCCACGGGCGACCTCCTGTGGATCTCGCCCGCGCTGCCCGGCCGCATCCACGACCTGACCGCAGCCCGTACCCACCGCATTATCCGGATCTGCGAACGCCAGGGCGTTCCCGTCCTCGCCGACCGCGCCTACATCGGGGCCAGGCCCTGGGTGACCACACCGATCAGACGGCTTCCCGGCCGGGACCTCGCACAACCCAGCGGACAATCAACCGCGCCCTGTCAGCGGCGCGAGCACCGGTCGAACGAAGCATCGCGCGACTGAAGCCCTGGCGGATCTTCCGCCAGGCTCGCTGCAGTCCCAACCGCATGACCGTCATCGCCGCAGCCATCCTCACCCTGGAGCGTCACCGCTGAAAAGGCTCAGTGACCGCCAGGCGTGTCCCAGAGCTGCCGGAAGGTGCGGTTGCTCGCTGTCAATGAGGGAGCCAGCGGACGCGTGCCAGATCAAGCGGTCAACCACGGACACTCAGAGCCCGTGGCGGGGTAAGCGCCCGTTGAGAGACTCGTCGTCTGGCACCCGCGACGAGCTGCGAGAACGTATCCATGCGTTGCGCCAGGCTTACAAAGCAGATGTCGGCGGTTCGAAACCGTCCGCGCCCACAGACGAGAAGCCTCCGGCCGCAGCGGCCGGGGGCTTCTCCGCTTTGCTCGTGCGGGCCTCGTCGTCCGGGATCCGATCGGTGCCGTCGTCTCCGTCTCAGGCCCGGTGAGTGGGCGTTCCCCCATCGTTCAGGGCGTTGCTGATCTCCACCAGGCGGCTTCGGGGCAGGGCGAAGGCGTTGTCAGGGTTCCGGTAGGAGTGCCCTCCGTCGTTGATCCAGGCGCCGTCCGCCCGTCTCCAGTGGGCGTGGGCCCACTGGCCCTGGTTGTCGAGGAGGATGCGCGCCACCTCCGCGGATTCCTCGATGACGGTGAGGGCGGCGAGCGCGGAGGTGAGGGTGGCGGCCGCGTCGTCGGGAAGCAGTGCGTCGCCGAGCGTCGGGAAGAGCAGCAGGAGGCGGGCGTCGGCGCCGTCGAAGCCTTGTGCCGTCGGCTGCCGGGCGACGGACAACAGCTCCGGCCAGGCCAGGCCGGGCCCCATGAAGTGGCCGTCGTCCACGGCGACGGTCTCCGCCACCGGCCACGTCGGGTGATGGAGCAGGTAGTCCACCCCGCGCTCTCCCTCGATGTTGCGGTAGACGACGTGGAAGGTGTGCCCGGAGCGCAGGGGCACGTCGAACACCGGCCAGGCGCGCTCGTCGTGCAGCAGGTGGAGCAGGTCCATCGCGGCCTCCCAGTCGGCGCCGAACGCGGCCCGCTGAGCGTCCTCGCTCCGCAAGCAGGTGCCGAGGTGCACCGGCCAGAACAACGGGTCGTTCAGATAGGCGGAGCCCTGGACCAGCGGGCCTTCCTCGTAACCGGGAATCTTCAGCACGGGAGGATGGTGGCACGGTGGACTGACACCGCTTCGGCCGCGGGCTGTTCGAGCGGCCGGAATTCGTCTTTCTCAATTCTTGCTCAGAAGGGCGCTCTTTTCTGCCCGATCTCCGCGCCCATGGTTACGGTCGTCGCAGGGGTCGCCTCACTGACCTGGCAGGCGGTCCCGTGAGCGGTCTTGACGTGGGGGAAGCGTGCGGATGACGGAACGGGGCGGGCCGGACGGCGGGAGTGGTGGTGAGTTCGTGACGGCGTCGCGTAGGTCGTCGGTCGCGGTTCTTGTTCTCGGGTCCCTTCTGGTGGCCGGGTGCACCGAGAGTGCTGAGCCGGTGGGTGCTCCCTCGGTGTCGGTGGGGGTGAAGACGCCTCGGGGGGAGAGCGAGGGAAGTCAGGGGGAGCGGGCCAAGGCCGTGCTCGAGACGGTCTCGGGGGATGATCAGGGATTCGTGGAATCCGGGGTGGAGCGTGTGAGGGAGGGCCTGCACCATCGGTCCTCGCTCGTGAAGGGGGAGGTCTCCGTGGTGTGTGTGGGGACCGGGAGCGTGCGGGTCGTCGTCGGCGGTGGGGATCCGCAGGCCGTGCCGTGCGACGGGGTGGCCGTGAGGCGGGACGTGGAGAGCGCCCCGGAGGAGTTGCCCCTCGACGTCACCGCGGAAGCCGGAGCCACGGGCATGATCGCCTGGCAGGTCGTCTCCGTGGCTTCGGCTCCCTGAGTCGGGTCTCTCCGGGGGTCAGTAGGCCCGGGCGAAGACGCGGGCGCCGTTGTGGAAGGTGATGGTCAGGCCCGTCTGGGAGGCCGCTTCCGGTTGGGTGGACCAGCGTTCGACGGACGCGATCTCCGGAGAGGCGGCCTGGGCCAGGGCGGCGGCGAGCCAGGCCTCGGGGGAGTCGGTCTTCCGGGGCGGCTCCCCGGCGGGGATCGGGGCGCCGGTGGACGGTTCGTCGAGGAAGCCCTCGTGCTTGGCGCCCTCGGGCAGCTGACCGGTGAACTGCCACCGGCTCTCGGTCGCGCCCACCGTGATGACCACGCCGAAGGGGTGCTTGGTGTCACCGGACTCGGCGAGGGTCTGCACGCCGTCTGCTGTCGGGCTGTTCTTCACGATGTCGACGACGAAGTCGCTGAATCGCTGGGGGCGCATGTGCGGGCATGTCCTTTCTTGCGGGCTGTCCATCCTAGGGATCGTGGGGCGGGTGGTCGGATCCGCATGCGAAAGCCTCGGGCCGTGATCGGTCCGGGGTCCTTTGTGTTCGGGGTGGGGCTGCGTCAGGTCGAGTCTTGATCACTACCGTCTTCTTGTTGCCCGCCGTCGCTTCGGCGGCCCCTGGAGGCGGGGAGAATTGACGCGGACCTCGGGCCGCGGGTGTACTCCCCGCATGGCTGAAGCGGGGGTCGCGCCCGAACAGGGCGCGCAGGGCGGCGAGATGACGCCGCAGCGGTACATCGAGACGCGCGTCGAGCAGTACCAGGGGTGGTACGACGCCAAGGCGACCCACATGAAGGCGATGCACCTGCGGATGCGGACCGTGTCCGTCGTCGGCGGGGCGTTCGTGCCGGTGTTCGTGAACCTCGACCTGGGCTTCGCGCGGATCACGGCCACGGTCCTGAGCGTGGTCGTCGTCGCCGCGGTGTCGCTGGAGAGCGTCTACCGGTACCGGGAGCAGTGGAAGAACTACCGCTCCACCGAACAGCTCCTCGGGCACGAGCGCGTCTACTTCGAGACGAAGGTGGGGCCCTACCGCGGCCTGTCGAAGCGCGAGGCGTTCTCCGTGCTGGTCGCCCGGGTCGAGAAGGCCATCGCCAACGAGAACTCGGCCACCCTGAACGTCATGACGCTCGGCGGGCAGGTCAACTCCGACGTGCAGGTCGGGGTTCCCGCCGCCCGTACCGAGAGCGTGGTCGTGGAGAGCGTCCGGGCCGAGAGCGTGCAGACCGAGAGCGTGAAGGTGGAGAGTGCCCGGAGCGGAGTGGGCGGGGAGGGCGGCCAGTAGGAGCGTTTGTGGTGTGGGCCCCGGCGGTCTCCGGAGCCCACCCCCTCAGACGCGGTGCCGCGTCAGCACCACTTGTAGTCCACCCGCGTCGAGTTGTACGAGCAGGTGTCGACGCTCGCGCCGTTCGACTTGCGCAGCGTCGCCGTGTCCCGGTCGTTGTTCCAGACGTACGCCCCGCGGTTCTGGTAGACGTTCGCCGAGGTGTTCGTGCCGCGGCCCGTGCGGACCGTCACGGTCTTGCCCTTGCCCAGGACGAAGTTGCCGAACGTGTACTTGTGGTTGGCCGCGTCCGTGAGCGTCCAGCCCCGCAGGTTGACCGAGGCGCCGGTCGTGTTGCGTATCTGCACGTACTCGCCGTTGAGGCTGGCGGTGGACCGGTTGTCCGAACCGGGGCTGTCGTACCAGATCTTGTAGAGGTGGACCGAGCCGGCGGCCTGGGCCTGCGCGGGCAGCAGGAGGACGCCGGAGGCGGCGGCCGCGGTCACGGCCGCGAGCGTGCGTGCACGAAGCATGGATGTCCCTCGATTTCTGCCGGGTCCCCGCCGATGGGGATCCGGCGAGCACACAGGATACGCACGATCTTCACCCCCTCCGCACAACTTGCGGGAAAGCGGGGGCGGGAGGAGGCACGCCTGTTCTAGGCTCGCCGCATGGTCAGCGACGCCCCTCGGGACACCGACGCTCTCCGGGGCGGCGATACCCCCCGAGGCGGCGATACCTCCCGGGTCACCGACGCCCTCCGGGTCACCGACGCCCTCCGGGTCACCGACGCCCTCCGGGTCACCGTCCTCGGATCCGCCACCCCCTACCCCCGCCCGGGCAACGCCTGTTCCGGTTTCCTCGTCGAGGGCGGCGGCGCGCGGGTGTGGGTCGACGCCGGAACCGGCACCCTCGCGGAACTCCAGCGGTACGTCGCGCTCGACCGGGTCGACGCCGTGTGGCTCTCCCACCTGCACGCCGACCACAGCGCCGACCTCCTCACCGCCTCCTACGCCCTGCTGTACGCCGGGCTCGACCTCCCCCTGCCCCTCCCGCTCCTCGGCCCGCCCGGCACCGCCGACCGCCTCGCCGGCTTCCTCACCAACGGGCCCGTCCGCAGCCCCGTCGAGAAGGCCTTCGCCGTGGAGGAGCTGTACGACGGGCACGTCACCCGGATCGGCGGCCTCACCCTCCGCTCCCGGGCCGTCGAGCACGGCGGCCCGTCCGCCTTCGCCCTGCGCGTCGAGGACGGGCGGGGGTGCTCGCTCGTGTACTCCGGGGACTGCAAGCCCTGCCCCTCCCTCGTCGAACTCGCCCGTGACTGCGACCTGTTGCTCTGCGAGGCCGACGGGGACGGCCCCGGGCACCACTCGGCCGCGCAGGCCGGGCGGAGCGCCGCCGAGGCGCGGGCCCGCCGCCTCGTCCTCACCCACGTCGGACCCGGTACGGAGCCGGGCGAGGCCGTCGCGCTCGCCGCCGCCGCGTATTCCGGGGAGGTCGCCCACGCCGACCCCGGGCTGCGGTTCGTCCCCGGGGCGGGCCGGGAGGAGTGGATCGAGACCCCCGCCGGACCGGGTGCGTGACGCGGGCCCGCGCCCCACGGGCCCCCCGCGCGGCCCTCACGCGTCGAAGTCGTACTCCAGGACGTACGACGACGAGTCCAGGGTCATCTCGTTCAGCTCCACCGCCACCCCCGCCTCCGTGAAGGCCGTGCGGTCGACGAGGATCACCGGCGTCCCGAGCTCCAGGGCCAGCCGCTCCGACTCCTCCGCCGTCGGCATCCGGGAGCGGATCTCCTCCCGGAAGCGCACCGGCCGCCGGCCCAGCTCGGCCAGGCGGGCGTAGGTGCCGCCCGGGCCCGTGTCCCGCTCGGCGATCGGCGTCCCGCGCACCAGCTCGGCCGGGAGGTACGAGACGGAGAACAGCACCGGCCTGTCGTCCAGGACGAACCGGCGGCTCCGGACGCAGACGGGCGCGCCCGGCGGCAGGTTCAGCGCCTCCGCGACCCGGGCGCCGGCCTCCGCCTCGCCCACCTCGATCCGGTCGACCACCAGGTCCCGGTCCTCCACGTCCGCCGACCAGATCGAACGGCCACCGCCCCAGAGGTCGCCCGCCAGGCGCGGGATGCCCCGGCGGCGCAGCGGGCGGAAGACGCGGACGAACACCCCGGAGCCCTTGCGCGCCTCGGCGAGCCCCTCGGTCCGCAACACGGAGAGGGCCTGCCGGGCCGTCATCCGCGCCACCCCGTAGGTCGCCATCAGGTCGTTCTCGCCGGGGAGCCGGTCGCCCGGCGCGAAGGCGCCCGACCGGATCGCGTCCCTCAACTCATCAGCGATCCGCTGGTACTTGGGCCGTCGAGCGCTGTCCTGGTCGGTCACGGGTGGACCACTCCCTTCATCTGCGGGACACCCTACGGCGCGCCCCTCGACGCGGAAGCACACGTGTACGCCGTCCCGACCGGTCGATCCATCCATCGGGGGACATCTCTAGAGATACGTTGACAGGGCCGGGTCGCCGCGCTTCCCTGAGTGTCCCCATGCTTCAGGTTCCGGGACGGAGGGGACGCGTGCAGCCACTGCCCGAGGTCGGTGACCTCGTCCGTGACACCGCCACCGGGCGGGTCGGGTTCTACGTGGACAGCGTCTCCGGGCGCTTCCGCATCCGTGCCGTCCACGGCGGCACCGAGTGGGATGCCGAGCCCGTCGACGTCCAGCCCGCCACGCCCCTGCACGAGCTGCGGGCCCGTACCGCCGAGATCAACGCCCGGAGCAGACGCGGCCTCGGCGGCGTCGGGGCGTAGGGGGGCGTGATGGCGAGCCGGGCGGTTGTCAGTGGGGCGCGCCACACTGGAGGCATGTGCCGCAGCATCAAGACGCTCCGCCCGCCCGTGCTTCCCGAGGAGGCGACCGAGGACGACATCCGCGCCGCCGCCCTCCAGTACGTCCGGAAGGTCTCCGGCTTCCGCGCCCCCGCCGCCCACAACCGCGAGGTCTTCGAGCGGGCCGTGGACGAGATCGCCGAGGCCACCGCGAGACTCCTCGACGGCCTGGAGGTGCGCGGGGCGCACCCGCACCCCGCGAGGGCGCGCTCGTGACCCGCGCGAACGCACCCGCGCCCAGTAGGACCGCGCCCGTCCTCAGGAAGCGGGCGCCGGAGCCGTGGCCGGACGGCGCAGGAGGTACGCGGCGAGGCCGCCCGCCAGGAAGAGCGCGAGGGTCGACACCCCCGCGCTGAACCAGGTCGCGCCCAGCCACTGACCGCCCAGCCAGCCGAGCCCCACGCTGTACGACGCCCAGGTCACGCCCGCGAGGGCGGACCACGGCAGGAACTCCTTGCTCCGCCGCTTCGCCGCGCCCGCGCCCAGCGAGACCACGGAGCGGCCCGCCGGAGCGAAGCGCGCGAGCACCACGAGCAGTCCGCCGCCCCGGGCGAGCGCGGTGCCGAGACGTTCCTGCGCAAGGGAGAGGCGCCGTGAGCGGGCTATCGCCCGGTCCAGCCTCGCCCCGCCCCGGCGCGCCAGGCGGTACGCGAGGAAGTCGCCGAGCACCGAGGCCGTGGCCGCGCAGAGCAGCAGGGGGAGGAGCGACGGCACGTCGGGGGAGGCCGCGGTCGCCGTCGCGGCGGTCGCCGCCGTGGCCGCGGTGATCACCAGGAAGCCGCTCGGCAGCACGGGCAGGAAGACGTCGAGCAGGATCGACGTCGCCACCACCGGATAGATCCACGGGCCGGCGGTGAGCGACCGCAGCGAGCCCAGGCTGTCGAGCAGATTCACAGGGGCAGAGCCTACGCGGGATCGGGGTCCCGCCGCCGGGTGGGTGCCGGGCGGGCCCGGCGGGGTGCCGGCGCGCGACGTCGGTGCTGCGGACCGGTGTCACCGCCGGTGTCACCGCCGGTGCCGCGCGCCGGTGTTCGATCGTGCGGGAACCTGGAGGGAGTCGTCCGGTACGGGGTCGGTACCGGACGCACACCGCGTGCGGGAAAAGGCCGGAATCCGTGCTGCGGACCCCGGCCCCTTTCCTGTAGGACGCCGAGACTGATGAGCCTTCCGGTCCTGCTGGTCCTGTGCGTCTCCGGGCCGGGCGGGGGGACGGGGATCCGGCCCGGACCCGGGCTCAGGCCGTGACCGGCGCGGCCTGCTCCTCGTGCTCCTCGGTCTTCTTCGCGGTCCTCTCCCCGTGCGCGGTCGCGTCCGCGCCGTTCCGGCCCCCGGCCCCGAAGAGCCGGTCCAGGGCCAGCGCGCCCGGGCCGGTGAAGACGAGCAGGAAGAAGGCCCAGCAGAACAGGGCCGAGGTCTCGCCGCCGTTCTGGAGCGGGAAGAGGGCCCCGGGCTGGTGGACCTCGAAGTACGCGTACGCCATCGAGCCCGAGGCCAGGAAGGCGGCGCTGCGGGTGCCGAGGCCGAGCAGGACCAGGCCGCCCGCGACGAACTGGATCACCGCCGCGTACCAACCGGGCCAGGTGCCCGCCTCGACCGTGCCGCCGCCGTGGGCCCCGCCGAGGACGCCGAAGAGCGAGGCGGCGCCGTGGCAGAGGAAGAGCAGGCCGACGACCATGCGGAAGAGGCCGAGTGCGTACGGCCGGGCCTGGTCCAGGCGGGCCGTGAGGCCGGCCGCGCCCTCGGCACCGGTACGGGTGCCGGCGTTCGTGTCGACGGCCGTACCGGCCGCCTCGCCGGTCTTGCCCGGTGCGGTGGGATCGCTGGTGTTGCTCATGGGGTGGGACTCCTTCGGTCTGGCCTCGTCCGTCGGCGGACGAGGTGGGGGACGGAACCGATGAGTCCGTAGGTTAGGTTCACCTCACTAGTACTTGCAAGTTCAACATCGGACCGCCGGGAAGTGTGTGGTCGTGTTCACTTCCCGGCGAGCGTGCCGTGACGTTTCTTCAAGTGGACTGGTGTCAGCAGCCGTTGAGGACGGACTGGAGGGCGCTCTTCTCGGCGGAGTCGACGCTGAGGTTCCAGTGGTACTTCACGTGCACCCAGGCCCTGACGTACGTGCAGCGGTAGGCCGTCCGCGAGGGCAGCCACTTCGCCGGGTCGAGGTCGCCCTTGGCCTGGTTGACGTTGTCCGTGACGGCTATGAGCTGCGGGCGGGTCAGGTCGTTGGCGAAGGACTGGCGCTGGGCGGTGGTCCAGGAGCTGGCGCCGGAGCGCCAGGCCTCGGCGAGCGGGACCATGTGGTCGATGTCGAGGTCCGAGGCGGCGGTCCAGGTGGCGCCGTCGTACTCGGAGTACCAGCTGCCGCCGGTGGCGGCACAACTGGAGTCCGTGACGACGTTGTTGCCGTCCCGCTTGAGGACGGTCTCGCGGGTGTTGCAGGCGCCGGACTGGGTGATCCAGTGCGGGAAGAGGTCCCGGCTGTAGCCCGAGGTGGAACCTTCCGCCTTCACCGTGAGGGCGGCCAGGTAGGTGCGCGCGGTCGCGGCGCTGACCGGGGTGGGCATGGCGGCCTGGGCGGCGGGGGCGGTGGCGAGGAGGCCGGTGACGGTGAGGGCGGCGGAGGTGGCGAGCACGGCGAGTCGACGCGCGTAGACGCTGCGGACGGACATGTGAACTCCCTTGAGGTGGGGGGACCTTGGCGGGTGCCGTCCCCGTGGGGCACCGGGCGGCGGCCCGGTCATCGTGGCGGCGCCAGGTTTCCGTACGGGGTGCGCCAGGTAACAGGGTGACGACATGGGCACGTCACATCAAGGGGTGTGCGTGTGCTGACGGAGCGCCAGATTCCGCCCGGTGGTCGGGGGTTGAGGGGGCGGAGCGCGGGGTGGTGCGGGGTGCGGTGCGCGCGGGGGGCGCATACGGGGCGCCGCGCCGGTGGGGTGGCGCCGGTGGGTGGGGTCGGTCACCCGGGAGTGTGGGGCCGGGGGCCCGGCGCGTCCAGAGGCCCGGCGGAACGTGCGGCGCGTCCGCGCGGGCTCCGGGGTGTGTACGGGGCTCCGGGAGGGGCGTGCGGGGCTCCGGGGGCGTGCGTGACGCCGGGAGGCGTGCGCGCAAGTCCCTTCGCCCGTACGGAGGTTACGCGTTCGTCCGCGCGGGTGCCGGTCGGCGTCGGAGGCGGGTGGCCGCAACGAAAAGCGCTCGCGCGCGGCCGGACGGTCCGGCCGCGCGCGAGCGGGGGTGCGGGTGGGGGAGGGGCGTTACGACGCGGTGGTCGTCGTCAGCGTGATCGTGCCGTCCGGTGCCGCCTCGACCCGCAGGCGGGTGAGGTCCGGCACGTACGCGTCCGGTGCGAAGGCCGCCGCGCGCGGGCCCACGCCCACGACGCGCATGCCGGCCGCGCGGCCCGCCCGGATGCCGGCCTCGGAGTCCTCGAAGACCACGCAGTCCTCCGGGGCGAAGCCCAGTGCGGCCGCGCCCTTCAGGAAGCCCTCCGGGTCCGGCTTGCTGGCACCGACGCACTCGGCCGTGATCCGGATCTCCGGCACGCGCAGCTCCGCCGCCCCCATCCGCGCCTGGGCGAGCGCCTCGTCCGCCGAGGTCACCAGGGCGTGCGGCAGGTCCGCGATCGCGGCCATGAAGGCGGGTGCGCCGCCGACCGGCACGACCCCGTCGAGGTCGGCGGTCTCCTCGGCGAGCATGACCCGGTTGTCGGCGTGGTTCTCCTCCATCGGGCGGTCCGGGAGGAGCACGGCCATCGTCGCGTACCCCTGGCGGCCGTGGACCACCTGGAGCACGGCGTCCCCGTCCAGGCCCTGCCGCTCGGCCCAGCGGCGCCAGCAGCGTTCGACGACGGCGTCCGAGTTGACGAGGGTGCCGTCCATGTCGAGGAGGAGGGCGCGGGCGGTGAGCGTTGCCGGGGTGGTGGCAGGCATCGGGGTCTCCAGAGGGGGTGGCGCGGAGAACAAGGCGGACCCGCCCACCGGTCAGGGAGTGCGGGCGGGGCCACTTTGTTTTTTAACGATACAAAACCGGGGGCGGTCTTGGCCAACCGGCCCTCCCGGTGTCCGCATCCTGGGACTGTCGGCCGTCATCCGGTACCGCCTGTCGTCGCACCGGTCCCGGCCCCGATCCCGGCCCCGGCCCCGATCCCGGCCCCGGCCTTGGTCCCGGCCCCGGCCCGCGCCCTCGGCCCGTGACCCCGGGTCGCCCCGCCGCTCAGCCCCCCGACTGCTCCCCTTCCAGTACCGCGCGCGTGCTCGGCCCGTACACGCCCGGCGGGTCGTCCTGGATCGACCGCCAGCGCTGGAACTCCCGGACGGCCTCCCGGACCTTGTTGCCGTAGCGGCCGTCGACCGGGCCGAAGTAGACCCAGGCGGCCCGCAGCCGCCACTGGAGGTCCTCCACCTCGGGCCCCTCGTCGCCGTAGCTGAGGGTCATGGCCCGCTCGGGCTCCTCCGTCGCCTCCGGGGACCGCGTGGGCCCCGCGGTCGTCGCCGACGGCGTGCCCGTCGGCGACGCCGGGGCCGTGACGGCGGGAGGGGCCGCCGGACCGGTCGACGCGCCGGGACCCGCGGAGGCGTCGGCGGACCCCGAAGCCGAAGCGGAGGGGGAGGCGGAGGCCGTCGCGGACGGGGAGGCGGAGGGCGACGCGGACGTCCGGCGCGGCGTCGGGGACGACGACATCGGCTCCGGGCTCCCGGACGAGGGGGACGGCTCCTCGGACACGGCCGGGTTCAGGGACGCGCTCGTCGTCACCTCGGGCACGGCCGCCCGGTCGTCCGTCCCGCCCCCGCCGAGGGCGGCCGCCGCCAGGGCCGCCGTGCCCGCCACGGCGACGGCGGCCACCGCCGCGATCGCCACGCCGCGCCTGCGGCCCCGCGGCCGGTCCCCGCCGGGCGGGGGCGGCACCTCGCCGACCCCGCGCAGCAGCAGCGGCATCGTCTCGGAGGGGTCGCCCTCGTGGCCGGCGTACGGCACCGGCCCGGTGGCGTCCCCGTACGGGTGACCCTGCGGAGAGGGGCCCGGACGGACCGCCGCCAACCGGGCGGTCGGCGGATCCACGTCGGCGCCCCCCGCGCCGTACGCCTCCGCGTCGTGCGCCTTCGTTCCGTACGCCCCGCCATATGCCCCCGCTCCCGGCCCCGCCCCCGCTCCCGGCCCCGCTTTCGCTCCCGCCCCCGCTCCCGCGTCCTCCCCCGCGTTCAGCGTCACGTACGGCCGGATCCGCAGCGGATCGAAGTCCTCGGCCGCCGCCAGTTCGGCCCGGGCGCAGGCGCAGCCAGGTCTGTGTACACCGCATTCAGGACAGACGTGTCCGGTCATGATGGGTCCCCTCCCCGATACAACTGCGAGCGATTATGCAGCCCACCCCCTCCCGCTGGGGGAACAGGCGTGCCCCTCCGCAGGCCATAACCGGACATTCGGATCAGGATGGAGAGGCTGCCCGAGGAAAAGACGCCGAGGAGACGCCCATGGCCCAGGACCTACGCCCGTCCCCGCCCGGCGGAGGTGCCTCCGCACCGGGGGAGGGGCAGCGCCACAGCACCGTCCTCGTCGCGATCGGCGCGCTGCTGCTCGGCATGCTGCTCGCCGCGCTCGACCAGACCATCGTCTCCACCGCCCTGCCGACCATCGTCAGCGAGCTCGGCGGCATGGAGCACCTCTCCTGGGTGGTCACCGCCTACATGCTGGCGTCCACCGCCGCCACCCCCCTCTGGGGCAAGCTGGGCGACCAGTACGGACGCAAGAAGCTCTTCCAGGCCGCCATCGTCCTCTTCCTCATCGGCTCCGCCCTCTGCGGCATCGCCCAGAACATGCCGCAGCTCATCGGCTTCCGCGCCCTCCAGGGCCTCGGCGGCGGCGGACTCATGGTCCTGTCCATGGCGATCGTCGGCGACCTCGTCCCGCCCCGGGAGCGCGGCAAGTACCAGGGCCTCTTCGGCGCCGTCTTCGGCGCCACCAGCGTCCTCGGCCCCCTCCTCGGCGGCCTCTTCACCGAGCACCTCTCCTGGCGCTGGGTCTTCTACGTCAACCTGCCGATCGGGGTCGTCGCCCTCTTCGTGATCGCCGCCGTCCTGCACATCCCGGTCCGCTCCACGAAGCACACCATCGACTACCTCGGCACCTTCCTCATCGCCTCGGTCGCCACCTGCCTGGTCCTCGTCGCCTCCCTCGGCGGCACCACCTGGGACTGGGGATCGCCGCAGATCATCGGCCTCGCCGTGCTCGGAGCCGTACTCCTCGTCTGGTTCGTGTACGTCGAGGGACGGGCGGCCGAGCCCGTGCTGCCGCTCAAGCTGTTCCGGATCCGGACCTTCACCCTCGTCTCGGTCATCAGCTTCGTCGTCGGCTTCGCGATGTTCGGGGCGATGACCTACCTGCCGACGTTCCTCCAGGTGGTGCAGGGCGTCACCCCGACCATGTCCGGCGTCCACATGCTGCCGATGGTCCTCGGCCTGCTGCTCACCTCCACCGCCTCCGGCCAGGTCGTCAGCCGCACCGGCCGCTGGAAGGTCTTCCCCGTCGCCGGCACCGCCCTCACCGCGATCGGCCTGCTCCTCCTCCACCGCCTGACGGAGACCAGCTCCACCTGGGAGATGAGCGCCTACTTCTTCGTCTTCGGCGCGGGCCTCGGCCTCGTCATGCAGGTCCTCGTCCTCGTCGTGCAGAACGCCGTCTCCTACGAGGACCTCGGCGTCGCCACCTCCGGGGCCACCTTCTTCCGCTCCATCGGCGCGTCCTTCGGCGTCGCCGTCTTCGGCACGCTCTTCACCAACCGGCTCACCTCCAAACTGGAGGACGTCTTCGCCGCCGCCGGACCGGACCTGCCGCCCGGCGTCGGCCCCGGCCAGGTCGCCGCCGACCCGCGCGCCGTCGCCCAGCTCCCGCCCGAGCTGCGGCCCTCCGTGCTCCACGCGTACTCCACGTCCATCACCGACGTCTTCCTGTACGCGTCGCCCGTCGTCCTCGTCGCCTTCGTCATCGCCTGGTTCCTCAAGGAGGACCGGCTCCGCACCTCGGTCACCGCGCCCGACACCACGCAGACCCTCGCCTCCAACCCGGTCGAGCGCTCCTCGTACGACGAGTGCGCCCGCGCGCTGTCCGTCCTCGGCTCCCGCGAGGGACGCAAGGCGGTCTACGTGAAGATCACCGAGCGCGCCGGGCTCGACCTGCTGCCCGCCGCGAGCTGGCTGCTGCTGCGCATCCGCCGGCACGGCACCGTGGAGCCCGCCCGGCTCGCCGAGACCACCCCCGTACCGCTGCGGGCGATCACGGAGGCCTCCCGGCAGGTGGAGGAACGGCGCCTGGTCGCCCGCGAGGGCCTCCAGCTGATCCTCACCGAGGAGGGCGTACGGGTCTCCACCCGGCTCGCCAAGGCGCGGGAGGAGTCGCTCGCCGAACTCCTCGGCGACTGGTGGGACCCCGAACGGCCCACCGACCTGGTGAAACTCGTGGAGGAGCTGACGGCCGAACTGAGCGGCTCCGACGCGGAACGGCCCCGCACGTCGGAACCGCCCCGCGATCACCACGCGTGAGCGGGGGAGCGGGGGAGCGGGAGAGCACGTGAGCACGTGAGCACGTGAACGCTTGAGCGCGTGACGCGGTGGCGACGGCCCGTCACTCCGTCGCCGCCTCCCGCTCCCTCCGGCGCTCCTCGTACCGGTCGGGCGCGTAGAGGATCCACGACCAGGGCTCGGTGTACTCCTCGGCCACGGGCCCCACGCGGGCGGCGCCGTCGACACAGCGCGGATCGTCCCGCTCGGCCAGGCCGAAGGCCGCCCAGATCCGTGTCCGCTGCTCCTCGTCGTCGAGGAGCCCGGCCAGCGCGTCCCCGACGGCGGGCGCGGGATCCCGGCTCTCCGCGAGGTGGTGGGCGACGAGTCCACGGACGGCGGCGTCGGGGTCCCGGGCCAGGGTGAGCATGGCCTCCAGCCCCTCGGGGGTGCGGTAGGTCCACCACCCCCGGTCGCCCAGTGCCCGGCGCTCCAGGGCCCGGGGCACCATGAGGCGCACCCGCGGATCGGGGTGCGCGAGGTGGGAGAGCCCCAGGGGCTCGATCCTCGGGTCCTCGTGGTCGCCCAGACAGGCCAGGATCTCCGCCAGGACGCCCGGGTGCTCCTCCTCCGCCGCCCAGTCGAGGAAGAACTCCGGATTGCGCCGCGCGAACGGACCCGGGTCCTCGGACTCCTGGTCCCAGGTGTCGAGGAAGCCCACGACGTCCGCGCCGAAGCGCCGGTACAGGGGGTCGGAACGGGCGCGCAGCGCCGCCGCGGCCTCCCACGTCTCGTCGTCCTGCCGCTCGGCGAGGGTGGCGGTGATCTCCCACCAGGAGGCGAACCCACTGTCGGGGTGTTCGAGCGCGCACGCGCGTGCGGCCAGCTCGTCGACGCCCGGACGCAGCCCGAAGCGCTTCTCCAGGAGGGTGAGGACCCCTGTATGGCCGTCGCGGACGGCCGTCCCGCCGAGCCGGATCTCGTGGTACTCGGTGAACCACTCCCCGTCCCGCACCCGGACGGTCTCCACCGGGTCCGGGGAACCGGTCCGCTCGCGCAGCACGGCGACCGGGCCCCTCTCGTGCCACTCCCGGGCACGGGCCAGCAGTTCCGCGCGGGCGGCCCCGTCGAGCGGGGTCACATCCAGCAGGCTGGAGACGAGACCGACGGAGCCGCTGTCGACGGCCCGCAGCAGCGGGGTGCTCCCGTCGTCCAGCCGGCGGAGCACGTCCGCGCCGGCGGACGCCAGCTCCCCGGCGATCGACGACCTGAATGCGGCAACGGCCAGACAGAGCACGGACGTACCCCGCTCGTCGAGCGAATCAGGATCCGCGCCGTCCTCCAACAGGTTCCTGACGCCGCACTCGTCCCCGCTCGACACCGCCGCGACGAGCGGATCCCCCTCCATGCCTCCCCTCCCCCTCATACCGCTGCGACCGGAAGCAACTCCTTGCCGTACCAGATCTCCATGTACGGACCGGTGCAGTACGCCGGTATCTCCGCGTACCCGTGCCGCACGTACACGGTCCGCGCCTCGATCAGGTCCAGGCGCGTGTTGAGGACCGTCCGGCGGGCGCCGAGCGCGCGGGCCGCGTCCTCCAGGGCGTCCAGCAGGAGCCCGGCCCCGCCCCGGCCCCGGAAGGCGGGCCGCAGGTAGACCCGGGTCAGTTCGGCCCGGCCCCCGTCGAGGAGGAGCACCCCGCCGCATCCGGCCGGCTCGCCCCCGAACCGGGCGACCCGGAAGTCCCCGGTCGGCGGGGCGAGCAGCCCGGCCCCGTCGTCCGTCAGCCCCTCGTCGATCTCGGCCGCCGTCGCGGGCCGCTTCCAGTACCGGCTCGCGACCTCGTCGTAGTAGTCACGGCGCAGGGCGGTGGCGTCGGGAGTGCCGACGCGCTCGGGGGAGAGGGTCCAGGTCACGCGCGCCATTGTGGGACGCGCGCGACCGGCGGCGCACCCGGGTTTTACGGGCTCAGCCCTTCGGCGCCGCCTGCTGCACGACCTCGAACGACCACAGGGTCGACCCGGACGCGGCGGGCTTCGGCCGCTCGCCGCCGCCCTCGCCGCCACCCTGGTGGGCGGCCCGCATGGAACCGTTCATCCAGTTCTGGAAGTCCTCCTCGCTGCGCCAGCGGGTGTACACCAGGTACTGGTCGGTGCCCTCCAGGGGCCGCAGCAGCTCGAACCACTCGAACCCGTCGGACCCCTCGACGGCCCCGGCCCGCGAGGCGAACCGCTGCTCCAGCACCTCGCGCTGCTCGGCCGGCACGGTCAGGACGTTGATCTTCACCACACTGGGCACACGACACCTCTCAGCAAACACGGGCCGGGCGCCGCGCCCGGCCTCGAACGGACGCTATCCCAGGTAGGGGGCCGACCGGCGCTCCAGGGCGTGCCCGACGCGCAGCCGCTGGGTGTGGTGCATGGGGAGCGCGTCGAGTTCCCCGGGCGCCACGAAGCGGAGCTCCGTGCTCTCCTCCGAGATCGCCAGGGCGCCGCCCACGACCCGGGCCGTGAAGCAGACGTTGAACTGCCGGCGCACCTCTCCGTCGCCGTACGCGATGACGTGACGGGGGTCGGTGTACGTGCCGACGAGACCCGTGATCTCGACGTCCAGGCCCGTTTCCTCCTTGACCTCCCGCACGGCCGCGCCGGGCAGGGACTCGGTCATCTCCATCGCCCCGCCCGGCAGCGCCCACAGGTCGTCGTCACGACGCCGCTGGAGGAGGAGGCGGCCCGAGCCAGGAATCCCCGTCCCTCCGGGTAGAGGGGGAGCAGTCAAGATGCTCATAGAGGCAACGGTTCAGAGGCAGGGAGAGAACATGGGCGGCTTCGAGTCGACGGTTCCGGCGGACACGGTACGGACCCTGGCCGCGCGCTGGCTGTCCCGGCTCGGGGACGGGGACTTCGTCGTGTCGCCGGTCGGGTTGTGGCTGGCGCTCGGGGCCGTCGCGGCCGGGGCGCGGGGGCGGACCGCCGGGGAGTTGTACGGGCTGCTCGGGGTCGAGGGGGAGGCGGCCGCCGGGGCCGTGACCGGGGTCGGGCGGCGGCTCGCGGGGGCGGAGGGGCTCGCGGTGGCCACCGGGGTGTGGGCCCGGGTGCCGGTCCGCGAGGAGTTCCGGCGGGGGCTGCCCGACGTGCGGTTCGGGGAGTTGGGCGAGGGCGCGCAGAGCGCGCTCGACGCGTGGGTGCGGGAGGCCACCGGCGGGCGGATCGGGGGGCTGCCGCTCGGGCTCGACGGTTCCGAGGAGCTCGTCCTGCTCAACGCCCTCGCCCTGAAGGCCTCCTGGGCCGTGGCCTTTCCCCGGCACCTCACCCGCGACGAGCCCTTCACCGACGGGGACGGCCGCATCCGACCCGTACCGACCATGCGGCTGCGGATCCCGTCCGCCCGGGTCTGGTACGTCGACGGGGTCACCGTCGTGGAGCTGCCCTGCGCGGGGGAGGGGGCCGCCCCGGTGCGGTTCGTGCTCGGCGCGGAGGAGGCCGGGCCCGGCGAGGTGCTGCCCGCCGCCTGGGCCGGGCCCGGGGCGCGGAAGCGGCTCGCCGCCGACGCGGCCGACCTCCTCCTGCCGCGCTTCACCCTCCGTACGAGGACCGAGGCGCACGCGCACCTGGCGGCGCTCGGCCTCGACCTGGCCCTGCGCCCCGGAGCCGACTTCTCCGGCCTCTCCCCCGACCCCCTCTTCATCGACAAGGTGGTGCAGGAGGCGGTGGTCGAGGTCGCCGAGGAGGGCGTCGAGGCGGCGGCCGTCACCCAGGTCAGGATGGCCCGGAGCGCGGCCCCGCCCCGCCGCGAGGCGGTGGAGCGGATCGCCTTCGACCGGCCCTTCGGCGTCGTCGTCCTCGACGCCGAAGGGGAGTTGCCGCTCTTCGCGGGGTGGCGGCGGAGCGCGCCGACCCCCATGGACGGTCAGTCGACCACGCGGGCCAGCAGCAGCCCGTCGTAGCCCTTCGAGCCGACCGTCTGGAACGCGGTCGCGTCCAGGCGCGGTTCGCGGGCGACCAGGTCGAACATCTCGCGGGTGCCGGTGACGGACGGGTCGTCCGGGTGGGCGGTGGCGACCTTGCCGCCCCGCACCACGTTGTCGACGACGATCACCGTGCCCGGCCGGGAGAGCTTCAGGGCCCACTCCACGTAGTGCGGGTTGTTGACCTTGTCCGCGTCGATGAAGACCAGGTCGAACGGGCCCGCGCCCTCCGCCTCCAGCTGCGGCAGGCTGTCCAGGGCCGCGCCCGTGCGGACCTCGACGAGCTTGTCGAGACCGGCGCGGGCGATGTTGGAGCGGGCGACGTCCGCGTGGGCCGGGTCGTACTCCAGGGTGACCAGGCGCCCGTCGGCGGGCAGCGCGCGGGCCAGCCAGATCGTGCTGTAGCCGCCGAGGGTGCCGATCTCCAGGATGTTCCGCGCTCCCTGCACCCGGGCGAGGAGGTGGAGCAGCTTGCCCTGGTTGGGGGCGACGGCGATCTCCGGCAGGCCGGCCGCCGTCGAGGCGGCGAGCGCGGCGGACAGCGCCTCGTCGTCCGGGGCGAGCAGTTCGGTGAAGTAGGCGTCGACGTCGGTCCATTGCGAAGTGGTCATGCGGTCGAACGTACACCCGCCGCCGGGGCCCGGCGGCGTCGTGACGCCCGTACGGCCAGGAGCGTCGCCACCGCCGTGAGCAGCAGGCCGCCGCCCACCGTCAGGAGCCAGGCGGGGACGCCGCCGGCGACGGTCAGCAGCCGGTCGGTGTACACGACTTCGCGGTACGGGGTGTCGGCGACCCGCCGCAGGCGGTGGTCGTCGTCGATCCGCTCCGGGTGCGGGAACTCCTGCTCCAGGACCGTCAGATGGACCGGCCGGTCGCCCGCGAGCGCGGCCACGGCCCCCTCGGGCCGCTCGATCCGCCCCGCGAAGGTCACCTCGGGCCGGTCGCCGCCGATGGGGGAGCGGGGCTCCATCCGGTGGTCGGCCAGGACGGACAGGCCGAGGGTCTGGGGCGTCTTCGCGAGCCGCGAGAGCCGCATCGGATAGACCAGCTCGGGCGAGGCGAAGGCGATCCGCAGCGGGGTCAGCTCGCCCCGGAGGACGGAGCCCTTCTCCTCGGGCGCGAGGCGGACCGCCACGTACTCCCACGTCCGCTCGACGTACGGCCCGAGCGCGCCGGTGAGCCGGTCGGGCAGGTCGAAGCCGTTCGTGCGGAGCCAGTCGCCGAGCGCGTCCGGGTCGGTGGCGGTCAGCCGGGCCACGTCGAAGGGGCCGAGCCGCTCCCGGCCGACGACACCGACGCCGCTGCCCGCGCCGGGCGGCGCCCCGGCCCCGTCGCCGTGATCGGTGTCGAACGGCCAGTCGTCCTCGCGCGGCCAGAAGTGGAAGCGGTCGCGCCGCTCGGGCGCGGTGAGCCGGTCGATCTCGTCGAACAGCTCCGGGTCGCCGAGGGAGACGTCGGCCCGGCCCGGCACCGGCATGATCCAGGCCGCCCGCTCGGCGTCCCCATGGACGCTGAAGCGCATCACGATCGTCTCGGTGCGCCCGTCCCAGCGGACGGCGGACTCCTCGCGGTCGACGCCGATCCGCCGCGCCCCGTCCGGGATCATCGCGCCGCAACCGCAGGCGTACGCCGGTGCGACGAGCGAGCCGGCCTGGAGCGCGAGCAGCGCGACGAAGGCCGTCAGGATTCTTCTGATCAGGATGTGGTGTGTCCCCCGCATGGCGGTTTGGACGCGCGCGGGGAAGATCCGGTTCCTCGGGAAGGGCCCCCGGGAACGCCGCAGGCCCCGCCCCTCCGTGAGGAGGGCGGGGCCTTGCGTGTGCGCTGTGCGGTGCCGGGGCTGTTTCTCAGTACCAGCCGTGGGCCTGCCAGAACGCCCAGGCGGCGTTCGGGGAGCCGTAGCGCTCGTTCATGTAGTTGAGACCCCACTTGATCTGGGTGGCGGGGTTCGTCTTCCAGTCGGAGCCGGCCGAGGACATCTTCGAGGCCGGGAGGGCCTGGACCAGTCCGTAGGCGCCGCTGGAGGAGTTGGTGGCCTTGTGGTTCCAGCCGGACTCGTGGGCCACGATCTTGCTGAAGGACGCGTACTGCGAGGCGGGAACGATCTGTCGCGCGACATCCTGCGGGCTGGCGGCCGAGGCCGGGCCCGTCGTGCCGAGCACCGCGCCCGACGCGCCCAGCAGCACGGCTGCGGAGGCGGCGAAGGTCTTCTTGCGGGCGGCGACACGAGTGGTGAGCGAGCGGATCAAGGTTTCTACCTAACTTCGGGGACAGAGGCCGCGCCGGGCGTTTTCGGCACGCCGGAACCAGGGCCCCGGAGACCCGGGAACTGGAGGGACCGGCCTGCCTGAGGCGCTGCGGTGAGCACCGGCTGCCTGGCGACGTCCACCAGAGAAGCAGGGCCGGAACGGCGATGCAACGACCCCCTGTACGAGGAAGGTTCGGACCCGGGAGGAACGTCCCGGGCGGCGGGTGAGGTACGTTTCCGCAGGCTATGGGGGCTTGGGCGGGACTTTGGGTGGTTCTGTACTTCTACTATTCCGGCTCGTACGTGACCTAGGTCCTGTGGGGCGGCTCACTCGCGGAGGCCCCTTCCGGGCTCTCGAATGTGACCCGGGCCTCGAAGTTCGCCCGTCGCGTCGCCCGCCGCAGCGCCCTCAGGAGCGTGCCGCCGACCGTGAGCGTGAGGACGACGGTGAGCGCGGCCCGGCCGAGGTCCCAGCCGAGGGAGGTGGCGGTGACGTACGCGAGGAAGCGGACCAGGTTCTCGTGGAGCGGGGCGCCCGGCTGGAAGGAGATCCCGCTGCTCAGGCCCTGGAGCAGGACCCAGCCCTGGAGGTTCATGACCGTGCCGTACGCGAACGCCGCCGCGAAGCCGTACGCCGAGAGCATCAGGAGCTCGCCCCGGCCCCGCAGCGTCCGCTGCCCCGGCAGCAGCCCCGCCCCCATCGTGAACCAGCCCATCGACAGCATCTGGAACGGCATCCAGGGGCCCACACCGCCCGTGAGCAGCGCGGACGCGAACATCGTCACCGCGCCGAGGACGAAGCCGAAGCCCGGGCCCAGGACCCGGCCGCTCAGCACCATCAGGAAGAACATCGGCTCCAGGCCGGCCGTCCCCGCCCCCAGCGGGCGCAGCGCCGCGCCCACGGCGGCGAGCACCCCCAGCATCGCGACCGCCTTCGCGTCCATGCCGGAGTCCGCGATCGTCGCCACCACGACCGCGACGAGCAGCGGCAGCAGGGCCGCGAACAGCCACGGAGCGTCACCGGCGTGTGACGTCACGGCCGAGCCGGCGTCCGCGAACAGGGGCCAGCAGAAGGCGGCGATCCCGATCAGGGAGACGAGGACGAGGGCGGCGACCGAGCGGGGGCCGAGGCGGAGGGGGCGTGCGCTCATTCCGCTCCCTCCGGGCCTTCCAGCGCCCGCTCCACCTGCTCGACCGTGAGCCACGGCTGCGGGGCCAGGATCTTGGCCACCTGTGGCGAGAACGCGGGCGAGGAGACCACGACCTCGGCCGTCGGGCCGTCCGCGACCACCTCGCCGTCCGCGACGATCACCACCCGGTGGGCCAGCTCGGCCGCCAGCTCCACGTCGTGCGTGGCGAGCACGATCGCGTGCCCGTCCGCCGCGAGGGCGCGCAGGTGCTCGACGAGGCGGGCCTTGGCCGCGTAGTCCAGGCCCCGGGTCGGCTCGTCCAGGAGGAGCAGCGGCGGGCGGCCGGTCAGGACGACGGCCAGGGCGAGGGCGAGGCGCTGGCCCTCGGAGAGGTCCCGGGGGTGGGTGTCGTCCGCGACGCCCGGCAGCAGCTCGGACACCAGGGCCCGGCAGGTCCCGTCCTCCGCGCCCGCGTCCGCGTCGGCCGCCGCGCACTCGGCGGCGACGGTGTCCGCGTACAGCAGGTCCCTCGGCTCCTGCGGCACCAGGCCGACCTGGCGGATCAGCTCGCGCGGGTCCGTGGCGTGCGGGGCCCGGCCCGCGATCCGGACGGTGCCGGAGGTGGGGGCGATCATGCCGACGAGGGCGGCCAGGAGGGTCGACTTCCCGGCGCCGTTCCGTCCCATGAGGGCGACGGTCTCGCCGGGGTCGACGCGGAGGTCGATCGTGCGGAGGGCCTCCACGCGGGCGCGGCGGACGTGGAGGGAGGTGGTGAGGACGAGGGGGGTGGGGGGGTGTGCCTTGTCCTGGGGCTGGGACTGCGGGCGCCGTCGCGAGAAGAGGGAGAAGCCCCCACCCCGCCCTTTCCCGAAACCGGGGGCGCTGCCCCCGGGCCCCCGGCGGGTCGCGTCGCCGTCCGCGCTTACGGGGGCTCCGCCCCCGGACCCCCGCGCCTCAAACGCCGGCGGGGCTGAGATGCGGGCATCGTCCCCGGAAGGAGACGCCGAGCCGGTGGGTCGGGACGTGGTGGCGGTCCCCGTGTCCGCCGCATCCAGCCCGTCCGGCGTTTGAGGACCGGGGTCCGGGGCGGAGCCCCGGTTACGGGAAGTGGGGGTCCCCCCACGCCCTCGGGCGTAGGGGGAGGGGTGGGGGAGAGGCCCCGCAGGGACCCCCGCAGGAGTCCCCGTCCCGATCAACGGCTCCAGGCGCTCCTTCAGGCCCCCCGCCCTCCTCCTCGCGTCCCGCACCGTCAGCGGCAGTGGTGTCCAGCCCGCCAGGCGGCCCAGGGAGACCACCGGGGGGTGGATCGGGGAGAGGGACATGACGGTGGACGGGGGGCCCATGACCGCCTCCGGGAGGAGGAGGACCTGGTCGGCGTACTGGACGACGCGTTCGAGGCGGTGTTCCGCGAGGAGGACCGTCGTGCCGAGGTCGTGGACCAGGCGCTGGAGGACCGCGAGGACGTCCTCCGCCGCCGACGGGTCGAGCGCGGAGGTCGGCTCGTCGAGGACGAGGACCTTGGGGTGCGGGGTGAGGACGGAGCCGATCGCGACCCGCTGGCGCTGCCCGCCGGAGAGCGTCGCGATCGGACGGTCGCGGAGTTCGGCGAGGCCGAGGAGGTCGAGGGTCTCCTCGACCCGGCGCCGCATGACGCCGGGCGCGAGCCCCAGGGACTCCATCCCGTACGCGAGCTCGTCCTCGACCGTGTCGGTGACGAAGTGGGCCGACGGGTCCTGCCCCACCGTGCCGACCACGTCCGCCAGTTCGCGCGGCGGATGCGTACGGGTGTCCCGGCCGTCGACCGTCACCCGGCCCGTCAGCGTGCCGCCCGTGAAGTGGGGGACCAGGCCCGACACCGCGCCGAGGAGGGTCGACTTGCCCACGCCCGAGGGGCCCACCAGGAGGACCAGTTCCCCCTCCGGGACGGTGAGGTCGAGGTTCCGGAGCGTCGGCTCGGCGTCCTCCTCGTACCTCACGGA
Organism: Streptomyces sp. NPDC088915; assembly: GCF_044749825.1. Taxonomy (NCBI): domain Bacteria; kingdom Bacillati; phylum Actinomycetota; class Actinomycetes; order Kitasatosporales; family Streptomycetaceae; genus Streptomyces; species Streptomyces sp. NPDC088915. Next base: position 23,721 of record NZ_JBIVIR010000014.1, read on the forward strand.
GACGTTCTCGAAGCGGATCACGGGTTCTCCTCGGGTACGGGGGCCACGAACGCCGGCACCAGGCCCACCAGGACCGACAGCGCGGGCAGCAGCGGCAGTTCCGGGGCCGCCAGGGGGACGACCCCGGGGTGCAGCGCCTCCGGGGCGTACGCGTTCGCCCGGATCATCAGGACCGCGACCGCCACCCCGGAGCCCGCCACCAGCCAGGACCGGGCGCCCCAGCGGTCGGGCCGGTACCGGGTGCGTACGGTCCGGCGCCCGCCGAGCCGGAGCCCGGCCACGGCGGCGAGGAGCCCGGCGCCGAGCAGCGGGAGCCCGTAGCCCGCGCCCTCCGCCGCGAGCAGCCCGTACGATCCGGCGCAGATGCCGAGGAGCCCGCCGAGGGTCAGGACGTTCGTGGTGCGGCGCACGGACGCCGGGACGTGGGCCGTCCGCCCGTAGCCCCGCGCGTCCATCGACGCCGCCACCGCGATCGAGCGTTCGAGGGCTCCCTCCAGGACCGGCAGGCCGATCTGGAGGACCGCCCGGACCCCGCCCGTGGGGCGGCCCCGCAGCCGGCGGGCGGTCCGCAGCCGGACCACGTCGGCGACCATGTTCGGCGCGAAGGTCATCGCCACGACGACGGCGACCCCCGCCTCGTAAAGAGCCCCCGGCAGCGACTTGAGCAGCCGCGCCGGGTTGGCGAGCGCGTTCGCGGCGCCCACGCAGATCAGCAGGGTCGCCAGCTTCGCGCCGTCGTACACCGCGAACAGCAGTTGCTCGGCCGTCACCCGGCCTCCGATCCGCACCCCCTGCGCCCAGTCGGGCAGCGGCACCTCGGGCAGCGTGAGGAGGAGGTGCGTGCCCGGGATCGGGGAGCCGAGGAGGAGGGAGAAGACGACGCGGAGGGCCACCACGAACAGGCCCAGCTTCACGAACGCGCCGTACGAGCGGGCCCAGGGCGCGTCCGTGCGGCGGGCCGCGACGACGTAGCCGGCGACGCCGACGATCAGGCCGAGCAGCAGCGGGTTGGTGGTCCGGGAGGCGGCGACGGCCAGGCCGAGCGCCCACAGCCACCACGCGCCCGCGTGCAGGGCGTTGGCCCGGGACGCGACGGGAGCCGTGAGCGCGCCGCGGAAGGCACGACGAGCGGGGGCGGTGCTCATCCGCGGCGGCGGGCCTTCCAGATCGCGGCCCCGCCGAGCGCCAGGACGGCCGCCCCGCCGACGAGCACGCCGACGGACGGACCGCCACCACCGTCCTGCTTCTCCCGCTTCTTCGGAGGGGTGGCCGTGGCGGTGGGCTCCTCGCCCACCTCCTCGCCGCAGCCCCGCGCCGGGTAGCCGGCGATCCCGCACAGCATGGCCCCGCTGTCGTACCGCAGCGGCTTCGCCACGGCGGCGAGCGCCTCCGCGCCGGTCGCGTCGGGGCGGAGCTGCGCGCAGCCGGTGGTGATCCGCCGCGGCGGCGGGGTCTCGCCGGGCGGGGCGTCGGCCGGGCCGCCGAAGTCGACGACGACCGCGACCCGCTTCGTGCCGTCCTTCGCCGCCACGTCCCCGCAGATCCGGGCGAAGTCCGGGGCGGCGGTGGGTTTGGCGGTGTCGTCGGCCTCCTGGCTGACCGCGAAGCGGAAGCCGACCGCGTCGCCGTCGGCGGGCCGGGCGGTCGCCGGGCCCTGCGTGGCGTACGCCCAGGGCTTGCCGCCGTCGCTCTCCCAGTACGACCAGTAGCGGTAGCCGGCGGCGTGCGCCGGGGCGGCCGCGACCCCGGCGAGGGTCAGCAGCGCCCCGGCCGCGGCGCCCGCGACCCTGGCGGTGGTCCTGGCCGCGCTGGTCCTGACCGTGGTCGTCCCGGCCGTGGTGGTCCCGGCCGCGGGGGTCCTGACGGCGGCGGAGGTCACTTCTTGCGGCCGCTCAGGAGGAAGCCGATGCCGACGCCGACGACCGTGCCGATGCCGATGATCCACCAGAGGTCGAAGCCGGAGTCCTCGTCGTCGCTGGTGGTGGAGGAGGCGGAGGTGTCGGGGCTCTTGGGCGCGGGCCCGGCGGCGTTGAGCCGCTCGACCAGGTCGACCGAGCCGAACTTGCGGGGGTCGGTCTCCGTCGCGCGGGCGGCCAGGACGAGCTGGGCGTAGGCGGCCGGGCCGTTCTCCTTCGCCCAGGCGGCGGAGTTCTTCTCCAGCCACTCCAGGGCGGGCATGGCCTCCTTGGCGGCACCGGCGGCGGAGAGCGCGACGACGGCGTCGGCGGTGTTGCCGAAGTCGGGCTGCTCGGCTGCATCGGCGGCGCCCGGCATGGGCGGCTGGACGAGGTGGTGGGTCTTCGCGAGGGCCTTCGCCAGGTAGGAGGCGCCGTTGAGGGCGGCCCGCTCGGGGGTCGGCTTCGACAGGTCGGCGCAGGCGGGCGCCTGCTCGGGGGAGGCCTTGGTGGCGACCATGCTCTTGCCGAGCCCGGCGAGGGCGGCGGCGGCGGTGGCGTCGGCGTTGGCGAACAGCTTCCCGGCCTTGTCGGGCTGGTACGCGAAGGCGCCGGGGCCCTCCTTGTCCGTGCAGGGCAGGGCGAAGGCGAGGAGCGCGTCGTAGGGGGTGCGGCCCCCGGCGGAGGTGAACGTGGTGGGGCGCGTGCCGGTCGCGGCGAGCGCGCCCACGACGACGGAGGTGGAGTTGGCGTCGCTGGCGCCGCCGACGCCGTAGCCCCAGCCGCCGTCCTCGTTCTGCACGGTCTTCAGCCAGGCGGTGCCGTCCTTGACGGCCTGGTCGGCCTTCTCGGGGGCGGCGCTCTGGCGGCGGACGGCGGCGAGCGCCTGCACGGCGACGGCGGTGGCGTTGGTGTCCCGCATCGTCTTCGCGTCGCAGGGCTTCGCGGCGTCCGCGCGGTAGGACGCGAAGGAGCCGTCGTCGCACTGCTGGCCGAGGAGCCACTCCACGGCCCGGTCGGAGGGCTGGTAGCCGGTGGCGCGCTGGGCGAGGAAGGCGAGCGACTGGCGCCAGACGCCGTCGTACGTCGGGTCCTTCGTGCCGTACAGACCGGCCGGGAGCTTCCCCGTGGTGGGGGTCGGGGAGGGGGCGGCGGAGGCCTGCCCGGCTGCTCCGGTGCCGAGTACGGCGACGGCGGCGAGCGCGGCGGCGGCTGCGCGGCGGACGGTGTTCATGGGGCCCTCTCCTGCGGCCGGGCACGGCACGTCTCGGGCACCGGGCTCGGCTCCGTATTCCTCGACGGTGCCGGCGGTCACGTCCCGTCCGGGGCATTCCGACTCGCCGCCCTCCGTGAAGGGGCGGCATACGGCTTGGGGCATCCCCTGCTCGAGCGCAGCCGAGAGCTTGGGGAAGGGTCAGTACCGGATTTCCACCGGTTTCCCCCCGTACGGGCATGATGACGACCCGCTCACTCTACCGGCCCGTACGCGCTGCTCACCGAGGGTGTGAGCGGCCTCGCACCGGTCCCCGGAAACGGACGGGCCGTCACGTCCCGCCCCGTGCGAAACTCCTGCGGCACCGCCGGACGATCACCGTCCGGCGGCGATCGACAGGGGTGGGAGACGACGGTGGGGAAGAACGTGCGCAAGGGGACGGCGGTCCGGGCGACCGTGATCGTGGCCGTGGTGCTCGGCGCCGCGGGCTGCGGCACGGGTGACGGCGGGCCGTCCGCCGTCCCGTCGGCGACGGCCCGGGCCGAGGACACCGGTCCGGTCACGAAGGCCTCGGCCCAGGCGGACATCGACGCGGCGGTCGCGGACGCGGGGGCCCCGGCCGACGATCCGGACTGGGCGAAGACGACCGCGGCCCGTTGCGGGGCCGGTTACCGCGGTTACGGGACGGAGGACGCGAAGGCCGATCTCGGCCGGTACGAGGCGGTGGTCGGCGAGCTGCGCGAGCGCGGCTGGCAGCCGTCCTTCGAGGTGCCCGAGCGCAAGGACGGGAACGGGACGGTCCAGATCGCCCACAAGTACTTCACGAAGCGCGGCTGGACCCTGTCGGCGGAGTTCCAGGGCTTCGAGACGGGACTGATCAACGTGTCGGCCGCCGACAAGGCCTGCATGGACGAGGTCCGGTCCCGCATCCCGCTCCCCGTGCAGTCCGCCCTGTCCGCGGGCGGGGCCGACGGACGGCGACCGTAGCGGCGGTCACCCGGTGGGCGCCCTCGTCCCGATCAGCCGGCACACCGTCTCGATGTCGATCTTCACCTGGGCGATCGAGGAGCGTCCCGACAGCCAGGTGATCAGGGCCGAGTGCCAGGTGTGCTCGATGACCCGGACCGCCGAGCGCTGTTCCGGCGTCGGGTGCCCGGTCCCCATCGCGTCCAGGACGATCGCGGTGGTCAGCCGCGAGACCTCGTCGACCTCGGCGCTCGCGCCCCGGTCCGCGAAGATCAGCGCCCGCACCATCGCGTCGGCGAGCTGCGGTTCCCGCTGGAGCGCCCGGAAGGCCCGCATGAGGGTCTCCGCGACCCGTTCCGCCGGGTCCGCGCCCGCCGGGGGCCGCTTGCGCAGGGTGGTGTGCAGGTGCCGGAGCTGGTCCTGCATCACCGCGACCAGCAGGTGGATCTTCGACGGGAAGTAGCGGTACAGCGTGCCCAGGGCCACGCCCGCCTCCTCGGCGACCTCCCGCATCTGCACGGCGTCGAACCCGCCCCGCGACGCGAGCCGCGTGCTGGCGTCCAGGATGCGCCGCCGCCGCGCCTCCTGACGCTCCGTGAGGGGTGCGGCGATGCCGTGGTCCGCTCTGTTCTCTGCGGTCATGGGGTCCCGATTCCGTGCGGTGGGGAGCGACAGTATGGCGGCGGCGGGGCCGTGGCGTGAATCACCCGCTCCGGATCTCACCGCGGCGCTACCTGCCGGTAGATTCTGTCCTTCCCGGACGGCCGGGCGACGGCCGAGTCTGTAACTTGTTCTAGATTAACGCCAGCGGTTACGCTCCGGCGAAACGCACGCTCGAAGGGGGCCGCGCATGACCGCCGAGGCCGTAGAGGCAGGCCCCCGACAGGGCGTCACCGACCCCGGTGACGTCCCCCAAGTTCTCGGCCGTGCTCGAACAGGGGGGACCCCCACGTTGCGGATCGCTCTCCTCACGTACAAGGGGAACCCCTTCTGCGGGGGCCAGGGCGTCTACGTCCGGCACCTCTCCCGCGAGCTCGCCCGCCTCGGCCACACCGTCGAGGTCATCGGCTCCCAGCCGTACCCGACCCTCGACGAGGGCGTGCCGCTCACCGAGATCGCCAGCCTCGACCTCTACCGCTCCCCGGACCCCTTCCGGACCCCGAAGCGCGACGAGTACCGCGACTGGATCGACGCCCTCGAAGTCGCCACCATGTGGACCGGCGGCTTCCCCGAGCCGCTCACCTTCTCCCTGCGGGCCCGGCGCATGCTCGCCGCCCGCCGCGGCGACTTCGACGTCGTCCACGACAACCAGACCCTCGGGTACGGACTCCTCGGCGGTCCGCGCGCGCTCGGCGCGCCCCTCGTCACCACGATCCACCACCCCATCACCGTCGACCGCGGCCTCGACCTCGACGCCGCCGACACCTGGAAGCGCCGCCTCTCGGTCCGCCGCTGGTACGCCTTCACCACCATGCAGAAGCGGGTCGCCCGCCGCCTGCCGTCCGTGCTCACCGTCTCCGGCACCTCCCGCCGGGAGATCGTCGAGCACCTCGGCGTCCGGGAGGACCGCGTCCGGGTCGTCCACATCGGCGCCGACACCGACCTCTGGTCCCCGGACCCCTCGGTCGCCGAGGTCCCCGGCCGGATCGTCACCACCTCCAGCGCCGACGTCCCCCTCAAGGGCCTGATCCACCTGATCGAGGCGCTCGCCAAGCTCCGCACCGAGAACCCCGACGCGCACCTCGTCGTCGTCGGCAAGCGCGCCGAGGACGGCCCGGTCGCCCGGGCCATCGAGCGGTACGGCCTCGAAGGCGCCGTCGAGTTCGTCAAGGGCATCAGCGACGCCGAGCTCGTCGACCTCGTCCGCTCCGCCCAGGTCTCCTGCGTGCCCTCGCTGTACGAGGGGTTCTCGCTGCCCGCCGCCGAGGCCATGGCCACCGGCACCCCGCTCGTCGCCACCACCGGCGGCGCCATCCCCGAGGTCGCGGGCCCCGACGGCGAGACCTGCCTCGCGGTGCCGCCCGGCGACGCGGACGCCCTCGCCGCCGCCCTCGGCCGGGTCCTCGGCGACCCCGACCTGCGCGCCCGGCTCGGCGCCGCCGGACGGGACCGGGTCCTCGACCGCTTCACCTGGGCCCGCGCGGCCCGGGGCACCGCGGAGCTGTACCGCGAGGCGATCGCCCGCCGCGGCGCCGCGGCGCGCGGAGGCGCCCGGTGACACCTCGTCCTGTTCGCCGGGTGCGGCCCGGTGGGCCGGTTGTGCCCACCCGTTCCGCCCCGCGGAACGCCTGCCCACAACCTTCCCTCCACCGCGAAAGCAGGCCCTCGTGCTGACCGTCGACTTCACCCGCTTCCCGCTCGCCCCCGGCGACCGCGTGCTCGACCTGGGCTGCGGTGCGGGCCGGCACGCCTTCGAGTGCTACCGGCGCGGCGCCCGGGTCGTGGCCCTCGACCAGAACGGCGAGGAGATCCGCGAGGTCGCCAAGTGGTTCGCGGCCATGAAGGAGGCCGGGGAGGCCCCCGCCGGCGCGACCGCGACCGCGATGGAGGGCGACGCCCTCAACCTCCCCTTCCCCGACGCCTCCTTCGACGTCGTCATCATCTCCGAGGTCATGGAGCACATCCCGGACGACAAGGGCGTCCTCGCCGAGATGGTCCGCGTCCTCAAGCCGGGCGGCCGGATCGCCATCACCGTCCCGCGCTACGGCCCCGAGAAGGTCTGCTGGGCGCTCTCCGACGAGTACCACGAGGTCGAGGGCGGCCACATCCGCATCTACAGGGCCGACGAGCTCCTCGGCAAGATCCGGCAGGCCGGCCTCAAGCCCTACGGCACCCACCACGCGCACGCGCTGCACTCGCCGTACTGGTGGCTGAAGTGCGCCTTCGGCGTGGACAACGACAAGGCGCTGCCGGTCCGGGCCTACCACAAGCTCCTGGTCTGGGACATCATGAAGAAGCCCGCCCTGACCCGGGTCGCCGAGCAGCTCCTCAACCCGGTCGTCGGCAAGAGCTTCGTGGCGTACGCCACCAAGCCCCACCTCCCGAAGGCCGATGCCGAGTGACGAGTCCCGAGCGGATCGCCGAGCACCTCGTCCTGCCCGGCGTGCTCACCGCCGAGCAGGCCGCCGAGACCGTCGCCGGGATCCTCGCCGTCCAGCGCGAGGACGGCGCCATCCCCTGGTTCCGCGGCCACCACCTCGACCCCTGGGACCACGTCGAGGCCGCCATGGCCCTGGACGCGGCCGGCGAGCACGCCGCCGCCGCCCGCGCCTACGCGTGGCTCGCCCGCCACCAGAACGCCGACGGCTCCTGGTACGCGGCCTACCACGACGGCGACCCGGAGCGGGTCACCGACCGCAGCCGGGAGTCCAACTTCGTCGCGTACGTGGCGGCCGGCGTCTGGCACCACCACCTGTCCACCGGCGACGACGCCTTCCTCGACCGGATGTGGCCCGTCGTCTACGCCGCCGTGGAGTTCGTCCTCGGGCTCCAGCAGTCCGGCGGCCAGATCGGCTGGAAGCGTGAGCCCTCCGGCGAGCCCGTCACCGACGCCCTCCTCACCGGCAGCTCCTCGATCCACCAGGCCCTGCGCTGCGCCCTCGCCATCGCCGAGGCCCGCGAGGAGCCGCAGCCGGACTGGGAGCTGGCGGCCGGGGCCCTCGGCCACGCGATCCGCCGCCACCCCGAGCGCTTCCTCGACAAGTCCCGCTACTCGATGGACTGGTACTACCCGGTCCTCGGCGGCGCGGTCACCGGCGAGGAGGCGAGGGCCCGGATCGACGCGTCCTGGGACGCGTTCGTCGTGCCCGGCCTCGGCGTGCGCTGCGTGGTCCCCAACCCGTGGGTCACCGGCGGCGAGAGCTGCGAACTCGCCCTCGCCCTCTGGGCGGTGGGCGAGTCCGACCGGGCCCTCACCATCCTCCAGGACATCCAGCACCTGCGGGCCGCGAACGGCATGTACTGGACGGGGTACGTCTTCGAGGGCGCCACGGAGGCCGACAAGGCGATGTGGCCCGAGGAGCAGACCAGCTGGACCGCCGGGTCCCTGCTGCTCGCGGTGGCCGCGCTCGGCGGCGAGGAGGCCACGGTCGCCGTCTTCGGCGGCGAGCGCCTCCCGGTCGGCCTCGAACCGGACTGCTGCGGGGACCTCACCCCCTGATACGAGCGCCTGGGACGAGCCCCCGGGACGAAGGGCCGGTACCCGTACGGAGCCGCCCCGGTGGCGCCCGTACGGCCCCGGGGCGAGGCTGGCGCCACAGCCCCCAGGGAGGACCCCGCCGTGCCCGGAACCCTTTCGCGCGGAGCCGTGGCGCTGCCGCTGTGCTGCGCCCTGCTCCTGACCACCGCCGCCTGCGGCAACGACGACGACGCGCAGAGCGCGAGCGCCTCCGCGAACCCGTCGGGGGCCCCGTCCCCGTCGGGCAGCGCCGAGCGGCAGAAGCTGGCCAAGACCCGGTTCGTGGCCAACGCCGGTCTCGCCGCGGGCGCCACGTACCAGTGGATCGTGAAGCCGTACCGCGCCGGCAAGTTCAAGAAGGGCGCGGACGGGCGCACCTTCGCCCTGGTGAAGGCCGGTCTCGCGGGCGCCTTCACGTACAACCGGCTCAAGGCGGCCGTGAACAACGCCCAGGGCGACCCGCTGCTCTCGAAGGCGGTCGCGCCGCTCACCGCGGGCATCGACTCGCTCAAGGACCTCGGCACCAAGTTCCGCAAGGGCGAGGTCGGCGAGGGGGACGTCGGTGCCTTCGAGAGCGTGATCAACAGCGTGAAGGACGCGGGGAAGAGCGCCGGCGCGGAGGTCAAGGACCAGGTGCCCAGCACGTCCCAGCTCGGCGGCTGAGCCCCGGGAACGACGAAGGCCCCCCGTCCGGACGGGGGGCCTTCGGCATGGACGGAACTCAGCCGCGCTGGATGCCGGTGGTGTCCTGGAGGACGCCGCGGCGCCCGTCCTGCGTCTGCGCCACCAGGGCCTGGCCGCGCTGCTCGACCGCCAGGTACCAGGTGCCGGGCGCCAGCTCCGCGATCGGGGCCTGTCCGCCGTCCTCCGCGTACAGCGGACGGGCGACCGGGACCGCGAACCAGAACGGGGCGAAGTCCGAGGCGGGCTGCGCCGGGGCCGGCTGCGGCTCGGGCTGCTGGGCGGCCTGCGGCTGGGGCTGGGGCTGCGGGGCGGGGGCCTGCGCGCCGAACGGGTGGCCCGCACCGTGCGAGGCGTCGTGCGCGCCCCCGTACGGCTGCTGCTGCGCGCCCGGGTAGCCGTAGCCGCCGGGGACGCCCTGCGGACCGGGCTGACCCGGCTGCATGCCGTACGGCTGCGGGGTCTGCGGACGCGGCGCGCCCACCAGCGGGGCCTGGAGGGCCGGGACGAGCGGACCGGCGACCGCGGCGGCGGCGAGGACGAGCGCGGCGATCAGGCCGAGGATCAGACCGGCGCCCGCGTCGACCTCACCGAGGTCGAGGACGGTCCAGAAGAGGGACCACGCGGTGAAGAGCGTCGCCGCGACCCCGACCTGGCCGAGGTCGAGCCCGAGGACCTTGCGGGGCTGGGGCAGCGCGCGGTTCAGGACGACCAGGGCCGCGCCGATCACTCCCACCAGGTAGACGCCGATGGCGTTCCCCAGCGAGTCCCAGGCGTTCGGGGCGTCGATCGTGAGGCCCTTGTAGGAGATGTAGTCCAGGAACGAGGCGATGAACAGCACCACCGCTGCGCCGATCAGCACGCCATCGCCTCGGGTGAGGGAGCGGATATTCACGTGAGAAGTCCTTCGTCGGGTCGTCGTCGCGTCGGTCGTCGTCGCGACGGAGTGGCGCTCGAGTTCGTGGCAGGGGGGTGGCCCCGTCGTACGGAGAATCTATCGCCCGCCGGTTCTACCCCTTGAGGTAGGTGCCGATGCCGTCCGCGATCCCCTGCGCCGCCTTCTGTCGCCACGCCGCCGAGGTGAGCAGCTTCGCGTCCTTCGGATCACGCATATTGCCGCATTCGACGAACACCTTGGGGACGGTTGAGAGATTGAGTCCGCCGAGATCGTCCCGCACGTCCAACCCGGTACCTCCGCCGAGGTAGTTGGAGGGCGCGGTGCCGGTGGCGCGGGCGAACCGGTCCGCGATCCGTTCGCCCAGCTCACGGGAGGGGCCGACGATCTTCGCGGTGTCGGCGGCGCCCTCCCGCACGCGCGCGGGGAGGATCACGTGGAAACCGCGGTTCCCGACGGCCGAACCGTCCGCGTGGACGGAGACGACGGCGTCGGCGCGGGCCTCGTTGCCGATCCGGGCCCGCTCGTCGATGCAGGGGCCCCAGGGGCGTTCGGCGTCGTGGGTGAGCACGACCTTCGCGCCCCGCGCGACGAGGAGGTCCCGCAGCCGGTGGGAGACGTCGAGGGTGAAGGACGCCTCGGTGTACCCGGCGTCGGTCGACGTGCCCGTGGTGTCGCACTCCTTGCGGTTCGTCCCGATGTTCACCTTCTGGTTGATTTCCTCGGAATGCTGGAAGTTGCCGGGGTTGTGACCGGGATCGACGACGACGGTCCTCCCGGTGAGGGAACGGTTCTCCGGCGCGGTGGAGGTGGAGGTGGGGGCGGAGGGGGAGGCGGGAACGGACGTGGACGGCTCCCGGGAGCCCGGGGCCTTGTCCGACGGCGGGGCGGCCGGGTCCGGGGCGGTCCCGCACCCGGCGAGCGCGGCGCAGCAGCCCGTGGCGGCGAGGACGAGGGCGAGGGTACGGCGGGCGGTCTTCCACTGGTCGTTCGGCACCCCGCGACTTTAGGCCGTGCGAAGGGCGAAAACGTGCAGGGGTGCGTCGCAGATTGGTCACCGCTCCCGAAGAACGGTGGACGCGTGTGCGGAGACGGTGAAGGGTATCCAGCAAGAGGCGACGGTGGAGTGCCACCGCGCATGGACCCACGAGGGGGACCGTGGTGGGGGAAGAACCGAACGACGCACGTCCCGAGCCGGCGGACAGAGTCCCGGGCGAGGACGCTCCGAACCAGAACCAGAACCAGAACCAGAACCAGAACCAGGGCCGCGGCGGGAGCGGGCAGGGCGGCCCGTCGGCTCCCGACCCGCGCGTGGGTCCGGCGCCCGAGGCGCCGCCCTGGGCCCCGGCGCGCCCGGCGGCTGCCCCGCCCCCGCCGGCCCAGCCGCCCGCCACGCCCACGCTCGCCTTCGGCCCGCCGCCGGAGGCGTCCGGGCAGCCGGCCGGACAGGACCCCCGACAGGCCCCCGAACAGCCCGCGGGCGAGCCCTCCGGCCCGGTCCCCGTCGGCGCGGGCGCCGCCGCGCCCGGATACGGCTACCCGCAGTCCGGCCCCGCGACCGCGCCCGGCTACGGGCCCCCGCCGGGATACGGACCGCCGGGGTACGGGCCTCCCGGCTACGGCCCGCCGCCCGGTCCCGGGACCCCGCCGCCCGCGCAGCCGCCCGGCCCGGCGAACCCGGCGCAGGCCGCCGCGATCGGCCTGCTCAACCTCTCCGGCCTCGGCCTGGGGTACGTGCTCCTGCGCAACTGGATCGGCGCCGCGCTCTGCTGGCTCGCCACGATCGCCCTGCTCGTGGTCGCGCTCCCCGCCGACGTCGACGGCGTGCCCGTCGGCGTCCTCGTCGGGTACGGCGTCGTCCTGCTCGCCGCCGCGGCCGACGGCTTCCGGCGCGGACTGCGCGCCACCCTCCGGATCGGCACCGGCCTCCGGCGCCTGGCGCTGCCGCTCGCCCTGGTGCTGCTCGCCGTGCCCGCCGGGGGCTCCCTCGCGTACGGGGCGGCCCGCGACGAGGCGAAGGAGGAGGCCCTGCTCGCCCGCCTCGCCACCGCCGACGAGCGGGTGAAGTCCGGCGAGGGCCTCCTCTTCGAGCGGGCCGAGCCCCTCTACCGGCTTGCGCTCGACACCTACCAGGACCTCGGCACGAAGCACGCGGGGTCGCGGGCCGGGAAACTGGTCCCCGCGCGCCTCGACGCGTACTACGCGCAGCTCTCCGCCCCGTACGAGAAGAAGGACTACTGCAAGGCGGTCGCGCCGCTCACGCACCTGCGGGGCCTGTCCGGCACGCTCGACAAGGACCTCCTCGGCTCCCGCCCGGCGAAGGCGGACGAGCCGCTGGCCGAGTCGCTCTACGAGTGCGGGACGGCCGCGCTCGGCGTGCAGTCCGCCGACCCCTCCGCCGACAAGAGCCTGAACGCGCTCCTGGAGACCTTCCCGAAGTCGGACCGGGCGACCCGCGTCGGACCGGCCGTCCGGGAGGCGATCAAGACGCGGTCCACCGCCATCGACGGCGGCACCGCCCCCTGCGACACGGTCGTCGAGCTGCGCACGATCAGCACCACCGTGGCCGCCATGCCGGACTCCGCCCTCGGGGGCGCCTCGGGGCAGGCGGAGGCGGCCGTCGAGAAGGGCGACTTCGCCTGCGGGACCTCGCAGTTCAAGAACAAGGACTTCGACGACGCGGCCACGACGATGACCCAGTTCGCCAAGGACCACCCGGGCAGCCCGAAGGCCGCGCACGCGCGCTCGATCGCCATCGCCGCCGAGATCGCGGACGAGGAGCCCGAGGCCGGCAAGAGCCTGCCCCCGGCGAAGGCTCCCGGCGGTGCCAAGATGGTCATGGTGGTGAGCAACGACGGCCCCGGCTCGGTCGACCTGCTCTACACGGGCCCGACGACCGGGAAGATCACGCTGAACGCGTGCGCGACCTGCACCAAGTACCCGGGCTCGGTCTTCCTGGACCCGAAGAAGATCAAGGCGTGCACCGGCCCGTCCTCGAAGTACCCGAAGGCGACTCTGCTGCTGCCCGCCGGCACCTACCACTTCCTCCAGAAGCGGGACGGCACCGGCACGTCGTCGGCCGGGGACACCAAGTCGAGCAAGACGAAGATCGAACCGGGCTACAGCTACACGAACTGCCTGTACGTGACGTCGGGATTCTGAGACGCGGAACCCCGCCCGGCGGCCGCCCTTCTCTCGTGAGGGGGCGGCCGTCGCCCGTTCCCGCCTCAGCGGCGGCGCAGCACGCGCAGCGAGTCGGTGACCGAGACCTCCTCGAAGTCGCCCGACTCCAGGGCGCGGAGGTAGATCCGGTACGGGGCCTGGCCGCCGTCCGCCGGGTCCGGGAAGACGTCGTGGATGACCAGCAGACCGCCGGGGGCGACCTTGGGGGCCCAGCCCTCGTAGTCGTTCACGGCGTGCTCGTCGGTGTGCCCGCCGTCGACGAACACGAGGCCGAGCTGCCCGGCCCACACCTTCGCCACCTGCGGGGAGCGCCCGACGACCGCGATCACGTGCTCCTCCAGGCCCGCCCTGCGCAGGGTCCGCCGGAAGGTCGGCAGGGTGTCCATGAGGCCCACCTCGGGGTCGACCACGGTCGGGTCGTGGTACTCCCACCCCGGCTGCTGCTCCTCGCTGCCCCGGTGGTGGTCCACGGTGACCGCGACCGTCCCCGCCTGCCGGGCCGCGTCCGCGAGCAGGATCGTGGACCGCCCGCAGTACGTCCCGACCTCCAGGAGCGGCAGCCCCAGCTTGGCGGCCTCGGCGGCGGCCCCGTACAGCGCGAGCCCCTCCCCGACGGGCATGAAGCCCTTCGCGGCCTCGAAGGCGGCAAGGATCTCGGGGTTGGGCTCGAACACGGTGGCTCCTACTGACGGGTACGGCGGTACGGGCGCCCATCGTGCCCTACCCGTCGCACTCGAACCACACCGTCTTCCCGCCGGCCCGCTCCTCGACCCCCCACCGGTCCGTCACGGCCTCCACGAGGACGAGTCCCCGCCCGCCCTCGTCCAGCTCCCCGCCCGCCTTCGCGACCAGGGTCCCGGGCACCCCGTCCGCCACCTCCACCCGCAGCCCGTGCGGCTCGCGCAGGATCAGCACGGAACACCTGCGGCCCGGCACGTGCCGGACGACGTTCGCGACGAGCTCGGTGAGCGCGAGGGTCGCGGGGTCGGACAATCGGACGAGTTCCCACCGCGTGAGGAACATGTGCAGGATGCGGCGCATGTGACCGGCCGAGTGCTCACCCACGGTGAACCCCATCCGGTAACTCGTGGCAAGTTCCGCAGGGTAGAGGTCTGTTGCCTGATTCATGCCCCCAGGATGGTCCTCTTTCGTTACGCTCGGCTACGGCCCGAACACAACGCCTTGATGCGTCGATCTGGGGGGTGACCTCGCCGTGGTCAACATCCGCAACCTCGATCCCAGCGCCTCGCCGCTGGACTATTACGGGGCGGAATTACGCCGTCTGAGGGAGGCGGCCGGACTGAACCAGTCGCAGCTCGGTGACGTCGTCTACTGCACGGGCTCGCTGATCGGCCAGATAGAGACGGCGAAGAAGGTCCCGACGAGGCGGTTCTCGGAACAACTCGACGCCGCGTTGATGACGGGCGGGACGTTCACGAGGCTGGTGGGCCTGGTGCTGCGGTGCCAGCTGCCGACCTGGTTCCAGCCGTACGCGGACATGGAGGCGCGGGCGACGTACATCTCCTCGTTCCAGCCCCAACTGGTCGTCGGTCTGCTCCAGACGGAGGCGTACGCGCGCGCCGTGCTCGGGGTACGGACGGAAGGGGATCTCGACGCCAAGGTCGCTGCCCGAATGGATCGGCAGCGGATCCTGGAGCGGGAGACGCCACCTCTGGTGTGGGTCGTCCTGACCGAGGCGGTACTGCGTCAGGAGATCGGAAGCAAGCGGGTCATGCGAGGCCAACTCGCCCACCTGTTGAGCATGCAGGAGCACGACTGGGTCAAGATCCAGATCTTGCCGTTCACGGCCGGGGCGCACGCTGGTCTGCCCGGCGAGTTCAACCTGCTGCGGTTCGACGACGACCCCGACCTCGTGTACACCGAGGACTTCGTACAAGGGCATATGACCGCCGATCCGGCCGCGTTCAGGGAGGGTTCGCTCCGTTACGATCACCTGCAAGCAGCCGCCCTCTCGGTGGAGGACTCGGCCGCACTGATCGCCCGTGTCATGGAGGAGCACTATGGGGAGCAACCAGAACCTGACGGGCGCGCGTTGGCGTAAGTCCTCGTACAGCGGCGACAACGGCGGTGACTGCGTCGAGTGCGCCCCGCTCGGCACCGCCGCCTGGCGTAAGTCCTCGTACAGCTCGGACACCGGCGGCAACTGCGTCGAGGTCGCCGACCTCACCGCGCACGTCGCCGTCCGGGACTCCAAGAACCCCGAAGGCCCCGCCTTCCTCGCCGCGCCGGCCGCCTTCGCGGCCTTCGTGAGCGCCGCCGCCGAGGGGCGTCTCGGCCGCTGACCGCGGCGACCCTCGTAGGAACGACGATCCCCGCCCCGGCACTACCCGCCGGGGCGGGGATCACGTACGTGGGCCTCGTCCGGGCCCGGCCTCAGAGGTCCAGCGCGTGGCCGGTCGTCGCGTCGACGTGGGACGGGACCTCGTCGTGGCGGTCGCCGACCGTGGACGTGCCGGTGGGCTCGAACAGGAGGATCGAGGCGCCGTCGGGGGAGGACGGGCGGTGCTCGGTGCCGCGCGGGACGGTGAAGACGGAGCCGCGGGGGAGGCGGACCGTACGCTCGCCGGCGGGCTCGCGCAGGGCGATGTGCAGTTCGCCGTCGAGGACGAGGAAGAACTCGTCGGTGTCGTCGTGGGCGTGCCAGACGTGCTCGCCCCGGACCTTCGCGACGCGGACGTCGTAGTCGTTGACGCGGGTGGCGACGCGGGGGCTCCAGAGGGCGTCGAAGGAGGCGAGGGCGGTGGCGAGGGAAAGGGGTTCGTTGCGCATGGACCGATCCTCGGCCGTGGCGCGGACCGGGCGCGAGTGCTAGGAATCGCACATGCCGCAAGGATCCTCGCAACCGCGTGCAGTCGCACCGCTCCACCGGGTCGTCGTGATCGTCGACGCGCACTCCAACCCCTTCGAGCTCGGCTGTGCCACGGAGGTCTTCGGGCTGCGCAGGCCGGAGCTGGGGGAGGGGCGGGAGCTGCTGTACGACTTCCGGCTCTGCTCGCCGGATCCGGACACCCTCATGCGGGACGGCTTCTTCACCCTCACCGGGGTCGCCGGCCTGGAGGCGGCGGACGGGGCGGACACGGTGATCGTGCCGAACCGGCCGGACGTGGAGGTGCCGCGCCGCCCGGACGTGCTCGACGCGGTGCGGCGGGCGCACGCGCGCGGGGCCCGGCTGGTCGGTTTCTGCAGCGGGGCCTTCACGCTGGCGGAGGCGGGGGTGCTGGACGGGCGGCGGGCCACGGCGCACTGGCAGTGGGCGGACTCCTTCCGGCGGCGGTTCCCGGCGGTGCGGTTCGAGGAGGACGTGCTGTTCGTGGACGACGGGGACGTCCTGACGGCGGCGGGGAGTTCG
Organism: Streptomyces sp. NPDC088915; assembly: GCF_044749825.1. NCBI lineage: Bacteria > Bacillati > Actinomycetota > Actinomycetes > Kitasatosporales > Streptomycetaceae > Streptomyces > Streptomyces sp. NPDC088915. Next base: position 40,101 of record NZ_JBIVIR010000014.1, read on the forward strand.
GCGGCGCTCGACCTCGGGCTGCACGTCGTCCGGCGCGACCACGGGGCGGAGACCGCGAACGCGGTCAGCCGGCGCCTGGTCTTCGCGGCCCACCGGGACGGCGGGCAGAAGCAGTTCGTCGAGCGCCCCGTACCGGACGTCCCGGACGCGTCGCTCGCGCCGGTCCTCGCGTGGGCGCAGGAGCGGCTCGACCGGCCGCTGACCGTCGCGGACCTGGCGGACCGGGCCGCCGTCAGCCCGGCGACCCTGCACCGCCGCTTCCGGGCGGAACTGGGCACGACGCCGCTGGCGTGGCTGACGGGCGAACGGGTCGCCCTGGCCTGCCGGTTGATCGAACGGGGCGAGGTCCGCCTCGACGCGGTCGCCCGGGGCAGCGGCCTGGGCACGGCGGCCCACCTGCGCACCCTGATGCGCCGCGAGACGGGCCTCACGCCGACGGAGTACCGCCACCGCTACGGGCCCCGGTACGGCGAGGGGGCGGCATGAAAGCGTGTGAGGGACACGGGCACGAGGGAGGGCATGCGCATGGGGTACGGAGTCTCCCTGCACCGGTTCGCCGACGGTGAGCCGGAGGTGCTGGACGACCGGGTGATCCGGGACGTGCTGGCGCCCCACGTCGCACGCGCGGGCCGGGACGCCGGGGAACTGCTGATCCGGGCGGCCGACGGGGGAGAGGCTGAGGTGGACGTGAGCGCCACCGGCGTCGGCGTGCACCGTTTCCCGCCCGGTGGCGTCGTGGACCTCGTCGCCGAACTGGCCGGCCGTCTCGGAGCCGCCGTCGTCCTTCCGGACGGCGTCCTCGTGGGCGACGAGGAACAACGGGCGAACCTGCCGGACGGGTTGCGGGAGACGGCCGTCGTCGTCGAGATGACGGGGCCGGGCCTGCGGGGCGCGCTCGACGGCTGAGGACGGGGACCGGCCCGTTCGGCGGGGACCCGGAACGTGATCACGACGAGGAGGCGGACATGGAAGCCCGTGAAGAGGACCCGTACCCGGACGTGACCGCCGCGGGCGGCCTCGTACAGGCCCTGCGGGAGGAGGCGGCGCGGCGCGGCCGTGACATCGGGCTGCCGTCCTGGGCCACCGACCCCCTCGCCGTCGACACGACGAGGGGCTACCTGTCCGTCGACCTCGCGCCGGAGGAGCGCCTGTTCCGGCTCCGCGTCCACATCCCCGACTTCGGCTGGGACATCGGCTCCACGGACGACCTCGGCACGCTCGTGGAGGCGATCGCCGCGTGGTGGGAGGGCGTGCCGTACGACGAACTCGCGGCGAGGTTCGGCTTCCTGGACCTCGACGGGTTCACCGGGGCGCTCGCGGCCGGGGAGCCCACGGCCACGCAGTGGGCCGGCCTCCTGTCGTCCGCGTACTACCGGGGGCAGCGGGACCTCCTGCGCCGCCTCCACGCGGACGGGGCGCTGCGGAACGCGTTCCCGACGATGTCGCACCGCGCGGTCCGCCTCCAGGTGGACCCGATGCACCGGGAGAGCCGCCAGGTCCTGGTGTACGAGCGGAGGGACGGGCACTACGAGGTCGTACGCGCCGGGGCCGCCCCGACCGAGGTCCCGGACGACGCCCTGATCGCCCACCTGCGGGCGGCGCTGTACGAGTGAGTTCCCCGGCCGGGGCTTCCCGCCCCGTCAAGAGGCCCCCGCCAGGATCGCCCGCAGTCCCCGTACCCCCGCCTTCCACTCCTCCCCGCCCGACTCCTCCCACAACTCCAGCAGCTCGGACGGCTCGACGAGCACACGGTCCAGGGCCGCCACGGCCTCCGGACGGAGCTCGGCCGGGAGCACGGGCAGCGGCTCCTTCGGACCGTACGACGTGGTGACCGGCTCCCCGCCGGGGCACTGCGCCGCGAGGAGGGCCGCCGAGGCGATCGCCTCCACCGCCACGTCCGCGTCGAGGTACTCACCACCGGTGCCGACCACCTCCCGGAAGGCCCCGCGCAGCACCTCCGCCTTCTTCTCCACCGGTGCCTCGTCCACCCGGTAGGAGAAGTCGGCGGCGGTGTCGTTGTCGAAGGGGCCGATGTCCCAGGTACCCATGGCGTACTCGCTCTCTCCAGTCGTCCGGACTCGTGGAGATCGTGACAGGCCCCACTGACAACGGGCGGTCCGCTCAGTCCTCGACGCCCAGGTCGGCGCGCATGGCCTTCTTCATCGCACCCACGTAGGGCCAGACCTCCTGGTGGAGTTCGTCCTCCATCGTCAGCAGTTCGGCCGCGTACGCGGTGGGGTTCGCCGCGTACTTCCTGAGCTTTCCGTAGGCCGCGTTCAAGCGCGACTTGGCCGCGCCGGAGGGGCGTGACACCACGTCGGGGACGATCATCTGGGCCTCCGCGTAGCTGTCCCGGTAGGCCAGCCTGGCCGTCTCCAGGTTCTCCAGGGACGCGGCGACGTCCTCGCCGCGTTCCAGTGCGTGGAGGTGGTTGGTCATCTCCGTCAGGTACTGGCGCGCGGCGGTGTTCAGCCTGATGTAGCAGGCGCGACGGAGCTCCAGGGTCTCGCGCTGTTTCTGCAGGGCCCGCTCCGCCCGGAGCAGCTCCTCGGCGTGGTCGCGTTCCTCGCGCCGCTGGTCGGCGGCGGCCTGCAGCTCCATGCGTTTGGTGCGGTCCGCGCGGACCTGCGTCAGGAGCGCGGCTCCCAGCGTTCCCGCCACGCCGACCACCGCGATCAACAGCGCCGACCAGTTCCCGCCCATGTTCCCTCCCGTGTACGGCCCGGTCCCCGGGACGATGCTGTCACAAGGGGGACCGGCTCAGGCGCGGTAGCCGGGCCAGTGAGGGTCCTCCCAGCGGGCGGGGCCGGTCAGGCCCATGAGCCTGACGCGGTGGAGCAGGTCCTCGTGGTCGCCCGAGGGGCCGAGCCGGGCGGGGGCGTGGCGGACGAGCCAGGCGGCGAGCTCGGTCCGGAAGAGCTCCTCGTTCTCCTCCTCCCAGGTGTCCCAGGGGAGTTCGTCGCCCAGCAGGTCGTAGTCCCAGTGGCCGGCGGCCTCGGCCAGGTGCCGGTCGGCCACGTCCTCGTCGAGCGCCTCCCAGACCGCGAGCCACGGGCCGAGCGTGCCGGACGCTTCTGCGCACAACGCGAGGAGTTCGTGGACGGGGACGACGGGGTCCGGATCGGTGAGGGCGTGGGCCCACCAGGCGCGCAGGAACTCCCGCACGGCCTCCGCCTGTCGCCCGGGCCACCGCCACCACTCGCCCCGGACGATCGCCCGTCCCACCTCGTGCATGCCGAGCAGGGGCTCCACCCGGCCGGCGACGAGCACCCCGGCGAACTGGGGCAGGATGCGGCGCAACACCGCGCCCTGGTCCCTCCAGTCGGGAGCCGTCCACGTGCGGTGCAGGAGGTCCGGGTCGAGCACGACGTCCGGGACCTTCAGGAGCGCCAGTTCCTCCTCGCTGCCCCAGTGGCAGTCGCACTGGACCTCGTCACTTCGGGCGGTCATGCCGCGGAAGGTGACGGCCAGGCCGTCCAGGGCGTGGTCGAGGCGGATTCGTGCGGGGGTCTCGTCGACGTTCATCGGTGTCGGGACCGCCTTGCCGGTACTCCGGACGACTTTCGCCGGCCCAAGATTCCCACCCTACCGGCCCCGGACGCCGTCGTTCGCGGGGGAATGCGAGCGGACGGTGGAGGGGCGGTCCGGACGCGGGCCCCGTGGGCCGGGACCGGACCGGGATCGGGCCACGGCCGTAGGACCCACGGCGTACGTACGGGTCGGAGGCCTCTGCGACCATGACCGTCATGCCGCAGACCGACTCCGTCACCAGCACGTCCCCCGCCCCTCCCGTCCCCGCGTCCCGCGCCTGGGCGGTCGTTCTGGTCGCCTGTGCCGGGCAGTTCCTCGTCGTGCTCGACGTCTCCGTCGTGAACGTGGCGCTGCCGTCGCTGCGGGCCGACCTCGGGCTCTCGGCGCTCGGTCTGCAGTGGGTGCTCAACGCGTACTCGATCGCCTTCGCCGGGTTCATGCTGCTCGGCGGGCGGGCCGCCGACCTCTACGGGCGCAAGGCGATGTTCCTGCTCGGGCTCGCCGTGTTCACCGTGGGGTCCGTCGCGGGCGGGCTCGCGCAGGAGGGCTGGCAGCTCGTCGCCGGGCGGGCCGTGCAGGGGCTCGGCGCCGCCGTCCTGTCGCCCGCCACCCTGACCCTGGTCACCGGCGCGGTCGCCCCCGGGCCCGCCAGGACCCGGGCCATCGGCACCTGGACGGCGGTCGGCGCGGCCGGCGGCGCGGCGGGCGGCTTCGTCGGCGGCCTCCTCGTCGACCTGCTGTCCTGGCGCTGGGTCCTCCTCGTCAACGTCCCCGTCGGCGTCCTCGTCCTCGCCGGCGCGCTCCTGTGGCTCCGCGAGAGCCGCCCCGGCACCGGCCGCCGCCTCGACCTGCCGGGCGCGATCCTCGTCACCGGCGGGCTCGCCACCCTCGCGTACGGCATCGTCCAGACCGAGGAGGCGGGCTGGGGCGACCCCAGGACCCTGCTCACGCTCCTCGGCGCGCTCGTCCTGCTCGCCGCGTTCGTCGCCGTGGAGGCCCGCGCGGCGGCCCCGCTGATGCCCCTGAAGATCTTCCGCACGCGCACGGTGTCGGCGGCCAACTCCGCGATCATGCTGTTCGGTTCGAGCTCCTTCGGCATGTGGTTCTTCATGACGGTGTACGCGCAGAACGTCCTCGGCTACACCCCGCTCCAGGCCGGCCTCGCCCTCGCCCCCAGCTCCCTCGCCGTCGTCCTGGGCTCCAAGCTCGCGCCCCGCCTGATGCCGGCCCTCGGCGCCCGGACCCTCGCCGTCACCGGCGCCCTCGTCGCCGCCTCCGGCTTCGCCTGGCAGTCCACGATGGGCGTCGACGGCACCTTCCTGACGACCATCCTGGGCCCCGGCATCCTCATGATGGGCGGCATCGGCCTGGCCACCACCCCGCTGGCCACCCTCGCCACCTCCAGCGCCGCCCCCGGCGACGCCGGTCTCGTCTCCGGCCTCGTCAACACCTCCCGCACCATGGGCGGCGCCCTCGGCCTCGCCACCCTCTCCACCGCCGCCGCCGCCGTCACCGGCCCGGTCCACGGCACCCCGGACCCGGCCGCCCTCACCTCCGGCTACGCGGCCGCCTTCCGCGTCTCCGCGTCGATCCTGCTCGGCGCGACCGTCCTGATGCTGCTGTGGCTGCCGAGGTCCGGGCGCCGGGACGCCGAGCACCCCTAGGGCGCTTCGTCTGGATCGTCCGGCGCTGCGTAACATCGCTCCTCAGGGGTGGGGAGGCGCAAGCGTGGGATTGTTCAGAAGCAAGCGCGGTGGGCAGCGGGTGCCTCCGCCCGAGCTGGTTGCCGAGGCCAAGGCGAATCCAGGGGGCTGGGTATACGAGATCGACGGAAGCACGGTCGATGATCCGAACGGAGCCGTGCCCCCTGAGGCCATCATCGCGGCTTGGCAGGTGGACGCTCGCGGCCGGCTCTCGGGCGGCTACCAGGCGAACCCGAACTACCGGCCTGGGGCGACAGAGCAGTAGCTCGTATCGGACGAGGCGATACGGCCGTTTCATCCCGGTCGTCGACTCGTTGGTCTGGCCGTGCCATCGACTGACGCGCGGTGGGCGCGGATCGAGCCGTTGCTCCCGGACCGGACGCCGCGGCGAGGTGGCCGGTGGCGGCACCTGGGAACGGCCGTTCACCGCGCTGATCGCGCAGGCCGACGCAGAGGAAGACCTCAACCGGATCGTCTCGGTCGACTCGACCGTCGTCCTCCGCGTCCCCCGGCGGCGAGGGCGGCCCCGCACCGGGCCGGACGTGGTCCTGGCCGGCAAGGCATACTCCTCACGCGTGATCCGCGAGCACCTGCGCAAGCGCGGGATCCGGGCGGTCGTCCTCATCCCGGCCGACCGACGCGGCCACCGTCTGCGGCGCGGCGGCCGGGGCGGCAGGCCACCCGCCTTCGACCGTGGGGCATACAAGCAGCGCGACACCGTCGAACACCGCATCAACCGCCTGAAACAGTGGCGAGGCATCACCACCCGCTACGACAAGACCGCGACCGTTTACCTGGCCGGACTCCACATCGCGGCATCTTCATGTGGTCTGCGCGGTGATCCGAACGAAACGCCCCGGGTTGCGCCAGCGGCCGGGTCTCCGGCGGCGGCAGCGAGGCGTGTGCGTCCAGGGCCTCCTCGGACGGAGGGAGCAGGCGGTGCCGCGCGGGTTGCGTATCCGGCCAACTGCCTGGCAACTTCCCCTTGTTCTGCTGATTTCAGGCCGATGCCCTGTTTATGTTGTGGGTATGACAATGGATCGGGCAGAGGTCGCGGAGGCTCGGTCGCACGTCGAGGCGGCATTGAAGAGCCTGCTGGCGTGCACCGAGGCGGACGACCCGCTGGGGCAGGCCCAGATCAGCAGCCTGCGGGCCGTCATCTGCCTGCTGCGGAGCAGGCAGGGACCGCTCGCCGCAGGGGAGCGCTGGGAGCTGCTGGACAAGTCGCGCGTTCGCACGAGGTCCTCTCTCACCATGATCTCCCACGTCCTGAGCCAGGAAACCGTCGGCGCATGAGCAGGTCCGGCCCCCGACGGCGTCCGACTATGCGAGAGCAGGTGTTCCGCCGGGTGCCGCTCCTGCGGACGCCGCCACGGCCTCCTCTTCCTTGGCGAGGCAATAGCCCAGTTGAAGACGGTTGTCGGCGCCCATCTGCTTGCGGATGCGGGCCAGGTGGTTGTGGTAGGTCCGCGGGCTGACCCCGAGACGGCGGGCGATCGCCGCGTCCGTCAGTCCTTCCACGAGCAGCCGTTTGATCATCTCGTGGATGGCGGGCATCACTTCGGTGGAAGCCCGAGTGGTTGAGGCGGGCCTGAACTGGACGGCACGCTGCCAGTTCCGGTCGAACACATCGGCCAGGAAGCCGACCAAGGCCTTGTCGTGCACGACGACGGCCACGGTGCGGTCCTGCTTGGCCGGCAGCAGCGCCTGCTTGCGGTCGATGACGAAGAGGCGCTCGAAGAACTCGTCCAGGGTGCGGACCTCACCGCCGGCCTCGGTCACAGCGGTGACGTAGGCCTTCGTCGGCTCGTTGAAACGCGCCGAGTGCTGGTAGAGCGTCTGCATCCGCACCCCGCGGCGCAGCTGGTCCTGGGCGAGCGGAAGAGCCGCCTCCAGAGTGGCGGCGGACCGGCCGCTACCCGGCTGGGCGGTCAGGATCTCCTCGGCCGCCTCGCGGCTGGCCCGGTCGACGTACTCGCGGATCTCGTTCATGCCGTGCAAGTACTCCACCGGCTGCGGGGCGCGCTCGCGCTGTGCTGCGTACATCCGGATGACGGGTTCGAGCTCGCGCTCCACCTCTGCCGCCCGGAGTTCCGCCCGCCAGGCGCGGGCGCGCCAGGCGGAGGTGAGGCGGCCTTCCACGCGGCGGGGGTCTATCGCCTGCAGGATCGTTCCGTCGGGGGACGGCTCAAGGAGTCCGAGCTCGACGAGTTCGGACACGCCGGGGAGGTCCACACCGGGCGTGAAGGCCTCTCCCCGGATCGTCCGGTCGAAAGCTTCAAGGGCTTCAGGCGACAGTTCCAGCCGTCCGTTGTCCACCTTCGACCGCATTTAGCCCCCTCAGATTCTTGCATTGCGCTAACCGGACGTGGCCGGTTGATGGCGATCCTAGCGCGGCTCGACCTAGCCTCAAGGAGGTCGAAGTCGACCCCTTGCACACAAAAGAAAACAACAGCGCAAATCGCATGAGGAGCAACAAAATGGCTCACAACAGTGGTCGATCCATGCGTTCCGTCTCCCGGCGGACGGGCGTGATCATGTGGGTCGCCGCGACAGCACTCCTCGCAGGTTTCGGCGGTGCCCAGATGTCGTTCGATCTCGGCTGGGACTCCCCGGCCCCCCGCACGGCCGCCGCCGATCTCGGCTGGGACTCCCCGGCCCCCCGTGCGGCCGCCGACCTCGGTTGGGACGCCCCTCCGGCCCGCCGCGCCTGACGATCCGACCGGGCGAGCGGGCCGCTGTGCGCCGCTGCGCCTCATCTGAAAGGAGAAGTGCATGGACACCGGCCACGAAGCCCTTCGCTTCGGTGACGTGCTGCAGCGGTCTCGCAAGCGCGTCGGGCTGACACAGGAGCAGCTCGCGGGCCTGTCCACGGTAAGCGTCCGAGCCATCAGGGATCTGGAACTGGGACGAGCGCACCGCCCCCGCGGCCAGACGGTGAAGCTCCTCGCCGACGCCCTCCGGCTCAGCGGCTCCCCGCGCGTGCTCCTCGAGTCCGCGGCGGGCCGGCCGGCTGAAGGCACCACCCTGCTGCGGATGTACGAGGGCGAGGCAGGCGCGCCCCCCGCTCCGACCGGACCGCTGTTCGGCCGGGTGCCCGAACTGGCCGTGATCGGCGAGGCCCTGGACCGTGAGCGGATGGTGGCTCTGGTGGGGCTGGCCGGCGTCGGCAAGACCCGACTGGCCCTCGAAGCGGTCCGCCGCCGCAGCACACACGGCGGGACCCCGACCCCCACCGTGTGGATCCCCCGCTCCGACGCCATGCCCCGTACCGGACCGGCCGCCGACCACTCGCGTGCCATGTTCATCTCCTGGGTGGTGGACCGCCTGCGCGGCGCGGAGCCTGTCGAGGAGCTGGCCGCCTTGATCGGCGACCGACCCATGGTGCTGGTGATCGACGCATACGAATCCTCCCCGGTCCGGCCGGAAATGCTGAGGTCGATCCTCGACCGGTGCGCCGGGCTGCAGGTGCTCGCCACGACCAGGGGAACGCGTCCATTCGCGGGCGTCCGGGCCGTTCCCGTACCGCCGCTACCGCTCGCAGCGACTGACAACGCGTGCGGTCCCGTCGGCGGGAGCTGTGCGTCGCCCGCCGTCGAACTGTTGCTGTCGCACCTGCGCTACACCCGTCCGACGCTGATCCATACGGAGGCCACGCTGGAGGCGGTGGCAGCCCTCTGCCGCACGCTGGACGGCATTCCCCTCGCTCTCGACCTGGCCGCCGCCTGGTTCCCCGTCTACCTGCCCGAGCAGATGGTGGCCATGGTTCAGGAGGGCCCACTGGACCTCTTGGAGCTGGTGCTCGGGACCGAGCCCGACGCGGGGCCCGGCTTCCGCACCCTGGTGGCAGAGGCGGTGTCCCACTTGAAGCCCGCGGAGAGCGAAGTGCTGCACGCGCTTCTGGCCAGGGATTCCTCCTGCCCCGCAAGCCTGCTGGTCAGGCAACTGGGCCTGCCCGTCGCCGAGACGACCCGCGCCCTGCACGCGCTGCTCCAGCGGGGGCTGATCCGGCACGAGACCGCGGCCGACGGGGCGGCCTCCGTGGAGGTGCTGAATCTGGTCCGGCACGTCGTGGCTTCTTCGCCCGGGTCGTGCGGAACCGCTTCCGAGTACACCCGGCCCTGATCCAGCGCTACGAGACGCCCCCTGGGCCCCGCTTTTCAGCTGCCGGTCTCCTGCCGAGCACCTGCCGACCAGTCGGAATGCCCGTCCTTAAGCTGATCGGCGTGTCCCTTTCCGCGGGTGCGGAACGAGCGAACGGAACCCAAGAACATGCCTGTTGCAGAAGCGTTTCCCGATGGAGGAGACACGGCGTCCCTCTTTCCGTTCGGGGGTTCGTGCTCGCTGCCGGGACATTGCGGGACGCTGCGGCGCACCGTTCTCCTGCCGGAGGAGTACGCGCACCGGGCAGCCGATCTGCTGCCCGCCGCAGCGCTGGTCCTCGGCCGGAAGTACAGCAACAGCACGGCCTTCCGCATCGGCGTCCGGCGGTCCTCCTGGTCCCCGGCCGACCGGAGCGCCGCCCTCGCCGTCACCATGCCGTCGTCGATGACGGCACGGCAGGTCCGCGAAGAGGTCGCGCGAACCCTGACCGGGCTGACTGCGGCCCCCGCCCCCCTTCCGGACACCGTGCCGCCGACCCTGCACTGCGTCCTGGACGGACCCGCTGACGATCGCCACGGATTCGACCTCTCCCTCTCGGTCGAGTCCCGGCCCGGACAGCGGACCGCACTGCATTTGGACTGCCACGAGCACATCCACGACTCCGCGTTCGCCGACCGGATGCTGGGCCACCTCGTGACTCTCCTCGGCCAGTTGGACGCGGAGCCGGACGTGACGATCGCGGGCCTGCGGCTGCTGACCGACCCCGAGCGGAGCCGGCTGCGCGAACTGAGCAGCGGCACCCGGCAGAAGCCGTACCCGAGCGAGAGCTCCATCTACACCCTCTTCGCCGAGCAGGCCGACGCCCATCCCGACCGGGAAGCCGTCAGCCACGACGAGGGCACCCTGACCTACCGGGAGCTGCAGGAACAGGCGCTGACCCTGGCCCTGGCCCTGCATGCCCGAGGCGTGCGTCCGCACGACCGCGTCGCGTTCCTGCTGGACAAGACCCCGCGGCTACTCGTGGCCATGCTCGCCGTCCTCCGCCTCGGGGCAGCCTATGTGCCCATCGCCGCCGGCGTTCCCGAACGGCGGCGCGCCTACCTGCTCGCCGACAGCGGCGCCTGCCTCCTCCTGTCCGAGGGCCCGGCGCCCGCGACCGACATTCCGGTCCTGGACCTGGCACAGACGTACGCGATCACGGATGCCGGGCACCGGCTACCGGACCCGGTCACCGGCCCGCTCGATGCCGCGTACGTGATGTACACGTCCGGCACCACCGGTCGGCCGAAGGGCGTGCTGGTCAACCAGCGCGCCGTCGTCCGCTTGGTCAAGAACACCGATTACGTGCGGCTGTCGTCCGACACCCGGATTCTGCAAACGGGCGCCATCGCCTTCGACGCCACCACCTTCGAGTTCTGGGGAGCACTGCTCAACGGGGGGACCGTCGCCCTGGTCCCGAGCGAGGAGGTCGTCGACGCGGCCGGCCTCGGCGCCGCCCTCGCGCGACACCGGGCCGACACGCTCTTCCTGACCACGGCTCTGTTCCACCAGATCGTGGAGCAGGAACCTTCGGTCCTGGCAGGCTGCCAGGTGCTCATCGGAGGCGAGACCCTCTCCGCACGGCACCTGACCAAGGCGATGGACGCGTGCCCCGGCAGCGAGTTCATCAATGTCTACGGCCCTACGGAGAACACCACCTTCTCCGTGACCCATCCCGTCACCGCGCGGTACACCGGCAGGGTGCCGATCGGGCGCCCGATCGCCCGCTCCACCGCGTACGTCCTGGACCTCGACGGCAACCCCCAGCCCCTCGGCGTCCCCGGTGAGCTGTACGTCGGCGGCGACGGACTCGGCGACGGGTACCTGAACCGCCCCGAGCTGAACGCCACCGCCTTCGTGCGGGGCGGGGCCGGGGAGGAGCCCGAGCGGCTCTACCGCACCGGTGATCTCGCCCTGTGGAACGAGAGCGGGCAGCTGGAATTCCTCGGCCGCACGGACCACCAAGTGAAGATCCGCGGCTACCGGATCGAACTCGCCGAAGTCGAAAGCCAGTTGACCCGACTGCCCGGGGTCCGCGAAGCCGTGGTCCTGCTGCGCCGCCGTGGCGCCGACCTGTCCCTGCTCAGTGCCTACGTCACCGCCGACGGGCCCGTCGACGCCGAGGCGCTGCGCGAGGGGCTCCTCGAGGAGCTCCCCGACCACATGGTGCCCGCGGAGTTCACGCAGGTCGACGCGATGCCGCTGAACCGCAACCAGAAGATCGACCGGGCGACGCTGGCCGCACTGGACCCCGTCGCCGCCGCCCCCGTCGCAGCGCGCCTCCGCGCCCCGCGCACGGCGACGGAGGTGACGGTGGCCGCCGTCTTCGCCGAGGTCCTGGGGGTGCCCTCGGTGAGCCTGGACGACAACTTCTTCGACATGGGTGGTCATTCGCTGCTCGCGACCCGGCTCTGGAGCCGGCTCCGGTCTGCGCTCGGCAGGGAGTTCCAGCTGCGGCAGATCCTCGACACCCCGACGGTCGGGGGTCTCGTGGCGAGCCTGGAACGGGACGGGGCGTCCACGGTCGCGCGTCCGAAGCTGGTCCGCCGGTCGTCCTGACGGCTCTTTTCTCGATTTGGAGTGGTAAGCATGTTTCCGTTGTCGTTCGCCCAGCAGCGGCTGTGGTTCTTCAACCGGTTGGAAGGGCCGAGCCACACGTACAACGTCCCGGTGGTGATCCGGATGTCCGGCACGCCGGACCCGGCCGTCCTGGAGGCGGCTCTCGCCGATCTCGCCGGCCGGCACGAGAGCCTGCGGACCGTGTTCGGCGAGGCGGACGGCGAGCCGTACCAGCACGTCCTTCCCGCCGGCGAGGCCGCTCTGGTGCCGGAGCGGCGGGACGTGGACCGGGAGAAGACCGACGCCGTACTGCGCGAGCTGGCGGAGCTTCCCTTCGACCTGGACGCGGACGTCCCGCCCGTGCGGGCCCACCTGCTGCGGATCGCCGAGGACGAGCAGGTGCTGGTGCTGGTGCTGCACCACATCGTCTGCGACGGATGGTCGATGACACCGCTGCTGCGGGACCTCGGCCAGGCGTACGCCGCGCGGGCCGAGGGCCGCGCGCCGGTATGGGAGCCGCTGCCCGTGCGGTACTCCGACTACACCTTGTGGCAGCGCGACCTGCTGGGCAGCGAGGACGATCCGCAGAGCCTGGTCCGCCGGCAGCTGCAGTTCTGGCGGGACTTCCTGGAAGGGCTCCCGGACGAGCTGGACCTCCCCCGGGACCGGCCGCGCCCGCAGGCCGCGAGCTACCGCGGCAAGGAGATCGGCTTCCGCATCGCCCCGGAGGTCCACGCCGGGCTCGCGGAGATCGCCCGGCAGACCCGCAGCACCCTGTTCATGGTGGCGCAGTCCGCCGTCGCGGCGCTGCTCTCCCGCCTGGGCGCGGGTACCGACATCCCCCTCGGCACGGCCATCGCCGGGCGTACCGACAACGCGCTCGACGACCTCGTCGGCCTCTTCATCAACACCCAGGTGCTGCGCACCGACGTGTCCGGACGCCCGACGTTCCGGGAGCTGGTGGAGCGGGTGCGGGAAACCGGTCTGGAGGCGTATGAGCACCAGGACCTGCCCTTCGAGCGGATCGTGGAGGAGCTCAACCCCGTCCGCACCCGCTCCCGGCACCCCCTGTTCCAGGTCGGCCTCGAACTGCACGGCGGCGCGCTGGAGCTGGAGCTCCCCGGCGTGGATACGCGGGTCGAACTGTTCAAGATGGCGCTGTCGAAGTTCGACCTGTCCTTCGTCCTCGTGGAGCAGCGGGCACCGGACGGCACCCCGCTGGGAATCGACGGCACCCTCGAGTACGCGACGGACCTCTTCGACGAGGGCACCGCGACCGTGCTCGTGGACCGGTTCGTCCGGTGGCTCGGGCAGCTGGCGGACGACCCGGACGGCGACCTCGCCACGGTCGACGTCCTCACCCGGGCCGAGCGCGACCTGCTGGAGCAGTGGACCGAGACGGCCTCGGAGCTGCCGGACAAGACCATCGGCACCCTCTTCGAGGAGCGTGCCGCCGCCACGCCCGACGCGCTCGCCCTCGTGGCCGGGGACACCCGGCTCACGTACGGCGAACTCAACGCCTGGGTGAACCGTCTCGCCCACCGCCTGCTGGCACTCGGCGTCGTGGCCGACGACCTGGTGGCCGTCGCGCTGCCGCGGACAGCGGAGGCGATCGTCGCCTGGCTCGCGGTCGTCAAGGCGGGCGGCGTCTACACCCCCGTCGACCCGCAGAGCCCCGTCGAGCGGATCCGCACCGTCCTCGCCGACGCCCGTCCTGCGGTGCTCGTCACCACCGAGGACGTCGCGGCCGGCCTGCGAGTGGCCGTACAGCTGCCGGCCCTGGTCACCGAGCACAGGCAGCAGGACCAGCCGGAGCACAACCCGACCGACGCGGACCGCCCCGTCCCGCTCGGCCTCGACCATGCCGCGTACGTGATCTACACCTCGGGGTCCACCGGCCGGCCCAAGGGCGTGACGGTGCTCCACCGTGCCCTGACGAACCTGTGGCACTTCCACACCGGCGTCACGTTCCCGCAGCCCACCGGCCCCGAGGACCGCAGGCGGGTGTCCCTGTCGGCCTCGCTCGCCTTCGACACGTCGTGGGAGGGCGTGCTGGCCATGATCGCCGGGCATGAGCTCCACCTGCTGGACGAGCTGACCCGCCGCGACCCCGCCCGCATGGTCGACTACGTGGTCCGCCACGGTGTCGCCCAGATCGACGTCACCCCGAGCTATGCGCAACAGCTGCTCGCCGAGGGGCTGCTGGACGGCGACACCCCGCTGCGGACGCTGATGCTCGGCGGCGAGGCCGTCAGCGAGACGCTGTGGAGCGAACTGCGCACCGCACCGGCCACCACCGTCTTCAACTACTACGGCCCCAGCGAGTTCTGCGTCGAGGCGTCCGGCTGCGCGCTGCCCGAGTACGAGAGTGCCAGCATCGGCCGCCCCGTCCACAACACCCGGGTACACGTGCTGGACGAACAGCTCAACCCGGTGCCGCCGGGTGTGCTGGGCGAGCTCTACCTCGCGGGCGCCAACCTCGGCCGCGGCTACATGGGGCGTGCGGCACTGACCGCCGAGCGGTTCGTCGCGAACCCGTACGGCGCACCCGGCGAGCGCATGTACCGCAGCGGCGACCTGGCCCGCTGGACGACGGACGGCTTCCTGCGCTTCGCCGGCCGTTCCGACGACCAGATCAAGCTGCGCGGCTTCCGGATCGAGCTGGGCGAGATCCAGGCGGCCGTCGACGCCCACTCCACGGTGGCGGACTCCGCGGTGATCGTCCGCGAGGACGTACCGGGTGACAAGCGCCTGGTGGCGTACGTCGTCCCGGAGAGGGGCCACACGGTGGACGTGGCCGCGCTGCGCGCCGAACTGGCGCTGGTGCTGCCCGACTACATGGTGCCGGCTGCCTTCGTGCCCTTGGACGTGCTGCCGTTGAACCGCAACGCCAAGCTCGACAAGCGTGCGCTGCCGGTCCCGGACTACGGATCGCTGTCCTCCGGCCGGGCCCCGGTCACCGAGCGGGAGAGGGCGGTCGCCGGACTGTTCGCCGAGATCCTCAAGGTCGAGGCGGTGTCCCTGGACGACAACTTCTTCGAGCTCGGCGGGCACTCGCTGCTCGCGACCCGCCTGGTGAACCGGATCCGGACCGTCCTGGGCGTCGAGGCCAATCTGATGAAGCTCTTCGACAACCCCACCGTCGCCGGCGTGGTGGCGAGCCTGGAGCAGGAACCGACCACCGGGGCGGAGCGCCCCAAGCTGGTACGCCGCACGGCGTGACCGCGACGCTCACGGGGCGGGTGCCGCGCAGCGGCGCCCGCCCCCTTGCGTGCAGGACAGACCCGATCGGACAGGAGAGACAGTGACACCGGAGATCGACGACCGCTTCGCGGCCCTCAAGGCGCGGTACGGGACGGATTCGCTGGAGCGGGTCGAGGAGATGCTGGAGCCGCGCCGCCGCAGCGACCGGCGCCACCCCCTCCAGCAGGCGGCCAAGTGGGTGCTGCCCGGAATCCCCCAGCAGCCGTGGCACGACCCGTACGCCTACCCGGAGCTGCTGCCGCTGGTCACCGCGCTCGAGGAGAACCACGCGCGGATCAAAGCGGAACAGGAGCTGGCCTGGGAGCAGCGCCGGGCGAGCTTCACGGACTACGAGCACTACCTCGTCCGCCAGCGCAACTGGCAGGCCCTCTACCTTTACCGCGACGGGGCACTGGTGGCGGACTCGGAGCCGCTCGCCCCGACGGCCTACAAAGTGCTCAAGGAGAACGCGGTCGACACCGGTGTGATCTGTCCGCTGCTCGAATCGCACTTCTCCACGCTGCTGCCCGGCGGGGCCATCAAACCGCACTGCGACCTGTGGAACTTCAGCATCAACCTGCACCTCGCCATCGACATCCCCGAGGGCACGGGCATCAGGGTGGCCGAGGAGACCCGCACCTGGGAGGAGGGCAGGACCCTCCTCTTCGACTACTCCTTCGAGCACGAGGCGTGGAACAGCGGCGACCGCACGCGGACCTGCCTGCTCGCCGACCTGTGGCATCCCGACACCACGGTGCCCGAGCGGGCGGCCCTCACCGTGCTCATGACCGAGATCCAGAAGATGATGGCCGGCTGACCACCGCCCGCCACGCGTTCCCTACTCCACATTCCTCACGAGGGGCCCCTGTGACGTTGACCTACTCCGCCAAGGCGGTGCTCGACCGGATCGATCTCGCCGATCCCCAGCTCTTCGCGGAGCCGGGGCACCACCGGGTGTTCCGGCTCCTGCGCGACCACGCCCCGGTGCACTGGAACCCGCAGCAGTCCGAGCCCGGCTTCTGGTCCGTCACGCGGTACGAGGACTGCCTCGCGGTCCAGAAGGACGGAGCCACCTTCAGCTCGGCCGGCACCAACACGCTCGGTGCGCAGCGCTGGACCGGCGACGAGGGTTCGGGCCGGATGCTCACCCACACCGACGGCCCCCGGCACACCGAGCTGCGGCAACTGGTCAACCGGGCGTTCACGCCGCGCGCGGTCGCCAGGCTGGAGCCGTACATCCGGTCGGTGATCCGGCAGTCGCTCGACGAGGCTCTGGAGCAGGGCGAGGTCGACTTCGTCGACACCGTCGCGCTGCTGCCCGTGGCCTCGATCGCCGCGCTGCTCGGCGTACCGCAGGAGGACTGGGCACTGTTGCTGCGCCTGACCACGGCAGCGTTCGGATCTGCCGACCAGGACCTGCGGACCTCTCCGAGCGCCCGTGCCAGTGCCGCCATGGCCCACGCGCAGCTGCTGCTGTACTGCCAGGACCTGATGAGCCAGCGCCGGGTCTCGCCGCGCGAGGACATCGTGACCTCCCTGGTCGAGGCGCAGGACAAGGGGCTGCTGGACGAGGAGGGCGCCATGCTCTTCTTCGACCTGCTGCTGCTCGGCGGGAACGAGACCACCCGGCACGGCGCCGTCGGCTCGCTGATCGCCTTCATGGAGCACCCGGAGCAGTGGCAGCGGCTGCGCGCGGACCGCGGCCTGCTGAACACCGCGGTCGGGGAGGTCCTGCGGTACGTGTCGCCGAGCCAGCACGTGCTGCGCCGGGCGGAGCGCGACGTCGAACTGCACGGTGTACGGATCGAGGCGGGCCAGGACGTGGCGATCTGGCACTTCTCGGCCAACCGGGACGAGCGCGTGTTCGCGGACGCCGACCGGTTCGACATCGCCCGGACGCACAACCCGCATCTGGCGCTGGGATCGGGGCCGCACTACTGCCTGGGAGCGGCCCTGGCCACCATGGAACTGCGCCTGTTCCTCGACGAGCTGTGCGAACGGGTGGGCTCCGCTGTCATGATCGAGCCGCCGGTGCGGCTCGCGTCCACGGTCATCAGCGGGTACAAGCACCTGCGCGTCCGGCTGCTTCCCGCATGAGCCCGCAGGGAACCGATTCCGTGACCACTTCCGCACCTGCCGCCGCGGCCGGCCCTGCCGCGCCGGCGCCCGCCGCCCCCCTGTGGCGCAGCAGGAACTTCCTGCTGCTCTGGGGCGGCCAGACCGTCGGCGAGCTGGGCGCGCGGATCTCCGGCGTCGCGGTGCCGCTGCTCGCGGCGACCACGCTGCACGCCAGTGTCTTCCAGATATCCCTGCTGTCCTTCCTCGGCTGGCTGCCGTACCTGCTCTTCTCGCTGCCCGCGGGGATCCTGGCCGACAGGGTCGACCAGCGGAAGCTGATGATCGTGTGCGACCTGGCCCGCATGGCGCTGATGCTCTCGCTGCCGCTGGCCGCGCTCCTGTGGGAGCTGAGGCTCTGGTACCTGTACCTGGTCGTCGGCGTCTGCGGGGTGTTCACCGTGCTGTTCAACGTGGCGTACAAGAGCATGCTGCCCAGGCTGGCCGGACCGGACCGGCTGGTCGACGCCAACGCGAAGATCGTGATGAGCCAGGAGTTCGCCGAGCTCATCGGGCCGACCGTCAGCGGTCTGCTGATCGGCCTCGTCGGCACCGCCCGGACCTTCTTCAGCAACGGGCTGGCCTTCCTCGTCAGCGCGGTGACGCTCGCGCTGCTCCGGGAGGCGCCCCGGCCTGCGGCGGCGGAGGCGTCCGACGGCGGCGGGCGGGCCGGGCTGCGGGCCGAGATGAGCGAAGGCCTCGCCTTCATCCGCAGCCGCCCGATCCTGCTGGCGATCCTGGCCTGCACGGCCACCTCCAACTTCTTCGTCATCGCGAAGAGTTCCATCGAGGTCACGTTCCTCGTCCGCGAGCTGCACGCCTCCTCGCTCGCGGTCGGCCTCGTCTTCAGCGTGAGCGCCGTCGGCGGCCTGGCGGTCGGCGCCGTGGCGAGCCGGCTCTCCCGCCGGATCGGCACCGCCCGCATCATCTGGGTGGCCATGGCCGTACCGGGCCCGCTGTACGCCCTCATGCCGCTGGCCACGCCGGGCTGGGGGCTGCTGACGTACGGCTTCGGCCTCGCGGCGTTCTCCGCGAACGTGGGCCTGTACAACATCGCGGCGACCTCGTACCAGCAGCAGGTCACCCCCGCCCACCTGCTCGGGCGGGTCAACGCGGCCTTCATGTGGATATGCCTCGGCGTCATCCCGATCGGGGCACTGTTCGGCGGCGCCCTCGGAAGTGGGCTGGGCCTGCGCACCACGCTGTGGATCTGTGTGCTGGGGACCTGGAGCGCCGCGCTCTTCGTCGTCTTCTCACCGCTGCGGACGATGCGGGACATGCCCGCGGAAGGGACCTCATCACCGTGACCGCCAAGACACTGCACGCCTGGTTCGCCGACAGCGTCCGGCGGGTGCCCGAGGCGCCCGCGCTGGTCATCGCCGGGCAGAGCCTCACCTACGCCGAACTGGACGCGGTCTCCCGGTACGTCGCGGGCCGTGTGAGGGGGGCGGACCCCCGTGCGGGCCGCGTCGGGCTGCTGGCCTCGCGCAGCGTGGCGTCGTACGCGGGCTACCTCGGCACCCTCCTGGCCGGTGGCACCGTCGTGCCGCTCAACGAGGCGTACCCGGCGGAGCGCAACCGCAGGATCCTCGAACTCGCCGGGCTCGACGCCGTCTTGGCCGACGCGGCGCAGGACGCCTCGTTCGCGGACGGGACCGGGGTCCCGGTCGTCCGCATCGGCGCCGACGACGTGACACGGGCCCTGCGGGAACGCGGTCCGGCGCCCGCCCCGGCGGGGGAGCCGGGCGACCCCGACGACACCGCCTACATCCTGTTCACCTCGGGATCCACCGGCGTGCCCAAGGGCGTGCCGATCCGGCACGGCAACCTCGACGCGTTCCTCCGCCACCACATCGCCCGCTACGACGTGGGGCCCGGTTGCCGGCTCTCGCAGACCTTCGGCCTCACCTTCGACCCCTCGGTGTTCGACATGTTCGTCGCCTGGGGCGGCGGCGCGGCGCTCGTGGTTCCCACCCGCGAGGAGCTCCTCGACCCGGTCTCCTTCGTCGCCGGCAACGCGCTCACCCACTGGTACTCCGTACCGTCGATCATCTCGCTCGTCCGGACGGGGGGCTCACTGACACCGGGCAGCATGCCCTCACTGCGTCGGAGCCTGTTCGCCGGCGAGCAGCTGCCCCTGGAACAGGCCCGGGCCTGGAAGGAGGCGGCGCCGGGCAGCACGGTCGAGAACCTGTACGGGCCGACGGAGCTCTCGGTGACCGTGACGGCGTACGCCCTGCCGGGCGACACGGCCGACTGGCCGGCCACGTCCAACGGGACGGTGCCCATCGGCACCGTCTACGGGCACCTCGACCACCGGGTCGACCCGGAGACGGGGGAGCTCCAGGTACGCGGACCCCAGCGGTTCGCGGGCTACCTCGACCCGGCGGACAACCGGGGCCGCTTCGCGGAGCCCGACCAGGGCGGCGAGCGGGAGACGCCGAGCCCGGACGCCTGGTACCGCACCGGGGACCGGGTGGCACGGGAGGACGGGCAACTCGTCCACCTGGGACGGCTCGACCAGCAGGTCAAGATCATGGGGCAGCGGCTGGAGCTGGGCGACGTCGAGGCGGCCGTGCGCACCTGGGGCGGGCTGGGGGACGTCGTGGTCGTCGCCGCCCCCGGGGCCTCGGGGGAGTACCGGCTGACGGCAGTGTACAGCGGCCAGGAGACGGCGCCCGCGGAGATCCGCGCCCGCCTGCGGGCGCACCTGCCTTCCCACATGATTCCCAGGCGATTCGTCCATCGGCCCGCGCTGCCGCTCAATGCGAACGGGAAGTTCGACCGCGCCGCGTGCGGTCTGCTCTGATCCATTCCGGCCCGCATGCCGACAGGGGGGAGATGGATAACGCCTCCCAACTGCCGGTAATCCACCGCCCATGATGCCGGATCGGTCCTTCCTTTCTTCCTAGGCTTGGAGCATTACAAAGAGCCTGCGAGAAAGGGAATGAAATGGCGAATCCGTTCGACGACGAAGAGGGTGTTTTTCTCGTCCTGGTGAACGCCGAGGGCCAGCACTCCCTGTGGCCCGCGGCACGCGCCGTTCCGGCCGGCTGGGAGTCGGTGTCCGGTCCGGATTCCCGGCAGCGCTGCCTGGAGCGCATAGAGGAGAGCTGGACCGATCTGCGACCGGCGAGCCTTGCCCGGGCAGCCGGGTGACCCAGGTGAAAATAGCGACACCGCAGCGCATCTTCGAGCGCTCCCGCGTCAATCCGCAGGACCAGAACGCCTTCGTCGCAAAACTCGCCATAGCCCTGGCGATGGGCGCGGCAGGAATTTTTCTGGTACTGACACAGAATCTTTTCGGCGTGGCATCGGGGATTCTCCTGCTGGGAATTCTCTACACCCACATGGTGGAACTCCAGCACCAGTGCCTGCACCATTCCGCATTTCTGAAGGTCGGGCTGCACCGCACGGTCGGCGTCGTACTGGGCCTCCCGATGTTCGTCTCATACAGCCACTACCGCATCCGGCACCTGCAGCACCACCGCTTCCTGGGGACGGACCAGGACACCGAGTTCTTCGGCTTCGACACGCGCCAGCCGCTGACTCCGGCGGTCGTGCTCCGGGGCCTCTTCGACTACCGGCGGCTGGGCACGGTGGCCGCCGAGAGCTACCGCAGCTGGCGGGGCACCTGGCAGTACGGCAACGGCCAGGTGTCCGAGCGGATCCGCCGCAACAGCATGACCGAGTACCGCGCGATGGCCGTCCTCGCCGGCATCGCGGTGGCGGCCGCAGCCGCGGGCCACGGCGTGCTCGTGCTGGAGCTGTGGGTGGCACCCCTGCTCCTCGTGGCGACCCCGATGCACTTCCTCGTCGAACTGCCCGAGCACATCAGGTGCGAGAACGACACCACCGACGTGCTGCGCAACACCCGCTCCATCAGCGGCAGCTGGTTCAGCACGTGGCTGACCAACGGGAACAACCTGCACGTCGAGCACCACGCCGCGATGACGGTGCCGATCAACCGGCTGCGTGAACGCCACGACGAGGTGAAGGAATTCGCCAAGTTCGTCGACCACAGCTACTGGACCTTCTACCGCGCGGTGATCCGCGAAGTGCTGGCCAACGCGCGCCCGCGCAGCCGTACCGCGGCCCGGGGATAACCCCCCGCCGACGCCACGGCCCATCAGGCCCAGGACCACAGACCTCATGAAAGGCAACGCTGCGATGCTCACTGCCCCCGCCAAGGAGGCGCACACGGCGGACACCCGGGACCCCCTGGGTACCGTGCGCTATCTGCCGTCCCTGTCGCTCGACGCGTACCGGAAGGACGTCGTCGCCGACAGCTCGCTCCTGCGCTCGGTGGTCGACTTCGGACGGCCGGGGGCCGAGCTCGCCCTTTCGGTCCTGGAACGGACGGTCACGGAGTTCGACACCGACGAAACCGGCCGCGGGGACTCGTACCGCACGGCGCAGAGGGACGCGTCGGTCCGCTGGACCGGCGTCGAGCAGCTGTTGGGGCTGTGCGCACCGGACGGGCCGGCCGTGGTGCTGGACATCCTCGGCGGGGACGGGACCCTGGCCCGGGCCGTCGCCGAACTGGGCGGCGGGGCCACCTCGGGAGTCACCTTGCTGACCTCGGACATCTCCGGGGAGATGGTCAAGGAGGCGCTGGCCCAGGGCCTGCCCGCCGTCCGGCAGGCGGCGGACTTCCTCTTCGTTCGCGAGGGTTCGGTGGACGCGGTCCTCCTCGCCTACGGCACCCACCACATCGCCCGCCAGGACCGCCCGGCCGCGGTTCGCGAGGCGCTGCGGGCCGTCCGGCCCGGTGGACGGGTCGTGCTCCACGACTTCGACGAGGCCAGCCCGATGGCCCGGTTCTTCACGCAGGTGGTCCACCACCGGTCCCCCGGCGGACACGACTACCCCCACTTCACCCGCGCCGAGCTCGTAAGCCTCTTCGCGGACGCGGCCACACCGGCGCGGGTACTCGACGTGTACGACCCGCTGGTCGTCCGGGCCGACTCGGAGGAAGGCGCGCGCGAGGCCATGTGCGCCTACGTCGGCGGCATGTACGGGGTCTCCGGTTTCTTCGAGGAGCTGGGCGGCGTACAGGAGGCCTGGAGCCTGCTGGAGGAGGTCTTCGACCACACCGACTACCTGGCGGGGCTGGGTCGCACCGGTGACTTCCCCGCCGCTCCGCGCATCCGCGAGGCCGACGGCTCCTTCGTCGCCGAGGTTCCACGCGTGTCCGTCGTCGCCGTTGCGCAGAAGGCGGTCTGAACCATGAGCCACTCGCACCTCCTCGATCTGCTCGAAGCCTCGCGCGCCCTCGGAGACGAGCGCCCCGCGATCGTCAGCGCCGACGGCGAACTGGGCTACGGGGCCCTGTGGCGCCGCGTGGACGAGACCGCCGCCCTGCTGGCGCGCTCCGGCGTGGGCGCGGGCGACCACGTGGGGCTCCACTTCCTGCGGTCGGCCGACTACGTGACCTCCCTGCTGGCGACCCTGACCGTGGGCGCGGTCGGCGTGCCCCTCGACCCGGAGTACCCGGCCGAGCGCATCGACCAGATCATCGAGGCCGCCGATCCCCGTGTCATCCTGCGCAACGGCGCGAGCCGGCACGGCGACGAGCTGCTGCGGCCGGACCGCTGGGTCGACGTCGGCGGGCCGGACGGCGCCGTCGACCCCGGCACCGCCTCCACGTCCCGGCCCGCCGGCGCGACCGCGCAGGACCCGGCGCTGATCCTGTTCACCTCCGGATCGACCGGGAAGCCCAAGGGCGTTGTACTCCAGCACGGCGGCCTGTCCAACCGCCTGGCCTGGGGCCACGAGCGGTACGGCATCGCCGCCTCCGACCGGGTCCTGCACAAGGCCTCGATCGCCTTCGACGCCTCCCTGCACGAGATCTTCTCGCCGCTCATCGCGGGCGGCACGCTGGTGATCGCGCCGCCGGGGCTGCAGTTCGACAGCCGCGGCCTGATCCGGCTCATCCAGGACGCCGGGATCACCACGGCGCACTTCGTGCCCTCGATGCTCCGGCACGTACTGGAGGAAGCCGAACTGGAGTTCTGCGACGACCTCCGCCGGGTCTTCTGCGGCGGCGAGGCCTTGGACATGGACATGGTCGGCCGCTTCCGCAAGGCGCTGCCGCTGTGCGACCTGTTCAACCAGTACGGCCCCACCGAGTGCTCCGTCAGCGTCACGTACTGGGACGCCTCCGAGGAGTTCGGCGGCGCCATCGCACCCATCGGCCGCGCGGTCGACGGCGCCGAACTCCACGTACTCGCCGAGGACATGACTCCGGTCGCCGAGGGCGAGACCGGAGAGCTGTGGATCGGCGGCATCCAGGTCTCGGCCGGCTACCTGGGCGACGACGAGCAGACCCGGGAGCGCTTCGTGCCCGACCCGTTCGGTCCGGCCGGCCGGATCTACCGCACCGGCGACCTCGTACGCCGGGCCGCCGCCGGGTACCTGGAGTTCCGCGGGCGCGTCGACGACCAGGTGAAGGTGCGCGGCATCCGCGTGGAGCCCGGCGAGGTCGGGGCCGTCCTGCGCCGGCACCCGATGGTCCAGGACGCGGCGGTCGTCGCCGTTCCCGACGAGGACAGCGGTGTGCGCCTGGTCGCCTACGTCGCCGCGAAGCGCAACCACGCGCCCGTCGTCGACGGCCTTCAGCGCTTCCAGCTGCCCGGCGGCCTGGCCGTCGCCGCACCCTCCGCCGACGAGGCGCTCTTCCTGCACCGTCAGATCTTCGAGGAGGACGAGTACTCCCGCTTCGGCGTCCACCTCGGCCAGGGCGCCGTGGTCGTCGACGTCGGCGCCAACATCGGGCTGTTCTCCCTGTGGTCCCACCGGCAGGCCGACGGGGTCCGGCTGCTCTCGGTCGAGCCCAATCCGGACGTCCTTCCCTTCCTGCGCTCCAACCTCGAACTGAACGCCGTGGCGAGCGAGGTCGTCCCGGTGGCGCTGACGGACCGCGTCGGGAGCGAGGAGCTGACCTCCTTCCCGCAGCTCACCTACCTGTCCGGACTCGGCGCCGACCGGGAGCGGGCCGCGGCCGACCTGGTCCAGTCGCACTACCGGAGTACCGTCATCGGCGACGGCGACCTGGCCGAGGAAGAGCTGTCCTCCCTCCTCGTGGCCGCCGAGAACCGGCTCGCGGCCACCTCGCACACCGTCGCGACCACCACCCTGTCGGCCCTCTTCGAAGAGCACGGGCTCGACCGGGTGGACCTCCTCAAGATCAACACCGAGGGCGCGGAACTCGAAGTCCTGCGGGGCGTCCGCCCCGAACACTGGTCCCGGGTCCGCCAGGTGTGCCTGGAGGTCGAGCGCGCGAGCGTGGTCGGCGCGAAGATCAAGACCTTGCTGGCCGACGCCGGTTTCGAGGTGAACGAGGTCGACGACTGGTGCGTCGGGACCGACGCCGACGTCACCTACGTCTACGCGACCCGCGGGACCGTCGGGACCGCCTCGGCCCCCGCTGCGGCGGCGGCTGCAGCCGCCGCGCCCGACACGTTGCTCACCGCCCGCGCCGTCCGGGCCCACCTGGCGAGCGCCCTCCCGCCGGCCATGCGCCCGCAGCAGATCGTCTTCCTGGAGGAGTTGCCCCGCCTGCCCAACGGCAAGGTTTCCAAGCTCGACCTCCCCGAGCCCCCGGCCCCCCACCGCGGCACCGGGGAGGGCACCGCGGGGACGGGGAGCACCCCGGACCGGCTCCGCGAGATCTGGCGCCGCGTCCTCAAGGTCGACGCGGTCGCGGACGACGACGACTTCATCGCCCTCGGCGGACACTCCCTGATGGCGCTGCGCATCTGCGGCCGCGTCCGCGAGGAGACCGGAATCCACATGACCCCGGACAGCTGCCTGCGCGCCCCCACCTTCGGGGCCTGGCTCGCCGAGGCGACCCGGCCGACGGGCGGGTGACGCGGTGACCGTCACCCTGCGGGCCGGCCGGGAGCTCTCGGACATGCAGCAGTCCATGCTGGCCCACGAGTCCATCGGGGCTCTGCCCGTCTACAACATGCCGCTGTGTTTCGAGATCACCGGGGCGGTCGACGCCGCGGCGCTGGAGGCGGCGCTGCACCACGTCGTCCGCCGGCATCCGGTGCTCAGCTCCACGTACGCGGACGGCAGGGCCCTTCCCCTCCCGGAGTCCGCGCCGCTGCCCCCGCTCCACACCGCCGTCGAGCGGTGTGCGGACGGAGCGGTCCCGGCCTCGCTGTCCCGGCTGTGGGAACGGCCCATGGACCTGGGCACCCGTGCCCCGGTGCGGGCCGGGTTCGTATCCGCCTCCCCGGACCACCACTACTTCGGTCTCTGCGTGCACCACGTCGCGGGCGACAGCTGGTCCCTCGCGCTGCTGCTGGAGGAACTCGGATCCGCCTACGGCGCCCTGCGCCACGGCGACGAGCCGGAAGCCCGGCCGCCGGCCCCGGACTTCTTCGACCACGCGGCCGAGGAGCAGGCCCGGAGCTGGGACACCACCTGGTGGCGGGCCCGGCTGGACGGCGTACGGCCGCAGCCCCACCCGCGCACCGACCCGCCGCCCCCGGCCGAACGGGGCACCCTCGTCGAAACGGGACTGGAACTCGATGCCGCGGCCACCCGCGGGGTCCGGGAACTGGCCCGCACCGCACGGGTGTCGCCGACCGCGGTGCTCCTGACCGCGGTCAGCCTGGCCGTCGCGGACGCCGGGGCGGCCGGCGCCGGCGGCACGGAGCACACGTCCACGGTCGGGCTCCCGGCGGTCCTGCGGGACGCGTACGCGCTCCAGGCGACCATGGGCCCCCTGCTCACCACTCTCCCGGTGCGCACCGCATGGCGGGAGCGGGCGACGAGCACCGAGCTGGTCCAGGCGCACGCGGACGCGATCAGCGGGGCGCTCGCCCACAAGGACGTCCCCTACTCGCGCGTCCTCAAAGCGGCCGGGGTCCGGCGCAGGCCCGGGACCGCTCCGCTCTTCCTGCACGTGGTCAACGCCGACAACGAGACGCCGCGACTACGCCTGTCCGGAGTGCGCACCGTGCTTCGGCCCATCACGCCCAAGTGGGCAATTTTCCCCGCACAGTGGGAATTCAGTTGGAAAGCGGTCGGAAATATCCGCGGAGTCCTCCAGGTCTCGGCGGACGTCTTCACCGCCGAGCAAGCACAGGACTGCGTCGGCAGGTTCCGTTCCAGCCTCACCCGTCTGCTGATGTCGGACACGAAAGGTTTCTCGTGAGTTCCTCGCCACACACCGCATGGCCGCCCGCCACCGAGGGTCGGCTGGAGGAGGTCCTGAGCGGCCTGTTCGCCGAGGTGCTCGACCTGCCCCGGGTCGGGGCCGACGAGGACTTCTTCGACCTCGACGGCGACTCGCTGTCGGCCATGCGGCTGATCAGCCGGGTCCGGGCCGTCCTCGGACTGGAGTTGAACATCCGCACCATGTTCACCGCCCCGACGGTGCGCGGCGTAGCCCGCGCCCTCGCCGAGGCGGCGGCCGAACCTGCCACGGCACCGCGGCCTCGCACCGGCCCGCAGCGCGGCGTGCGCCCCGAGCGGGTGCCGCTGTCCTTCACCCAGCAGGGGCTCTGGTACCTGTCGCTGCTCCAGGGCCCCAGCCCCACCTACAACATGCCCCTCACCGTGCGGCTGACGGGCCGGGTCGACACCGCGGCGCTGGAAGCCGCGCTGGGCGACTTGGTGCAACGCCACGAGTCCCTGCGCACCGTGTACCCCGAGGACCTCGGGGTGCCCTACCAGCAGGTGCTGGCACCGCAGGCCGCGCGCCCGGCCCTGCTCCGGGTCTCGTGCGACCGGTCGGACCTGGACGCGGCCGTGGCCGACGCGGCACAGGACGTCATCGACATCATGACCGAGGCGCCCCTGCGGACGTGGCTGTTCACCGCCCAGGACGACCCCGCCGAGCACGTCCTGCTCCTCCTCCTGCACCACATCGCCGCTGACGGCTGGTCCCTCCGGCCCCTGATGCGGGACCTGAACCGCGCCTACCTGGCCCGGCTGGAGGGGGCGGCCCCCGACTGGGAGCCGCTGCCCGTGCAGTACGCCGACTACGCCCTGTGGCAGCGCGACGCGCTGGGCGAGGAGAGCGACCCGGCCAGCCGCCTGTCGCAGCAGGTCGCCTACTGGCGGCGGGCGCTCGACGGACTTCCGGAGCAGGTGGAGCTGCCGGCGGACCGGCCGCGCCCGGCCGTCGCCAGCCACCACGGCGCCGCCGTGGAAGTCGTCGTCGACCGCACGGTCCACGAGCGACTGGCGCAGCTGGCCCAGGCACGCGGCGCCACCCTCTTCATGGTCCTCCAGGCGGCCTTGGCCCTGGTGCTGACCCGTTCCGGGGCCGGCGAGGACGTTCCGATCGGTACGCCCGTCGCGGGGCGCGCAGACGAGTCCCTCGACGGCCTGATCGGCTTCTTCGTGAACATGCTGGTCCTGCGTACGGACACCTCGGGGAACCCGACGTTCGGCGAACTGCTGGAACGGGTGCGCACAGCCGACCTGGAGGCATACGCACACCAGGACGTCCCCTTCGACCGGCTCGTCGAGGCGCTGAACCCGAAGCGGTCGGCAGCACACCACCCCCTGTTCCAGGTGGCGCTGGGCTTCGGCGGCCGCGGCTCCGCCGCGCTCGAGGCCGCGGGTCTGCGGGGCACCGCCGGACTGGCGCCCACACCCGTCGCCAAGTTCGACCTCGGCCTCTACCTGGACGAGGTGCAGGGCGCCGACGGATCCCCCGAGGGCATCGCCGGAGTCCTGGAGTACGCGACGGACCGGTTCGACCGGGCCACGGCCGAAGGCCTGGCGGCCGACCTCGTGCGGCTGCTGGCCCTGGTGTCCGAGCACCCGGACGCACCTGTCGGTACGGAGGGATAGGACATGCAGGAGACCGCGGCGCCCCCCGTGCGCTACTACCCGGAACTCGGCTCGTGGGTGATCGCCGGACACGATGCCGCCCAGGCCGCCCTCGGGCATCCCGGACTCTCGTCGCGCACCGCCGAGAACGGCATCTACCTGCCCGCCGACATGCGCGAGGAGTGCGCCGATCTGCTGGACGTCATAGGCCGGTGGTTCGTGCTGCTCGACGGTGAGGCGCACACGACGGGTCGGCGCGCCGTCCAGCGCATGTTCTCACCGGGCAGGATGCGCAGGATCCAGGAGGAGATCCGCGGCATCGTGGCGCGGGCCGTGGAGGAGTTCCCGAAGGACGGCGCGGGTGACGCGGTCACCCAGCTGGCCAACGTGATCTCCGCCCGCACCATGGCCCACCTCCTCGGGCTCCACGACGTGCCCGTGGACCGGCTGCACGAGTGGGCCGGGGCACTGGCCGACTTCCTCGCCGCCTCGTACCGCCGGGACTTCGCGGTGCGCGCGCAGCAGGCCGTGCGCGAGATGGGCCGGGCGCTGAGCAGCGTGGACGACGAGGACAGCATCTGGAACCTGGCCGTGGGAGACGACAGGGACCGGCTCGCCACCTGCTCGATGGTGCTCTTCGGCGGCCTCGAGACGACCGCCTCGCTGATCGGCCTGTCGCTCTGGTACGTGCTGGAGAACGACCTGTCCGCGACGGTCCGCGCCCCGGGGGCGACGGCCGCGACCGACTCCCTCATCGAGCGGGTGCTGGAGTTGTACCCGCCGCTGGGCCACGTGGCACGCACCGCGGTCACCGACCTGGAGATGGCCGGCTGCCCCATCGCCGCCGGCGACCTCGTCCTCGTGTCACTGACCGGGAACGACCCCTTCTCCGCCGGAGCGGCCCGTCCGGACCGTCCGGCCGCGCACGTCCCGAACGGCGCCCGGCCCGACCATCTCGCCTTCGGCCACTCCATGCACTACTGCATGGGCGCGACGCTCGCCCGGATGGAGGCGTCGATGCTCCTCTCCCTGTTCTGCGAGCGGTTCCCGACAGCCCGGGCCGGCGCCGTGAAGTGGAGCAGGAACCGCACGTACCGCGGTCTCGCCCACCTTCGCATCGAGCTTTGACCTGTCATCCCGTGTTCGGAAAGAGGTAGGAGGAAACAGTGGTCACCGTATACACCACCTTCCCGTCGGCGACCGATTGCACCCCGTGGGAATTCCGTGAGCGCCTGGCCCAGGAGGCCAAGTGGGCCGAGGCGGCCGGCATCCGGGGCATGCTCGTCTACAGCGACAACACGCTCCTCGACCCCTGGGCCGCCGCGCAGCTCCTCATCGAGAAGACCGAGCGGTTCGTCCCGCTCGTGGCCGTGAACCCGGTGTACATGCACCCGTTCAGCGTCGCCCGGATGATCAGCAGCATCGGCTTCCTCCACGAGCGCCGGGTCGACCTGAACTACGTCACCGGCGGGTTCCACCGGCACCTCCAGGAGCTCGGCTGCGGACTCGACCACGACCGGCGCTACGACCGGCTCACGGAGTACGCGGAGGTCGTCCGGCAACTCCTGGACGGTGGCCGCCCGGTCTCCTACGACGGCGAGTTCTACCAGCTCAAGCACGCGGCCATCACTCCCCCGCTCGAACCCGCGCTGAAGCCGGGGGTGTTCGTCTCCGGCACCTCCGACGCCTGCCGCACGACCCAGCAGCGGCTCGGCGCCACCAGGTTGTCCTACCCCCGCGAGATCGGCGAGTACGGGGACGGACAGCCGCTCGCCGGCGGTGGCATCCGCCTCGGCATCATCGCCCGCGACACCGCCGAGGAGGCCTGGGCCGTCGCCCACGCACGGTTCCCCTCCGACCCGCTGGGCGAGGAGGTCCACGAGATCGCCGCCGAAACCGTCGAATCGCAGTGGCACCTCAGCCTCTCCGAGGACGCGTTCCGGTCGCACTCGCCCAAGGACACCTACTGGCTCTATCCGTTCCGCGCCTACAAGACCTTCTGCCCCTACCTCGTCGGCACCTACGAGCAGGTCGGCGAGCTGCTCGCGCGCTACCTGGCGCTCGGCGTCTCGACCCTCATCCTCGACGAGATCACCGAAGAGGCGGACCTGCACCACTCGATGCGCGCACTGCGCCACGCCCAAGGGGAGACCGCATGATCCCGCTGTCCCACGCCCAGCGCAGGCTGTGGTTCATCGACCAGCTCGAAGGGCCGAGCGCCACCTACAACATCCCGGTGGTCCTCAGGCTCTCCGGCGACCTGGACGTGCCCGCCCTGCGCGCCGCACTCACCGACGTCGTGGACCGGCACGAGACCCTGCGGACCCTGGTGGGCGACACCGGCGGCGAGACCGTGCAGAAGATCCTGCCCCGCGACGCGGCCGAGGTGCGCCTGGAGGCGCACGACGTACCCGCGCAGGAGCTGGAGGCCGCGGTCGCACAGGCGTCCTCATACGTCTTCGATCTCGCCGGGGAGATCCCCGTGCGCGGCTGGGTGTACTCCACCTCGCCGACCGAACACGTCCTCGTCGTCCTCATCCACCACATCGCGAGCGACGGCTGGTCGACCGGACCGCTGCTGCGCGACCTGTCCGAAGCCTACGCCGCGCGCCGCGACGGTGCGGCTCCCGCCTGGCCCGAACTCCCCCTTCAGTACGCCGACTACACCCTGTGGCAGCGCGAACTGCTCGGCGACGAGAGCGATCCGGACAGCCTCGCCGGACGACAGCTGGCGTACTGGCGGGACCAACTCGCCGGTCTGCCCGAGGAGCTGCGGCTGCCGACCGACCGGCCCCGCCCCGCCGTCCCCGGCTACGGCAGCCGGATCATCGAATTCCGGCTCGATGCCGACGTGCACGCCCGTCTGGACTCCCTCGCCCGCGACCGCCAGGCCACCATGTTCATGGTGGTCCAGGCCGCGCTGGCCGTCCTGCTGACCCGGCTCGGCGCCGGCACCGACGTACCGGTGGGCTCGGTGACAGCCGGGCGCACCGACAGCGCCCTCGACGACCTGATCGGGTTCTTCGTCAACACCCTGGTCCTGCGCACCGACACCTCGGGCGACCCGACGTTCACCGAACTGCTCGACCGGGTGCGGCGCACCAATTTGAGCGCCTACGCGCATCAGGACGTCCCCTTCGAGCGCTTGGTGGAGGCGCTCAACCCGGCCCGGCACACCGGACGCCACCCGCTCTTCCAGACCCTGCTGGTCTTCCAGAACAACGACGAGGGCTCCCTCGACTTCCCGGGCGTGGACGTGTTGCCGTGGGAGGGCAACCAGCAGGTGGCGAAGTTCGACGTGAGCCTCGGGATGGCCGAGACGCGCGGCCCGGACCGGGAGCCGGCAGGACTGCGGGGAGGCTGGGTGTTCGCGGCGGACCTGTTCGACGCGGAGACCGCGGAGGCCGTGTCCGCACGCTTCGTCCGGCTGCTGGAGGCGTTCGCCGCCGACCCCGGGCAGCGGATCGGGTCCGCGCCGCTGCTGGACCCGGCCGAGCACCACCGGCTCGTGCACGCATGGAACGACACCGCGCGGCCGGTGCCCCAGGAGCTGCTGCCCGAGCTGTTCGACCAGCAGGTGCGGCGCACCCCCGAGGCCGCGGCCCTGGTGTGCGGGGAGTCCCGGCTGACCTACGCGGAACTCGACGCCTGGTCGAACCGGCTCGCGCGGCGGCTCGTACGGGAGGGGGCCGGGCCCGAGACGCTGGTGGCCGTGTCGGTGCCGCGCTCCGCCGAGATGGTGGTGGCCGTCTGGGCGGTGCTCAAGGCGGGCGCCGGCTACCTGCCGCTCGACCCGGACCTTCCCGCAGGGCGGGTGGCGACGGTCGTGGCGGACGCGCGTCCTGCACTGCTGGTGACCACGGGGAGGCAGGAGGGTGCCGGGCACGCCGCCGGACTGCCCAGGATCCTGGTGGAGGAGGCCGCCGGCGACGGCTCGCTCCTGTCCGGTGCCCCGCTCACCGATGCGGACCGCCGCAGCCCGCTGCTCCCGGACCACCCGGCCTACGTGATCTACACCTCCGGATCGACGGGCCGGCCCAAGGGCGTCGTCGTCCCGCACCGCGGGGTCAGCGCCCTGGCCGCGTGGGCCGGGGAGGGGTACGGTGCGGACCGCCTCGCGCACGTGCTGGCCGCGACCTCGCTCAGCTTCGACGTCTCCGTCTTCGAGGTCGTCGTCCCGCTGGTGTGGGGAGGCTGTGTCGAAGTGGTGCGCGACCTGCTGGAGCTCGCCGAGCGCCCCGGCTGGTCGGCCACCCACGTCGGCGGTGTCCCCTCGGCCTTCGCCGCCCTCGCGGGGCGCGAGGACCTGGACGTCAGAACCGGCACCGTGGCCCTGGCCGGAGAGGCGCTCTCCCCGGGAGTGGTGCGCAGGCTGCGGGCCGCCCTGCCCGGGGCCGAGGTGGTCAACCTGTACGGGCCCACCGAGGCCACCGTGTATGCCACGGCGTGGTTCGGCGCGGACGACCCCGGAGCCGACGGGGGTGCCGCCGCGGTGGTACCCATCGGCAGCCCCCTGCACAACACCCGCGCCCATGTCCTGGACGAGAGGCTCCAGCCGGTACCGGTCGGGGTGACCGGCGAGCTGTACCTCGCGGGTGCGGGGCTGGCCCGGGGCTACCTGGGCCGGCCTGCCCTGACCGCCGAGCGTTTCGTGGCCTGCCCGTTCGGCGCACCGGGGGAGCGCATGTACCGGACGGGCGACCTGGTCCGCCGGCAACCGGACGGGCGGCTGGTGTTCATGAGCCGGGTCGACGACCAGGTGAAGCTGCGCGGCTACCGCATCGAGCCCGGCGAGGTGGAGTCCTCCCTCCTGGACCACCCGCAGGTGGGGGCCACTGCGGTCGTGGTGCGCGAGGACGCGCCGGGGGACCGGCGCCTGGTGGCGTACGTGGTGCCGCGCGACGGGGCCGCCGTGGAGGCGGGGGTCCTGCGGACGCACCTGCGGGAACGGCTGCCCGCCTACATGGTGCCGTCGGTCATCGTGCTCCTCGAAGCCCTGCCGGTGACGGCCAGCGGCAAGGTGGACCGAGCGGCGCTGCCGGTGCCGGAGACCAGCGGGTCGGTCTGGCGGGGGCCGAGCACACCGCGCGAGGAGACGCTGTGCGCGATGTTCGCAGAGGTACTGGGGGTCGAACAGGTCTCGGTCGACGACGACTTCTTCGAACTCGGCGGCCACTCCCTGCTGGCGCTGAACCTCGTCGCCCGGGTGCGCTCGGCCTTCTCGGTCAACGTGCGGTTCCGGGACTTCTTCTACAACGCCACCGTTTCGGACCTCTCGCGGATGGTCGAAGGGGACACCCGAGCCGGAGGTGCGGCCGGTGCCTAGCCCGATCGACACGCGCCCGTCCGCCCGCCTGATCCCGCTGGGGTCCGCCGACCCCGACCGGGATGTGATCTTCCTGGTCCACGCCATCGGCGGAACCGTCCACTCGTACGCGGCCCTCGCGAAGTGCCTGCAGAAGACCCACGCGGTGGTGGGCATCGAGGCCTTCGGCATCCGCGACGACGACCCCCCGGTCAACACGCTGGGAGAGATCGTCGAGCGCTACGTCGAGGCGGTGCGAACCGTGTCGCCCGCCGGTCCGTACCGGCTCGGCGGCTGGTCGATGGGCGGCATAGTGGCCTTCGAGATGGCGCGGCGGTTGGAGGAGGAGGGCCAGGAGGTCGGGTGCGTCACCCTCCTGGACTCCCCGTACACACTCAGCCGGGCGGACCTGGGGTACGCGGACACGAGCGGTGGACGTTCGCTGGCGGCACGCTTCGCCGAGGACGTATCGGATTCGCTCGGGTGGAGCATGCCCG
Source organism: Streptomyces sp. NPDC088915 (assembly GCF_044749825.1). Lineage (NCBI taxonomy): Bacteria > Bacillati > Actinomycetota > Actinomycetes > Kitasatosporales > Streptomycetaceae > Streptomyces > Streptomyces sp. NPDC088915. The sequence goes on from NZ_JBIVIR010000014.1 coordinate 73,994, forward strand.
CGGCCGGACTCGTGGACGCCGATCCTCTGGGCTGGCTCGCTGCGGCCATCGCCGGTGGCGGCGGAGAGGAGGCGGCCGACCGGATCGAGGTCGTGCGCGAGGAAATCGAGCGGCGCTTCGCCGTGTTCGAGGCTCATGCCGAGGCCCTGGCCGGCTACCGCCCGAGCGGGACGGTCGCCGCCGACCTGCGGGTGCTGATCCCGTACGACTCGCCCAACCTCGGCACGGCGTCGGGCTGGGCAGCGGCGACACGCGGCCGGTTCCGGCACGGGGAGGTGCGGGGCGACCATTACACCTTCCTGCGCGCGCCGGTCGTCACCGAGGTCGCGGCGTTCGTGGCCGCGGGGAGGTGATCACCTCCCCGCGGCGCTCGGCCCGGGCCACCTGCTCGTCCGACGGCGCGAACGTGATCACGGATGTGGCGCCGCCCCAGCCGCCACGAACGACGTCCAGGCATTGAGCTGTTTCCAACCCGATGGCGATGTCCGTCAGTTGGCCGGCTCCGCGGCGTGATGAAGCTCCTGGCAGGAGGTGCCACGACCAAGATCCACCGTGTCCCACCAGGAGCTCCGCGTGCTTGTCCACCCGTCGTCGATCGATCTGTCCAGCCGCACCCTGCGCCACCTGAGCGCTCAACTGCATGCCCGGCGGCGGGAGGTCGGAACGCGCCGGCGGCGTCTGCCCACGGACCGACAGGCCCCGCTCGCCTCGGCCCACCCGCGATGCGGCGATACCCGTGCCCAGCTCGCCGCCGGGTTCCGCACCGGCATCGAGACCGTCTGTCGCTCCGTACGCGAGGCCGTCGACGTCCTGGCCGTCCTCGCCCCGACCCCGACCGAGGCGACGAAGACCATCCGCACCAAGGCGTTCGTGATCCTGGACGGCACCCTCCTGCCGACCGACCGGATCGCCGCCGACACCCCGTACCACTCCGGGAAACACAAGCGTCACGGCATGAACGTCCAGGTCCTCACCGATCCGTCCGGTCGGCTGTTGTGGGCGTCGCCCGCCCTGCCCGGGTCCTTCCACGACCTGACCGCCGCACGGACCCGCGGGATCACCGGCGCGCTGGCCGCGGCCACTCCGAAGGGCTGGCGCCTTCCGCGGAAGCTCCGCTGCGGCACCAACCGCGTCACCGCGATCGTCCAGGCCGTCCTCGTCCTTCACCACGCGTCAGCGTGAGGTTGAAAAAGGCTCGGTCTTCGGTACCGAGGACCGCCGGCCCGTCTCCCGCGAGCAGGCGCGGGCGCCGGCCGACCGGCTGTGGCCGGAGCGGGTCGCGGAGCAGGCCGCGTGTCGGGGCGAGACCGACCCTGAGCGGCTCACCCGCGCGTTCACCGCCCTGGAGGAGTCCGGCATCACCGCCCGCGAGAACTTCGCCTGCTGCCGTGCCTGCGGCCAGTCCGAGATCGGCGACGAAGCAGGGCCCGACGCCCGCGGCTTCGTCTACTTCCACACCCAGTGCACGGACTCCGCCGCGACCGGCCACGGCCTGATGCTCCTCTACGGGGGCTTCGACGGCTCGTCCGAGACCACCGCGGCCGTCGGCCGCGAGGTCGTGGCCGCCCTCGCCGCGGTCGGCCTCCCCACCGAGTGGGACGGCGACCCCGGCCGGGCCGTCACCGTCACGCCCCTGGACCGGCGCCGCCGCCTCGTCGGTCGGGGGCGGGCTGCGAACCGGCCGTATCGGTCGCTGCGGCCTGTGAACCGTACGGTTCAGGCGCCGTCCGTGAGCCGTACGGTCCGGGCCCCGCCCGCGAGCCGTACCGTTCAGGCCCCGCCCGTCCGGCGCCGGCCGGGCGACGACGCCGGCCAGGCGACGTCGTCGATCGCGAGCCACGGCGCGACCGCCACCGCCGAGGGGGTGAGGCCGGTGAACTCCCTGACCTCGCGGTGGAGATGGGACTGGTCGGCGTAACCGCTCCCGGCGGCGACGTCGGCGGCGGCGTGCCCGGCCGCGAGGAGACGGGCGGCGCGGTCGAACCGCACCAGCCGGGCGGCCCGCTTGGGCGCGACCCCGAGCTGGGAGCGGAAGCGGGCCGACAGGCGCTTGCGGCTCCAGCCGACCTCGTCCGCGATCCCGTCGACCCGCACCCGTCCCCGGCGGCCGAACGTCCGCCGCCAGGCGTGGGCCACCTCCGGATCGACCCGGGGGCCGGTGCCGAGCCTCCGGCCGAGGGCGTCCGCCGCGAGCGCGAACCGTTCGTCCCACGACCCGGCGGCACGCAGCCCCTCCTCGAACCGCTCGGCGTCACGGCCCCAGACGTCGGCGAGGGACACCACCTCCCCGCCCGGCCCGGCCGGCATACCGAGGACCGAAGCCGCCACGACCGGATCCAGCCGGATCTGGAGGCACTCGCCGACCCGGCCGCCCGCCCGGAGGTCACCGGGGAGGAGCCCGACGACGACACTGCCGCGCCCGTGCCGGTCCCGCGTGCGGTGGACAAGGCTCCCCTCCCCGCTCAGGTCGACGAGCAGGGTGACGGCGGGGTGCGCGACCATCGCGATGTCCACGGGCGCGGGGACGCCGTGGCGGAAGCCGGCCATGCCGACCCCCGGCATCCGGAGCGGGGCGCGCGGGACCACGACGTCCACGCGCGTCCAGTCGAGCGGTGCTTCCGTCGGCCGCATGGAACCAGCCTAGGGGCGTACGGGCGGGGTGTCAGCGCCCGGCGCCGTGAAGCCCAGCAGCAGTGCGGCGGTCCTGCCGGGCGCTTCGAGCACGGCCAGGTGCCCGACGCCGGGCAGCGTCTCGACCCGCGCGCCCGGCACCGCGTCGTACCGGTGCGCCGACGACGGCTCCCAGCGGGGGTCGGCGCCGCCGAAGACCACCAGCAGGGGCACCCCGAGGGCGGCGAGCCGCTCGGGCACGCTCCGTTCGGCGATGTAGGCGCCGTTGCACCGCAGCACCGCCCTGGTCGTGCGGTACGTGCCGTGCCGCAGGTCGGCGACCATGTCGTCCGGGACCTCCACCGGGCGGGCGGCCGTCGCGCCGATCCCCTTGCGGATCACCGCGTCCGAACGCCACGCCCACAGGAGCGGACCGAGGGGCGGGGCCAGCAGGACCCGGAGGAAGAGCGGCTGCGGGAGCAGCGCGTCGGGGGCCGGACCGGAACTGATCAGCGCGAGCGACCCCACCAGGTCGGGGCGCCGCTCGGCGAGCGCGGTGGCGACGTAACCGCCGCTGGAGTGCCCGGCCACGGCGACGGCGCGCAGCCCGAGGCCGTCCAGCACCGCCGCCACCCGGTCCGCCTGCGCGGGCACGTCGTACGACGGCGCGGGCGGGGACTGCCCGCAGCCCGGCAGGTCGACCCGGACGACGTGGTGGTGGCGGGCGAGCGCGGGGACCACGGGCCCCCACGTGGCGCCCGAGGCCCCCGATCCGTGGATCAGCAGCAGTGGGGGCGCCTGCCGTGGACCGTCGTGGACCACGTGCAGTCCGTGGGCGCGCCCGGTGTCGTGTTCACCCGTGAGTTCGCTCATGGAAGGAGCATGCGCGGACCGCCGCCCGCCGGTCTTGTACGTATGTCCGCGCGGAGCCGCCGCACGGCCGGCCTCGTACGTGTGCCCCGCGCGGCTCAGAGCCAGCCCTGCCGGCGGGCCGCCCGCACCGCCTCCATGCGGTTGCGGGTGCCCGTCTTGCCGATCGCGGAGGACAGGTAGTTGCGGACCGTGGACTCCGAGAGGTGCAGGGCGGCCGCGATGTCCGCGATCGTCGCGCCGTCCACCGAGGCCGCCAGGGCGTCCCGCTCGCGGGCCGTCAGGGGGTTCGGGCCCGCGCCGAGGGCCGCCGCCGCGAGCGCCGGGTCGACGACCGTCTCGCCCCGCAGGACCGTGCGGACCGCCTCGGCCAGCTCCTCCACCGGTCCGTCCTTCACCAGGAACCCGGCCGCCCCCGCCTCCATCGCCCGCCGCAGATAGCCCGGCCGGCCGAACGTCGTCAGGATGAGGACCCGGCAGTCCGGCACCTCGTCCCGCAGGTCCGCCGCCGCGTCGAGCCCCGAGCGCCCCGGCAGCTCGATGTCGAGCAGCGCCACGTCCGGCCGCGCCACGAGCGCCGCGTCCACGATCTCGTCCCCGCGCCCGACCTGCGCGACCACCTCGATGTCCGGCTCCATGCCGAGCAGCAGGGCCAGCGCCCCGCGCATCATCCCCTGGTCCTCGGCGAGCAGGACTCTCACGGACTTTCCCGGGCGGTGGTCCCGCGGCATCTCGGTCACGGGGAACAGGGTAGGGCGGACGGGCCGGGTTAAGGTGATCGCGCCCCGGGGGGACGGGGCCGGAATCCGTGGAACTTCGTACGTATGGGGTGGGGAAATGCCGAAGCACCGGCTGTCCAGGAAAAGCCGCTACATCGCCCTGGCGACGACCGGCGCCGCCGTCGTCGCCGGTGCCGGGATCGCGGCCCAGACCTCGATGGCCGCCCCCGCGTGGCCCGCGCAGAAGACCTACACCGGCCGGGCGTTCGACGCCTGCACCGCGCCCTCGCTCGCCGCGATGACGGCCTGGAAGAAGGACGCCTACTACGGCGGCGTCGCCGTCTACATCGGCGGCAAGAACCGCGGCTGCGCCCAGCCCAACCTCACCAAGCCCTGGGTGAAGTCGGTCGACGCGCTCGGCTGGCGGATCATCCCCCTGTACGTCGGCGCCCAGCCGCCCTGCCAGAAGAGCCTCAACAAGGAGCGGTTCACCGCGGCCACCGCCGCCTCGGTCGGGGCCGCCAACGCCAACGACGCGGTCGCCAGGGCCGCGGCGCTCGGCATGAAGCCCGGCAGCCCGATCTACCTCAACATGGAGTCGTACGACATCGCCGACAAGGCCTGCAACGACGCCACCCTCGCCTACGTGCGCTCCTTCACCAAGACCCTGCGCGCCAAGACCTACCGCGCCGGCCTCTACGGCTTCAGCACCTCCAGCGCCAAGGCGATCGCCACCGCCAAGGACCGCACCGACCTGCCGGGCAACCTCTGGTACGCCCTGTGGAACGGCCAGGAGACCACCACCAAGGACTGGCCCTGGGACCCGAAGCTGTACACCGACCACAGCCGCGGCCACCAGTACAAGGCCAACAGCAAGGAGACCCGCGGCGGTCACACCATCAACGTCGACCGCAATGCCTGGGACGCCCCGGTCGCCATCGTCGGCTGACCGGCCCGTCAGCAGCGGTCGATCCGTGCTCCTTCGGGTCCGGCCCCCGCTCCGGGTCCGGCTCCCGGCCCGGTGGCCTCCACGGGGAGTTCCGCGACGACCCTGAACCCGCCGCCCGGGGCCGGTCCCGACTCCAGCGTGCCCCCCGCCGCCGCGAGCCGCTCGCGCAGGCCGCGCAGCCCGCTGCCGGGGCCGTCCGGTCCCGGCGCGGCGGCCCCCGGCCCGGGGGCCCCGTCGCCCCGGCCGTCGTCGGTGACCGTCAGACGGGCCCGGCCGGCCGCCGGGCCGGAGACCTCGACGACGCAGCGGGACGCCCCGCTGTGCCGCACCGCGTTCGTCACCGACTCCCGCACCACCCAGCCGAACAGCGCCTCCGCCGCCGGTTCCAGGAGCGGCCCCGAGCGGCGCACGACCGGCTCGATGCCCGCCGAGGAGAGCGCGTCGCGCGCCCGGTCCAGCTCGGCCGCCAGACTCCCCTCCCGGTAGCCGGTCACCGCCTCCCGGATCTCGGTCAGCGCCTGTCTGCCCACCGACTCGATGTCCGCGACCTGCGCCAGGGCCGCGTCCAGGTCGCGCGGGGCGAGTCGCCGCGCGGCCTCCGACTTCACCACGATCACCGAGAGCGTGTGGCCCAGGAGGTCGTGGAGGTCGCGCGAGAACCGCAGCCGCTCCTTCTCCACCGCCGTCCGCGCCAGCTCCTCCCGGGTCGCCCGGAGCTCCCGGACCGTCTCGTTCAGGGCGAGGATCGCCGCTGTCACCATCACCGAGATGAACGTCCCGTACACGACCCCGAACGAGTCCCAGCCGTCCCGCCAGAACGTCACCGCCCCCACCCCGGCGACCAGCGGGAAGGTGATCCGGGGCAGCAGCCTCCCGCGCCGCACCACCGCCCCCACCGCCAGGCCCAGGAGCGGGAAGAGCAGCAGCCACTCCCGGCCGTAGCCGATCGCGAGCCCGAAGGTGAGCGCCGCGAGCGCGCCGAGCAGCCACCAGGTCAGCGGCGCCTCCCGGACGCGCGGGTCGAAGGCGCGCAGGACGATCGCGATGTACAGGGAGTTGAAGGCGAGCAGGCCCAGGCCGCCGATCCACGGGTTCGGGGCCTCGCCGCCGAGCAGGTGCGAGAGCGCGCCCAGGCCCATGAGGAGCCAGGGGAGCAGGCTGAGCCCGCTCGGCCCCCGCTCCCGCAGCCGTTCCCTGCGCCGCCGCCAGATCTCCATGGTCCTCTCCCCGACTCCCGCGTCCGTCACGCCGTCCGTGCCGAACGACGGTACGAGACCGCCGCGTACGCGCCGAACAGTGCCGCCCACCCGGCGAGCACCGCCAGGGCCGCCGCCCCCGGCGCCCGCCCGTCCGTCACCGCCACGCCCAGCTCCGTGAACCGGTTCGTCGGGGTGTACTCCGAGAGCGTCCGGAGCCAGTCGGGGAAGAGCGCGACCGGGAACCACAGGCCGCCGGCGACCGCGAGCCCCAGGTTGCAGGCGACGTTCACGGCGCCGGTGGTCTGGGCCGTGAGCCGGTAGCCGTTGCCGATGCCGAGCAGCGTGAAGGGGAGCGAGCCGAGCCACAGCGTGACGGCGACGGCCGCCCACTGCCAGGCCGCCATCCGCACCCCGTTGGCGAGGCCGCCCGCGAGCAGTACGCCCGTGAGGGCGGGCAGGACGACCACCGAACCGGTCAGGGCCCGGCCCGTCACCACCTGCCGGGGCGTCATCGGGGTGATCCTCAACTGCCGCAGCCAGCCGGTGGACTTGTCCTCGGCGACCCCGGTGCCGAGCGAGAGCGCGGCGCCCAGCGCCCCGTACGCCGCCATGCCGACCATCGAGGCCGTCCGGTACGCGCTGTCGTTCGCGCCGCCGAGGTTGGTGAAGAGGAGGTACATCATCACCGGAATGCCGACCGTCGAGATCGCGAATCCGGTGTCGCGCAGGGTGCGGCGCACTTCGAGGCGTACGTACGCGGTGATCATCGGGTCGTCTCCAGGGTCGTGAGCGGCTCGGGGGCGGAGGACTTGCGGGTGAGGGCGAGGAAGGTGTCGTTCAGGGAGGCCGGGGCGACCTCCAGGCCCCGGATCGCGTCCCGCTCCGCCAGGGCCCGGACCGTCGCGTCGGAGTCGGCGGTGCGGAGCCGGGCGCGGTCGCCCCGGATCTCGTACGAGGTCACGCCGGGCAGCGCGTCGAGCCAGGCGGCCGGGCCGCCGGCCAGGTCGAAGGAGACCAGGCCGCCGCCGACCGCCCGCTTGAGCTGCTCGCTGGTGCCGTCGGCGGCGACCCGTCCGGCGTCGAGGACGACGATCCGGTCCGCGTACGCGTCGGCCTCCTCCAGGTAGTGGGTGGAGAACAGGACGGTGTTGCCCCGGCGCGCGTAGCCGCGCATCGCGTCCCAGAACTCCTGCCGGGCCTCGACGTCGAGGGCGGCCGTCGGCTCGTCCAGGACGATCAGCTCCGGGTTCCCTGCGAGGGCGACGGCGAACCGGACCCGCTGGACCTGGCCGCCGGAGAGCCGGTCCACGCGGCGGTCGGCGAGGCCGGTCAGACCGGCGAGCGCCAGGGCCTCCGCGACCGGCATCGGGGCCGGGTAGGTGCGGGCGACGAAGCCGACCAGCTCGCGGACCGTGACCCGGGGGACCGGCCGGCCCTCCTGGAGCATCGCCCCGACCCGGCCGGCCGCGACGGCCCGGGCCGGCGGCCCGCCGAAGAGCTCGACCCGGCCGTCGTCGGGCTCGTCGAGGCCGAGGAGCAGGCCGATGGCGGTGGACTTGCCCGCGCCGTTGCGCCCGAGCAGCGCCACGGTCTCGCCCCGCCGCACGGCGAGGTCGAGCCCGTCGGCGGCGCGGACGGCGCCGTACGCCCTGGTCACGGCCCGGAAGGCGATCGCGGGCGCTCCGGTCGGATCGTTCTTCTCCTGCTCCTGCTGCTTCATGACCACGACGTTACGGAGAGTGAGGGGCATCCCGGTAGGCCGTTATGTACGCGTCCGACGGTGACAAATGTCCTGGGGGTCGATCCCGTAAGGGTCCTGACGTGCCGTCGGCGAGGGTTCCCAAGCCCTGCCGCCTCGGCTATACAGGAGGGCCACCGAACTGGAACGCGTTCTACGTCGATCGCGTGCGAGCCGACCGCGTTCCGGGGCGACCCCGTGAGGAGCAGCAGCCCGATGCCCATCGACGCAGCCAAGGCCGTCGCCGCCGAACCCCGCAGCACCGAGATCACCTGGGACCACAAGGACGTCCAGCTCTACCACCTCGGCCTCGGCGCGGGCACGCCCGCCACCGACCCCGCCGAACTCCGCTACACCCTGGAGTCCCGGCTGCACGTCCTGCCCAGCTTCGCCACCGTCGCGGGCGGCGGCATGGGGATCGTCGACGGGCTCTCCGCCCCCGGCGTCGACGTCGACCTCATGAGCGTCCTGCACGGCGCCCAGTCGCTCACCCTCCACCGTCCCCTCCCCACCGGCGGGCGCGCCGTCTCCACCTCCCGCGTCGCCGCCGTCCACGACAAGGGCAAGGCCGCCGTCCTCGTCCTGCGCTCCGAGACCGCCGACGCCGACGGCCCGCTGTGGACGAGCGACGCCCAGATCTTCGTGCGCGGCGAGGGTGGCTGGGGCGGCGACCGGGGCCCCTCCGACCGGCTCGCCCCGCCCGACCGCGCGCCCGACCGGACCGTGGAGCGGCACGTGCGCGAGGAACAGGCCCTGCTCTACCGCCTCTCCGGCGACTGGAACCCCCTGCACGCCGACCCGGAGTTCGCGGCCCTCGCCGGATTCGACCGGCCCGTCCTGCACGGGCTCTGCACCTACGGGATGACCCTCAAGGCCGTCGTGGACACCCTGCTCGACGGGGACGTCACCCGCGTCCGCGCCTACCGCACCCGTTTCGCGGGGGTCGTCTTCCCCGGCGAGACCCTGCGCGTCCGGATGTGGACCGTGGAGGGCGGCACCCAGGCGACGGTCACGGCGGCGGAGCGCGACGACGCCCCCGTACTCGCCGACACCTTCGTGGAACACGCGTAGGGCCTGTCCGGCGGATCATGGCCCAGGGCGGCCGGGAACGCACGCGTACGGCGGCCGGGAACGCGGAAGGGCCCCGGGGTCTCCCCCGGGGCCCTCTCCTTCATCGCACGCGCCCGGTCAACCGGACGCCCCGGTCACTGGGCGTCGGGTTCGCGGCGGTGACGGCCGTGCGGGGAGGACGAGGAGTCCTCCGCCGGCGAGGCCTCACCACGATGCCGCCCGGAGCCGTGCGACTCCGTACCCTCCGTGCTCGCTTCCGACATGCTGCAACTCACCCCGTAGAAATCGTTCCTGCCGTGCGGCCCGAGATTCTAGCCAGCGGGCCGCCGGTCCGTGAGGGGAGCCTGCTGGAGCGGTACGGGACGGCACACCCGGGGCTCCTCGGGGACCGTCACCGGCTCCGGCTCCGGCACGGGATCCGGCTCGGGCGGCGGCTCCAGGGCCGCGAGCCCGCACGGCGTCCCCGGCGTCGCGTACGGCAGCCGCAGCACGCCCCCGGCCGTCCACAGGCCCGCGCCCGCCAGCCAGCCCCGGGGGGCCGCCAACTGGTCCATCCGGCGGGACGAGGGCCGCCAGGTCCCCACCCAGCTCCCGGCCGCCGCGTCGATCCGCAGCGCCACCGCGCAGTTCTCCGGCACGAGCACCTGCCGCGGCTGCACGGCGAACGGCGTCACCGCCGCGTCGTCGAGCCGCAGGCAGTCCGGGAAGCGCACCGGGAGCAGGCTGCCGAGGACGCCCCAGCCGAGCCGGTCGTGGCCCGGCGACGGCGCGTCGGAGCGGATCAGGAGCAGTCCGCTGTCCGGGTCCGCGAGCAGCAGTCGGTCGTCGCTCTCCTCGGTGATCTGGAGCAGCGGCGTCACCTCGCCGCCCCGCTCCAGGTCGACGGCGACCGCCTTCACGGGCCCGTCGCCGAGCCGCCGGTCCAGGGCGAGCATCCGGCCGGTGCGGTCCAGCCACACCCCGCCCGAGCAGCGGCCCCGGACCTCCGCCACCTGCTCGGGGCCGAACGCCCCGCCCGCCACCAGCCACAGCGTCGTGGTCCCGGGGCCGACGCACATCGCGTACGCGCAGATGCCGTCCGGCGAGGGCGGGAGCAGCACGAGCCCCTCGGAGCCGGGCGCGTCCACCGAGCCGAGCCGGAACTCCCCGGTGGCCGGGCCGGTGGGGTAGAGCAGGGAGAAGGAGTGCCGCCGCCCGTCCACGCGGCGGCAGACGAGGACCCGGCCGTCCGCGAGGGGCAGGAGCTGGGCGCCCGGGTCCTCCGGCTGGTCGAGCGGGAGCGGCACGGCGTACGGCTCCGGGCCGTCGAGGGTCCACCTCTCCACGTACAGGGCGTCCCCGGCGCCCGCGAGCCTGGCCGCGTACGCGCCGTTCGCCGTGGTCGTGAACCCCGTCGGCCGGCCGGTGCCCCCGCCGTACTTCCCTTCGCGGTCGTCGTCCTCGGCCGTCGTCTCGATGGCACACGCTGTCATCGACTCGTCACCTCCGGCGACGAAGCTAGTTTTCGCACTTCCAGCCGAACAACACGAGCCCGCTCACTTCACACATAAGGGTGGCCGTCCGGCGGTTCTGCTGAGCGGGGGAGGGCGGGTGTGCTGGAGTGACCGGCGGTGACCCGGGTAAGGGGAGCCTAAGTGGAGTCGACGGCTCCGGTGGTGGGGACGACCAGGGGCGGTATTGCGGACGGGGCTGTCCACAGGGGCTTGGAGCCTGGGCGGGGTTATCCACAGGCCAGGGCGGTGGAGCGCGCGGGACAGGTAGCCTTTCCTCCGTGCCCCGTCTGTCTGAAGTCATCGCCGAGCTCGACGCCCTCTGGCCGCCCGACCGGGCCGAGCAGTGGGACGCCGTCGGCACCGTGTGCGGCGACCCCGACGCCCGGGTCGGCCGCGTCCTCTTCGCCGTCGACCCCGTCCAGGAGATCGTCGACGAGGCCGTCTCCCTCGGCGCCGACCTGATCGTCACTCACCACCCGCTCTACCTGCGCGGTACGACGACGGTCGCGGCCGGCCACTTCAAGGGCCGCGTCGTGCACGACCTCATCAAGAACGACATCGCCCTCCACGTCGCGCACACCAACGCCGACACCGCCGACCCCGGCGTCTCCGACGCCCTCGCCGGCGCCCTCGACCTGCGCGTCACCGGCCCGCTCGTCCCCGAGAACGGCCTCGGCCGGATCTGCGAGCTCGACCACCCCGAGACCCTCGCCGAGTTCGCCGCCCGCGCCGCCGCGCGGCTGCCCGCCACCGCACAGGGCGTCCGCGTCGCCGGCGACCCCGGCATGACCGTCCGCCGCGTCGCCGTCAGCGGCGGCTCCGGCGACAGCCTCTTCGACGCCGTGCGCGCCGCGGGCGTGGACGCCTTCCTCACCTCCGACCTGCGCCACCACCCCGTCTCCGAGGCCACCCAGCGGACCCCGCTGGGCCTGGTCGACGCCGCCCACTGGGCCACCGAGTGGCCCTGGTGCGAGCAGGCCGCCGCGCAGCTCGACGCGATCTCCGACCGTCACGGCTGGGACCTCCGCGTCCACGTCTCGAAGACGGTCACCGACCCCTGGTCCTCCCACCACACCTCTCCTGGAGCCCCCAACTGAACGCCGCGCCCGCCGACCAGATCCGCCTCCTCGACGTCCAGGCCCTGGACACCCGCCTCCAGCAGCTCGCCCACAAGCGCCGCTCGCTGCCCGAGCACGCCGAGATCGAGGCGCTCACCAAGGACCTCACCCAGCTGCGCGACCTGCTCGTCGCCGCGCAGACCGAGGAGAGCGACTGCGGCCGCGAGCAGACCAAGGCCGAGCAGGACGTCGACCAGGTCCGCCAGCGCGCCGCGCGCGACCAGCAGCGCCTCGACTCCGGCGCCGTCTCCTCCCCGAAGGACCTGGAGAACCTCCAGCGCGAGATCGTCTCCCTCGCCAAGCGCCAGGGCGACCTGGAGGAGATCGTCCTGGAGGTCATGGAGCGCCGCGAGTCGGTCCAGGAGCGCCTCGCCGAACTGACCGAGCGCGTCTCCGCCGTCCAGGCCAAGACCGACGACGCCACCGCCCGCCGCGACGCCGCCCAGGCCGAGCTGGACGCCGAGGCCGCCTCCGTCACCAAGGAGCGCGAGCTCGTCGCGGGCTCCGTCCCGGCCGACCTGCTCAAGCTGTACGAGAAGCTGCGCGAGCAGCAGGGCGGCGTGGGCGCGGCCCGCCTGTACCAGCGCAAGTGCGAGGGCTGCCACATCGAGCTCAACATCACCGAGCTCAACGAGGTCCGCGCCGCCGCCAAGGACGCGGTCGTCCGGTGCGAGAACTGCCGCCGGATCCTCGTCCGCACCTCGGAGTCCGGCCTGTAATGACCTCCGCGCGCGAGCTCGTCGTCGAGGCGGACGGAGGCTCCCGGGGCAACCCGGGACCCGCCGGGTACGGGGCGGTGGTCCTGGACGCGGCGACGGGCGAGACGCTCGCCGAGGCCGCCGAGTACATCGGTGTGGCGACGAACAACGTCGCCGAGTACAAGGGCCTGGTCGCGGGCCTCAAGGTCGCCCGGGAGCTCTTCCCGGACGCCACCGTCCACGTCCGCATGGACTCCAAGCTGGTCGTCGAGCAGATGTCCGGCCGCTGGAAGATCAAGCACCCGGACATGAAGCCGCTCGCGGCCGAGGCCGGCCGGGTCTTCCCGGCGGGCCGCGTCCGCTACGAGTGGATCCCGCGCGAGCGGAACAAGCACGCGGACCGGCTGGCGAACGAGGCGATGGACGCGGGGAAGCTCGGCCGCCAGTGGGAGCCCTCCGGCTCCACGGCGTCCCTCGACGCCTCCGCCGCCCGCAACGCCGCCGCCCCACCGCCGTCGGGCCCGCCGGGCGACGCGCGGGCGGGCGCCGCGCGGGCGAGGGCGGCACTGTCGACGACCGCCGCCGGTACGAGTGCGGGTACGCGTACGAGTACGGGTACGTCTGCGGGCACGAGCACGGGTACGGGCGCCTGGCCGGCCACGGACGACGGCCTGTTCGCCGCCGAAGAGGCCACGGCGACCTCGTCCGCCACCGAAGGAGTCACCGAGACCTCGGCCACCGTCGAAGAGGTCACGGCGACCTCGCCCACCGCCGAAGAAGCCACCGCGACCTCCTCCACCCCGGTCGCCTCGGGCGACTTCGAGGCCGAGGCGGGCGCCCTGGCGCCGACGGGGCACGCATCCGGCACCGCCTCCCCGGCCCCTGCACAGGGCTGGACCGCCCCCGACATGGGAGCGCCCGCGACCTTCGTGCTGCTGCGGCACGGGGAGACGGCGCTCACGCCCGAGAAGCGGTTCTCCGGGAGCGGCGGGACCGACCCCGAGCTGTCGGCGGCCGGGCTGCGGCAGGCCGAGGCCGTGGCCGCCGCGCTCGCCGCCCGGGGCACGATCCAGGAGATCGTCAGCTCGCCCCTGACCCGCTGCCGCCAGACCGCCGCCGCCGTCGCCGCCCGCCTCGGACTCGGCGTGCAGGTCGAACAGGGCCTGCGGGAGACCGACTTCGGTGCCTGGGAGGGGCTGACCTTCGGCGAGGTCCGCGAGCGGTACCCCGAGGACCTCGACGCCTGGCTCGTCTCCCCGAAGGCCGCGCCGACCGGCGGCGGCGAGAGCTTCGCGACCGTCGCCCGGCGCGTCGCCGCGGCCCGGGACCGGCTGACCGCCGCCCACGCGGGCCGCACGGTCCTCCTCGTCACCCACGTCACGCCGATCAAGACCCTGGTCCGGCTCGCCCTCGGCGCCCCGCCGGAGTCCCTGTTCCGCATGGAGCTGTCGGCCGCCTCGATCTCGGCCGTCGCCTACTACGCCGACGGCAACGCCTCCGTGCGCCTCCTCAACGACACCTCGCACCTCAGGTAGGGCGGTGGTGGAAAACGGGTGGCGGGGAGACCCGCCCCCGTACCATCATCACCGCCCATGACCTGGCACTTCACCGAGGATCCCGCCGTCTTCCGTGCGGCCGTCGGCGCCCTGCTGTCCGCCGAGCCCGCCCGCAACACCGGCCTGCTCACGCTCATGGACACCGCCGGGCGGCTCGGCTGGTGGACCGAGCCCGACGGACGGGTCACCGGGGTGCTCGTGGTGGCCGCGCCGGGGCAGCCGACCTTCGGGACGGTGACGCCGGAGGCGGCCCGCGCGCTCGCCTCCCTGCCGGGCCCCTTCGGGGACGAAGGGGTGACCGTCCTGCGGGGCGAGACGGCGGCCGTCGAGGCGTTCGCGGAGGCCACCGGACGCCCCTGGACCGCCACGGCCCGGATGCGGCTCTTCCGGCTCGGGACGCTCACCCCGCCGGACCCCGCCCCCGCCGGACGCGCCCGCGTCGCCACTGCGGCCGACGTACCCCTCGCCGCCGCCTGGGCGCGGGAGTTCGTCCGGGACATCGGCGAGGAGCCGGGGGAGGACTACACCGATTACGTCACGGAGCGGATCTCCGACGGCCGCCTGCTCCTCTGGGAAGAGGACGAGCGGGAAGGGGACGAGCGGGAAGGGGGCGAGCGGGAAGGGGGCGGCGGACGGTCCGTCTCCATGGCCTGCTTCTCGCCCGTCGCCGAGGGCCAGTCCCGCGTCCACTTCGTCTACACCCCGCCCGCCGCCCGCGGACGCGGGTACGCCGCCGGGGTCACCACCGCCGCCACCCGCGCCGCCCGGGACGCCGGGGCCGCGCAGGTCCTGCTCTTCACGGACCTGGCCAACCCCACCAGCAACGCCCTGTACCAGCGGCTCGGCTACCGCCCGGTGACCGACCACCTGACCGTCGCGTTCACCGGCCGCTGACGGGCGTCCGCAGCGCCGCCGCCTCGCGCGCGAGGGACTCGACCCGGGCCCAGTCGCGGGCCGCGAGGGCGTCGGGCGGCAGCATCCACGTACCGCCGACGCAGCCGACGTTCGGCAGGGCGAGGTAGGCGGGGGCGGAGGCGAGGGAGACGCCGCCGGTCGGGCAGAAGCGGGCCTGCGGGAGCGGGCCCGCGAGGGACTTCAGGTACGGTACGCCGCCCGCCGCCTCCGCCGGGAAGAACTTCATGGCGTCCACGCCCTGTTCGAGCAGCGCCACGACCTCCGAGACCGTCGAGACCCCCGGCAGGAAGGGCACGCCCGACTCCCGCATCGCGCCGAGCAGCCGCCCGGTCCAGCCGGGGCTGACCAGGAACCGGGCCCCGGCGCCGACCGCGTCCGCGACCCCGGCCGCCGAGACGACGGTCCCGGCGCCGACGACCGCCTCCGGCACCCCGTCCGCGATGGCCCGCACGGCGTCGAGCGCGGCCGGGGTGCGCAGGGTGACCTCGACCAGCGGCAGCCCACCGGCCACCAGGGCGCGGGCCAGGGGGACCGCGTCGGCGGCGTCCTCGATCACCACCACGGGGACGACGGGGGCTTCCGGGGCAAGGTCGAACACGCTCGTCATGGCCTCATCCTGACGAGGACGAGCGCCACCCGCAACGAGCATTGCGCAGGGCGCAACGGCCTCTTAGTGGATCTCGTCCACCAGGACGTCCAGCGCCCCCGCCCTGCCGCCCTCCTCCACCACGTACCGCAGGTCCCGCAGCGCCTCCACGAGCTCCGCCGGGGTCGCCGGCTCCGCGCCCGCCTCCAGGAGGCTCCGGACGATCCGGCCCTTCGTCGCCTTGTTGAAGTGGCTGACCACCTTCCGGGTCGGCGCGTGCAGCACCCGTACCGTCGCCGTCCGCGCCGCCACCTCCCCCTTCGGCCGCCACGCCGTCGCGTACGCCGACGAGCGCAGGTCCAGGACGAGGCCGTCCCCGGCCGCCTCGGGAAGCACGGAGGCCATCGGACCCCGCCAGTACGCGCCGAGCGCGCCGAGGCCCGGCAGCTTGATCCCCATCGAGCAGCGGTACGACGGGATGCGGTCGGTCACCTTCACGGCGCCCCACAGGCCGGAGAAGACCAGGAGCGCGTCCCCGGCCCGCTCCCGGGCCGCCGCGTCCAGGGTCGCCAGGCCGAGCGCGTCGTACAGGACGCCGGTGTAGACCTCCCCGGCCGGACGCGCGCCGGCCGTCCGCAGCTCGGCGTTCTTCGCGACCTCGCCGCGCAGCCCCTCGCTCAGGCCGAGCACCTCGCGGGCCTTCTCCTCGTCGGCGGCGCACAGCTCGACCAGCTCGTCCAGGACCGCCGCCCGCGCCTCCGCGAGCCCCGGCAGGGACAGCGACTCCGGCTTGAGGGGCGCCCCGCTCCCCGACGGAGCCTTGCCTTCGGAGGGCGGCAGCAGCACGAGCACGGTGGTTCTCCTTCGTACGGACGGGGGTGGGGGTGCGGCCCCGGCGGCCCAGCCTACAAAGCGCGTCCGATGCGCAGAGCGCCGCCGACCTACGGAGCCGCCCCGACATGACGAAGCCCCCCGACACGACGGCCCTCCCGACATGACGGCCCCCCGACATGACGAAGCCCCCCGACACGACGGCCCTCCCGACATGACGGCCCCCCGACATGACGGCCCCCCGACATGACGAAGCCCCCCGACACGACGGCCCTCCCGACATGACGGCCCCCCGACATGACGAAGCCCCCCGACATGACGAAGCCCCCGACATGACGGACCCGCCCCCGCCCCCTACGCTCGGTCCATGCCCCGCCGCCCCATACACGTGACCGGCCCAGCCGAGGCTCCGCTGCGGGCCGCCCTGCGCGCACTCCGGACCGAACTCGCGGTCCCCGAGGCCTTTCCGCCCGCCGTCCTCGCCGAGGCCGAGGCCGCCGCGAAGGCGCCCCGGCTCCCGGCGCACGACGCCACCGACCTGCCCTTCTTCACCGTCGACCCGCCCACCTCCACCGACCTCGACCAGGCCGTGCACCTGGCCCGCAGGGCCGACGGCGGCTACCGCGTCCACTACGCCATCGCCGACGTCGCCGCCTTCGTCGCGCCCGGCTCCGCGCTCGACGCCGAGGCGCACCGCCGGGTCCTCACCCTCTACTTCCCCGACGGGAAGGTCCCCCTCCACCCCGCCGTCCTCTCCGAGGGCGCCGCCAGCCTCCTCCCCGGCGAGCCCCGCCCCGCCGTGCTGTGGCGGATCGACCTCGACGCCGAGGGGCGCAGGGTCGCCACCGACGTCCGCCGCGCCCTCGTCCGCAGCCGCGCCAAACTCGACTACGCGGGCGTGCAGCGGCAGATCGACTCCGGCACCGCCGAGGAGCCCGTCGCCCTGCTCCGCGAGATCGGGCGCCTGCGCGAGAACATCGAGATCGAGCGCGGCGGGATCTCCCTCGACGTCCCCGAGCAGGAGATCGTCGAGCGCGACCACGGCTACGACCTCGTCTACCGGGCCCCGCTCCCCTCCGAGAGCTGGAACGCGCAGATCTCCCTGCTCACCGGCATGGCCGCCGCCGACCTCATGACCGCCGCCGGCACCGGCATCCTGCGCACCCTCCCCACCGCGCCCGACGGCGCCGTGGCCCAACTGCGCCGCTCCGCGCAGGCCCTCGGCGTCGAGTGGCCGCACCACGTCCCGTACGCCGACGTCGTCCGCTCCGCCGACCCCTCGAACCCGCGCCACGCCGCCTTCCTCCAGGAGTGCACCACCCTCCTGCGCGGCGCCGGGTACACCGTCTTCACCGACGGCCACGTCCCGGTCCCGGCCGTGCACGCCGCCGTCGCCGACGAGTACACCCACTGCACCGCCCCGCTGCGCCGGCTCGTCGACCGGTACGCGAGCGAGCTGTGCGTGGCGGCGGTCGCCGGGGACGAGCCGCCCGAGTGGGTGCGGGCCGCCCTGCCCGCGCTCCCCGACGAGATGGCCACGGGCTCGCGCCGCGCCGGCGCCGTCGAGCGCGAGAGCGTCGACATCGTCGAGGCGGCGCTCCTGAAGGACCGGGTCGGGGAGCTCTTCGACGCGTACGTGATCGACGTCAAGGAGCGCGAGCCGTCCACCGGCACCGTCCACCTGGACGACCCGGCGGTGGTCGCCCGGATCGCGGGCGGCGAGTCCGCGCTGCCGCTGGGGGAGTGGCTGCGGGTCAGGCTCGCGGAGGCGGACCCGGGGCGGGCGAAGGTGCTGTTCGCGCCCGCGTGAGGGCTCCGTACAGGGCTTGCGGGTCGTCGGCGTGGACCCTGACGACCCGTACGGGCCGGGGCGCGCCGAACAGCCGGGGCGCGTCGACCGGCCCGGTCAGCTCGACGGTGACGGAGGTCTGCGCGCCGACGGCGAGGTTCAGTTCGCCGTCGGCCCTCTCGTGGGAGAACAGCGTCTCCCGCCGGACGGACGCGATCCGGTCGAGCGGGATCCGCAGGTCGACGTGGGCGGCCTGCCGCAGCCGCAGGACGCCCCCGGCGAGGACGTGCGGGCGGGTCGCGGAGGCGGCGTGCAGGCCGAGGACGAAGAGCACGGTGTAGACGTCCAGGACGAGGACGATCCCGTGGACGAGGGGCCACCGGGCGAGCAGGTACGACAGGCCGACGGTCTCGACCACGCAGACGAAGGCGAAGCCGTACATCAGCGCCGCCTGGTCGCGGGCGTGCGGGAACACCCCGTCCGCGCCGGCGGTCCCGTGCGGCCGGCGCGCCACCCACCGCCCCAGGCTCGCGAACAGCCGCAGCTCGTGCCCGAGGAGCCGCAGCACGGGCGCGGGCACCAGCTCGGCCACGGCCTCCCGCCGCGCGAGCCCGCGCCGCCGCAGCCGCAGGTAGGCGAGGGCTTCGGCGAGGAGAAGTACGCAGACGAGGGCCTCGGCGACGCCGAGAACGACACCGGGGAGGGGCGCGCCCCCGGCGAGACGGACGACGAGGACGACTTCGAGGGGAAGAAGGACCCAGGAGAGGCGTCGAAGGAACACCGTCACGAGGCCCCCTCCTGCCGCTCCTGCACGAGCCGTATCGCGAGGCGTACGGCCGCCTCCTGGGCGGGGGCGAGGTCCGCGAAGACGGCGTCGGCGAGGAGGACCCCGGGCAGGCGCCCGCCCACGGCCCGCTCCGGCGGCCCGGCCCGCTCCGGCGGCCCGGCTCCCTCCGGCAGCCCGGCCCCGGCCGCGTCCGGCAGGCAGTCGGCGAGCACCCGGGCGGCCCCCTCCACGCGGGGATCGTCCGGCGCGGCGTCCTCCAGGGCGTCGAAGAGCGCGTACACCTCGTGCGCGGACGAGGCCGCCCCGCGCAGGGTCTCCATCAGGCGCGCCCGGTCCTCCGCCGGTACGACGGCGTCGAGCAGGGCGAGGACCTCCCGGTCCTTCGCGGCCATGGGGGAGGCGGGCAGCTCGCCCAGGCCCGCCAGGAGCGCGGCGAACTCCGGCGAGACGGGCCCGTCGGCGGGCAGCCGCCCGGCCCGCGCCTCGGCGAGCAGGACGGCGAGCCGCTCCCGCCGCTCCCGCAGGACGGCCTCCTGCCGGGCGAGGTCGTCGGCCAGCTCCTGGAGGACCTCCACGAGCCCGCGCCCCTCGTCGCCCGCGAGCACGTCCCGCACCTCGTCGAGGCCGAGCCCCAGCTCGGTCAGGCGCCGGATCCGGGCGAGCAGGACGGCGTCCCGGACGCCGTACTCCCGGTACCCGTTGGCCCGTCGCGGGGGCTCGGGCAGCAGCCCGGACTGGTGGTAGTGCCGCACGGCCCGGGGGGTGACCCCGACCAGGGCGGCGATCTCGCCGATGCGCATGGGGCCAGTAGAAACCCTGACGCTGCGGCAGGGTCAAGCGCGGGCCGGTGCGGCGGGTAGCATGGTCGGCACGGCAGACGAGCCGGGCGGGCGGCCGCGTGGGGATCTCCGGATCCTCCCGAGGAACGTCCGGGCTCCACAGAGCAGGGTGGTGGCTAACGGCCACCCGGGGTGACCCGCGGGACAGTGCCACAGAAAACAGACCGCCGGGGACCTCGGTCCTCGGTAAGGGTGAAACGGTGGTGTAAGAGACCACCAGCGCCTGAGGTGACTCAGGCGGCTAGGTAAACCCCACTCGGAGCAAGGTCAAGAGGGGACGCTCCGGCGTCCCTGCGCGGATGTTCGAGGGCTGCTCGCCCGAGTCCGCGGGTAGACCGCAGGAGGCCGGCGGCAACGCCGGTCCTAGATGGATGGCCGTCACCCCGACGACCGCGAGGTCCCGGGGCACAGAACCCGGCGTACAGCCCGACTCGTCTGCCGGCCTTCGTGAGGAGGGCCCCGGCCCGGGTGTCAACCCCCGGGCCGGGGCCCTCTCGCGTACGCCCGCCCGCACCCCGACCCCGATCCCGGCCGTCACGGCTCGGGTCCGGAGGGTCCGGCGGCACGGCCGCCTCCCGCAAGGACCGCGACGCCTTCCGCGCCACCGACGAGGCCGGTGACCGGTCCCGAACAGATCTCGAACGAACCTTCGGTTAAGGTGCGCGGATGATATTCGGACGCAAGTCGTTCCCGGCCGCGGTGGAGGCCTTCGAGACGGCCGTACGGGCCCGGGACGCGGATGCCGCGGAGCGGGCCTTCGGGCGGTTGACGGACACGGTGGGCAGGGCCCGGGACGCGGAGCTGCACGCGGCGGGCCCGCGCCTCGCGTCCTTCCTCGGCGAGGTCCCGCCCGGCCCCCGCGCCACGGTCGCCGTCCTGGTCGGGGCCTGTGTCGAGCGGGGAGCCGATCCGGTCGCCTGCGCGCCCGCCGTCTTCGCGGGCGCGCGGGACGCGTTCGAGCGGGCGGCCGACTTCTGCGCGTCCTGGAAGGAGGCCGGCCGCGGCGAGCTGCCGTCCCACGAGGGCGAGGCCCTGGAGGAGGCCGACTTCGAACGGATCGGCTTCGAGCCGGTGACGGCCTGGCAGTCGCTCCCGCGGTTCGAGATGGCGTGCGTGGCGATGCTCAACTCCCCGGCCGTACGCCGGACCGCCCCCGGCAGGGTCGAGTTGCGGGACGCCGTGGCGCGCGTCGCCGAGCTGTCGGACGAACCGTTCCAGTGCCTCGTCTACGCCCTCGCCGTCCTCGACGACGAGCCGTTCGTCGCGATCGACCGCGCCACCGGCGCCGGTTTCGCCCTGCGCGCCTCCGGCATCGGCGACAACTTCCAGCTCCACACGCTCCTCGCCGACGTCCTGATCGGCGGCGGGCACCTGCCGGGCACGGCGCCCTCGCCCGAGGCCGTCGCGATGTGCCGGGACCGGCCCGGGCAGACGTCCACCACCGGCTCCTTCAACCTGGTCGGCGCGGACGGCGAGTGGATCTGGAACGAGGGGAGCCCCGCCGACGTCCCGGTCGTGGACGGCGTGCGCCTCGTGGTCCTCGACCCGCCTCCGTACGAGCGGAGCTGGTCCGCCGGCAGGTTCTTCCCCGGCATGACCGGCGAGCTGGTCCTGGAGCGCGTCCTGGCCGCCGAGGAGAGCCGGGCCCTGCTCGCCCAGGTGGCCCAGCCCGGTCGCTGACACGCCGGGGCGTGCGGCCCGGTTCCGGTGGAAGGGCGGGGCGGGCGGTGTACCGGTAGGGCATGACCATTCCCGCGGAGCAGCTCTCCGACCCGGCCGTGCGCGCCTTCGTCGCGGCCCTCAACGCCAACGACCAGGAGGCCTTCCGGGCGGCCCTCGCGCCCGGTGCCACCATGTCCGACGACGGTACCGACCGGGACCTCGACGAGTGGACCGAGAAGGAGGTCTTCTCCTCGCGCGGCCACATGGAGGTCGAGTCCCAGAAGGCCGACGGGCGCGACCTCGTCGCCCGCTACCGCAACGACACCTGGGGCGAGATGCGGACCCGCTGGCGGTTCACCGTCGAGGACGGGAAGGTCGCCCGGTTCGAGACCGGGCAGGCGTAGGCAGGAGCGGGGCCGTGCGCCGGCCGGGGGATCAGCCCCGGCCGACGTACGGCATCGCCGTCGCCATCACCGTCGCGAACTGCACGTTCGCCTCCAGCGGCAGGCCCGCCATGTGCACCACCGTCGCCGCCACGTCCGCCGCGTCCATCACCGGCTCCGGGGCCAGCCGGCCGTCCGCCTGGAGGATGCCGGTCTGCATGCGGGCCGTCATGTCGGTGGCCGCGTTGCCGATGTCGAGCTGGCCGCAGGCGATCCGGTACGGACGCCCGTCCAGGGACAGGGACTTCGTCAGGCCCGTCACCGCGTGCTTCGTCGCCGTGTACGCGATCGAGTGCGGGCGCGGCACGTGGGCCGAGATCGAGCCGTTGTTGATGATCCGGCCGCCCTGCGGCTCCTGCTCCTTCATGGCGCGGAAGGCCGCCTGGGCGCACAGGAACGCGCCCGTCAGGTTGACGTCGACGACCGCCCGCCAGGTCGCCGGGTCCAGGTCCTCGACCGGGGTCCCGCCGCCCGCGAACGTACCGGCGTTGTTGAAGAGCAGGTCCACGCGCCCGTAGCGGTCCCGTACCGAGGAGAAGAGGGCCGCGACCCGCGTCTCCGACGTCACGTCCGTCGGGACGCACAGGAAGTCCCCGTCCGGGGCGAGTGCCGCCGTCTCCTCCAGGGGCTCCGCCCGGCGGCCCGCGAGCGCCACCGACCAGCCCGCCGCCGCGAGCGCGAGGGCCACGCTCCGGCCGATGCCCGAACCCGCTCCCGTCACCACTGCGATGCTCATGGGCGCGCAGCGTACGCGAGACGCGTGCCCCGTGAACTCATCCGTCCGACACGTGGATGTTCTGTACCCGACAACACGCGGTCGCCCCGGCCCCCTCGAATGACGGACGGACAGCATTCGTCAGGGGAGGGGCACATGAGTCGGACGCATGAGCATCACCAGGAACTCCGGGAGGCCGCGCGGCACTTCGGGCGCCGGCGGTTCCTCACCGTCACCGGCGCCGCCGCGGCGCTCGCCTTCGCCACCCAGCTGCCCGCGGCCGGCTCCGCGGCCGCCGCCGAGCTCGACGCCCGGCGCGTCACCGAGGACCCGTTCACCCTGGGCGTCGCCTCCGGCGACCCGCTGCCCGGCTCCGTCCTGCTCTGGACCCGGCTCGCGCCCCGCCCCTTCGAGCCCGACGGCGGACTGCCCGACCGGCGCGTCACCGTCCACTGGGAGCTCGCCCGCGACGAGCGCTTCCGGCGGACCGTCCGGCGCGGGGCCGCCACCGCCCACGCCGAGTTCCGGCACACCGTCCACGTCGAGGTCGAGCACCTCGAACCCGGCCGGGAGTACTTCTACCGCTTCCGCGTCGGCGCCTGGACCAGCCCGGTCGGGCGCACCCGCACCGCCCCCGCCGCCGACGCCCGGAACACGGCGCTCTCGCTCGCCGCCGTCTCCTGCCAGGCGTACCACGACGGCCACTTCACCGCCTACCGCCACCTCGCCCGGGAGGACGTGGACGTCGTCTTCCACCTCGGCGACTACCTGTACGAGTACGCGGTCAACTCCGCCGGTGGCGCCCGCGCCTACACCGACCGCGTCCTCCCGGCCGTCTTCGACCGCGAGACGCTCACCCTGGAGGACTACCGGCTGCGCTACGCCCTCTACAAGACGGACCCCGACCTGCGGGCCGCGCACGCCGCCCACCCCTTCGTCGTCACCTGGGACGACCACGAGACCGAGAACAACTACGCGGGCGACACCCCCGAGAACACCGTCCCGCCCGAGGAGTTCCTGCTCCGCCGCGCCGCCGCCTACCGCGCCTACTGGGAGCACCAGCCGCTGCGCCGCCCCCAGCTCCCCGACGGCCCCGACATGAGGCTGTACCGGCGGCTGGGCTTCGGGCGCCTCGCGCAGTTCGACATCCTCGACACCCGCCAGTACCGCTCCGACCAGGCGTACGGCGACGGCTGGCAGGTCCCGGGGCCCGAGTCCGAGGATCCGTCGCGCACCCTGACCGGCGCCACCCAGGAGCGCTGGCTGATCGACGGCTGGCGCCGTTCCCGGGCCCGCTGGAACGTCCTGCCCCAGCAGGTCGTCCTCGCCGAGCGCCGCGACCGCCCCACCGCCGACTTCAAGCTCTCCATGGACTCCTGGGACGGCTACCCGGCCTCCCGGCAGCGGATCCTGGCGGGCGCGCAGGCCGCCGGCGTCGACAACCTGATGGTGCTCACCGGCGACGTCCACGTCTCCTACGGCCTCGACCTCAAGGCCGACTTCCGCGACCCGTCCTCCCGGACCGTCGGCACCGAGATCGTCACCACCTCGATCACCAGCGGCAAGGACGGCGCCGACCGCCCCTCCAACTACGACAAGCTCATGCAGGCCAATCCCCACCTGCGGTTCTTCAACGGGCGGCGGGGGTACGTGAAGGTCTCCCTCGGCCGCGAGAGCGCCCGCGCCGACTTCCGTACGATCCCGTACGTGACGACGCCGGGCGCCCCCGTCACCACCGCCGCCTCCTTCGTCACCGAGGCGGGGAACCCGGGGCTCGTACCCGCGTAACCGTTCGTACGGACGTCACTCCCCGGGATAGCGGACGCCGATGCGGTCCCGTACCGCGTCGAGCGTCCGCATCACCGCGAGCGAGCCGTCCAGCGGCACCAGCGGGGACTCCTTCTCGCCCGCGCGCAGGCAGCGCATCACCTCGGCGGCCTCGTGCCGGAAGCCGTGCGGATCGGCCTCCGCCGTGAACTCCTCCGGCTCGGCGCCCTCGCGGTGCAGGGTGAACCGCTCCGGGAAGAAGAAGCCGCGCGGCACGTCGATCCGGCCGAGGGAACCCGTCACCGAGGCCGTCAGCGGGGTGTCCGCGGCGATCGAGCAGGACAGCAGGGCCGACGCCCCCGTGCCGGACCAGCCCAGCAGCATCCCCGTGTTCAGGTCGACGCCCTCCGGCGAGAGCAGCGCGTGCGCCTGGACCGAGTCCGGCTCGCCCAGCAGGAGCTGCGCGAACGCCACCGGGTACACCCCGAGGTCGAGCAGCGCCCCGCCGCCCGTCTTCGGGTCCCGCAGCCGGTGGTCGGCCCCGAACGGGCCCGCGAGCCCGAAGTCCGCCTGGACCGTGCGGACCTCGCCGACCGCCCCGTCGCGCACCAGCTCCGCGATCCGCCGGATCAGCGGGTTGCAGTACATCCACATGGCCTCCATCAGGAAGAGGCCCCGGTCCCGGGCGAGGGCGACCAGCTCCGCCGCCTCCCGGGCGTTGAGCGTGAGGGCCTTCTCGCAGAGCACCGCCTTGCCCGCCTCCAGGGCGAGGCCGGCCGCCGTCCGGTGCGCGTGGTGCGGGGTCGCCACGTACACCACGTCGACGTCCGCGTCGGCGAACAGCCCGGCCCACTCCCCGTACGCCCTCGGTATCCCGAACCGCTCCGCGAAGGCCTTCGCGGGCGCCTCGCTGCGGGAGGCCACCGCCACCACCTCGGCGTCGTCGAGCGTCCGCAGGTCGGTGGTGAACCGCTCCGCGATGCCGCCCGTCGCCAGGATCCCCCAGCGCACCTTCTCGCCCATGTCCCACCCGTCTCACAGAGGTCTCGACCATGCCGGTCGAGCTGAGAGCATAGGCAAGGATTCAACGAAATGGAGCTGTCGATGCCGGAGAGCGGCCAGAGAACAACACAGGGGAACACGACCGAAAAGGCGCCTGTCGCTCCCGACGCGGCCGGCGCCTCCGCCGGGATCACCGTCCCGACCGGGTCCGCCGCGCCCGCCGCGCCCGCCGGGTCCGCCGCCGGGTCCGCCGGGTCCACCGCCCCCGCCTCGCCCGCCGCCCCCGGCGTCGTCGCCGCCCGGCGGACCGGCCTGCTCGTCACCCTCGTCCTGGGCGGCCTCACCGCCCTGCCCCCGCTCTCCATGGACATGTACCTCCCGGCCCTGCCGGAGGTCACCGGCGCGCTGCACGCGCCCGCCGCCACCGTCCAGCTCACCCTCACCGCCTGCCTCGCCGGCATGGCCCTCGGCCAGCTCGTCGTCGGCCCCATGAGCGACAAGTGGGGCCGCCGCCGCCCGCTGCTCGTCGGCATGGTCGTGTACGTCCTCGCCACCGCCGTCTGCGCCCTCGCGCCCACCGCCGAGACCCTCATCGGCTTCCGGCTGCTCCAGGGCCTCGCGGGCGCCGCCGGCATCGTCATCGCCCGCGCCGTCGTCCGCGACCTCTACGACGGCGTCGAGATGGCCCGCTTCTTCTCCACCCTGATGCTGATCTCCGGCGTCGCCCCGATCGTCGCCCCCCTCATCGGCGGGCAGATCCTGCGGATCACCGACTGGCGGGGCGTCTTCCACGTCCTCACCGGCGTCGGCGTCCTGCTCACCCTCGTCGTCCACCGCTTCCTCGCCGAGACGCTGCCGCCCGAGCGGCGCCACGAGGGCGGGGTCGGACAGGCCCTGCGCACCATGCGGGGACTCCTCGCGGACCGGGTCTTCACCGGCTACATGCTGACCGGCGGCCTCGCCTTCGCCGTCCTCTTCGCCTACATATCGGCCTCGCCGTTCGTCGTCCAGGAGATCTACGGCGCCTCGCCGCAGACCTTCAGCCTGCTCTTCGGCCTCAACTCCGTCGGCCTCGTCGCCGTCGGCCAGGTCAACGGCAAGCTCCTCGTCGGCCGCGTCAGCCTCGACAAGGTGCTCGGCTGGGGCCTCGGCGTCATCCTGCTCGCCGCGTCCGCGCTGCTGCTCATGACCAGCGGGGTCTTCGGGAAGGCCGGGCTCGTGCCCGTGGCCGCCGGGCTCTTCGTCCTGATGTCCGCGATGGGCCTCGCGATGCCGAACACCAACGCCCAGGCCCTGATGCGCACCCCGCACGCCGCCGGGTCCGCCTCCGCGCTCCTCGGCACCTCCTCCTTCCTCGTCGGCGCCGTCGCCTCCCCGCTCGTCGGCATCGCGGGCGAGCACACGGCCGTCCCGATGGCCGTCGTCCAGCTCACCTGCGCCGTCCTCGCCCTGGCCTGCTTCCTGGGCCTGTGCCGCCCGTGGCGGAAGGCCCCGGGCACGGCTCGGACCGGGAAGGCGCAGGACCCGGCCGCCTAGACTGCCCCGGTGAACGCCTCCGCTCCCTCCGCCGACTCCCTGCGCGCCGCCCTCGCCGGTCTCCTCGACGGCCTGCCGCCCCACCGGGCCGCCCAGGCCGTCGAGCGGCTGATCGCCAACTACCGGGGCACCACCCCGACGGACGCCCCCGTGCTCCGCGACCGCTCCGACGTCGCCGCGTACGCCGCGTACCGGATGCCGGCGACCTTCGAGGCGGTACGGGGCGTCCTGGACGCCCTGCGGGAGGCCGCGCCCGAGTGGGCGCCGCGCACCCACACCGACGTCGGCGGCGGCACGGGCGCGGCGAGCTGGGCCGTCGCGGAGGCCTGGGGCGGGCAGCGGCCCCGCACCACCGTCCTCGACTGGGCCGAGCCCGCCCTCGCGCTCGGCCGCGAGCTGGCCGGCGACGTCCTCGACGCGGAGTGGCGGCGCGAGCGGATCGGCGGCGCGCTGCGCCTCGCCGACACGGACCTGGTCACCGTCTCGTACGTCCTCAAGGAGCTGACCGAGGCCGACCGCGCCTCGCTCGTCACCGAGGCGGCCCGCGCCGCGCGGGCGGTCGTCGTGGTCGAGCCGGGCACCCCGGACGGCTACGAGCGGATCATCGCGGCCCGCGCCCTGCTCGTCGGGGCCGGGTTCACCGTCGCCGCGCCCTGCCCGCACAGCGGGGCCTGCCCGATCGCGCCCGGCACGGACTGGTGCCACTTCTCGGCCCGGGTCAGCCGCTCCTCGCTGCACCGGAAGGTGAAGGGCGGCTCGCTGGCGTACGAGGACGAGAAGTACGCGTACGTGGCCGCCACCCGGTTCCCGGTGGACCCCGCGGCCGCCCGGATCGTCCGCAAGCCGCAGACCCGCAAGGGCCTGGTCCTGCTGGAGCTCTGCGACCCCGAGGGCCTCTCCCGCGACACGGTCACCAAGCGCCACGGACCCCTCTACAAGCAGGCCCGCGACGCGGAGTGGGGCGACCCGTGGCCGCCGGAGGGGGACACGCTCTGAGGCCCGGCCGGGGGCACGGCACTCGGCGCGCCTCCTGACGCCCGCCCGGGACTACGGCCCCCGGTGCGCCTTCCCATGCCCGTCCGGCCTCACAGCCCCCCGCCCGAGGCCACCGCCTTCAGTTCCGTGAAGGCGTCCCGGACGAGGCGGGCCAGGTCCAGGCCCTCCGGGTCCACGATCCAGCGGTCGAAGGCGACTCCGAAGGCGGCCGTGCCCGCCTCGGCGGCGAGGCGGGCGGCCGGTTCCGGCACGCCCCGCTCCCGCAGCGCCCCGGCGAGGGCCGCCGCCAGGGCGGCCAGCTTGATCAGCTCGCGCTCCCGCAGCTCGGCGTGGGCCGCGATGACGGCCTGACGCCGCCGGGCCAGGTCCCCCCGCTCCCGGAAGAGGTCCGAGGCCGCTCGGAGGGCGGCCGACACGGCGTCGATCGGCGCCGTCTCCGGCGGGACGTCGGCGAGCGCGCCGACCACCCGCTCCAGGAGCGGGTTCCCGTGCGGGAAGAGGACCTCGCGCTTGTCGGCGAAGTGCCGGAAGAAGGTCCGCTCCGTGAGCCCCGCCCGCTCGGCGATCTGTTTCGCGGTGGTCGCGTCGAACCCGTGCTCGCCGTACAGCTCCAGGGCCGCCTGCTCCAGTCGGCCGCGCGCGTTCGGCTCCCATCTCCCCATGCCCCGATGGTACGCGACGACAGTCGCTGTCATCACGTGTTAGCTTCGATGTCAGTGACTGTCATCGCTTCCGTGGTGCCGCGTCCGTCGGCGCCCCTGGCAGTGGCTCGTACAAGGAGGTCTTTGCCATGCGTGTTCTCGTCACCGGCGCGACCGGGTGGATCGGTTCCGCACTCGTCCCCGACCTCGTCGACGCGGGGCACCGGGTCGTCGGGCTCGCCCGCTCCGACGCCTCGGCCGCCGCGCTCGCCGCCGCCGGGGCCGGGGCGGTCCGCGGCTCCCTCGACGACCTCGACGTCCTGCGCGGGGCGTCCGCCGCCTCCGACGGCGTGATCCACCTGGCGTTCGACCACGAGACCGCCTTCGCCCGGGGGGACATGAGGGCCGCCGCCGAGGCGGACCGCCGTGCCGTCGAGGCGATGGCGGAGGCGCTGACCGGCACCGGCAGGCCGTTCGTCCTCGCCTCCGGCACCCCCGTGGAGGAGGGCCGGACGGCCACCGAGCGCGACGGGCACGACGTGCCCCCGGTGGACGCCGTCCCGTCCGCCGCCGCGGGCGCGGTGACCCGGATGGCCACCGGGGAGTACGTGCTCGGGCTCGCGGACCGGGGCGTGCGCTCCTCGGTCGTGCGCCTGCCGCGCACCAACCACGGCGAGGGGGACCAGGGCTTCGTCGCCACCCTGGTCCGCACCGCCCGCGAGCGGGGTGTCGCCGGTTACTACGGCGACGGGACCAACCGCTGGCCCGCCGTCCACCGCGACGACTCCGCCCGCATGTTCCGGATCGCCCTGGAGACGGCCCCGGCCGGCTCGACGCTGCACGCCGTCGCCGACGAGGGCGTCGCCCTGCGGGACGTCGCGGAAGTCATCGGGCGCCGGCTCGGCCTGCCGACCGCCTCCGTGCCGCCCGCGGAGGCCGCGGGCCACTTCGGTTGGCTGGCCGCGGTGCTCGCCGCCGACCAGCCCGCCTCCAGCGCGCTGACCCGCGAGCTCACGGGATGGCGGCCCGTACGGCCGGGGCTCCTGGCGGACCTGGAGGCGGGGCACTACTTCCGCACCCCCGCCTGAGGCGCGTCGCCCCCCTGCCGCGGCGCGGCACGGGGGCGACGGTCCGTTCCGTACGGGGCGCTACGGCCGCAGCTCCTGCGTGCAGCACTTCACGCTGCCGCCGCCCTTGAGGAGCTCGCTCAGGTCCATGCCCACCGGCTCGAAGCCCCGCTCGCGGAGCGGGCCGAAGAGGCCCACCGCCGCCTGCGGCAGCAGGACGTTCCGCCCGTCGCCGACCGCGTTGAGCCCGAAGGCCGCCGCGTCCTCCTCCGTCGCGATCAGGGCGTCGGGGAAGAGCCGGGCCAGCACCGCCCGGCTGCCGGGGGAGAAGGCCGCCGGGTAGTACATGATCTCGTCGCCCGCGTCGTCCAGGACGCACAGCGCCGTGTCCAGGTGGTAGTAGCGCGGGTCCACCAGGTCCAGGCCGATCACCGGGCGCCCGAAGAACTCCTGCGCCTCGCCGTGCGAGAGCGGGCTGGCGCGGAAGCCGCGCCCGGCGAGGATCCAGGAGGCGGTGACGGCGAAGTCCCCCTCGCCCTCGTTCACGTGCTCCGGGATCCGCAGGTCCTCCTCCGCCCAGCCGTGGTCGCGGAACCAGGCCAGGTGCGCGTCGGCCTCGGCCGCGCGCTCCGGATACGCGAACCTCGCGCCGAGGACCCGGCCCCCGACGACGGTCGCGCCGTTCGCCGCGAAGACCATGTCCGGCAGCGCCGGGTCCGGCTCCAGGACCTCCACGGTGTGGCCGAGCGCGCGGTAGCGGTCCCGCAGGTCCTCCCACTGGGCGAGGGCGAGCGGCAGGTCGACCGGTTTCGTGGGGTCCATCCAGGGGTTGATGGAGTACGTCACCGTGAAGTGCGCGGGTGGGCACATCAGGTAACGGCGGGGCGAGGGCGAGCGCGGAGTGGTGCGCAAGAAGGGCTCCTCACGGACGGGCGGTGGGACCGGGATTCGGTGGACCCCATGGTCCGCTCTCGGGGCCCTGTGCGCAGTGGGCCGTTCGGGTGGTTCGACGACCACCCGTCAAGGCGAGACGTGGCGTCTCGTCTGCTGCTAGATTGACCCCATGCCCAAGACCACCCCCGGCTCCACGCCCGGGCCCGCGTCCAAGCCCGCCCCCGACGCCTCCCGCCGCAGCGAGCGCTCCCGCCGCGCCATCTTCGACGCCGCCCTCGCCCTCGTCGCCGAGAACGGCTACGCGAAGACCACCGTCGAGGGCATCGCCGCCCGCGCCGGCGTCGGCAAGCAGACCATCTACCGCTGGTGGCCCTCCAGGGCCGCCGTCCTCCTCGACGCCTTCCTCGACCTCCAGGTCCGGGCCCAGGAGGCCACGGGCGCCGACGCCGGAAGTGAGATCCCCGACACCGGCGACCTCGCCGCCGACCTCAAGCAGGTCCTGCGCGCCACCGTCGACGAGCTGAACGACCCCGTCTTCGAGGCCCCCACCCGCGCCCTCGCCGCCGAGGGGATCGTCGACCCCGACCTCGGCGCCCGCTTCACCGAGGCGCTGCTCGAACCCCAGCTCCAGTACTACGTGCGCCGCATCGAGGCCGCCCGGGACGCCGGTGACGTCGACCCCGGCACCGACCCCCGCCTCGCCGTCGAACTCCTGGTCGGTCCCCTCCACCACCGGTGGATCCACCGCACCCTGCCGCTCACCCACGCCTACGCGGACGCCCTGGTCGACCACGTCCTGCGCGGCCTCGCCCCGAGGGCCTGAGCGGCCGGGGACCACCCCGGTTCCGCACTCCGGTCACCCGGGGCGCAGGATGGTGGGACCATGGGCAGAGCCGAACGGGCGAGCGCGAGGTTGTGAGGGGATAGATGGGCGACGGCATCGGCCGCTACCGCGGCACGGAGGGCAGACTCCCGCAGTGGCTGCGCAGGCGCCCCAAACGCGCCGCGGCCGAGGACGGGAACGACCGCGAGAAGCTGCTCCTGGCCGTCGCCGCCGCCGGGCTGCCGCTGGCCCCCGCCGCGTACCCCGTCGGCTACAGCTGCTCCTGCGAGCGGATCGGCTGTCCCACCCCCGCCCGCCACCCCGTCTCCTTCGCCTGGCAGACCCAGTCGACCACCGACCGCGGCCAGATCGAGCGCTGGGCGCGCAACGAGCCCCGGGCGAACTTCGTCACCGCCACCGGTATGGTCCACGACGTCCTCGACGTGCCGCTGGCCGCCGGTCGCGCCGCCCTGGAGCGCCTCCTCGCCGAGGGCGTCGAGGTCGGCCCGGTCGCCGAGTCCTCCGCCGCGGCCCCGGACGGCGGCCGGATGCTCTTCTTCACCGCCACCCGGGGCACGCCCGAGGACGAGGACGAGTGGTGGCCCTGTGAGCTCGACTGCCACCCGGAGACCATGGACGAGCACCCGGGGCTCCGCTGGCACTGCCGCGGCAGCTACGTCCTCGTCCCCCCGGCCCGGCTCCCCGGCGACGAGGACGCCCACCCGGTCGTCGCCTGGGTGCGCGGCCCCGAGCACCCGCTGCCCGACCCGCTGAACCTCCTGGAGACCCTCCAGGACGCCTGCGCCCGCCACGTGGCCGAGCGCGGGGCGGCCGGCGACGGCGAGCACGCGGCCCACGAGATCGCCTGGCCGCTGACCCGCTGACCCGCTGACCCGGTCGGGAACGGGGGAACGGGGGGAACGGGGCGTTACGAGCCCACCGCGCCCACCACGCCCTGGAGCCGGCCCGTGACCGTCACCCCGTCCCGGTCCGCGCCCGCCGGCTTCACCAGGACCGTCTGGCTGGTCACCCACTCCCGGGTGACCGTGTTCTTGACCTCGCCGGTCATCAGCGCCTTCACGTCCTGGGGGACCTTGGGCCGGTAGCCCGGCGCCGCCGTCTGCCGCTCGAAGTACCGGGTCGCGAAGAAGACGAGCGCGCCCCCGTCCCGGGTCCGCAGCCCCAGCGGCGCGAAGTCCCCCCGGTCGGTGACCCGGTCCACGTACTGGGTGGCGAGCCCCGGCCGCTTCGCCGCCTTCTCCCGCTGCGCCCGCCACCCACTGGTGTGCGGACCGGCCGCGAACGGCCCCGGCTTCCCGTCCCTCAGGTACGCCACGTACTCCGCGCCCAGCTTCCCGGGCGCGACCGCCAGCGCGTCGGTGTCCGCGGCGACCGGCACCGCGTACCCCTCCTCCTCGGCGAACGCGGGCACCTCGTCCGCGCCCATGACGCTCAGGTAGGCGGCCTCCCACCGCTCCTGGGGGCCGTTGCGCACGAAGACCAGGAGCCAGCGCCGGTCGTTCGAGCCCCGGTCGACGTCCCGGTTGGAGTCGGCGTCCGCGACGAACCAGCGCGGCCAGCCCGCCTTGCGGGGCAGCAGGAAGCGCGCGTCCGTCAGCTCCAGCGGCTCGTGCTCCGCGTTGCCGTCCGGGCTGGAGACCGCGCGGGCGCGCAGCCCCGCCTGGTTGATCTCCCCGAGCGGCCCGGTGACCCGGTCCGCGTCCAGAGCCGGGTCGTACGCCTCGTCGGCGCGGTTGAAGGCGGTCGTGAAGTCCGTCAGGGCCTTCGCCGCCTCGGCCTCCGTCGCCGGGGGCAGCAGCGCCAGCTCGCCGTGGACCGTCACGCAGCCGCTCGCCGTCAGCGCCAGGGCGGTCGCGGCGGCCGTCGCCGCCAGCAGCCTCACCGGTCGCGCCGGCCTCCGCTCACGCGGTCGTCCCGGCGCTCGCCCCACCCTCAGCCTGCTCATCGGTCGCCTTCTGCTTCTTCTCCCGCGCGGACGGACCCGACCCTATCGGGGACAGGAAGAGCGCGAGCGCCGGGACCAGATACAGCGCCCACACCGTGACCTGAAGGACCGTCGGGTCCGGCTGGAAGTTGAAGACGCCCTTGAGGAGCGTGCCGTACCAGCTGTCCGGCGGGATCGTCGCCGAGACGTCGAAGGCCTTGTCCGCGAGGCCGTCGAGGAAGCGCGCCTCCTGGAGGTCGTGCACGCCGTACGCGAGGACGCCCGCCGCCACCACGACCAGCATCCCGCCGGTCCAGGTGAAGAACTTCGCCAGGTTGATCCGCAGCGCGCCCCGGTAGAACAGCCAGCCGAGGAGGACCGCCGTGAGCAGGCCGAGGAGGACCCCGGCGAGCGGCTCGAACGAACCGCCGCCGGCGCCGCCCGACGAGGCCGCCCGCACCGACGCCCACACGAAGAGCGCCGTCTCCAGGCCCTCGCGGCCCACCGCCAGGAAGGCGGTGACGACCAGCGCGCCCGTGCCCATGCCGAGCGCCGCGTCCAGCTTCCCGTGCAGCTCGTCCTTCAGGTGCCGGGCCGTGCGCCGCATCCAGAAGACCATCCAGGTCACCAGGACCACCGCGACGATCGACAGCGAGCCGCCGAGCAGCTCCTGCGCCTCGAAGGTCAGCTCCCGGGAGCCGAACTCCAGGCCGGCGCCGAAGGCGAGGGAGACGCCGACGGCCACGCCGATGCCGGCCCAGACCGGCCGCAGCGCGTCCCGGCGCCCGGTCTTCACCAGGTACGCGACGAGGATGCAGACGACCAGACTGGCTTCGAGGCCCTCGCGCAGGCCGATCAGATAGTTGCCGAACACGGCTTTCCCCTCCGGGTGTTACGTGAACAGGGCACGGCCCCACCAGTCGTCGCGGTCGCGGACGCCCGGGGGGACCGCGAAGACCGCCGAACCCACGTGCTGGATGTACTCGTTGAGCGCGTCGGCGCGGGCCAGCGAGGTCTGCACCGGGACGAAGCCGGTGCGGACGTCCTTCTGGTACGCGAGGAAGAACAGGCCCGCCTCCAGGCGCCCGAGGCCGTCCGTGCCGTCGGTGAAGGAGTACCCCCGGCGCAGGATCGTCGCGCCTCCGTTGGTGTCCGGGTGGGCGAGGCGGACGTGGGAGTCCGGCTTCATCGCCTTCAGGAACGGTTCGTCGTGCTCCTTCGCCTTCCCGACGGCGGCGCCCTCGCGCTTGTCGCGGCCGAAGACGTCCTCCTGCTCGGCGAGGGAGGTGCGGTCCCAGGTCTCGACGTTCATGCGGATGCGCCGGGCGACCAGGTAGGAGCCGCCGTCCATCCAGGCCGCCGGGCCCTCCGCGTCCTTCCCGGAGACCCACACGTGCCGGTCCAGGCGCGCGGTGTCGGTGCCCGCGACGTTGCGGGTGCCGTCCTTGAAGCCGAAGAGGTTGCGCGGGGTCTGCGCGTCCGGGGTCGTCGAGGACGTCTTGCCGAAGCCGAGCTGCGACCAGCGCACCGCGACCTTGCCGAAGCCGATCCTGGCCAGGTTGCGGATCGCGTGCACGGCGACCTGGGGGTCGTCCGCGCAGGCCTGGACGCACAGGTCGCCGCCGCTGCGGGCCGGGTCCAGGTTGTCGCCGGGGAAGCGGGGCAGGTCGATCAGGGCACCGGGCCGCCGGTCCTTCAGGCCGAAGCGCCCGTCGAAGAGCGAGGGCCCGAAGCCGATGGTGAGGGTGAGCCGGGAGGGCTTGAGGCCGAGGGCCTCGCCGGTGTCGTCCGGCGGGGCCTCGGGCAGCCCGCCGTACGCCCCCTCGCCGACCTCGGCGCCGGCCGTCAGCCGCTCGGCGGCCCGCGTCCAGTCCTTCAGCAACTGCACCAGCTCGGCGCGGTCCTTCGTGGTCACGTCGAAGGCGGCGAAGTGCAGCCGGTCCTGCACGGCGGTGGCGATGCCGGCCTGGTGCGGGCCGTGGAAGGGCACGGCCCCGCCCGCGTCGGCGGCCGGCACCGCGCCGCCGTCCCGGGTCAGGGCGACGGCGCCGCCGGCCGCGGCGGCACCGAGCGCGAGCCCGGCGCCGCCCCAGCCGATGACCGCGCGCCGCGAGGGCGCGGGGCTTCCGGGCGCGGCGGGCCCGGCCGTCTCGGCCGTTTCGTTGACGGGCTCGCTCATCTCGGGATCCCGCTTACTTGACGACGGCGGCGGCCAGCTTGGAGAGCGGCTCGGCCAGCGCGTTGACGCCGTCCGACAGCTCCTTGCGCTGCTCCTTGCCGACCTTGTCGTACGAGGTGAAGTCGTAACCGGTCTTGTCCTGGCGGTACTTGTCCAGAAGCGTGTTCAGGGCGGCGAACCGCCTGTCGAGGTCGGCGACCAGCTTCGGGTCGTTCTTCGAGGCGACGGGCTTCAGCAGGTCGAAGGACTTCTGCGCGCCCTCGACGTTGGCCTTGAAGTCGACGAGGTCGGTGTGGGAGTAGCGCTCCTCCTCGCCGGTGACCTTGCCGGTCGCGACCTCGTCCAGGAGCTCCTTGGCGCCGTTGGCCATGGAGGTCGGGGTGATCTCGGCCTTGCCGACCCGCTTCACCCAGTCCGCGAGGTCCGCGTCCAGGGCGTCCGCGAGCTGCTTCTCCCGGGGGGTGATCTTCTTGTCCTGCCAGAGCGCCTTCTCCAGGCGGTGCCAGCCGGTCCAGTCCTTCGCCGGGTCCTGGCCCTCCTCCAGGCCGTCCTCGCGGACGTCCACCTTGGGGTCGATGTCGCCGAAGGACTCCGCGACCGGCTCGGTGCGCTCCCAGCCGATGCGGGAGGCGGCGTACGCCTTCTTGGCGCCCTCCAGGTCCCCGGCGCGGACGGCGTCGGTGAAGACCTTCACCTTGGGGAGGGTCTGGTCGGCCTGCGCCTGGACGTACTGGCGGTAGGCGGCGACGGCGGCGTCCATCTCGGGGGAGCGCTTGGTGCCGGTGGCGCCGTCGCCGGTGACCTTGACGGCCTGGCGGATGCCGGTGCCCGTCATGCCGGGCTTGCAGGCGATCGCGTAGTCGCCGGCCTTGATCTCGGCGGTGAGCGTGGCCTTGGTGCCGGGGCCGATGTTCTCGCGCTCGGTGACGATCCGGTCGTCCGGGTAGAGGACGTAGACCTCGGTGACCTTGGAGCCGCGGTTCTCGACGGCGAGCTTGACGTGCCCGGCCGGGAACTCCTTCTTCGACACCTCGCAGGAGTCGTCCTTGGCGACGACCGTGATCGCGCCGTCCTTGGCGTCGCCGCCGCCCTTCTCGGCGCATCCCGTGACGGCGGTCAGGGCCGCCGCGGTCGCGGCGGCGGTGACGACGGAGAGGCGGACGGCTCGCATGGGGACTCCAGGAACGAGGGGGACGGTATCGAGGCGGAGCTAACTTAGCCCAGGCTTACCTGACTCAAAACTGTCCGTCCGGTGATCCGTCTCTCATCTCCGGCACACCGGACACGGGCGGGTCACGGTGGTTCCAGGAACCGTCCATGAACTGGTCAAGAGCAGGTCAAGGGGGGCGGTTCGTCCGGATCCGGCCCGGGAGCCGCGCCGGAATCCGGACGCGGCCCTGCCCCCGTACGGACGAGTGGTTGAATTCCGCCATGAACACGACCGCCACTGACATCGACGTCCTGCGGGTCTTCTGTGCGGGCGACGGCCGGTACGGCAATCCCCTCGCGGTCGTGCGGGACGCCCGCACCCACCCCGACGAGGCCTCGCGGCAGGCGCTCGCCAAGGAGCTCGGCTTCAGCGAGACGGTGTTCGTGGACGATCCGGAGCGCGGGCTCGTCGACATCTACACGCCCGGTCTGCGCCTGCCGTTCGCCGGGCACCCGCTCGTCGGCGCGGCCTGGCTGCTCGACCTGGAGGTCGTCCACCCGCCCGCGGGCGAGGTGTGGGTGCGCGGGGACGGGGAGTTCACCTGGATCGAGGCGCGCGCCGAATGGGCCCCGCCGCGCACCCTGCGCCGGTACGCCTCCGCCGCCGAGGTGGAGGCCCTGGAGGTCCCGGAGCCCGGCGACTGGATCTACGCCTGGGCCTGGGAGGAGGAGGCCGCCGGGCGGGTCAGGGCGCGGGCCTTCCCGGGGCGCGGCGACGGCATCGACGAGGACGAGGCGACCGGCGCGGCGGCGCTGCTCCTCACGGCGGAGCTGGGACGGGCCCTGAACATCACGCAGGGCCGGGGGTCGCAGCTCCTCACCGCCCCCGGCCCCGACGGCATCGTGGAACTCGGCGGACGCGTCCGCCTGGAGGGCACGCTCACGCGCTGACCCCTCCCGTGCGGTCCGAAGGCCTCACGCGCTCAGCGGGAACTCGCTCCCGAGCTGGTGGAAGACCGCGCTGTTGAAGGCGAAGGCGCGCTTGCACTCGTCGACGATCCGCTGCTTCTCCAGGTCGTCGGCGTTCACCCCGTCGAGCAGCTCCCGGTACGCCCGCTTGAACGCGGCCGGGTTGGAGATCTCCTCGAAGACGTAGAAGCGGACGCCGTCGCCCTTGCGCGCGAAGCCCCAGGTGCGCTCCGCCTTGTCGCGGATGATCTGACCGCCCGACAGGTCGCCCAGGTAGCGCGTGTAGTGGTGCGCCACGTAGCCGGCGGGCCAGTCGCGGGCGCACTCGGCGACCCGCTCGGCGTACGCCGTGGTGGCCGGCAGCGGCGAGGCGGCGGCCTGCCAGTCCGGGCCCCGCAGATGGGCGAGGTCCTGCTCCAGGGCGGCCGTGCGGAACAGCTCGGGCCGTATGAACGGTCCGGCGACCGGGTCCTCGCGCAGCGCCTCCGCGCCCTCCTCCAGGGCCCGGTAGACGAACCAGAGCTGCTCGGTGTAGCGCGCGTAGGCGTCGACGCCCAGGCGCCCGCCGAGGAGGTCACCCATGAAGGACGACGTCTCCGCTTCGGTGTGCTGCTCGTGCGAGGCCGTGCGGATGAGCGTCGAGAAGGGCGTGTCCAAGGCGTGCCTCCGGGACCGATGGGACGGGAACCAGTGACGATCCTGCCGAGTTAGGCTTACCTAAGTCAACTGGTTCCCGACGTCCTGTCGGTAAAAAGCTACCCACTTCCCGGGGCGCGGCAACGTCAGGGCAGCGTGAGGATCTCCGCCCCGGTCTCCGTCACGACGAGGGTGTGCTCGAACTGGGCCGTCCGCTTGCGGTCCTTGGTCACCACGGTCCAGCCGTCGTCCCACATGTCGTAGTCGTGGGTGCCGAGCGTCAGCATCGGCTCGATGGTGAAGGTCATGCCGGTCTTGATCTCGGTGGTGTGGTGCGGGGAGTCGTAGTGCGGCACGATCAGGCCGGAGTGGAAGGACGAGTTGATGCCGTGCCCGGTGAAGTCGCGCACGACCCCGTAGCCGAACCGCTTGGCGTACGACTCGATGACCCGCCCGATGATGTTGATCCGGCGCCCCGGCCGCACCGCCTTGATCGCGCGGTTCAGGGCCTCCCGGGTCCGCTCCACGAGCAGCCGCGACTCCTCGTCGACGTCGCCGCAGAGGTAGGTGGCGTTGTTGTCGCCGTGGACGCCGTCGACGTACGCGGTGACGTCCAGGTTCACGATGTCGCCGTCCCGCAGCACCGTGGAGTCCGGGATGCCGTGGCAGACGACCTCGTTGACCGAGGCGCACAGCGACTTCGGGAAGCCCCGGTAGCCGAGGGTGGAGGGGTAGGCGCCGTGGTCGCACATGAACTCGTGCGCGACCCGGTCGAGCTCGTCGGTGGTGACGCCGGGGGCGATGTGCTTGGCGGCCTCCTCCATCGCCTGCGCGGCGATGCGGCCGGCGATCCGCATCCGTTCGATCGTGTCGGAATCCTGCACCTCGGGCCCGGTGTACGGGGTCGGTGCGGGCTTCCCGACGTACTCGGGGCGGCGGATGGAACCCGGAACGGAGCGGTGGGGGGAGAGCTCCCCCGGTACGAGAAGCGACTGGCCAGACATGCCAGCGAGTGTAACGACCGGGTCTGGGGCACCATGATCTTCGGAGGAAGGAGCCGACGATGGCCCTGTTCAAGAAGCGCACGGCGGGCAAACCGGGCGAGTGGTACTACTGCCTGGAGCACAAGAAGGTCGAGGAGGGCCCCGAATGCCCCTCGAAGAACCGTTTCGGCCCGTACACCACCCGTGAGGAGGCCTCCCACGCCATGGAGACCGCCCGCGACCGGAACCTGGAGTGGGAGACGGACCCGCGCTGGCACGACGCCGGGGGGAAGAAGGACGGGAACCCCGAGTAGCCCGCGTAGGCGGTACGGGAGCCCCGGGGCCGCTCAGGCGGTCCCGGCGGTCTCCTCGCGGGCCTTCTCGGCCGCCTCCTGCTGCGCCCTGCGCCGCAGCGAGTCCGGGTCGGTCGCGGAGTCGTACCGCAGGAGCTTCGGCAGCGTCAGGCAGAGCAGGCCCACCGAGGCCACACAGGCCACGCCGCCCGTCCAGATCGCCGTCCGGGTGCCGGTCCAGCCCGCCGCCACGCCCGCCCGCACCTGGCCGAGCTGCGGGCCGACGCTGTAGGAGAGCACCTCGATGCCGGCGAGCCGGCCGCGCAGCTCCTCCGGGATCGTCTGGTTCCAGATGGTGGAGCGGCCCAGACCGCTCAGCATGTCGCCGGCGCCCGCGAAGGCCAGGCAGAGCAGCACCAGCCAGACGTTCCCGAACCAGCCGGCCGCCGCGATCGCCAGGCCCCAGGCCGTCGCGCCCCCGGCCACGAGCAGTCCGTGCCGCCGCACCTTCGAGGTCCAGCCGCTGGTCAGGCCGAGCACCAGCGAGCCGACCGAACCCGCCGCGTACATCAGGCCGAGCGACCAGTCCGCGTCCAGCTCGTCCGCGAGGAACGGGAAGATCGTGTTCGGGAAGGCGAAGAACATCGCCGCCAGGTCGATCGCGTACGTGCCCAGCAGCACCGGCCGCGACCAGGCGTACCGGGCCCCCTCCGCGATGCCCCGCAGCGACGGCTTCTCCGCGTCGTGCGCGGGCGGCGCGGGGGAGAGGCGCCGGCACATCAGGACCGAGACCGCGAAGCCGCAGACCGTCACCGCGTACGCGGGCGCGTGCCCCGCGAGCGCCACGACCAGGCCCGCGATCGAGGGGCCCGCGATGGCGCCCATCTGCCAGCGCAGCGAGTTCAGCGCGGCCGCCGCCGTCTGGTGCTCGTGCGGCACGATCCGGGCGAAGAGCGAGTCGAGCGCGGGCCGCTGGAGTCCCGCGAGCGCGGAGACGCCGGCCGCGACCACGTACAGCGGCCAGAGCATCGGCTCCGGCAGCAGCGCGTTGACCAGCAGGACCGCGGCCAGCGTGCCGAGGCCCGCCTCGGTCCACAGGATCACCCGCCGCCGGTCGACCGCGTCCGCGAGCGCCCCGCCGTACAGGCCGAACACCACGAGCGGCACCAGCTCGACCGCGCCCATCGCGCCGACCGCGAGCGGCGAGTTCGTCAGCTCCTTGATCTGGAGCGGCAGGGCGATCATCGCCATCGCGCTGCTGAAGAACGTCACGAGCCCCTGCACCCACAGGAGCCGGAAGTCGCGGGAGGCGCGCCAGGGCGCCAGATCGGGCAGAACGGCGGAAAGCTTCGAGAGCGCGGGGGACACGAGGGGTCATGTTCCGTCCGAAAGGTGCTGAAGGCAACCTGATTATCGGTGAGCACTGCCGGGGGTTCGGTGGCGGGGCCCCACCGGCGCTTCGGTGGCGGCCCCCTACCAGCGCTTCGGCGGCGGGGCCGTCAGCCGGTCCGCGAGGTCCGAGAGCCGGTCCCGGAAGCGCCGGTTCCCGCGCGGCGACGGCAGGCTGTTCTCCCCGGCCGCCGCGCTCACCAGGTGCTGGACCGTGTCCAGGTCCACTCCCGCCCCCTCCGCCACCGCGAGCGCCTCGTGCGCGAGCCCCCGCACCTCCGGGTCGCCCCCGTCGAGCGCGAGGACCGTCGCCCCCGCCCGCCGGGCGTCGTGCACCCGCTGGAGCAGCCCCGCCCCCGGCCGCTCCGGCGCCACCACCAGGAGGGTCGCCCCCCGCCCCGCCGCTTCGAGCCTGCCCAGGCCCACCGCCAGGTGCGCCGGATCGCCCGGCCGCACCCGGTGGCGCACCAGCGTCGGCGCCAGCTCCGGCAGCCCCGACCAGGCCGACTCGTCGACCAGGTGCGCCGCCAGGTGCCAGGGCTCGTACTCCTCCGTGCCCACCAGGAGCAGCCCGCCCCCGTGCGGGACCACCGAGCCCCGCAGCGCCCCCGCGAACCGGCGGGCCGCCCCCGGCCACTCCGTCCCGGCGAGCACTTCCCGCAGCAACGCGACCCGTACGGCATCCATGCGGACGCATCATGGACGACGCCGGGCCCGCGCGCGGCCGAATGCGAGTGGATCACCCGTACGGGAAGGCCCCCGGCGGTCCGACCGGTCGGTAATGTCGGGGCCATGACTTCCTCCAGCGCACCCCAGGACCCCGCCGCCCCGGCGGCCAAGGCCCCCAAGGACCCGTGGGACCTCCCGGACGTCTCCGGGCTCGTCGTCGGCGTCCTCGGCGGCACCGGCGAGCAGGGCCGGGGCCTCGCCTACCGGTTCGCCCGGGCCGGACAGAAGGTGATCATCGGCTCCCGCGCCGCCGACCGCGCCCGGGACGCGGCCGCGGAGCTCGGCCACGGGGTCGAGGGCGCCGACAACGCCGAGACCGCCCGCCGCAGCGACGTCGTGATCGTCGCCGTGCCGTGGGACGGCCACGCCGAGACGCTGGAGTCGCTGCGCGAGGAGCTGGCCGGCAAGCTCGTCGTGGACTGCGTCAACCCGCTCGGCTTCGACAAGAAGGGCGCCTACGCCCTCAAGCCCGAGGAGGGCTCCGCCGCCGAGCAGGCCGCCGCGCTCCTCCCGGACTCCCGGGTCACCGCCGCCTTCCACCACCTCTCCGCCGTCCTCCTCCAGGACGCCTCCCTGGACGAGATCGACACCGACGTGATGGTCCTCGGCGAGGAGCGCGCCGACGTGGAGGTCGTCCAGGCCCTCGCCGGCCGCATCGCCGGCATGCGCGGCGTCTTCGCGGGCCGGCTGCGCAACGCCCACCAGGTCGAGTCGCTCGTCGCCAACCTGATCTCGGTCAACCGCCGCTACAAGGCCCACGCGGGCCTCCGGGTCACCGACATCTGAGGACGCCCGAGCCGGAGGGGCGAGCCGGAGAACGGGCGCTTCCGGGCATGGGGGACACTGGACGGGCACCGAGACCCATCCGTACGGACAGGAGCCGACCCCCATGCCCCGCCTCGCCCTCTACGCCCTCGTGGTCTGCGCCCTGGCCGTCGCCGCGGCCGTCGT
Organism: Streptomyces sp. NPDC088915; assembly: GCF_044749825.1. NCBI lineage: Bacteria > Bacillati > Actinomycetota > Actinomycetes > Kitasatosporales > Streptomycetaceae > Streptomyces > Streptomyces sp. NPDC088915. The sequence goes on from NZ_JBIVIR010000014.1 coordinate 116,531, forward strand.
CTCCTTCGTCCAGGGCAGCTTCCTCGGCATCGTCTGGGTCCTCCTGGCCGGCCTCTCCTCCAACATGGCCTGGTACTACCTCCGCCGCGCCAGGGCCGAGAAGGCCGCCGCCCAGGTCTGAGCCGCCCGGGGCGGGGCTCAGACCCCGCAGAACTCCGGGGTCCCCTCCCAGAACCGGAACAGCCGCGAGCCGCAGTACCGGCTCAGCTCCGGCACGCCCAGGGCCCGCATGAGCGCGTCGATCGCGTCGAAGAAGGCGCCGTTGACCGCCGGGACGAACAGCAGCGCGATCACGACGAAGAAGCCGTACGGCGCGTACGGCTCGATCCGCCGCTTCACGCCGTACGACAGCCAGGGCTCCACCACCCCGTACCCGTCGAGCCCCGGCACCGGCAGCATGTTCAGGAGCGCCGCCGTCACCTGGAGGAACGCCAGGAACGCGAGCGCGTACCGGAAGGCCGGCGGCACGCCGTCCAGCGCGTCCAGCCAGAACGGGGCCGTGCACACGAGCGCGAAGAGGACGTTCGTCAGCGGGCCCGCCGCCGAGACCAGGCTGTGCTTCCAGCGACCCTCGATCCGCCCCCGCTCGATGAAGACCGCGCCGCCCGGCAGACCGATCCCGCCCATGATCACGAAGAGCACCGGGAGCACGATGCTCAGCGCCGCGTGCGTGTACTTCAGCGGGTTCAGGGTCAGGTAGCCCTTCGCGCCCACCGTGACGTCCCCGCCGTGCAGGGCCGTCCGGGCGTGCGCGTACTCGTGCAGACAGAGCGACACCACCCACGCCGAGGTCACGAAGAGGAAGACCGCGAGACCGGGCAGGGCGGCGAAGTCCGTCCACACCGCCCAGCCGGTGACGGCCATGACGGCGAGGATCGCCAGGAAGACGGGGCTGATTCGCCGTTCGCGGCTCCGGGCGGTGGCCGTGGTCATCAGGGAGGCTCCCAGGGGACGGGGAAGGCTGGTGTGCGGGGAACGTACCGGGACCGGGTCCGGTTCCGGGCCGGGGCTCACGGAGAATGGGGCCGTGCGCTATTCCGTCCTCGGTCCCACCCTCGTCCACGCGTCCGACGGCACCGACGTGACCGTCGGCGGTCCCCGGGTGCGGGCGCTGCTCACCGTCCTCGTCCTGCGGGCCGGGCGGCCCGTGCCCGTGCGGGAGCTGGTGGACGAGGTCTGGTACGGCGACGAGCCGCCCGCCGACGCGGTCGCCGCGCTCCAGGCCCTGGTCGGGCGGCTGCGCAGGGCCCTCGGCCGGGACCGGGTGGCCTCCACCGAGGGCGGCTACCGGCTCGACGCCCGCCCCGAGGACGTGGACGCCCGCCGCTTCGAACGGTTCGCCGCCGACGGGGCCGCCGCCCTGGCCGCCGGGGACGCCGGGCGGGCCGCCGCCCTGCTCGACGAGGCCCTCGGGCTCTGGCGCGGCCCCGCCCTTGCCGACCTGCCGGACCGGGCCGCCGAGGCCGCCCGCTGGGAGGCCCGCCGCCTCGACGCCCGCCGCGCCCGCCTCGACGCCGCCCTGGCCCTCGGCGACGCGCCCGCCGTCCTCCCCGAGCTGACCGCCCTCTGCGCGGCCCACCCGCTGGACGAGCCCCTCCAGGCCCTGCGGATCCGCGCCCTGCGCGACACGGGCCGGGCGGCCGAGGCGCTCGCCGCGTACGAAACGCTCCGCCGCGCCCTGGCCGACCGCCTCGGCGCGGACCCGTCCCCGGCCCTGCGCGCCCTCCACGCCGCACTGCTCGCCGGGGAGACGGCGCCGGCGAAGCCCGCCCCCGCCCCCACCCCCGTCCGGGGGAACCTGCGCGCCCGGCTCACCAGCTTCGTCGGCCGCGACGAGGAGATCGCCGCGCTCCGGGAGGACCTGCGGGCGGCCCGGCTCGTCACCCTGCTCGGGCCCGGCGGCGCCGGGAAGACCCGCCTCTCGCAGGAGGCCGCCGAGCGCGGCGCCGAGGCCTGGCCGGACGGCGCCTGGGTCGCCGAACTCGCCCCCGTCACCTCCCCGGAGGCCGTGCCCGAGGCCGTCCTCGCGGCCGTCGGCGCCCGCGAGACCGTCCTGCGCGGCGCGGGGGCCGAGGAGCTGCGGGCCGGGAACGACCCCCTCGCCCGGCTCGTCGAGCACTGCGCGGGGCGCCGGATGCTGCTGCTCCTGGACAACTGCGAGCACGTGGTCGGCGCCGCCGCCGAGCTGGCCGAGACCCTCCTGGCCCGCTGTCCGGGGCTGCGGATCCTGGCGACGAGTCGGGAGCCGTTGGGGGTGCCGGGGGAGGTGGTGCGGCCGTTGGGTCCGTTGCCGGTGGGGATGGCGTTGCGGTTGCTGGGGGAGCGGGGGGCGGCGGCGCGGCCGGGGTTCTCGGTCGGGGACGATCGGGAGGCGGCGGAGGAGGTGTGTCGTCGTCTGGACGGGTTGCCGTTGGCGATCGAGCTGGCGGCGGCGCGGTTGCGGATGTTGTCGGTGCGGCAGATCGCGGAGCGCCTTGACGATCGTTTCCGGTTGTTGACGGCGGGGGCTCGGACGGTGCTGCCGCGTCAGCAGACGTTGCGGGCGGTGGTGGACTGGTCGTGGGATCTGCTGGAGGCTCCGGAGCGGGTGGTGCTGCGGCGGCTGGCCGTGTTCACGGGCGGGTGTGATCTGGCGGCGGCGGAGGTGGTGTGCGGCGGCGGCGGGGAGGCCGGGGACGTGCTGGACGTGCTCGGGGCGTTGGTGGACAAGTCGTTGGTGGTGGCGTCGCCGGGTGGGGCGGGGATGCGGTACCGGCTCCTGGAGACGGTGGCGGAGTACGCGCGGGAGCGGCTGGCGGAGGCGGGGGAGCGGGCGGAGGTGGAGCGGCGGCACCTGACGTACTACCGCGAACTGGCCCGGCGTACGGATCCGGAGCTGCGCGGGCCGGGGCAGGTCGCCGCCATCGCCCGCTTCGAGACCGAGTACGGCAACCTCCGCACCGCCTTGCGCCGGGCCGTCGACGCCCGCGACGAGGACGAGGCCCTCGTCCTCGTCCACTCCCTGCTCTGGTACTGGCAGATGCGCGACCTGCGCACCGACGCCCTGCACTGGGCCCGGGCCGCCGCGGCCCTCGGCCCCGACCCGTTCGCACCGCCCGCCGCCCCCGTCGTCCCCCTGCACGAACCGTGCACGGCCGCCCCGCCGCCGCTCTCCGAGGAGCAGCGCTGGGAGGCCCGGCGCGGGGTCCGGCTGGTCGAACTGATCAACATGAGCCACGAGACGGGCCGCTGGACCACCCCCGAGGGCGTGCGGCGGCTGCGCGAGATGACCGCCGCCCACGACCCCGGCCTGCCCCAGTCCTGCCGGCTGCCCGGCGCCTTCGCCTTCTTCGCGCTCCTCCTCATCGGGGAGGCCGACCGGCTCGGCGACGTGCTCGACGTCACCGTCGACGCCTGCCGCCGGTACGGCTACGACTGGGACCTCGCCAACGTCCTCCAGCTGCGCGCCAACCTGCTCGCCAACCGGGGCGACCGGGCCGCCCAGGCGATCGCCGACGCCGACGAGAGCCTGGAGGTCTTCGTCCGGTTCGGCGACGCCTGGGGCGCGGCCGAGGCGCTCTCCTCCCGCGCGGAGGCCAGGGAGCGGCTGCTCCTGTTCGAGGAGGCCGCCGAGGACTTCACCGCCGCCATCGGCCACGCCGAACGGATCGGCGCCCAGGCGCAGGTGCTGCTCCTGCGGGCCCGGTACGCCGGCACGCTCGTCGAGGCCGGGCGGCCCGCCGAGGGCGAGGCGATCCTGCGCGAGATCCTGGCCGACGACCACGCCCTGGGCCACGAACCCCGCGCGGGCGCCCGCATGTTCCTCGGGGTGGCACTCGGCCGCGCGGGACGGACCGACGAGGCCCGCGAGCACCTCCACGCGCTCCTCGGGGAGTTCGACTCGGACACCCTCGCCCTCTTCAAGGGCTTCACCCTCGGCGTCCTCGGCTGGCTGGACGTCCTGGACGGGCGGTACGCCTCCGGGCTCACCCTCGCCGCGGAGGCGTACGAGAGCTCCCTGGGCCCGCTGTCCATGATGATCGGCCCGCAGATGCCGGCGATGCACCTGATCGTCGCCGCCTGGGCCCTGGCCGGGCTCGGCGGACCGGAGGCGCGGACCGGCGCGGTGCTGCTCGGGGCCAGGGACGGCCTGCTCCCGTCGGAGCACCTGCCGCCGCCGACCGAGCGGGAGCAGCTGGAGCGGGCCACCGAACTCGGCCGTTCCGTACTCGGGGACGCGGAGTTCGAGGCGGCACGCGCCGAGGGCGACGGCCTCTCCTTCGAAGAGGCCGCCGCCCTGCTCGGTCGCGCCGCCGACGCGATCGATGAGCGCGCCGAGTCCTGACCCCCCGGGGAGCCTCGGCTCAGGTCTTCTTGCGGAACTTGGCGACCGCGATCGGCGCCGTGACGACCGTGATCAGCACCGACCAGCCGAGGGTCATCCACACCGAGTGGGCGAGCGGACCGCCGTTGACGAGGTTCCGCGCGGCGTCGGCGAGGTTGGAGAGCGGGTTGTAGTCGGTGAAGGTCTCCAGCCAGCCCGGCATCGAGGTCGGCGGGGCGAAGATCGACGAGCCGAACTGGAGCGGCATCAGGACCAGCATCGCGACCCCCTGGACCGCCTGCGTCGTCTTCATGGTGAGGCCCAGCAGGATGAAGATCCACATCAGCGAGGCGCCGAAGACCATCGACAGGCCGATCGCGGCGAAGAGTTCGAGCACCGAGGTCTTGACCTCCATGCCGAGCAGGAAGCCCATGCCGAGCAGGATCGCGGTGGCGATCAGCATCCGGCCGACCTCGACGACGATCTTGGCGATCAGGACGGAGGACCGGGCGATCGGCATCGTCCGGAACCGGTCCATGACCCCCTTCTTGAAGTCCTCGTTCACGCCGGACCCGACGGCCATGGCGATGTTCATCCCCATCATCGCCATCAGGCCGGGCGTCACGTAGTTCACGTACGCGTCGTTGTTGCCCTTGCCGGCGATCGCGCCGCCGAAGACGTACACGAACAGCAGGATGAAGATGATCGGCATCAGGACCGCGTCGAACATCGACTCCGGGTCCTGCTTGATCTGGAGGGCGTTGCGCCGGGCGAGCGCGCCGATGTGGCGCAGGTTGGCCCGCAGGCCGATCCGGCCCTCGCCGGCCGGCGTCGGCGCCGGGCCCGTGCCCTTGTCCGGGCCGCCGGCGGGGGTCTGGGAGAGCGGTGTGGTCGTGGTGGCGGTGCTCATGCGGCGACCTCCTCGGGAAGCGCGTCGGACACGGTCGTCTTCTGGCCGGTGATCGCCAGGAACACCTCGTCCAGGCTGGGCAGATGGGTGCCGATGTGGGCGATGCCGAAGCCGCGCGCGCCGAGCAGGGCCACGACGGCGGTGAGCTGCTCGTCGGCGAGGATCGGCACGTACAGCGCGCCCTCGTCGGCGACGACGGTCGCGCCGGCGACGCCGTCGAGACCGGTCTCGCGCAGCGCGGCGGCCATGGCGGTCAGGTCGGCCGGGTCCACCGGGCGCACCTTCAGGGTGCGGCCGCCGACCCGGGCCTTGAGGTCGTCGACCTTGCCGTTGGCGATGACCTTGCCGCGGTCGATGACGGTCAGCTCGTTCGCGAGCTGCTCCGCCTCCTCCATGTACTGGGTGGTGAGCAGGACCGTGGCGCCCTCGGAGACCATCCGCTGGACCTCGTCCCACACCTCGTTGCGGGTGCGCGGGTCGAGGCCGGTCGTCGGCTCGTCCAGGTAGAGGACGGCCGGCTTCCCGATCATCGAGGCGGCCAGGTCGAGCCGCCGGCGCATGCCGCCCGAGTAGTTCATCGCGGGCCGCTTGGCGGCCTCGGTGAGCGAGAAGCGCTCCAGGAGCTCGTCGGCGCGGGCCCGGGCGTCCTTGCGGGAGAGGTCGAGCAGCCGCCCGATCATGTAGAGGTTCTCCCAGCCGGACAGCTTCTCGTCGACCGAGGCGTACTGGCCGGTGAGGCCGATGGTGCGGCGCAGCTGGCGGGGCTGGCGCACCACGTCGTAGCCGGCGACGACGGCGGTCCCGGCGTCCGGGAAGAGCAGGGTGGACAGGCAGCGGACGAGGGTGGTCTTGCCGGCGCCGTTGGGACCGAGGACCCCGAGGACCGTGCCCTCGCGGACGTCCAGGTCGACCCCGTCGAGGGCCTTCGTCGCGCCGAAGTGCTTCACGAGGCCCCGTACCTCGACGGCGTTGGTGTGTGATCGCGTCATGTCCACCATGGAACAGGGCCCCACCGACAGCGCCCCGACAGATGACCGACAGCCCGCCGATGGGGGATGTCGGCGGGCTGTCGGAGGTGCCGCAGTGGCTCCGTGACCCCTTTCGGCGGGGTCCCTTCCGGGATCAGTGGAAGGTGTGCTCCTCGGCGGGGAACGCCCCGCCGGAGACGTCCTCGGCGAAGGCGCGCGCGGCGTCGCCGAGCGTCTCGCGGAGGTTGGCGTACTGCTTGGTGAAGCGCGGCACCTTGCCGCCGGTCAGACCGGCCATGTCGGTCCAGACGAGGACCTGCGCGTCGGTCCCGGCGCCCGCGCCGATGCCGATGGTCGGGATGTGCAGCGAGCGGGTGACCTCGGCGGCCAGCTCGGCCGGCACGAGCTCCAGGACGACCGCGAACGCGCCCGCGTCCTGCGCGGCCTTGGCGTCGCGGAGGAGCCGGTGGGCGGCCTCGTCGGAGCGGCCCTGCACCCGGTAGCCCATGGTGTTCACGGACTGCGGGGTCAGGCCCAGGTGGGACATGACGGGGATGCCGGCCTGGACGAGCAGCTCGGTCTGCGGCAGCGAGCGCTCGCCGCCCTCCAGCTTGATCGCGCCGACGCCGGCGTCCTTGACGAGCCGGGTGGCGTTGCGCAGGGCCTGGACGGGCCCCTCCTGGTACGAGCCGAAGGGGAGGTCGCCGACGACGAGGGCCCGCCGGGTGCCGCGCACGACGGCGGCGGAGAGGAGGGTCATCTCGTCCATCGTGACGGGCACGGTGGTGTCGTAGCCGAGGTGGCAGTTGCCCATCGAGTCGCCGACGAGGATGACCGGGATGCCGGCCTCGTCGAAGACGGAGGCGGTCATCGCGTCGTAGGCGGTGAGCATGGGCCACTTCTCGCCGCGGGCCTTGGCGGCGGCGATGTCGTGGACGGTGATGCGGCGGGTGCCCTTCCCCCCGTACAGCGACTTGTCGGCGTCGCCGGTGGCGGCGGGCGGCTTCTGGGCAGCCTGAAGCGTCATGGTGAACGGCTCCTTGTGTCATCTCGAGGCGCCCTCACGGCGTCCCCGGACCACGTCCATGGTGGCACTTCGGCGGGCGGACGGGAAAGTGGGCCGAAGTGGCGCTGTTCACACCGCCGCCATGTGTGAAGTCCGGCGGGGGCGTGAAGCGGCACGACGCCGGTCCGACGTGTCAACGCAACGTAAAGACTCGTCCAGCTTTTTCGATACGAGACGGTTCCGTATCGAAATGGCCCTAGGCTGATCGGCATGTCACAGCCGTCCACCGCACCCGCCACACCCGCGATACCCGCCGGGCCCCGCGTCCCCGAGGCCGTCCACCGGCGTCGCTGGGCGATCCTCGGCGTCCTGATGCTCAGCCTGCTGATCGTCGTCCTCGACAACTCGATCCTGAACGTGGCCGTCAGGACGATCGCCGCCCCCGCCCCCACCGGCATCGGCGCCACCCAGAGCGAGCTGGAGTGGGCCATCAACTCCTACACGCTCGTCTTCGCCGGGCTCCTCTTCACCTCCGGCCTGCTCGGCGACCGCCTCGGCCGCAAGAAGGTGCTGCTCTTCGGCATCACCGTCTTCGGCATCGGCTCCGCCCTCGCCGCGTTCTCCGGCTCCCCGGGCGAGCTGATCGCCTACCGCGCCGTCATGGGCTTCGGCGCCGCCTTCGTGATGCCCGCGACCCTCGCCGTCCTCATGAACGTCTTCGAGCGCGACGAGCAGCCCAAGGCCATCGGCATCTGGGCCGGCAGCGTCGGCCTCGCCATCGCGATCGGCCCCATCACCGGCGGCCTCCTGCTCGAACACTTCTGGTGGGGATCGATCTTCCTCGTCAACGTGCCCGTCGTGCTCCTCGCCCTGGCCCTGATGGTCTGGCTCGTGCCCGACTCCCGGGACCCCAGGCCCGGCCGCGTCGACGTGCCCGGCGTGCTCCTCTCCGTCGTCGGCCTCGTCCTCCTCGTGTACGGGATCATCCGCGGCGGCGAGCTGGCCGACTTCACCGACGTCACCGTCCTCGCCCCGGTCCTCGGCGGCCTCGCGGTCCTCGTCGGCTTCGTCCTGCACGAGCGGCGCAGCGACCACCCGGCCATCGACATGTCGTACTTCAGGAAGCCCGCGTTCTCGGCCGCCGTCGCCGCGATCGCGCTCGTCTTCTTCGCCCTCATGGGCGTGACCTTCTTCTCCGCCTTCTACCTCCAGAGCGTCCGCGGCTACACCGCCCTGGAGTCCGGTCTGCTCCTGCTGCCGCTGGCCGTCGCGCAGATGGCGTTCGCGCCCCGCGCCCGGATCGTCGTCGAGCGCTTCGGCGCCCGGACCGTGTGCGCCGCCGGCATGCTGCTCGTCGCCCTCGGCCTCGCCGCCTTCGCCCTCTTCGACGCCTCCACCCCGGTCTGGGTCCTCGAAGTCGTCTTCTTCCTCCAGGGCACGGGCATGGCCCACATCATGCCGCCGGTCACGGTCGCGATCATGCAGGCGCTGCCCCGCGAGAAGGCGGGCTCCGGCTCGGCGATCAACAACACCTTCCGGCAGGTCGGCGGCGCGCTCGGCGTCGCCGTCCTCGGCTCGGTGCTCTCCTCCACGTACCGGGGCGAGATCGAGGGACACCTGGGCGGGGTGCCGGCGGCGCTGCGGTCCCTGGCGGGCGAGTCCGTCGAGGGCACCCTCGCGGTCGCCGAGAAGCTCGGCCCGGCGGGCCGGGACCTGGTGGCCCCCGCCTACCAGGCCTTCCTGGACGCCATGCACGTCACGGCGATCGCCTCGGCCGCGATCGCCCTGGTCGGCGCGGCGGTCGTCGCCGCCTTCCTGCCGGGCCGCGCCCCGGCGGCCCCTGACGCCGGCCCGGACGCGCCCGCCGGCCGCCCGGCGGGCGACGCCCCCCGGGCCTCGGTACCGGCCCCCGGCGCCGGGGCGGGAGAATCGGCCCGACGGTAACCCGCAGCCCCCGGACGAGAGGCGGAACGCACGTGTCGCTCCAGAACGGCGAGACCCCGGCCCCCCGCGCCGACGGGGGCGCTCCCGGCGGGGGGCCGGAGGCCGGGGCGGCGACACCTCCGGGGGGCGGCCCCTCCGGGGGCCCCGCCCCCCGCCGCGGCCGCCCCCGCTCCGAGGCCGTCGACCAGGCGATCTTCGAGGCGGTCGGGGGCCTCCTGGACGACGGGGTCCCGCTGACCGAGCTGTCCATCGAGCGGATCGCCCGCACCGCCGGGGTCGGCAAGGCCACCATCTACCGCCGCTGGTCCGGCAAGGAGGACCTCTTCGTCGACCTGCTGCGCTCCCTGGAGCCCCCGGACCCGGTGCTGCCCGGCACCTCGGCCCGGGACGACCTCGTGGCGCTCCTGGAGGCCCTGCGGCAGCGCGGCCTCGCCAAGCGCTCCTCCGCCCTCCTCCACACCGTCTTCTCGCAGATGCGGCTCTATCCCAAGCTGTGGGACGCCTACCAGCTCACCGTCATCGAACCGCGCCGCCGGATCGGCCTGGACGCGGTGCGGCGCGGCATGGCGGAGGGCGAGATCCGCGACGACCTCGACGCCGAGTTCGTCAACGACCTCCTCGTCGGCCCCCTGCTGCTGCGCACCGTCATCCGCCCGGACTCCTCCGACCTGGAGCCCGGCCTCGCCGAGCGGGTCGTCGACACCGTCCTGGACGGCCTGCACCCCCGTACCTGACAACCGGCCCGGCACGCGGCCGACCGGGGGTGCGGACCGGCGCGAATATGAGCGTTCTGTCACAACAGCCCCCTCTGCGCACCCCCGGAGGAACCCGCCACGCGCACGGTGTCGTCCCTGGGGGAGTACGGCCGTCCCCTCATCGCCTAGTGTCGACGTCGGGTCACGGCAGCAGGCAAGACAGCACGGCGCACGGCAGTGAGGGCAGCGATGACGCGGGTGGACACGACGGGGACCGAGTACGGCGGCGCGAACGGCGAGCGTCCCCGTTCCCGGTTCCGGACCGCCCTCGACCGGCTCCGCCGCGACCGGGGGATCTGGCGCCGGGGCGTCCTGATCGCCCTGGCCGCCGTGGCGCTCACCCTCGTCATGGTCCTCCACGCCGACATCCCCAACCGGATCGGCAACCTGGGCAGCCTCACGGAGACCTTCCTCCCCTGGTTCGGCCTCTTCGTGCCGCTCCTGCTCGTCCTCGCCCTGCTGCGCCGGTCCGCCACCGCGCTGATCGCGCTGCTGCTGCCGGCCGTGGTGTGGCTCAACCTCTTCGGCGGGCTCGTCGCCGACAAGTCGGCCCCCGGCGGCGACCTGTCCGTCGCCACCCACAACGTGAACGCCGACAACCCGGACCCCGAGGGCGCCGCCCGGCAGCTCGCCGCCTCCGGCATCGACGTGCTCGCCCTGGAGGAGCTCAAGGGCGACATGGTCCCGGTCTACGAGGAGGGCCTCGCCGAGGCCTACCCGTACCACTCCGTCCAGGGCACCGTCGGCCTCTGGAGCAAGCTGCCGCTGCGCGGCGCGCGGCCCGTCGACATCCACATGGGCTGGACCCGCGCCATGCGCGCCTCCGTCGTGACCCCGAAGGGCGAGGTGGCCGTGTACGTCGCCCACCTGCCCTCGGTGCGGGTCAGGATGAACGCCGGCTTCACCGCCAACCAGCGCGACAACAGCGCCGACGCGCTCGGGGCCGCCATCTCCCGCGACCCGCACGAGCGGCTCGTCCTCCTCGGCGACCTCAACGGCACCATGAACGACCGCGCCCTCAACGCCGTCACCTCCCAGCTCCGCTCCACCCAGGGCGCGGCCGGCGACGGCTTCGGGTTCAGCTGGCCGGCCTCGTTCCCGATGGCCCGCATCGACCAGATCATGGTCAAGGGCGTCGAGCCCGTCTCCTCCTGGGCGCTGCCCGCCACGCGGAGCGACCACCTCCCGATCGCCGCCCGCGTGGCGTTCTGAGCAGGCCCCGGGCCGAGCGGGCCCCGAGCCGAGCAGGACCCGAGCCGAGCAGGACCCGTTCTGAACCGGCCCCGTTCTGAACCGGCCCCGTTCTGAACCGGCCCCGAGCTGAACCGGCCCCGAGCTGAACCGGCCCCGCGTCGAAACGTCCCCTTCACCTTCCGGAAGCCACCGGGAACACGTCGTCTGCGACAATTTGTTCAGACGGCGAACTAATCCCGTCTCCCCCTCCGGAAGGCTCCTCCTCCCATGCCCCTGGCGTTGCTCGCCCTGGCCGTCTCCGCCTTCGGCATCGGCACCACCGAATTCGTGATGATGGGCCTCCTGCCCCAGGTCGCCGAGGACCTCGGCACCTCCGTGCCCACCGCGGGGCACCTCGTCTCGGCGTACGCGATCGGGGTCGTCGTCGGCGCCCCGCTGCTCACCGCCCTCGGCTCCCGCGTCCCGCGCAAGCGGATGCTGCTCCTGCTCATGGCCCTCTTCACGGTCGGCAACCTCGCCTCCGCGCTCGCCCCCGGCTTCGGCTGGCTCCTCGCGGGCCGGGTCCTCGCCGGCCTCCCGCACGGCGCGTTCTTCGGCCTCGGCGCGGTCGTCGCCGCCCGGCTTGTCCGCGAGGACCGGCGGGCGCGGGCGGTGGCCACCATGTTCCTCGGCCTCACCGTCGCCAACATCCTCGGCGTGCCGGCCGCGACCCTCCTCGGCCAGCACCTCGGCTGGCGGGCCACCTTCCTCGTGGTCGCCGCGATCGGCCTGCTCGCCGTGGCCGCGCTCGCCCGCCTGGTCCCGCAGATCCCCGCCGACCGACACGGCGGCCTGGGCCGCGAGGTGCGCGCCCTCGGCCGCCCGCAGGTGCTGCTCGGCCTGCTCACCGCCGTCTTCGGCTTCGCGGGCGTCTTCGCCGTCTACTCGTACCTCGCCTCGATGACCACCGAGGTGATGGGCTTCGGCGACTCCACCGTCACCCTCGTCCTCGCCCTCTTCGGCCTCGGGATGACCGGCGGCGCGCTCGCCGCCGGACCGCTGACCGACCGGGCGCTCCGCCCCACCCTGTACGGCTCGCTCGCCGCCCTCGTCCTCGCCCTGGTCGCCTTCCGCTTCACCGTCCACGTGCCCTGGCTGGCCCTGGTCACGGTCGTCGTGCTCGGCGCGGTCGGCTTCATGACCACCACCCCGCTCCAGATGCTGGTCATGAACAAGGCCGCGGACGCGCCCACGCTCGCCTCCGCCTCCAACCACTCGGCCTTCAACCTCGCCAACGCGGGCGGCGCCTGGGCGGGCGGCGCGGCCGTCGCCGCCGGCTGGGGCTGGACCTCCCCGACCCTGGTCGGCGCGGGCCTCACCGTCGTCGGCCTGGCGGTCGCGGCGGTGGCGGGCCTGCTCGACCGCCGTACGCCGGAGGGGGCCTCCCGCGTCGTCGCGGGAAGCCCCCTCGACAGCCCCCTCAGGGGCGCGGAGGACGAGGTCAGCCGGTCGGGCTCTCCCGCCAGCGGTTCGTGATCGGCAGGCGCCGGTCCTTGCCGAAGCCCTTCGCCGAGATCTTGGTGCCCGGCGGGTACTGGCGCCGCTTGTACTCCGCCGTGTCCACCATCCGCAGCGTCCGCGTCACCAGCTCCTCGTCGTAGCCCGCGGCCACGATCGCGTCGCGCCCCCGGTCCCGGTCCACGTACAGGGCGAGGATGCCGTCCAGGACCTCGTAGTCCGGCAGCGAGTCCGTGTCGACCTGCCCCGGCCGCAGCTCGGCGCTGGGCGGCTTGGAGATCGAGTTCTCCGGGATCGGCGGGGTCTGGCCGCGCTCCTCGGCCGCCCGGTTCCGCCAGCGCGCCAGCCGGAAGACGTCCGACTTGTACACGTCCTTGATGGGCCCGAACGCCCCGACCGCGTCCCCGTACAGCGTCGAGTACCCCACCGCCAGCTCGGACTTGTTGCCCGGCGCGAGGACCAGGTGCCCCTCCTGGTTGGAGAGCGCCATCAGGGCCGTGCCGCGCAGCCGGGCCTGGAGGTTCTCCTCCGCGAGCCCGGTGAGGCCGAGCGCCCCCATGTACGCGTCGAACATCGGCTCGATCGACACCGTGCGGTAGTGGAGCCCGGTCCTGCGGGCCAGCTCGGCCGCGTCGCCGCGCGAGTGCTCGGAGGAGTACTTCGACGGCATCGACACCCCGTACACGTTCTCCGCGCCGAGTGCGTCGCAGGCGATCGCGGCGACGAGCGAGGAGTCGATGCCGCCCGACAGGCCGACCAGGACCGAACGGAAGCCGTTCTTCGCGAGGTAGGCGCGCAGGCCGATGACGAGCGCCGAGTACACCTCCTCGTCGTCGTCGAGCCGGTGCGCGTAACCGCCCGTCAGCTCCGGCTCGTACGCGGGCAGCGGCTTCTCGGAGAGCACCACCCGGTCGATCCGCAGCCCGTCCCCGCCGACCGGCCCCTCCGGGGCGTCCGGGTCGTACGCGGGCAGCTCCAGGTCCAGGATCACGCTGCCCTCGACGAACTGCGGGGCCCGCGCGACGACCTCGCCCTCCGCGTCGACGACGATCGAGTCGCCGTCGAAGACCAGCTCGTCCTGGCCGCCGGTGGTCGCCAGGTACGCGGTGACGCACCCGGCCTCCCGGGCCCGCGTCCGGACCAGTTCGAGGCGCGTGTCGTCCTTGTTCCGCTCGTACGGCGAGGCGTTCACCGACAGGAGCAGCCCCGCCCGCGCGGCGCGCGCCGCCGGGACCCGGCCGCCGTCCTGCCAGAGGTCCTCGCAGATCGCCAGGGCCACGTCGATCCCGTGGACCCGGACGACCGGCAGGGTGTCGCCCTGGACGAAGTAGCGGTACTCGTCGAAGACCCCGTAGTTGGGCAGGTGGTGCTTGGCGAACCGCAGCACCACCTCGCCGCCGTACAGGACGGCGGCGGCGTTCTCCGGCGACCCCGCCGGGCGGCCGAGCCGGGGCTTCGCCCGCTCGGACCGGTCCAGGTAGCCGACGACCACCGGCACCTCCCCGAACCCCTCCTCCGCGAGGCGCCGGGCGAGCCCGCGCAGGGCCGCCCGGGACGCCTCCACGAAGGAGGAGCGCAGCGCGAGGTCCTCGACGGGGTATCCGGTCAGCACCATCTCGGGGAACGCGACGAGGTGCGCGCCCTGCCCGGCGGCGTGCCGGGTCCAGTGCACGATCGCCTCGGCGTTCCCGGCGAGGTCTCCGACGGTCGAGTCGATCTGATTCAGGGCGAGGCGTAGTTGAGGCACGCGCCCAGTCTAATCGTCAGACCGACGCTATGTCGTGGGGTTCGGGGGTTCGGGGGTTTGGGGGTTCGGGGGTTTGGGGGGTTCAGGGGGTTCGGGAGTTCCGGGGTTCCGGGAACGGTACGGCCGTTGCCGGAGCCGTAAGCCCCCTCGCGCGTCAGCCGGTCCGCGTCACCGCTTCACCGGCCCGGTCCAGATCACCGGCTCGTACTCCAGGAGCTGCGGCGCCAGTTCCACCTGCATCTCCCCGTCCGCGCCGGCCGGCAGCGAGAAGGCGAAGCCGCTCTTGGCCTGCTTGCCCGGGAGCACCTTGCCCTGGAACATCTCGGTCGCCCGGCTGCCGTCGAAGATCGCCCCCGCCGTGGCCCCCTCCGCGTCGCTCGCGTCCGGCAGGGCCGTGGTGACGTCGATGACCTTCTCGCTGCCGTTGACGATCGTCACGGTCACCCGCACGGCGGTGTCGCCCTTCTCGTACCCGGCGGCGAACTGGTCGGGCCGGTAGGGGAGGGGCTCGGAGACGGTGACCTTCACCCCGTCCTCGTACGTGTGGGTCTTCCCGAACGCCAGCACCGCCGGACCGGTCTCGGTGGGCTCCGGCACGCTCTCCCGCGTGCTCTCCGGCGCCGGGGCGGGCGCGGCGGAGGACGTCGTCCCCCGCCCGTACGGCCCGTCGTCCGCGAACGCCGCCAGGACGAAGACGACCAGCCAGGCGAGGGAGACGACGATCGTCACGGAGCCGAGGACGATGCCCGCGATCGCCTGCCCCTTGTCGTTCGTCTCGCCGCGCCGGGCGCGCCCGTGACCGACGATGCCGAGGACGAGGGCCAAGGCCCCCAGGATCCCGCCGAGCCAGAAGAGGAACGGGACGATCCCGAAGACCAGGCCCACGATGCCGAGGACGAGGGCGCCGACTCCGAGGCCGGAGCGCTGGGGCGGCGGCGCCTGGAACGGCGGCGGCCCCCAGGCGGGCGGACCGGGGGGCTGTACGGGCATGGTCATGCGAGGTCCTCCGAGCTGATCAGAAGACCTGACGTTAAACCGGCCGCACGCGCTCCGGCCAGCGCTTTCACGGCCGAGACGCGTTCGTGACCCGCCGCGCGCCGCGCACCGTATGCCGCACGCCGGACCGCCCGGACACGAGGGCCCGGGCGGCCGTGGTCCCACCCCGGTGAGGGGGGAAGGTCAGGAGGAGGCGTAGACGCTCATGCAGAACGCCTTGATCTGCTCGTCCGACAGGTGCTGCGCCAGCTCGGCCTCGCTGATCATGCCGACGAGCTGCTTGTCCTCGATGACGGGCAGCCGCTTGATCCGGTGGCTCTGCATCTCCTCCAGGACGGCGCCCACGTCGGCGTCCGCCTCGACCCAGCGCGGGGTGCCCTTGGCCATCTCGGCGCAGGTCACCTTGGACGGGTCGTGGCCCATGGCCACACAGCCGACGACGATGTCGCGGTCCGTGAGGATGCCGCAGAGGCGTTCGTTCTCGTCGGCGATGGGCAGCGCGCCCACGTTCAGGTCGCGCATCAGCTGCGCGGCGCGGTCGAGCGTCTCGTGAGCCGGGATCCACTGGGCCCCGGAGTGCATGATGTCCTTCGCCGTGGTCATGGGGTCGCGTACCTTTCGTCGTCGAACGTCGTCGTACGAATCCCCGAGTCCCCTCATTGTCGGCGCACGCCACGGCCCCCGCGACCGCAGCGGGTCACGGGGGCCGGGAACGTACTCCGGGAGCCCGGGATCAGGCCCCGCGCTCCTTCAGCATGTCCGCCATCAGCAGCATCTCGGACTTCTGCGCGTCGACCATGCCCTGGGCGAGCGCGCGCTCGGCGCCCACGGCGCACTTCTGCACGCACCCCTCGGCCATGTGGACCCCGCCCCTGTGGTGCGCGGTCATCAGCCTCAGGTACAGGACCTCGGCCTCCCGGCCACTGGCCGCGCGCAACTCCTCGATCTGCGACTTGGTCGCCATGCCCGGCATGAGCGCCCCGTCCAGCGGACCGGTGTCGCCCGAGCCGCCCATGCCCATCCAGGCCATCGGCTCGACGCCGGACTCGTTCTTGGGCAGTCCCCACAGGTCGAGCCAGCCGAGCATCATGCCCCGCTGGTTGGCCTGCGTGTTGGCGATGTCGTACGCGAGCCGGCGCACGGCCTCGTCCTTCGTCCGGTCCCGGACGATGAACGACATCTCGACGGCCTGCTGGTGGTGGACCGCCATGTCCCGGGCGAACCCGGCGTCCGCCGACGTCGAGACCGGGGTGGCGGAGGCCGCGGGGGCCTCGTCGCGGTCCGCCGACGCGACGGTGACGGCGCCCCCGGCGAAGAGCAGCGCGAGGGCGACGGCGGTGATCGCCGCCCCCTGCGTGCGGTTCACCTTCACTGGCCCATCCCCGCGCCGCCCGCACCGCTCGCGTCGAGCCCGCCCGTGCAGGCGGCGCCCAACTCGGGGGTCTGCGGGCCCTGCACGTACTTGGTGAAGAAGGCGTCGACGCGCGGGTCGTCCGCGCCGTCCACGGTGACCTGCTTGCCCCAGGCGGACAGCATGATCGCCCCGGTCTGGTCGTCCACGGGGCTCATCAGCGAGTACTTGGTCTTGCCGACCTTCGTGGCCAGCTTCTCCACGTCGGCCTTGGGGGCCTTCTTGCTGTACGTGACCCAGACGGCGCCGTGCTCCAGGGAGTGGACGGCGTTCACGTCGGGGATCGCCTTGTCGTAGACGTCGCCGTCGCAGTTCATCCAGACCGGGTTGTGGTCACCGCCGACCGGCGGCTTCATGTCGTACTTCACGGGCGTCTGGACGTGGTTGCGGCCGAGCTTGGCGGGGTCCCAGGTCTTCTCGGCCGCGATCGGGGCCTTGGCCGCGGCGTCCTTCTTGTCCTGCTCGTCGGACTTCTTCAGCAGCACGAAGCTGCCGAAGCCGACGAGACCGAGCACGACGACGGCCGAGACGCCGACGGTGATCAGACGGTTGCGGCGCTCGCGGGCCTGCTCGGCGCGGCGCATCTCCTCTATTCGGGCGCGGCGGTCGGCGTTGGCGGAGCGGTTGGCGGCCATGGTGGTGTCGTCCTTCTTCGGGAGGTGGGGGTGGGGTTCGGTTCGGGCACGGACGTGCGGCGGGGGTGGCGGCCGGGCCGCCCTCCGTACGCCTAGGTCCGGAGAACCTGAAGGACGTGCAGGTCCGGCGCGCGCGGCCGGACGCCGGAGCGGCGCGCCGGCCCGTCGCCGGAGACCGGGGCGAGGCGCGGCAGCCCGTCCGCCGCCTGGAGCGGGGGATCGAGCGGGGGCGCGCCGAGCACCGCGGGGGAGAGGGAGGGGAAGAGGGAGCAGCCGCCGCGGTCGTACGGACAGACGTACTCGACGGTGACGGCGGTCGCGGTCTGGACCCGCCTCTCCGGCACCGCCCCGTGATGGCCCGGTCCCGCCCCCGGTCCGGCGCCCGGACAGAAGAAGAGCGCGGCGAGGAGCGTCGCCACGGCACTCACCAGTGCCATGGGACGCGCGTGCCGGGACGGGCGTACGAGCCGTGGGGCCCCCATGGGCGGAGATCGTAGTGGGCGAAGGCCCTCCGTGGGCCGAACGGGGTACCACCGAGTACCGGAGGCCGGGCGGGAGAGGAGGAACGGAGGCGGGAAAGGCCCCGTCCCCCGTTACCTGAGTCACAACCGAACAGGCAGTATGGGTGTGCAACGTGCGCGAAACCATGTGGTGGGATGCTCAGGTGCCCCCGATGTGCCCGAGGCGGTGGGATCAGGCGGCCTGACCAGCGAGGATGGGTGTGGAAATGGACAAGCAGCAGGAATTCGTGCTCCGTACGCTCGAAGAGCGCGACATCCGCTTCGTGCGCCTGTGGTTCACCGACGTGCTCGGCTTCCTCAAGTCGGTGGCCGTGGCGCCGGCCGAACTGGAGCAGGCCTTCGACGAGGGCATCGGCTTCGACGGCTCCGCGATCGAGGGCTTCGCCCGCGTCTACGAGTCGGACATGATCGCCAAGCCGGACCCGGGCACGTTCCAGATCCTGCCGTGGCGCGCGGAGGCCCCGGGCACGGCCCGGATGTTCTGCGACATCCTGATGCCGGACGGCTCGCCGTCCTTCGCGGACCCGCGCTACGTCCTGAAGCGGGCCCTGGCCAAGACCTCGGACCTGGGCTTCACCTTCTACACCCACCCCGAGATCGAGTTCTTCCTCCTGAAGGACAAGCCGCTCGACGGCTCCCGGCCCACCCCGGCCGACAACTCGGGCTACTTCGACCACACCCCGCAGAACGTCGGCATGGACTTCCGCCGCCAGGCGATCACGATGCTGGAGTCGATGGGCATCTCGGTGGAGTTCTCCCACCACGAGGGCGCGCCGGGCCAGCAGGAGATCGACCTCCGCTACGCCGACGCGCTCTCCACGGCCGACAACATCATGACCTTCCGCCTGGTCATGAAGCAGGTGGCCCTGGAGCAGGGCGTCCAGGCCACCTTCATGCCGAAGCCGTTCTCGGAGTACCCGGGCTCGGGCATGCACACCCACCTCTCCCTCTTCGAAGGCGACCGGAACGCCTTCTACGAGTCGGGCGCCGAGTACCAGCTCTCCAAGGTGGGCCGCTCCTTCATCGCGGGCCTCCTGAAGCACGCGGGCGAGATCTCGGCCGTCACCAACCAGTGGGTCAACTCCTACAAGCGCATCTGGGGCGGCTCCTCCCGCACGGCCGGCTCGGGCGGCGAGGCCCCCTCGTACATCTGCTGGGGCCACAACAACCGCTCGGCCCTCATCCGCGTCCCCATGTACAAGCCGGGCAAGACGGGCTCCTCCCGCGTCGAGGTCCGCTCCATCGACGCGGGCGCCAACCCCTACCTGACCTACGCCGTCCTCCTCGCGGCCGGCCTCAAGGGCATCGAGGAGGGCTACGAACTCCCGGCCGGCGCCGACGACGACGTCTGGGCCCTCTCCGACTCGGAACGCCGCGCGATGGGCATCGAGCCCCTCCCCCAGAACCTCGGCGAGGCGATCTCCCTCATGGAGAAGAGCGAACTGGTCGCGGAGACCCTGGGCGAGCACGTCTTCGACTTCTTCCTGCGCAACAAGAAGCAGGAGTGGGAGGAGTACCGCTCGGAGGTCACCGCCTTCGAGCTGCGGAAGAATCTGCCGGTGCTGTAGGGATGCCGGAGATCCGCGGCGGCTTTCACGAGGTCCCGGCGTCGAG
Source organism: Streptomyces sp. NPDC088915 (assembly GCF_044749825.1). NCBI lineage: Bacteria > Bacillati > Actinomycetota > Actinomycetes > Kitasatosporales > Streptomycetaceae > Streptomyces > Streptomyces sp. NPDC088915. The sequence goes on from NZ_JBIVIR010000014.1 coordinate 136,032, forward strand.
CGTGCCGGAACTCCTCGCGGAGGCCGCCCGCCGGGGCGTGCCCGTCTTCACGCTGTCGACCGGCGGGCGCACCGGCAAGGAGGCGTTCTTCCGGGCGGTACGGGAGACCCTCCCGCGGATCCGCCGCTCAGCGCCTCCCGCTGTGTGTGGGACGCCCTCGACGACTCGCTCCGGAGCGGTCTGCACGCCCTGGACGCGCTCCACGTGGTCGTACTCCGACCCGACACCGGGCGGCCCGTCGCGAGAGCCGACGGGGACCACGCGATCGCCCTGGACGTCCTCCGCGACCTGCCGGTGAGCCTGGCGGATCCCCGCTACGACGCGGGCCGTCGCACGGAACTCTCCGTGTACGTCGCTTCCGCGCCGTTGCGTACGGTCGGCTCGTGATGATCGAAGGTGGCACGTCCCGCAGGCTGCTCGTGGTGGACGGGGATCCGGCCTTCGAGCTCAGCTTCTGGCCCGGTAAAAGTCGTTGTCCCGTGCGCGGGCGGGCGTTCACACTTCCGGGGTGAAGATCCCCTCCGTCGCCACCGCGCGGCTCCTCCTGCACCCGCTGTCCGTCGACGAGGCCGAGCGGATCGTCGCGCGGGCGCCCCTCGCCGGGGACCTCTGGGCCGAGGGGTATCCACAGGACGGGGACGTCCGGGGGTGCGGCGGGTTTCTGCGGGGGGTCTTCGAGCGGGGGGATCCCGGGGTCTTCCGGGCCTATGAGGTGCGGCTGACCGAGAGCGGGGTCGCCGTCGGGGGCATCGGGTTCCACGGGCCGCCCGACGAGCTCGGGGTCGTGACCGTGGGGTACGGGCTCGTGCCCGATGTGCGGGGGAAGGGGTACGCCTCCGAGGCCCTGCGCGCGCTCCTCGACACCGCCCGGGTGGCCGGCGTCGCCGGGGTGAAGGGGGACGCCGACCTGGACAACCCGGCCTCCCACCGGGTCATGGAGGCCGCCGGGATGCGGTGCGTCGCGGAGAGCGACGGGCTCCGGCACTTCTATCGGGGGTTCTGAGGCGTCCGAGGTTCTGAGACGCCGGGGTTCTGAGGCGCCTGGGTTCTGAGATACCTGGGGTTCTGGGAGCCGGTCGGGCGGTTCAGCGTTCCGACAGCTCCGACGGCGCCTCCTGGACCGTCCAGCCGTTGCCGTCCGGGTCCTCGAACGTCATGAACGAGTTCCAGGTGCCGCCCTTCCCCTCCTCCCAGCCCGTCGCGCCGACGTGCATCACGGGGGAGGCCTCGACGCCCCGGGCCACCAGCTCCTTCCGTGCCGCCTCGATGTCCGTGACGCAGATCTGGAGGCCGTGCAGGCCGCCCGGGGGCGTCTGCTTCGTGCCCGGCATCGGCGGCATCCCGCTCAGCATCGCGATCGAACAGCGCGAGCCCGGCGGGGTCGCCTGGACGATCCGCACGCCCGGGGCCACCTCGTCGTCCAGGTCGATCGTGAAGCCGCACTTCTCGCCGTAGAACTCCTTCGACCGGTCCATGTCCGTGACGGGGACCGGGACGACTTCCAGCGTCCAGTTCATGGTTCTTCTCGTTCCACTCGGGAGGATCGGGACCCGTCGTCACCGACCTGACGGAAAATCGTCCCTCTCGCCGTCCCGTTCCGGAACCGGGAGCGCGCACAAGGGCGAGAATGCTCCCCCTTGTTCCTTCTTTGTTCCTTCATGTCGCACATCCGATCGTCAACTGCCCCTTCTCTTCCGTCTACTGTGCGGAATTGATCGTGATTGAGGGCTCCTGCGACACACAACCTCCCTATAGTGAGCCAGCGTTGATCACATGAACGCGACACGTGCGGCTGTCGCCACAGGAGTCGGGAGTTCAGGACTCATGACGCATCCCCGCCCCGAGCAGCCGCCCGCCCCGCAGCCGCCCCCCGGGTGCCCCGCCCACGCGGGCACCGCCGTGTCCCTCGACGGCCCCGGGTTCCAGGTCGACCCCCAGGCCCTCTACCGGGCCATGCGGCGCGACCACGGACCCGTCGTCCCCGTCGAACTGCCGGGCGGGGTGCCCGCCTGGCTGGTCGTCGGGTACCGCGAGCTCCACCGGGTCACCAGCGACGGCGAGCTGTTCCCGCGCGACGTGGGCCTGTGGAACCAGTGGCCGCACATCCCCGACGACTGGCCGCTGCTCCCGATGGTCGGACGGCCCCTGCCCTCCATCTACTTCACCGCCGGGGAGGAGCACCGGCGGCACGTCCGGATGGTGGTGCCCGCCCTGGAGGGCGCCGACCCCTTCGAGATCCGCGGGCACTGCGAGCAGCTCGCCGACCGGCTCGTCGACGCCGTCTGCGGCCGGGGCACGGCCGACCTCGTGGCCGACTTCTGCGAGCCCCTCCCCGTCCTCGTCCTCGCCCGCCTCGTCGGCTTCCCCGACGCCGAGGGCGAGGACATCGCCGAGGTGCTGAAGGACCTGGCCGACGGCGGGCCCGGCGCGCACAGCGCCCACCAGCGGTTCGGCGCCCACATGGCGCGCCTGGTCGCCGCCAGGCGGGCCGCGCCCGGCGACGACGTCACCTCCCGCATGCTCGCCTTCCCCGAACCGTTCACCGACGAGGAGTACGCGCTCGACCTGATGGCCGTCACGGCCGCCGGGCACCTCACCACCGCCGACTGGCTCGGCAACTCCCTGCGCCTGATGCTCACCGAGGACGCGTTCGCCGACTCGATGGCCGGCGGCCGGCGCAGCGTCTCCGAGGCCACCACCGAGGTGCTGTGGGAGGACGCCCCCACCCAGATCCTCGCCGGACGCTGGGCCGTACGGGACACCCGGCTCGGCGGGCAGCACATCAGGGCCGGGGACATGTTGCTGCTCGGCCTCGGCGCCGCCAACACCGACCCGCTGATCCGCCAGGGCGCGCGGAACGCGTACGGCGGCAGCGACGCGCGCGGCGGCAGCGGCGCCCACCTGGCCTTCAGCCACGGCGAGTACCGCTGCCCCTTCCCCGCCCAGGAGATCGCCGAGATCATCGTCCGCACCGGCATCGAGGTCCTCCTCGACCGGCTGCCCGACCTCGAACTCGCCGTCCCCGCCGGGGAACTCGTCCGGCGGCCCTCCGCCTTCCTGCGCGGCACCACCTCGCTCCCCGTCCGATTCACCCCCGTTCGTACGACAGGAGACCTCTCGTGACCTGCCCCCATGCCGCCGCAGCACAGGCCGCCGCCCGGAACGGCGGGACCGTCGTCATCGACCCGATGGTCCAGGACCTGGACGGCGAGACGGCGCGGCTGCGCGACGCCGGACCGCTGGCCCGGATCGACCTGCTCGGGGTGCCCGCCCGGGCCGTCACCCGGCACGCCGACGCCCGGCGGCTCCTGGTCGACCCCCGGCTCGTGAAGGACCTCGACGCCTGGGGCCTGTGGCGCAGCGGCGAGGTCACGCACGCGTGGCCGCTCATCGGCATGATCGACGCCGGACGGTCCATGTTCACCGTCGACGGCGCCGAGCACCGCCGCCTGCGGGCCAAGACCTCCCAGGCGCTCACCCCCCGCCGTCTCGAAGCGATACGCCCCGACATCGAGGAGTTCACCGCCGAACTCCTCGACGCGCTGGAGGAGGGCGGGAAGGACGGGGCCGTCGTCGACCTCAAGTCCGTGTTCGCGCAGCCGCTGCCCATGAAGGTCGTCGGCATGCTGATGGGCGTCGACCCCGCCGCGAACGCCATGCTCACCCGGCAGTACAAGAAGTTCTTCTCGATGCTCACCCCGCAGGAGGAGCGCCTCGCCCTCCTCGCCGACCTGGACGTCTTCTACGCCGGTCTCGTCCGCGAGAAGACCGCGCGGCCCACCGACGACCTGACCTCCGCGCTGATCCTGGCCGACGAGGGCGGCGAGCCGCTCACCGAGGAGGAGGTGATCGGCAACCTCAAGGCGATGGTCGCCGCCGGGCACGAGACCACGATCGGGCTCATCCTCAACGCCGTACGGGCCCTGCTCGCCCACCCCGACCAGCTCGGGCTGGTCCTGGACGGGGAGGTCTCCTGGGAGGCCGTCGTCGAGGAGACCCTGCGGTGGGACACCCCCACCACCCACCTCCTCATGCGGTTCGCCACCGAGGACATCGAGGTCGGCGACGACGTCATCGCCGAGGGCGAGGGGGTGGTCATCTCCTACCGGGCGATCGGCCGCGACCCCGAGCAGCACGGCCCCGACGCCGACGCCTTCGACGTCACCCGGCCCGCCCCGATCCGGCACATGACCTTCGGCCACGGCCCGCACATCTGCCCCGGCGCCGCCCTCTCCCGCGTCGAGGCCGGGATCGCGCTGCCCGCCCTCTTCGCCCGCTTCCCCCGGCTGCGGCTCGCGGTGCCGGACGCCGACGTCCGCAAGCTGCCCGTGATGACGCAGAACGACCTGGAGGCGTTCCCCGTCCTCCTCGGCGACTGAACCGGCGACCGACCCGGCGACCGGCCCGGCGACCGGCCCCCGGGGCCCGGGGCCGGAAGATCCCGGGCCCCGGGCCGCTCAGCGTCCCGCCGGCGTCCAGCGCAGACGGCCGTCCAGGCCCATCGCCGCGACCCCGTCCGTGCCCGCGTCCGGCGCCCCCGCGAAGAGGAAACGTTCCAGCGTCCACACCGGCCGCGTCCCCGCCCCGGTCTTCCCCGTGCCCGTCCTGCCGCGCGAGGCCGTCGCCAGGAAGCCGGTGCGGGAGCGGACCGCGAGGAGGCCGTCGCCGCCGCTCACCGGACCGAAGCCCGCGACCCCGGTGCCCGGCAGCTCCGTGAACGGGGAGACCGGGGCCGTACCGGAGAAGTCGGCGCTCCGCAGGTCGCCGGAGGACGGCTTGCGGAACCAGAGCCGCACCCCGTTCCCGTCCGGCGCCGGGGAGGCGCTCAGCGCCAGCGTCGTCGGGGGCAGGCCGGTCGGCGCCGGGCCCGTCAGCGGGCCGCCGGGGTGCTGCTCCGCCCAGGCCAGGACGGTCGTCGGGGTGCTCGCGAAGACGTACCCGCGCCCGCTCGCGTCCGTCGCCGCCACCGGGTCGCCGTGCACCTCCGCGCCGCCCAGGACCCGCCACGGCCCCCAGTCCCCGCCGGCGGGCCGCTCGCGGGCGGTGAGGCGGTGGCGGCTGTCCCGCAGGACCAGGGCCGTCCGGCCGTCGGCGCCCACGGTCACGGCGGGCGCGCTGATGTCCGAGGAGCCGGAGGCGTCGTCCGGCTCGGGGGTGCCGAGGGACCGCCACGGGCCGAAGGCGCCGCCCGGCACCGACTGCACGGTGGTCACCACCTCCCGGTGGTAGTCCGCGAGGACCGTCCGGGTGCCGTAGACCGCGATCCGGCCGTCGGGCAGGGGCACGGAGGTGACGCCGCTGTCCAGGCCGCCGCCGGGCAGCAGCTCCGGTCCCCGCCAGGCGACCGCGTCCGCGGCCTTCCGCCAGGTCGCGAGGCGCCCGTCGAGGACGGAGAAGGCACGCAGGCCGCCGTCCGGCTCCCGCTGCACCCAGGAGGTGGAGGTGCCCCGGGCGTAGCGGACGGTCTGGGTCCAGCCCCGCCCGGCGGGCCGCGCGGCCACCTTCAGGTCGCCGCAGCCCGCGAGGGTCCCGCAGTCCTCGACCCCGTCCAGCCACGCGTACGTCTTCAGGGTCTTCAGCTTCGCGCCCGCCGCCTCGGCGTCGAGGGTGTGGGGCAGGGCGCTGGTCGGGTAGCCGAGGTAGTTCTGCACGCCGACGTGCGGGTGTCCGGGCACCTCCGCGTACCGGGCCAGGGCCTCCTGGACGAACCGGGCGCCGTACAGGTGGTCCTGGTGGTCCCGGTAGGCCCCCGTCCCCGGGTACGTGCCGGGGGACGGGTCCTGCATCCGCACGAAGGTCGGCCGGAAGCGCTCCAGGAGCCCGGTCAGCACCGCGACGACCTGCCCCCTGTTGTACGAGAAGTCGGCGGTGGCCGGGCTGCCGGCGGAGAGCTGGGAACCGAGCTCGGCCACGCGGCCGTGCCAGAGGCCGTTGAGACTGTGCGGACGGTCGTCGCTGATGGAACCGGCCTCGTGCATCTGCAGCCACACCAGCTTGACGTGCGGCTTCGCCCGCAGGGTGTCCAGCTCGGCCCACGCGCCGCCGGCCGTGGGGATCGCGGTCCGCTCCCAGGGGCTGGTCCTGCTGCCGGTCGCCATCTCGGCGTACGCGGCGCGGATGCCGTTCTGCCGGGCCTCGGCGTAGCCCGCCTTGTCGACCGCGGTCCCGGCGGCGTCGTGCGGGCGCGCGTTGACGCCGTCCGACTCGCCCGCCGTGAGGTAGACGGAGGTCAGGGGGCTGCCGGAGTGGAGCGACTGGGATATGTCCGGGTTCATGAAGAACAGGTCGTCGTCCGGGTGCGCGACGAACTGCATCACCGCCGCCGTCCCGCCCGGCGGGACCTTCGCGGGCGCCCGGTCCGACGCGGCCCGCGCGGCCCCTCCCGCCTTCGCGGCCGTCGCCGCGTGCGCCTCCGGCCCCTCGGGCGTGCCCGTCACCGCGAGGGTCCCGGCGAGGGCGCCGCCCACCAGGGCGGCCGTGACCACTGTCACGGCGGTCCCGCGGCGGGACGGGAGGTCGGAACGGCGGGGGCGGCGGAGACGGCGGACGGGCATGGGTCGGCGGCGCACTTTCGGAGAGGTCGGACGGTTCGCGGGGTCGGGGCGGTACGAGGGGCCGGTGTGGCGCAAGGGGGCGGTGTGGTCGGCGGGGGCGGTGTGGCGCAAGGGGGCGGTGTGGTCGGCGGGGGCGGTGTGGCGCAAGGGGGCGGTGTGGTCGGCGGGGGCGGTGTGGCGCAAGGGAGCGGGGCGGTGCGGGTGATCGGGGCGGTGCACGGGATCGGGCGGGCAGGCGAACGGCACCCCGGCGGGCGCCGGGGTGCCGTTCGAACGGACGGACGGGTCTCGCGCTCGGCAAGACGGACTTTCAAGAAATACGGTTCACCGGGCCCGAAAAGCGATCAATGTGGGGGACGTCACGTGTGATCCGCCGCGAACCGAAGGCCTGCACGCCCCCGCCCCCCGCGCCGGATAGGCTCGATCCCCCGGGTTCGCCCCCGGGGCTCGGACGTACTCGGAGGGAGCGGCGGAATGACGGTGCCGGGACGCAGGAGCAGTACGTTCTCACGTCTGGTGCGGCACGGGTTCACCGACCCCTCGGGAGCCGAACGGCTCCTGGACGTGCCCGAGCTGTCCGCGCTGCGCGGCGACTCCGTGCTCCTCGAAGCCCTCGGCGCCACCGCCGACCCCGACCTCGCCCTGCGCGGCCTGGTCCGGCTCGTCGAGGCGCAGCCCGAGGCCGAGCGGCAGACCTTCACCGCCATCCTGCTCTCCGCCAAGCCCTTCCGGGACCGGCTCCTCGGCGTGCTCGGCGCCTCCGAGGCGCTCGGGGACCACCTGGCCCGCCACCCCCGCGACTGGGAGTCCCTCGTCACGTACGAGGCGGCCGACCTGCACCCGGGGGTCGCCGACTTCGAGCGGGGGCTCGCCGAGGCGACCGACCCGGTCGCGCTGCGGGTCGCCTACCGCCGCTGTCTGCTCGCCATAGCGGCCCGCGACGTGTGCGGCACCACCGACGTCGCCCAGGCCGCCGCCGAGCTGGCCGACCTGGCGACGGCGACCCTGCGCGCCGCGCTCGCCATCGCCGAGGCCGCCGCGCCCGCCGACGCCGCCCAGTGCCGGCTCGCGGTGATCGCGATGGGCAAGTGCGGCGGCCACGAGCTGAACTACGTCTCCGACGTCGACGTGATCTTCGTCGGGGAGCCGGCCGAGGGCGCCGACGAGGGCAAGGCGATCCAGGCGGCGATCCGGCTCGCCTCCCACCTGATGCGGATCTGCTCCGAGACCACCGTCGAGGGCACCATCTGGCCGGTCGACGCCAACCTGCGCCCGGAGGGCCGCAACGGCCCCCTCGTCCGCACCCTCTCCTCCCACCTCGCCTACTACCAGCGCTGGGCGAAGACCTGGGAGTTCCAGGCGCTGCTCAAGGCGCGCGCGGTCGCGGGCGACCCGGAGCTCGGCTCCCGGTACATCGAGGCCGTCTCCCCGCTCGTCTGGCAGGCCGCCGAGCGCGAGAACTTCGTCCCCGACGTGCAGCGGATGCGCCGCCGGGTCGTCGACAACATCCCGGCCGCCCAGATCGAGCGCGAGCTGAAGCTCGGCCCCGGGGGCCTGCGGGACGTCGAGTTCGCCGTCCAGCTCCTCCAGCTCGTGCACGGCCGCAGCGACGCCACCCTGCACAGCGGCGCCACCCTCGACGCGCTCGCGGCCCTCGCCGCCGGCGGCTACGTCGGCCGGGCCGACGCGGCCCAGCTCGACGAGGCGTACCGCTTCCTGCGGGCCATGGAGCACCGCATCCAGCTCTACCGGCTGCGCCGCACCCACCTCGTCCCCGAGGACGAGACCGACCTGCGCCGCCTGGCCCGCTCCCTCGGCCTGCGCACCGACCCGGTCGCCTCGCTCACCAGGGAGTGGCGGCGGCACGCGGCCGTCGTCCGCCGGCTGCACGAGAAGATCTTCTACCGCCCGCTGCTCGACGCCGTCGCCCAGCTCGCCCCCGGCGAGACCCGGCTCAGCCCCAAGGCGGCCGGGCAGCGGCTCGAAGCCCTGGGGTACGCGGACCCCGCCGCCGCCCTGCGCCACCTGGAGGCGCTGTCCTCCGGGGTGAGCCGGAAGGCCGCGATCCAGCGGACCCTGCTGCCCGTGCTGCTCGGCTGGTTCGCGGACTCGGCCGACCCGGACGCCGGACTCCTCGGCTTCCGCAAGGTCTCCGACGCCCTCGGCAAGACCCCCTGGTACCTGCGTCTGCTGCGCGACGAGGGGGCCGCCGCCGAGAACCTCGCCCGGGTGCTCTCGGCCGGGCGGCTCGCCCCCGACCTGCTGCTCCGCGCCCCCGAGGCGGTCGCGATCCTCGGCGACCCGGAGGGCCTCAAACCCCGCGACCGGGGCCACCTGGAGCAGGAGGTCCTGGCGGCGGTCAGGCGCGCGGACGACGCCGAGCAGGCGGTCGCGGCGGCGCGCGGGGTGCGCCGCCGGGAGCTGTTCCGCACCGCCGCGGCCGACCTCATCGGCTCGTACGGCACGGAGGACAGCCCCCGCGAGCCCGACCCGGGCGCGCTCGTCGACCGGGTGGGGGAGGCCGTCACCGACCTCAACGCGGCCACGATCGCGGGCGCGCTGCGGGCCGCCGTGCGCGCCGAGTGGGGCGAGCGGCTGCCGACCCGGTTCGCGGTCATCGGCATGGGCCGCTTCGGCGGCCACGAGGTGGGATACGGCTCCGACGCCGACGTCCTCTTCGTGCACGAGCCGCGCGAGGGCGTCGACGAGCAGGAGGCCGCCCGGGCCGCGAACCGGGTGGTCACCGAGATGCGCCGGCTCCTCCAAGTGCCCACCGCCGACCCGCCGTTGCTGATCGACGCGGACCTCAGGCCGGAGGGCAAGAGCGGTCCCATGGTCCGCACCCTGAAGTCGTACGGGGCCTACTACCGCCGCTGGTCGCTCGTCTGGGAGAGCCAGGCGCTGCTGCGCGCCGAGCACGTGGCGGGCGACGCCGACCTGGGCGAGCGGTTCATCGAGCTCGTCGACCCGCTGCGCTACCCGGCCGAGGGGCTCGGCGAGGACGCGGTCCGCGAGATCCGCCGCCTCAAGGCCCGGATGGAGTCCGAGCGGCTGCCGCGCGGCGCCGACCCGACGCTCCACGCCAAGCTGGGACGCGGCGGCCTGAGCGACGTCGAGTGGACGGTCCAGCTGCTCCAGATGCGGCACGGCTGGGCCGAGCCGGGGCTGCGCACGACCCGTACCCGCGAGGCGCTGGCCGCCGCCCACGCGGCCGGGCTCATCCCCACCGAGGAGGCGCAGACCCTGGACGAGGCGTGGGTCCTCGCCACCCGCGTCCGCAACGCGGTGATGCTGGTGCGCGGCCGCCCCGGCGACACCTTCCCCTCCGAGCCGCGCGAACTCGCGGCGGTGGCGCGGTACCTGGGGTACGAGTCGGGGCACGTCGGCGAGATGGTCGACGACTACCGGCGGATCACCCGCCGGGCCCGCGCGGTCGTCGAGGAGCTGTTCTACGGGGCGTGACGCCTCCGGCGATGGCGTGACGCCTCCGGCGGTGGCGGTGCGCGGAGGTCCTACGGCGCGTCGAGCAGCGTCCTCACGTGGGCGAGGTATCCCGCGAGCGCCAGCTCGAACGCCTGGTTCGCGCGGCCCTCCGGGACCGCGCCCAGGGCGCGGGCCAGACGGGGGGTGGCGGTCTCGTCGGCGAGCTCCCACATCGACTCGGGGGCGGCCAGGTCGAGGGCCGAGCCCAGGACGAGGTTCTCCAGGGCGATGATCACGGGCATGACGTCGGGCAGGGCGAAGCCCGCGTCGAGCAGCCGGCCGACGGCCTTCTCGTACTGGGCGAGGACCTTCGGGGCGCGCACCGGTGAGGTCATGAGGAGCGGGATCGCGCGCGGATGGGCGGCGAAGGCGGCCCGGTAGGAGCGGGCCCAGGCGACGAGGGCCGCGTCCCAGGGCTCCAGGCCGAGGGTCCCGCCGTCGATCCCGGCGGCCACCCGTTCGCGGAGCAGCTCCACGATCCCGTCCCGCCCGTCGACGTGGTGGTAGACGGAGGCCGTCTGCACCCCGAGCCGCTTCGCGATCTGCGGGACGCTGAACTCGCCCTGCTCGTCGACGACTTCGAGCGCCGTGGTGGCGATGCGCTCCCGGTCGAGGAGGGGTCTGCGCGGCCGGCCCATGGGGCGTCACTTCCTGTCCGGGTTCCCGTCGGATTCCCGCCGGGTCTTCCCGAACGGTCGGGGACGAGGCTACATTGCGCAAACCGAAAGCCTTTAGGTTTACGTCCGGCCGGACATCCGACACCCCTGCCCCGCCACCGGAAGGCCCTCCCCAGCCATGTCCGCACCCGCCCCCGACGCGCCCCCGGGACTGAGGACCGGCACCCTCACCACCGCCGACATCTCGTTCTTCGTCGTCTCCGCCGCCGCCCCCCTCACCGTCATGGCCGGCGTCGCCCCCGTCGCCATCCTGCTCGGCGGCGTCGGCGCCCCCGTCGGCTACCTCCTGGCCGGCCTCACCCTCACCGTCTTCGCCGTCGGCTTCACCACCATGAGCCGCCACGTCCGCAGCGCCGGCGCCTTCTACGCGTACATCGCGCGCGGCCTCGGCACCCCGATCGGCATCGCCGCCGCCCTCGTCGCCATGCTCGGCTACAACGGCATGGAGATCGGCGTGTACGGGCTCCTCGGCTCCGCCACCTCGGACACCGCCGCCGCCCTCGGCCACGACGTCCCCTGGCTGCCCGTCTCCCTCGCCGGCCTGCTCCTCGTCTGGTACGGCGGCCACCGCTCGATCGACTTCGGCGCCAAGGTCCTCGGCGTCCTCCTCGTCGCCGAGACCGGCGTCCTCGTCCTCCTCGCCGGCGGCGTCCTGCTCGACGGCGGGGCCCACGGCCTCTCCCTCGGCGGCCTCGCCCCCGCCCACGTCCTCACCGGCGGCACCGCCGCCGTCCTGGCCTTCGCCTTCGCCGCCTTCACCGGCTTCGAGTCCACCGTCATCTACCGGCGCGAGGCCCGGGACCCCGCCCGCACGATCCCCCGCGCCACCTACCTCGCGGTCGCCTTCCTCGGCCTCTTCTACGCCTTCGTCGTGTGGACCGTCATCCAGGCCTTCGGCGAGGACGAGGTCGTCCGGGCCGCCGCCGACGACCCCGGCGGCCTCTTCTTCGCCGCCATCACCACCTACGTCGGGTCCTGGGCCGCCGACCTGATGCACGTCCTCATCGTCACCAGCGTCCTGGCCTCCCTGCTCGCCTTCCACAACGCCATCAACCGCTACACCCTCTCCCTCGCCGAGGAGGGCGTCCTGCCGAAGGCCCTCGGCAGGATCCACCCCCGCCACCGCTCCCCGTACGTCGCCGGGGCCGCCCAGACCGCGCTCGGCGCGCTCGTGGTCCTCGCCTTCGCGCTCGCCGGCGCCGACCCGTACCAGCAGCTCCTGCTCTGGGTGAACACCCCCGGGATGCTGGGCCTGATGGTGCTCCAGCTGCTCGCCGCGCTCGCCGTGCCGTTCTTCTTCCGCCGGATCCGGCACGACGAGGGCGTCCTGCGCACGGTCGTCGCCCCCGTCACCGCCTTCGTCCTGCTCGCCGGGGCGATCGCCCTCGTCGCCGGGCACGTCGACCTCTTCACCGGGGCCTCGCCCGCCGTCAACACGGTCCTGCTCTCCGTCACCCCCGCCGTCTTCCTCCTCGGGCTCCTCCTCGCACACCGGCTGCGCCGCACCCGCCCCGAGGTCTACGCCCGATTCGCCGCCGAACCGTCCACCGGAACAGAAGGAGCAGAACCCCCGTGTCCGCACCCGACCTCGTCCTCGTCAACGCCCGCGTCCGCGACCCCGGACCGACCGGCCACACCGCTGTCGCCGTCCGCGACGGACTGATCACCGCCCTCGGCACCGACGCCGAGGCCCGCACCTGGACCGGACCCGGCACCGAGACCGTCGACCTGGCCGGCGCCACCCTCACCCCCGGTCTCACCGACGCCCACAGCCACCCCGTCTGGGGCCTGGAGATGTTCACCGGCACCGACCTCTCGGCCGTCACCGACCTCGAAGGGCTGCGGGCCGCGCTCCGGGCCGCCGAGCGCCGCGACGGCTGGGTCCTCGGCTTCGGCCTCGACCACAACGCCTTCGGCGGCCGGCCCGTCCACCGCGACCTGATCGAGGACGCCCTCGACGGCGCCCCCGCCCACCTGCGCCTCTACGACGGCCACTCCGCCCTCGTGAACGGGACCGCCCTGAAGGCCGCCGGGATCGACGGGCCCCGGACCTTCGCCCAGCACTCCGAGATCGTCTGCGGCCCCGACGGGACCCCCACCGGGCACTTGGTCGAGCACGCCGCCATGGACCTGATGACCCCGGTCCTGCCCGCCCTGCCGTACGCCGAGCGCCGCGACCGGCTCGTCGCCCTGCTCACCGGCATGGCCGCCACCGGACTCGCCTCCGCCCACGTCATGGACCTCGGCGGACACGACGTCCCCGGCCTCCTCGCCGCCCTGGAGGAGGACGGCGACCTGCCGCTGCGGCTGCGCCTCGCGCCCTGGTGCATGCCCGGCGCCACCCCCGAGGAGCTCGACGCCTTCGTACGGCTCCAGGAGCGGGCCGGCCGGCTGTGGCGGATCGGCGGGGTGAAGTTCTTCATGGACGGCACCGTCGAGGGCGGCACCGCCTGGCTGGAGCACGCCGACTGCCACGGCCGGGGCACCGAGGCCTTCTGGCCCGACCCGGCCGCGTACTCCGCAGCCGTGGCCCACCTGCACCGGGCCGGGGTCGGCACCGCCACCCACGCCATCGGCGACGCGGCCGTCCGGCACGTCCTCGACACCGTCGAAGGGCTCGGCGCGGGCGGCCCCCGGCACCGGATCGAGCACATCGAGACCGTCCCCGACGACCAGCTCGGGCGCTTCGCCGCGCTCGGCGTCGTCGCCTCGATGCAGCCCCCGCACACCGCGTACACCCGCGCCGACCACACCGACGAGTGGTCCGTACGCCTGGGGGAGGAGCGGGCCGGGCGCGCCTGGCGCTGCCGCGACCTGCGGGACGCCGGGGCGCACCTCGCGCTCGGCTCGGACTGGCCGATCGCCCACTACGACGCCCGGCAGGTCCTCGCCACCGCCCGCGCCCCGCGCGGCGCGGCCTCGGCCCGGCACGGGCTCACGGGCCTCATGGCCCTGGAGGGGATGACCACGCACGCGGCGTTCGCGGCGGGGGAGGAGGCGGTCGCGGGCCGGATCGCCCCGGGCTTCCGGGCCGACCTCGCCGCCTTCGCCGTGGACCCGGTGGAGGCCCCGGCGGACGAGACCGCCGAGGCCCCGGTCCGGCTCACCGTCGCGGGCGGCCGGATCACGCACCGGGGGGACTGAGAAAGGAGACCGGCTAGCGGCGGGAGTCGACCGGCCGGACCGGCTCGCCCTCGCGGTCCGCCTCCGGGAGCGGACCGCCGTGGGCGACCACGCCCACCGGCTCCACCGGCTCGACCAGCTTCGGCAGCCGGTGGGGCCGCGAGCCGTACCAGAAGTACGAGACGGCGAAGCCGAAGGACAGGCAGGCCATGCCGCCGACCGCGTCCAGCCAGAAGTGGTTCGCGGTGGCCACGATCACCACGAGGGTCGCCGTCGGGTAGAGCAGGCCCAGGATCCGCGCCCAGGGCGCCTTCGCGAGCAGGAAGACCGTGATCCCGCACCAGAGCGACCAGCCGATGTGCATCGACGGCATCGCCGCGTACTGGTTCGACACGTGCTTGAGGTTCCCCGAGGCCATCGAGCCCCAGGTGTGGTGGACCAGGACCGTGTCCACGAAGTCCTGGCCGTTCATCAGCCGGGGCGGCGCGAGCGGGTACAGGTAGTAGCCGACCAGGGCCACGCCGGTGGTGGCGAACAGGACCGTGCGGAACGCCGCGTAACGGCCCGGCTGCCACCGGTACAGCCACACGAGCACACCGATGGTCACGACGAAGTGCAGCGTCGCGTAGTAGTAGTTCATCGTCACGATCAGCCACGTCACCGAGTTCACGGCGTGGTTGACGGTGTGCTCGAAGGCGAGCCCGAGGGACTCCTCGGCCCGCCAGATCCAGTCGGCGTTCCGCAGCGCCTGGGCCTTCTGCTCCGGCACCGCGTTGCGGACGAGCGAGTACGTCCAGTAGCTCACCGCGATGAGCAGGATCTCGAACCAGATCGTGGGGCGCCGGGGCACGCGCGTGCGCAGCCGCGACAGCCTGCCGTCGGCCGCGATGGGTGACGACGGGGTCGTCCGGTTGTCCACACGCTTCACGGTCGTTTCACCCATGGGGAGAGAGTCTGCCAGATGGCCGCCCCCGACCGATCATCCCAAGGTCGGGTCCCGCGCGCACCCGGTCAGCCCTGGGAAGGAGGCCTGACGGCGGACGGTGCGGAGGCGGTGGAACCCCTGACCACCAGCTCGGGCATGAAGACGAACTCGGAGTGCGGGGCCGGGGTGCCCCCCACCTCTTCGAGCAGCGCGCGGACCGCGGCCTGCCCCATCGCCTGCACCGGCTGCCGGATGGTGGTCAGCGGCGGATCGGTGAACGCTATGAGGGGGGAGTCGTCGAAGCCGACGACGGAGACGTCCTTCGGCACGTCGAGCCCCTGCTGCCGGGCCGCCCGGATCGCGCCGAGCGCCATCATGTCGCTCGCGCAGACGACCGCCGTGCAGCCCTCGGCGATCAGCGCGCCCGCCGCCGCCTGGCCGCCCTCCAGGGTGTAGAGGGAGTGCCGGATCAGCTCCTCGGACTCCTCGGGGGAGAGGCCGAGCCGCTCCTCCATGCCCTTCTGGAAGCCCTCTATCTTGCGCAGCACCGGCACGAACCGCTTCGGCCCGACGGCCAGCCCGATCCGGGTGTGCCCGAGCGCGGCCAGGTGGGTCACCGCGAGCCGCATCGCCGCCCGGTCGTCGGGCGACACGAAGGGCGCCTGCACCCGGGGCGAGAAGCCGTTGAGGAGGACGTACGGGACGCCCTTGCCGCGCAGCCGGTCGTAGCGGGTGGTGTCGGCCGTGGTGTCGGCGTGCAGCCCGGAGACGAAGATGATGCCGGCGACGCCGCGCTCCACCAGCATGTCGGTGAGCTCGTCCTCGGTGGACCCGCCGGGGGTCTGGGTGGCGAGGACCGGCGTGTACCCCTGCCGGGTCAGGGCCTGCCCGATGACCTGCGCCAGGGCGGGGAAGATCGGGTTGTCCAGCTCGGGGGTGATGAGGCCGACGAGCCCCGCGCTGCGCTGGCGCAGGCGCACGGGCCGCTCGTAGCCGAGCACGTCGAGCGCGGCGAGGACGGATTCGCGGGTGGCGGTGGCCACGCCGGGCTTTCCGTTGAGCACGCGGCTGACTGTGGCCTCACTGACCCCTGCCTGGGCTGCGATGTCGGAGAGCCGCGCGGTCATGGGAGTGGACTGTACCGGTCACGGGGCGTATTGCCCACCGCCCCGGCGCACCCCGTCCGCGGTGGCCGGGAGTCGTCCTTCTGCAAGGTCTTGCAGTTCTTGCGGGGCGCATCGGGAGCGGCTCGGGGGCGCGTGGGGTGCGCAAGGGCGCACTTCCGCCCCTGTCAAGCGACCCCTCGGCAACCTTAGGGACACGCGGATGTAACGATCGCCGAGTCTTGCAGAAAAGTCCCGCAAGGTCTTTCGGCTCGTTTTCATCCCTGTTACGTTCCTGCCAACCCGGAGCGCCGCGAGGGAGCGGTCGCATGAGGAAGGTTCCAGCCCCTCGTCCCCCCGGGATCAGTTGAAGGAGTTCACATGCGGCGTGGCATAGCGGCCACCGCGCTGGTCGCGGCCCTGGGCGTGACCCTGGCGGCGTGCGGGAGCGACAGCGGTTCCGACAACGGCGGCTCGAAGGGCTCGGGCGAGCTCTCCGGCACCGTGACGTGGTGGGACACCTCCACGGTCGGCTCCGAGGACAAGGTCTTCAAGAAGGCCGCCGAGGACTTCACCAAGAAGCACCCCAAGGTCACCGTCAAGTACGTGAACGTGCCCTTCGGCGAGGCGCAGAACAAGTTCAAGAACGCCGCGCAGTCCGGCTCCGGCGCGCCCGACGTCATCCGCTCCGAGGTCGCCTGGACCCCCGAGTTCGCGGACCTGGGCTACCTGGCCCCGCTGGACGGCACCGCCGCGCTGAAGAACGCCGACGACTTCCTCGACCAGGCCGCCGCCTCCACCAAGTACAACGGCAAGACCTACGCGGTCCCGCAGGTCATCGACTCCATGGGCATCTTCTACAACAAGAAGGTCTTCAAGGAGGCCGGCGTCGAGGTCCCCAAGACCATCGCCGAGCTGAAGACCGTCTCCGCCAAGATCAAGCAGAAGACCGGCAAGACCGGCCTCTACCTGCGCGGCGACGACGCCTACTGGTTCCTCTCCTTCCTCTACGGCGAGGGCGGCGACCTCGTCGACGCCGAGAAGAAGACGGTCACCGTCGACGACCCGGCCGGCGTGAAGGCCTTCAAGACCGTCAAGGACCTGGTGGACTCCGGCGCGGCCAAGACCGACGCGACCGACGGCTGGAACAACATGCAGACCGCCTTCAAGGACGGCAAGGTCGCCATGATGATCAACGGCCCGTGGGCCGTCGCCGACACCTACGCGGGCAAGGAGTTCGCGGACAAGGCCAACCTGGGCATCGCCCCGGTCCCGGCCGGCTCCGGCGGCCAGGGCGCCCCGCAGGGCGGCCACAACCTCGCCGTCTACGCGGGCTCCAAGAACCTGGACGCCTCCTACGCCTTCGCCGAGTACATGACCTCGGTCGAGACGCAGACCACGATCGCGAAGGAACTCAGCCTCCTCCCGACCCGCGAGTCCGTCTACATCAAGCCGGACGTGGCGACCAACGAGATGATCTCCTTCTTCAAGCCGGTCGTGCAGAAGGCCGTCGAGCGCCCCTGGATCCCGGAGACCGGCAGCCTCTTCGCGCCGCTCGTCACCGAGTACACCAAGGTCCTGACCGGCCAGACCACCCCGGAAGCGGGAGCCAAGGCGTCCGGCGACGCCTACCGCAAGCTCCTCAAGGACTGGAAGTAACAGGAAGGCGGACCGGCTGATGGCCGTGGACACCACCGGCCAGTCGGTGGCGAAGGCCGCGGGCGACCCTGTCGCCCGCGGCCGGAGCCGCGGGACTGGCAAGCGCAGGAGGGCCGAGAAGCGCTCCCTCGCCACCCACTGGTACGCCTGGGCGATGGTCGCCCCGGTGATCGTCGTGATCGCCGTGATCATCGGCTATCCGCTGGTCCGCGGCGTCTACCTGTCGCTGACGAACGCCAACGAACGCAACGTCGCGCGCTCGATCGGCGTCAACGAGATCCCGGCCACCTACGAGTTCGTCGGCCTGGACAACTACGCCGACGCCCTCACCGGCGGCCAGTTCCTCTCCACCCTGGGCTGGACCCTGGTCTGGACGGTCGCCTGCGTCTCGGTGACCTTCGCCCTCGGCCTGACCCTCGCCAACGTCCTCAACCGGAAGATCGCCGGCCGCTCCTTCTACCGGCTGCTGCTCATCCTCCCCTGGGCCGTGCCGGGCTTCGTCTCCGTCTTCGCCTGGCGCTTCCTCTACAACCAGGACAACGGCCTCCTCAACAAGGTCCTCGCGGGCGGCGGCATCGACGCCGTGCCGTGGCTGAACGACCCCACCTGGGCCAAGCTCTCGGTCATCGCCGTCAACGTCTGGCTCGGCGTGCCGTTCATGATGGTCGCCCTCCTCGGCGGCCTCCAGTCCATCCCCGGCGAGCTGTACGAGGCCGCCGAGATGGACGGCGCGAACGCCTGGCAGCGGTTCCGGCACATCACCATGCCCGGCCTCAGCTCGGTCTCCACGACGGTGGTCCTGCTCTCCACCATCTGGACCTTCAACATGTTCCCGGTGATCTTCCTGCTCACCCGGGGCGGGCCCGGCGAGGCCACCCAGATCCTCGTCACCCAGGCCTACAAGTTCTCCTTCGAGGTCAGTCCGCGCGACTTCGCCCAGTCCTCCACCTGGGGCGTGCTCATCCTGGTCCTCCTGATGCTGTTCGCCGCGGTCTACCGCCGAGTCCTCCGCAAGCAGGGAGAAGTCTGGTGACCACCACGAACCCCACCCCCCGGGCCGTGACCAACGCGCCGGTCCGCGGCCGCCGTTCGCCGCTCTCCTCGGTCGCGCTGCACCTGACGCTGATCACGGCCTCCGTGATCGCCGTCTTCCCGGTCCTCTGGGTGCTGCTGACCTCGCTCAAGCCCGCGAAGTACGCCATCACCACGGACTTCTTCAAAGAGACGACGTTCGAGAACTACACGAACCTCCTGAACGACACCCCGTTCCTCACCTGGTTCGGCAACTCGCTGCTCATCGCGGGCCTCACCACGCTCGTCGGCGTCTTCATCTCCGCCACCACCGGCTACGCCGTCAGCCGCTTCCGCTTCCCCGGCAAGCGCGGCCTGATGTGGACGCTGCTCATCACCCAGATGTTCCCGGTCGCCGTCCTGATCGTGCCGATCTACAACATCATGGCGTCGACGGGCCTGCTCAACCAGCCGGCCGGCCTGGTCATCACGTACCTGACCATCGCCGTCCCGTTCTGCGCCTGGATGATGAAGGGCTTCTTCGACACCATCCCGCGCGAGATCGACGAGTCCGGGTACGTCGACGGCCTCACCCCCTTCGGCACCTTCTGGCGGCTGATCCTGCCGCTCGCCAAGCCGGGCATCGCCGTCACCGCGTTCTACTCCTTCATCACCGCGTGGGGCGAGGTCGCCTACGCCTCCGCCTTCATGGTCGGGGACGAGAACCTCACCCTCGCGGGCGGACTGCAGAAGTTCGTCAACCAGTACGGCGCCCAGTGGGGTCCGATGTCCGCGGCCTCCGTGCTCATCGCCATCCCCGCGGCGCTGGTGTTCCTCTTCGCCCAGCGGCACCTGGTCACCGGCATGTCCGCCGGTGCCGTCAAGGGCTGAGCCCGACCACCGCCCCCGCACGCCCCTCCTTACTCCCAGGGAAGACATGACCCAGCATCTCGCCGCCCCGGCCGACGTCCCCACCACCGGAACGCACACGGGCTGGTGGAGAGACGCCGTGATCTACCAGGTCTACCCGCGCAGCTTCGCCGACGGCAACGGCGACGGCATGGGCGACCTGGAGGGCGTCCGCAGCCGGCTGCCGTACCTCAGGGACCTGGGCGTCGACGCCGTCTGGCTCTCGCCGTTCTACGCCTCCCCACAGGCCGACGCCGGTTACGACGTCGCCGACTACCGGGCCATCGACCCGATGTTCGGCTCCCTGCACGACGCCGACGCGGTGATCCGCGAGGCCCACGCCCTGGGCCTGCGGATCATCGTCGACCTCGTCCCCAACCACTCCTCCGACCAGCACGAGTGGTTCCAGCGGGCCCTGCGCGAGGGCCCCGGCTCCCCGCTGCGCGAGCGCTACCACTTCCGCCCCGGCAAGGGCGCGAACGGCGAACTGCCCCCCAACGACTGGGAGTCCATCTTCGGCGGCCCGGCCTGGACCCGCACCGAGGACCCGGACGGCACCCCCGGCGACTGGTACCTGCACCTCTTCGCCCCGGAGCAGCCCGACTTCAACTGGGAGCACCCGGCCGTCCGCGACGAGTTCCGCTCCATCCTGCGCTTCTGGCTCGACATGGGCGTCGACGGCTTCCGCGTCGACGTCGCCCACGGCCTGGTCAAGGCCGCCGGACTGCCCGACATCGGCGCCCACGACCAGCTCAAGCTGCTCGGCAACGACGTCATGCCCTTCTTCGACCAGGACGGCGTCCACGAGATCTACCGCTCCTGGCGCAAGGTCCTCTCCGAGTACGACGGGGAGCGCGTCCTCGTCGCCGAGGCCTGGACCCCCACCGTCGACCGCACCGCGAACTACGTGCGCCCCGACGAGATGCACCAGGCCTTCAACTTCCAGTACCTGGGCACCCACTGGGACGCCACCGAGCTGCGCACCGTCATCGACGCCTCGCTCGCCGCGATGCGCCCGGTCGGCGCCCCCACCACCTGGGTGCTCTCCAACCACGACGTCACCCGGCACGCCACCCGTTTCGCCAACCCGGCGGGCCTCGGCACCCAGCTCCGCGAGGCCGGCGACCGCGAGCTCGGCCTGCGCCGGGCCCGCGCCGCCACCCTCCTCATGCTGGCCCTGCCCGGCTCGGCCTACGTCTACCAGGGCGAGGAGCTCGGCCTGCCCGACGTCACCGACCTGCCCGACGAGGTCCGCCAGGACCCGTCCTTCTGGCGGGCCAGCGGCCAGGACGGCTTCCGCGACGGCTGCCGGGTCCCGATCCCGTGGACCGTCGCGGGCTCCTCGTACGGCTTCGGCGACGGCGGCTCCTGGCTGCCGCAGCCCGCGGCCTGGGGCGCGCTGAGCGTCGAGGCGCAGACCGGCGACCCGGGCTCCACCCTGGAGCTGTACCGCAGCGCGCTCGCGGTGCGCCGGACGCAGCCCGGACTCGGGGCGGGCGAGGGCCTCGAATGGCTGGAGGCCCCCGAGGGCGTCCTCGCCTTCCGGCGCGACGGCTTCGTCTGCACCGCCAACACCACCGGCCGGGCCCTCTCCGTCCCGCTGCCCGGCCGGTTCCTCCTCTCCAACGAGCCCGTCGCCCCCGGCGCGGACACGGTGGAGCTGCCCGCCGACACCACCATCTGGTGGGCGGTGTGACGATCCCCCTGCCGCGGGGCGCCGGAACGGGCGCCCCGCGGCTCGCGGACATCGCGGCCCAGTCCGGCGTCAGCGAGGCCACCGTCAGCCGCGTCCTCAACGGCAAGGCGGGGGTGGCCGGCGCGACCCGGCACAAGGTGCTCGCCGCGCTCGACGTGCTCGGCTACGAGCGTCCCGTACGCCTCAGACAGCGCAGCGCGGGCCTCGTCGGGCTCGTCGTGCCCGAGCTGACCAACCCGATCTTCCCGGCGTTCGCGCAGGTTGTCGAGCAGGTCCTCGCCGGGCACGGCTACACCCCGGTCCTGTGCACCCAGATGCCCGGCGGCGCCACCGAGGACGAGCTGGTCGAGCAGCTCGTGGAGCGCGGGGTGTCCGGCATCGTCTTCCTCTCCGGGCTCCACGCGGACGCCACCGCCGACCCGGCCCGCTACGCCCGGCTCGCCGCCCGGGGCGTGCCGTTCGTCCTCATCAACGGCTACAACGAGCACGTCGACGCCAACTTCGTCTCCCCGGACGACCGGGCAGCGGCCCGCATGGCCGTGCGGCACCTGGTCGAGCTGGGCCACGAGCGCATCGGCCTCGCCATCGGCCCCCTCCGCTACGTCCCCTCGCGCCGCAAGGCCGAGGGCTTCGCCGCCGAACTGTACGAGCTCCTCGGCGTCGAGCGCGCGGACGCCGAACGGTTCGTCCGGCCCACCCTCTTCGGCGTCGAGGGCGGTCACGCCGCCGCCGACATCCTGCTCGGCGAGGGCTGCACCGGCATCGTCTGCGGCTCCGACCTGATGGCGCTCGGCGTGATCCGCGCGGTCCGCGCCCGGGGCCTCGACGTGCCCCGGGACGTCTCCGTCGTCGGCTTCGACGACTCGCCCCTGATCGCCTTCACCAGCCCGCCGCTCTCCACCGTCCGCCAGCCCGTGCAGGCGATGGCCACGGCCGCCGTGGGCGCGCTCCTGGAGGAGATCGAGGGGAACCCGGTGCAGCGCACCGAGTTCGTGTTCCAGCCGGAACTGGTGGTGCGCGGTTCGACGGCGCAGCCGCCCGCCCGGGTCGCGGAGCCGCAAGTCCTTCCGTAACAAATCGCGTTGCGGCGTCCGGAGGGTTGACCGGGCGTCGGGCCACTCGTACGGTCACGGCTGAAAACAGTTGCTGAAGTTTTCGGCAACTTCTTGCGACAGTGAAGTCAGCAGGAGGAAACATGGCCAGAAGGACCGTGGCCGCTGCACTCGCCCTCGTGGCGGGAGCCGCTGTGGCCGTCACGGGAAACACTCCCGCCCAGGCCGCACCCCCCGGTGAGAAGGACGTCACCGCGGTGATGTTCGAGTGGAAGTTCTCCTCGGTCGCCAGGGAGTGCACCGACCGCCTCGGGCCCGCCGGATACGGCTACGTCCAGGTCTCCCCGCCCCAGGAGCACGTCCAGGGCGGCCAGTGGTGGACCTCGTACCAGCCGGTCAGCTACAGGATCGCCGGCCGCCTCGGGGACCGCACCGCCTTCAAGAGCATGATCGACACCTGTCACGCGGCGGGCGTGAAGGTCGTCGTGGACTCCGTGATCAACCACATGGCGAACGGGTCGGGCACGGGAACGGGCGGGACCCCGTTCTCCAGGTACGACTACCCGGGCCTCTACTCCGGCGCCGACATGGACGACTGCCGGGCCGAGATCACCAACTACCAGGACCGCGCCAACGTCCAGAACTGCGAGCTGGTCAAGCTCCCCGACCTGGACACCGGCGAGGCCTACGTCCGCGGGAAGATAGCCGGCTACCTCAACGACCTGCTCTCCCTGGGCGTCGACGGCTTCCGGATCGACGCCGCCAAGCACATGCCGGCCGCCGACCTCGCCGACATCAAGGCGCGGCTCACCAGGCCCGGCGCGTACTGGAAGCAGGAGGCCATCTTCGGCGCCGGAGAGGCCGTCTCCCCGGGCGAGTACCTCGGCAACGGCGACGTGCAGGAGTTCCGTTACGCCCGCGACCTCAAGCGGGTCCTGCAGAACGAGAAGCTGGCGTACCTGAAGAACTTCGGCGAGGCCTGGGGCCACATGCCCTCCGGCCAGGCCGGCGTCTTCGTCGACAACCACGACACCGAGCGCCAGGGCGACACCCTGAACTACAAGGACGGCGCGAGCTACACCCTCGCCTCCGTCTTCATGCTCGCCTGGCCCTACGGCTCCCCGGACGTCCACTCCGGCTACGAGTGGACCGACAAGGACGCCGGACCGCCCAACGGCGGCCAGGTGAACGCCTGCTACAGCGACGGCTGGAAGTGCCAGCACGCCTGGCGCGAGATCTCCTCCATGGTCGCCTTCCGCAACACCGCGCGCGGCCAGGCCGTCACGAACTGGTGGGACAACGGCAACAACGCGATCGCGTTCGGCCGCGGCTCCAAGGCCTACGTGGCGATCAACCACGAGTCCTCGGCGCTCACCCGCACCTACCAGACCTCCCTGCCCGCCGGCACCTACTGCGACGTGCAGTCGAACAGCCCCGTGACCGTCAACGGCTCGGGGCAGTTCACGGCCACCCTGGGCGCCCACACCGCGCTCGCCCTGCACACCGGCGCCAAGGGCTGCGGCACCAACCCGCCCGCCGCCACCGGTGCCTCCTTCAACACCACCGCGACCACGGTGACCGGCCAGAACATCCACGTCACCGGCAACCGCGCCGAACTCGGCAACTGGGCCCCGGCCTCGGCCCCCAAGCTCGACCCGGCCGCCTACCCGGTCTGGAAGCTGACGCTCTCCCTGCCCGCCGGCACGACCTTCGAGTACAAGTACCTCCGCAAGGACGCCGCCGGGAACGTCACCTGGGAGTCCGGCGCCAACCGCACCGCGACCGTCCCCGCCTCCGGGCAGCTCGTCCTGAACGACACGTTCCGCGGCTGAGACACGGCTGAACCGGAGCCGAACCGCGACTGACCCCCCACCAGCCGCACCCCGCCCACCGACCCCGCACCGCAAGGGCCGCCCCACCCGGGGCGGCCCCCTCTTCCCGTACCTCCAGGGAGACTCCCCGTGATACGCAAGAGAACGGCCGTCGCACTGGCCGCCGCCCTGTGCGCGGCCCTCGTGCCCGCCGTCCCCGCGACCGCCGCGCCGAAGCCCCCGGCCCCGCCGTCCGACCGGGCGCTCGCGGCCGAACCCGCCCGCCAGGACCTCACCCGCGAGCAGTTCTACTTCGTCCTGCCCGACCGCTTCGCCAACGGCGACGCGTCCAACGACCGCGGCGGCCTCACCGGCAGCCGCACCCGGACCGGCTTCGACCCCACCGACAAGGGCTTCTACCAGGGCGGCGACCTCAAGGGCCTCACCCGGCGGCTCGACTACATCAAGGGCCTCGGCACCACCGCCATCTGGATGGCGCCGATCTTCAAGAACCGGCCCGTGCAGGGCGAGGGCGAGAACGCCAGCGCCGGCTACCACGGCTACTGGATCACCGACTTCACCCGGGTCGACCCCCACTTCGGCACCAACGCCGACCTGGAGAGGCTGATCGCCGCCGCCCACGCCAAGGGCATGAAGGTCTTCTTCGACGTCATCACCAACCACACCGCCGACACCGTCGACTACGCCGAGAAGACGTACGGCTACCGCCCCAAGGGCGCCTACCCCTACCTGGACACGAACGGCCGCCCCTTCGACGACCGCGAGGCCGTCGGCCGGGTGGACGCGGACTCCTTCCCGTACACGCCCGTGGCCGAGAAGGGCGTCAAGGTCCCCTCCTGGCTCAACGACCCCACGATGTACCACAACCGGGGCGACTCCACCTGGGTCGGCGAGTCCGCCGAGTACGGCGACTTCGTCGGCCTGGACGACCTGTGGACCGAGCGGCCCGAGGTCGTCGAGGGCATGAAGAGGATCTACGAGAAGTGGGTCCGCGACTTCAAGATCGACGGCTTCCGGATCGACACCGTCAAACACGTCGACCTGGACTTCTGGACCCAGTGGGCCACCGCCCTCGACGCCTACGCCAAGAAGCGGGGCCGCGAGGACTTCTTCATGTTCGGCGAGGTCTACTCCGCCGACACCGCCGTCACCGCCCCCTACGTCACCCGGGGCCGGCTCGACGCCACCCTCGACTTCCCCTTCCAGGACGCGGCCCGCGCCTTCGCCTCCCGGGGCGCCGGAGCCGACCGCCTCGCCGAGGTCTTCGCCGAGGACTACCGGTACACCACCGACAAGGCCAACGCCTACGAGCAGGTGACCTTCCTCGGCAACCACGACATGGGCCGCATCGGCACCTTCCTCGAGCAGGACAACCCGAACGCCACCGACGCCGAACTCCTCAAGCGGGCCCGGCTCGCCAACGAGCTGATGTTCCTCTCCCGGGGCAACCCGGTCGTCTACTCCGGCGACGAGCAGGGCTTCACCGGCGCCGGCGGCGACAAGGACGCCCGCCAGCCCCTCTTCGCCTCGCAGGCCGCCGACTACCTCGACGACGACCAGCTCGGCACCGACCGCACCCACGCCACCGACGCGTACGACACCGGCCACCCGGTCTACCGCTCGATCGCCGCCCTGTCGAAGCTCACCCGCGAGCACCCGGCCCTCCGCGACGGCGTCCAGCAGGAGCGGTACGCCGAGGGCTCCGTCTACGCCTTCTCCCGCACGGACGCGAAGGCGCGCACCGAGTACCTCGTCGCCGCCAACGGCTCCACCGCCGACCAGGCCGTCACGATCCCCGTCGACTCGGCGGCCTTCCGCACCCTGTACGGCGGCCGGGGAGCCGTTACGGCCAAGGACGGCAAGGTCACCGTCACCGTCCCGGCCCTCTCCTCCCTGGTCCTCCAGGCCGACCGGGCCCTCCCCTCCCCGGCCGTAAAGCCCTCCCTGGACCTCAAGGCACCGGCCGCCGGAGCCACCGGCACCGTCGAGCTCTCCGCCGACGTCACCGGCGGGCAGCTCAACCGGGTCGTCTTCGCCGCCCAGGTCGGCGACGGGCGCTGGCAGACCCTCGGCACCGCCGACCACGCCCCCTACAAGGTCACCCAGCACGTGACCGCCCCCGCCGGCACCGCCCTGCGCTACAAGGCCGTCGTCGTCGACAGCGCGGGCCGCACCGCGAGCGCCACCGCCGCCACCACGGCGGGCGCGCCCCCGGCCCCCGAGAAGCCGGTCGCCGTCGAACGCACCCACGCGATCGTCCACTACAAGCGCGAGGACGGGGACTACGACGGCTGGACCCTGAAGGCCGCCGGACAGCAGGCCGCGTTCACCGGCCGCGACGCCCACGGCGCCTTCGCCTGGGTCGAGGTCCCCGAGGGCGCCGCCACGATCCCGTACACCGTCGAGAAGGACGGCGCCGCCGACGGCCCGCGGCGGACCGTCGACCTCGGCCGCACCGGCGAGGTCTGGATCACCCAGGGCCGGGACGGCCAGTCCGACACCGACCCGGCACCCGTCACCCCCGACAAGACCAAGGCGGTGCTGCACTACCAGCGCGCCGACGGCGACTACGACGGCTGGGGCCTGCACACCTGGACCGGCGCCGCCCAGCCCACCGACTGGTCCAAGCCCCTGCTGCCGGTCCGCGTCGACGCGTACGGCGCCGTCTACGAGGTGCCCCTCGCCGCGGGCGCGACCTCCCTCTCGTACATCCTCCACAAGGGCGACCAGAAGGACCTGCCCACCGACCAGTCCCTCGACCTCGCCACCTACGGCCACGAGGTCTGGCTGCTCGGCGGGGAGCCCACGTACCTCCTGCCCACCGTCGGCGGCGCCCCCGACCTCGACCTCGCCAAGGCCTCGGCCCAGTGGATCGACCGGAACACCGTCGTCTGGAAGGTGAAGGCCACCGACGCCACCAGCCAGCAGCTCGTCCACGCGAAGGACGGCGGGATCGCCGTCACCGGCGGCGCCCTGAACACCGAGGGCCAGTGGCTCCGGCTGAACCGGACGACGCTCACCGACGCCCAGAAGGCGAAGTACCCGCACCTCAAGGACTACCCGGCCTTCACCGTCGACCCGCGCGACGCCGACCGGATCCGCGACTCCCTGCGCGGCCAGCTGATCGCCACCCAGCGCGCCGCCAACGGCGCCCTGCTCGCCGCCACCGGCGTCCAGACGGCCGGCGTCCTCGACGACCTGTACGCGAAGAAGGCGACCGGCGCCGCCCTCGGCCCGGTCTTCGGCCGCCACGGCGTCACCCTCTCCGTCTGGGCCCCCACCGCCCGGTCGGTCGCGCTCGAACTCGACGGCCGGACCGTCGCCATGCGCCGCGACGACACCACCGGCGTCTGGTCCGCCACCGGCCCGAAGTCCTGGACCGGGAAGCCCTACCGGTACGCCGTGAAGGTCTGGGCCCCCACCGTCCAGAAGATGGTCACCAACAAGGTCACCGACCCCTACTCCACCGCCCTCACCACCGACTCCGCCCGCAGCCTCGCCGTCGACCTCACCGACCCGAAGCTCGCCCCCACCGGCTGGAAGGGCCTCAAGAAGCCCGCCGCCGTGCCGCTGCGGGACGCCCAGATCCAGGAACTCCACATCCGCGACTTCTCGATCGCGGACCCCACGGCCCGCGCCGACCACCGGGGCACCTACCTGGCCTTCACCGACCAGGACAGCAAGGGCGCGAAGCACCTGCGCGACCTCGCCGCCTCCGGCACCTCCTACGTCCACCTCCTCCCGGCCTTCGACATCGGCACCGTCCCGGAGAAGAAGGGGGACCAGGCCGCTCCGGCCTGCGACCTCACGGCGTACGCCCCCGACTCCGAGGAGCAGCAGGCCTGCGTCACCGCCGCCGCGGCGAAGGACGGCTTCAACTGGGGCTACGACCCGCTGCACTACACCGTCCCCGAGGGCTCCTACGCCACCGACCCCGAGGGCACCCGCCGCACCGTCGAGTTCCGGCGGATGGTCCAGGCCCTCAACGGCGACGGACTGCGCACCGTCATGGACGTCGTCTACAACCACACCGTCGCCGCCGGACAGTCCGACAAGTCCGTCCTCGACCGGATCGTGCCCGGCTACTACCAGCGCCTCGACGCCGACGGCGCCGTCACCACCTCCACCTGCTGCGCCAACACCGCGCCCGAGAACGCCATGATGGGCAAGCTCGTCGTGGACTCGATCGTCACCTGGGCCAGGGAGTACAAGGTCGACGGCTTCCGCTTCGACCTCATGGGCCACCACCCGAAGGCCAACATCCTGGCCGTGCGCAAGGCCCTCGACGCCCTGACCCCCGCCAAGGACGGCGTCGACGGCAGGGCGATCGTCCTCTACGGCGAGGGCTGGAACTTCGGCGAGGTCGCCGACGACGCCCGCTTCGTCCAGGCCACCCAGAAGAACATGGCCGGCACCGGGATCGCGACCTTCTCCGACCGGGCCCGCGACGCCGTCCGCGGCGGCGGCCCCTTCGACGAGGACCCCGGAGTCCAGGGCTTCGCCTCCGGCCTCTACACCGACCCCAACGCCTCGCCCGCCAACGGCACCCCGGCCGAGCAGAAGGCCCGCCTCCTGCACTACCAGGACCTCATCAAGGTCGGCCTGACCGGCAACCTCGCCGACTACGCCTTCACCGACACCTCCGGCCGCACGGTCAAGGGCTCCGAGGTCGACTACAACGGCTCCCCGGCCGGGTACGCGTCCGCCCCCGGCGACGCCCTCGCCTACGCCGACGCCCACGACAACGAGTCCCTGTACGACGCGCTCGCCTTCAAGCTCCCGGCGGGCACCTCCCCGGCCGACCGCGCCCGCATGCAGGTCCTCGCCCTGGCGACGGCCACCCTCTCGCAGGGCCCGGCGCTCTCCCAGGCCGGCTCGGACCTGCTGCGCTCGAAGTCCCTGGACCGCAACTCGTACGACAGCGGCGACTGGTTCAACGCCATCCACTGGGACTGCCGCGACGGCAACGGCTTCGGCCGGGGTCTCCCGCCGGCCGCCGACAACCGGTCGAAGTGGGGCTTCGCGAAGCCGCTCCTGACGAACCCGTCCCTCACCGTCGGCTGCGCGCAGATCGACGGCGCCTCGGCCGCCCACCGGGACCTCCAGAAGATCCGCACCACCGAAGCGGTCTTCTCCCTGGCCACCGCCGACCGGGTGCGCTCCGCCCTGACCTTCCCGCTCTCCGGCCGCGACGAGACGCCCGGCGTGATCACCATGCGCCTCGGCGACCTGGTCGTCGTCCTCAACGCGACCCCGCAGGCGCGGGAGCAGAAGGTCACCGGCCTGGCCGGCAAGGACTACCGCCTGCACCCGGTCCAGGCGAAGGGCTCCGACGCGGTCGTGAGGACCGCCGCCTACGCGAAGGACTCGGGCACCTTCACGGTCCCGGCGCGGACGGTGGCGGTGTTCAAGGCCGGATGACCGGCCCCCGGGGGAGCGCCCACTCCCTCGGGGTGACCCCGTGGCGCGTGCCGTCGGCGGCGGGCTTTCCCGGCTCCTCGCCGACGGCACGGCAGCCCACGGCCTCGTAGGACGCACGCAGCCGCGGGTCGCCCGTCGGGCGGTCCCGCCGGGCCACGGTCCGCCCGGCGGTCTCGATCCGCCGTCGTCACGGGGTCCTCTGGTCGGGCACGGCGGGCAGGGCGTCCGGGGCGGGCCCGGGCGCGGGCACGAGCGAGACGAGCCGGGTCACCAGGTCC
Organism: Streptomyces sp. NPDC088915; assembly: GCF_044749825.1. Classification (NCBI taxonomy): domain Bacteria; kingdom Bacillati; phylum Actinomycetota; class Actinomycetes; order Kitasatosporales; family Streptomycetaceae; genus Streptomyces; species Streptomyces sp. NPDC088915. The sequence continues at coordinate 165,755 of NZ_JBIVIR010000014.1, forward strand.
CCGAAGGGCCCGTCGGCCGGCTCGTCCGCCAGGATCCCGACCAGGACCTCCGCCGTCCCGGGGTCGTACGCGGCGCTCACCGCCGCGAGGGCCGCGAAGTCGTGCACGAGCTGCAACTCCAGCTCCGCGCGCGGCACCCGCCGCCCGTCCAGCCAGAGCAGCGCCGTCGACTCGGCGAGCGACACCCAGGAGCGGACCACCAACTCCAGGCGGGCCGAGGGCTCCTCGACCTCCAGGTGCGCGAGGATCTGCTCGTACGCGGCCTGCCGCACCTCGTCGATCATCGCGTTCGTCGTCGAGGAGCCGACGGCCGGACCGCCCCGCATCAGGGCCGCGAACCCGGGGCCGTGCTCGTCCACGAAGTCGAAGAAGCGGCCCATCACCCGCAGCAGCCGGGCCCCCAGCGGGCCTTGGGGCGGCTCCACGAAGCGGGCCGCCAGCTCGTCGGCGGCCCGCCGGAGGGCCGCCTCGTAGAGGCTCTGCTTGCCGGGGAAGTAGTGGTAGACCAGCGGTCGCGAGATCCCCGCGGCCGCGGCGATCTCGTCGATGGACACCTCGTCGGGAGAGCGGTGGCCGAAGAGTTCGAGGGCCACCCCGATCAGCTGCTGCCTGCGCTCCTCGACGCCCATCCTGCGGCGTACCCCGGTCGTCATGCGAACAGCCTAACGGCGTCCGTTACGCTCCTGCCCCATGAGCGCTGCCGACCAGGACACCCCGGCGACCGGGTCCCCGAAGGCCCCCGGGGCCCCGAAGACCGCCGACGAGCTCGCCGACCGTCCCGAAGACGGCCACGGGGGAGCAGCGGCCGCCGAACCCGACGACGAGGGGGACGAGTTCGACGACGAGTCCGCAGAGCCGGGCGGGCGGCCCGCCGGGGGCCTCACCCCCAGGCAGGCGAGGCGGCTGCGCGTCGCCGCCGCCTCCGTCCTCCTCGTCGCCCTCGCCGTGGTGCTCGTCGTCCGCCTCGCGAGCCGCACGTCCGTCCTGGTCGTCGGCGTGTACGGACTCGCCATGATCCTCTGCGGGATCGTGATCGAACTCTCCCGCAACGGCCGCACCCGGCTGGGCACGTGGCTCCTGGCGGGCGGCCTGCTCGCCGCGCTCGCCCTGGACTGGCTGGTCCTGCCGTAGGGCACGCGCACCCGCCTCGGGCCGCCGGGCCCGAGGTCCGGGCCGCGGGGCCCGAGGTCCGGGCCGCCGGGCCCGAGGTGAAGAACGCGACCGTCTTCTCCGGGGCCCGCTCGCCGAACCCGGTGTCCAGGCTCTCGGCGGGGCCGGTGTCCAGCTCCTGCGCCGGACGGCGTACGGCCACCTTCTCCAGGCTCCGCCCTAGAGGTCGAGCACGAGCCGCCTCCCCGCGCAGCGCGAGACGCAGATCAGCATCGAGTCGTCCCGCTCGGCGTCGGTGAGCAGCTCGTCCCGGTGATCGATCCCGCCCGCCAGGACCCGCTGCTGACAGGTGCCGCAGAACCCCTGCCGGCAGGAGTACGGGACGTCCGGCAGCTCCGTGCGGACCGCGTCCAGGAGCGACTGGTCGGCCGCCACCGCCACCGTCCGGCCCGAGCGGCGCAGTTCGACCTCGAAGGCGGTGCCGCCGGTCGTCGCGGACGCCGAGAAGCGCTCCAGGCGCGGGGTCCGGCCCTCGGGCAGCGCCGCGCCGACCGCGTCCATGAGCCCGTCGGGACCGCAGCAGTAGACGGCGGTCCCCTCCGGCACGTCCGCGAGGAAGCCCAGGTCGGGCAGGCCGGACTCGTCCTCGGCGACGACGGTCGTACGGCCGCCGCCGCCCAGGGCCCCGACCTCGGCGAGGTACGGCATGGTGGCGCGGCTCCGGCCGCAGTAGAGCAGCCGCCAGTCCGCCCCGGCCGCCTCGGCGGCGCGCAGCATGGGCAGGACCGGGGTGATGCCGATGCCGCCGGCCACGAAGACGTACGCGGGCGCGTCGACGAGCGGGAAGCGGTTCCGGGGGCCCCGGATCTCGACCTCCACGCCCGCGTGGAGCTGCTCGTGGACCTCGCGCGAACCGCCCCGGCCGCCCTGCCCGGCCCCGATCAGCCGGGTGGCCACCGTGTACGCGCCGGTGTCGGCGGGGTCGCCGCAGAGCGAGTACTGCCGGACGAGCCCGGAGGGCAGGACCAGGTCGATGTGGGCGCCCGGCTGCCAGGCGGGCAGCCCGGCGCCTTCGAGGCGCAGCTCGACGACGCCCTCGGCGGGCGAAGTGCGGCCGGCGACCAGGACCTTGCGCGGGACGGTGCGGCCCCGGCCGTACCCGGAGACGGGCTCGTCCAGCGCGGGCATCGGCCACAGCGGGGCGGTGGACATGCGGCGGCGGACGGCCCGGCGCACGAGCAGGGCGGCCCCGGCGGCGAGGGCGACGGAGGCGAACCGGGGCATCAGCGGCCCCCGTTGGCGCCGGGGGAGGAGGCGAGGTAGGCCACGGCCTGCGCGGTGTCGCCCTCCTGCGAGGGGTGGTAGGACCGGCTGAGGTAGCGCGGGACGGAGCGCAGCATGGCCGGGGTGGAGGGCAGCACGCCCTGCCGCCCCTTCCGCACGAAGTCCGCGAAGGAGGCCTTCGGGTCGACGAGGCTCGGGTCGTTCTCCAGGAAGAAGCGGATGCCCCGCTGCCAGAGGAAGACGAGCGCGCCGAAGGCGAGCGCCCAGGTGCGGGCGCGGCGCCGGTAACCGCCGTCCAGGTGTGTGAAGAGGTCGAAGGCGACCGAGCGGTGCTCGACCTCCTCGGCCCCGTGCCAGCGCAGCAGGTCGAGCATGGTCGGGTCGGCGCCGACCCGGTCGAGCGCGTCGGCGTTGAGGACCCAGTCGCCGAGGAAGGCGGTGTAGTGCTCGATGGCGGCGATCATCGCGACCCGCTCCATCAGCCACCAGCGGCGCGCCCGGCCGGGCGGCAGCGTGCGGTCCCCGAGCAGCTTCTCGAAGAACCAGTCGACCTGCGCGGTGTACGGCGTGGGGTCGAGGCCCAGCTTCCGCAGGTGCGGCAGGACGTCGTCGTGGGCCTGGGAGTGGATGGCCTCCTGGCCGATGAACCCGATGACGTCCTCGCGGAGCCGGTCGTCCGTGACGTACGGCAGCGCCTGCTTGTAGACGTGCACGAACCAGCGCTCGCCGGCCGGGAGGAGCAGGTGCAGCACGTTGATGGTGTGCGTGGTGAACGGATCGCCCGGGACCCAGTGGAGCGGCGTCTCCTCCCAGTCGAAGGAGACCTTGCGGGCCTTGAGCTCGACGTGCTCCGACGCCACCGGTGCGGGCTCCGTATGAGACATGCCGTCAATATACTGAGGAGTAAGCGACGGGAACAGGTGCGTGCGAGGCCTTTTTGCGGCAGCCCCGGCGGGGCGCGGGGCCTTTCCGCGGGCGGGCCGCCGGGGCCCGGAGCCTTGCTGCGGACCTGCCGCCGGGGACGGCCCCTCACCGCAGCGCGGTCGTCCGCGTCCCGTCCCGCAGGGTGCCGTTCAGGTCCGCCCGGGCCCCGGCGCTCGCCGGCACGGCGAGGACGGACCCGTCCGAGCGGCCCTCCACCCCGCCCGAGACCTCCAGGGACGCGAAGTCGGAGGAGCCCGCCGCCAGGACGTACCAACTGCCGCCCGGCGCCCGCCACAGGACGCCCGCCAGGACCCGGGGGTCACGCACGCCGCAGGCCGGCGAACCCTCGGAGCGGGCCGCGAGCGCCGCGGGCACCTCCGGAGACGGGACCAGGAACTGGGCGAGGACCCGGCCGCCCGTGCCCCGCCAGGTCTCCGCGCGCGTGCACAGCCAGGCGCCGAGCCCCGCGTCCTCCGGCAACGGCTGCCGGGCGAACCGCCAGGCGTTCACCGACCGCACCCCGTGCGCCCGCACCGCCGTCAGCTGGCAGGCCGTCCGCGCCCACGCCTCCCGCGCCTCCGTCCCGGTCGCGTCCGCCGGATCGGCCGGCCTGCCCCACAGGAGCCGGGCGGGCGCCGGCTCGCCGAGGTCGGTGAACAGCCGCGGGCCCGAACCGTCCCGCACCTGGAGCGCGTTCCACCGGGTGCAGCCCTTCGCCTGCGCCGGACTGGGCACCGGATCGGTGACGCCGTCCGCGTCCCGCGCCAGGACGTACGGCTCCTTCGCGGGCGCCAGCAGGTCCCGCACCGCCGTCTCCCGCACCCAGGGGGCCGTGAGGTAGCGGACGTTGCCCGCCGCGCGGGACACGACGAGCGCCGTCGAACCGACCGCGTCGGCCCCGTCCGTCCGCGCGAAGTCGAGCGCGACGCCCGCCGTCCCCCCGACCGGCTCCGCGTACCGCACGGCCCGCAGCCCGTCGTGGAAGAGCACCACCCGCGCCGCGTCCACCCGCCCCGCGAACAGCAGTTGGGGTGGCCCCATCGGCGGCCCGACGGGCGTCCCCGGCGTCGCGGACGACCGCACGGAACCCCCGGGCCGCGCCCATACGGCGAGGGCCCGCCGCAGCAGCGCGGTGTCCCCGGCCAGGTTCCCGCGCGCGGGCCACACGGAGAAGTCCTGCCGCGTCGACCCCGGCCAGACGGCGGGACCGACCCGCTTCACGGCCGCCGGATCGAGCGCGGCCTCGGCGGCGGGGTTGCGCGCGTACGAGGGCGCCGCGGCCCCGTTCCGCCCCCACCCGCCCCCGGGCAGCCCGAGCAGCGCCCCGCACACCACGAGCGCCGCGACGGCCGCGAACCCGGCCCAGACGTGCTGCCGCCGCCGCAGCAGATCGGTCGGCCGCGCCTGGAGCGCGCAGGGATCGAACTCGTCGGATTCGAGCAGGGCGACACCACCGAGGCGAGCGGCCCGGGGGCCGCTCCTACCGGGCCCAGCCCGCTCGCCGACCCTGGGCGGGCGGTCGTTCCGGGACGCCTCGCCGACGGAGGCGACGGGGGCGACGGAGGCGACGGGGGCGACGGAGGCGACGGGGGCGACGGGGGCGGCGGGGGCGGCGGGGGCCTCCGGCGTGCCCCCGGCGGGCCCGCCCTCCCGCTCCTCCACCGCGTCCGCCCCGTCCAGCACCTCCGAGGCGCCCCACGCCTCCACCGCCTCCACCGCGTCCGCCTCCGCCAAGGCCGCCGCCGGGTCCTCGGCGCCCGCCGCGGCCAGGACGCGGAGGACCTCCGGGTCGCCCTGGCGCTCCAGGCCGCGGAGCACGTACGCCGCGCGGCCGGGGCCGGAGAGCCGGGACAGGCGCTGGTCCAGGGCGAGTTCGTCGGCGCCGCCCACCCGGGGGAAGAGCCGCAGCCCCCACACGTGCGGCAGCAGCGGCGGGAACTGCGCCCGGCGCGGCAGCGCGAGCCGCCGCAGCGGCAGCCCGGCGACCAGGGCCTGCCGCAGCACCTCGCCCCGTACGTACGCGTACCCGGGATCGACCGTGTCCTCGGTCCGCCGGGGCCCCGGCACGGCGGGACCCGGCACCCGGCGGCGCGGCAGCGAGCGCTGGACGAGCGCGTGGGCGGTCAGCACCCGGCGGTTGCGGCCGAGCGCGGGCGGCAGGACGAGGTAGGCGATGCGGACGAGCCGCGGATAACGCTCGACGAGCGCGGCCTCGGCCTGCTCGACGTCGACGGGACCCGTGGGGGAGGGGTCGAGATCCTGGGTGCTCACGTTCAGCAGAACGAGCGATTCTTCCGATGGTCACCCCGGAGCGCACCGGCCCGCACCGGCCCGGGCGCGCCCCCGGGGCCCGTCAACCGCCACCCGTCGTCAACCGCTCCCGGATCCGCTCCGTCACCTCGTCCGGCACCCCGAGCCCCTCCCGTACGTACTTCTCCATCGACCCGTGCCGCACCGCCACCTCGTCGAGCGCCGCGTCCAGGTACTCCGGGAGCACCCCGATCATGTCGAGCGCCAGTTGGGGATCGCCGCCCTGGGCCGTGAACCCCTCGATCATCGGCGCGAACGCCTGCCGCACCGCCGGATTGACCGACAGGTACTCCTCCCGCACCGTCCCCTCGTCCGCCCCGAGCAGCGACAGGACGACCGTCGCCGCCCACCCCGTCCGGTCCTTGCCCGCCGTGCAGTGGAAGAGCAGCGGCCCGGCGTCCGGCGCGCCCAGCTCGGCGAGGAGGACGGCGTAGGCGGCGCGGGCGGAGTCGGCGGAGACGAAGGCCCGGTAGGTCCGGGCGAAGGCCTCCCGCATCCGGCCCCCGCCCAGGTGCTCCTCGGCCAGGGCCGGCTGGGAGAGCAGCGTCTTCAGGCGCGCGGCCGGGGGCAGCCCGCTGGTGGCCAGCCAGTCGGCGAGCACGTCCGCGACGAGCGCCCGGGCGCCGGCGGGCAGCCGGTCGGGCCGCTCCTCGCGCTCGGCGTCCGTCCGGAAGTCCACGACCGTACGGACCCCCAGGCCCGCCACGGCGGGATCGCCCGGGTCGAGCCGGTCGAGCTGCGCCGAACGGAACACGAGCCCCCGACGGACCGCCCGCCCGCCGGCGAGCGGCAGGCCGCCGAGGTCACGGAGGTTGGCGACGGAGACGGCGGGGATGACGGCCATGACGTCGACTCCTCCGGTTCGTACGGGTTCACGCGGCTCCGTACCGCCGCGCACCTTTCCCGTCGACCGTAAGCGATCACACCGGCACGGGCAGCTCCTGGTGGTCCGGGGGCCGCCGCGCCCTCACCCCCCGGCCAGCGCCGCCAGGACCTCCGCCTCGCGCTCCGGCGAGAGCCCGGCCTCCGCGCGGTCCGGCCGCTGGGGCGCGACCCCGCCGAGGGACTCCAGCCACGCCCAGGTGTCCGCGACCGTCTCCGCCACGGGCCGGCAGCGCAGCCCGGCCGCGAGCGCCCGGGAGACGTCGGCGGTGTGCATCGCGTCGTACGTCTCGCCCGGCGGCAGCCACACGGGCAGCTCCGTCCACGGCTCCACCCCCGCCGCGAGCAGTTCCTCCGGCGCAGTCCAGCGCAGCTCGGCGCCCGAACCCGTGGCCCGCACGCAGGCGCCGAGGAGCCCGCCCATGGTGGCGTGCCCGGGCGGCGCGACGAGGTTGTACGGCCCCGAGAGCCCGGCCGCCACCGCGTCGAGGGTCCACACGGCCAGGTCGCGCACGTCCACGTACTGGATCGGCGACTCCGCGGGCCCGGGGGCCAGGACCGGGCCGCCGCGCGCGATCCGGTTCAGCCACCAGGGGAGCCGGCCCACGTTCTCGTACGGACCGAGGATCAGGCCCGCGCGGACGAGCAGCGTCCGGTCGGCGCCGAAGGCGGCCCCGGCGGCGAGCTCCCCGCCCCGCTTGGCCTCCGCGTACGGCACGTCCCCGTCGTCCGGCGACCCCGACACCAGCGGACCGTCCTCCGCGAGCCCGGCCGCCGGGGGCCAGGCGTACACGGAACGGCTCGACACGTACGCGTACCGCCCGACCCGGTCCACGAGCAGCCCGGCCGCGTCCCGCACCGCCGAGGGGGCCGCCGACCAGGTGTCCACGACGGCGTCCCAGGAGCCCCCGGCGAGGGCGGCGAGACCGTCCGGACCGGCGGTGCGGTCACCGAGCAGGGACCGGACCCCCGCCGGGGGAGCGTGCCGGCCCCGGTGGAAGACCGTCACCTCCCACCCCCGGCCGAGCGCGGCCTCGACGACCGCGCGGCCCACGAACTCCGTACCTCCGAGCATCAGCAGCTTCATGATCCGAGCCTGCCCGGCCGCCCGGGACCGGACCAGCGATTCCGCTCCCGGAGGATTCCGCCGGGGGCGGACGCGCCGGGGCCGGACCGGTGGAAGGGTGGCCGGACCGGTGGAAGGGCGGTCTGTTCGGCCAGGTGGCGGGATGACACCATGGCGGACGATGACGGATGCCCGGTCGCCCCTGCGCGCCCTGCGAGCCGCACTGTTCGCGGTGGTGTGCGTGACTTTGGCAGCGGTGGGGCATTCGTCCATGTCTGCGCACGGGCTCCCGGCCACCGCGCTCCTCGGCGCCTTCGCCGTGACGGCCGCCGTCGCCTGGGCGGGAGCCGGCCGCCGCCGGGGCGCGCCCACGATCGCGGGCGCGCTGCTCACCCTCCAGGGCGCGCTCCACGTGCTCTTCTCGACGACGGGCGCCCACGGAGGGGCCGCGGCGCACCAGGGCGGGCACGCCGACACGGCCCACCACCACGCGACGCACGGCATGACGGGCGCGACGGGCATGACGGGCACGGGGGAAGGAACAACCACCGCCCTGGATCCGACCACCGCCCTGGACCCGACCATCGCCCAAGTCGTGGACTCCGCCACCGCCTCCGGCCCCGGCATGCTCGCCGTCCACCTCCTCGCCGCACTGCTCTGCGGTCTCTGGCTCGCCCACGGCGAGGCCGCGTTCTTCACGCTCGCCCGCGCCGCCCTCGCGCACGCCTTCACCCCGCTGCGCCTGCTGCGCGCGCTCGTCCGCGTCCCCGACGCCCCGCGCGGCCCGGTCCGCCGGGCGCGGCGGAACGCCCACCGGCCGCACACCGTCGTCCTCGCCCACACCCTGTCCCGGCGCGGCCCGCCCCGGCCGTCCGCACCCCGCGCCACGGCCCTCGGAGCACACGTCTGACCGGGGGTCGCTCCCCCCTGTCCGCACGTACCGAGAACCAGGACGGTCATCCGTGACGATCGACGATCCCGCACGCCCTGAAACACCCGAAACATCCGAAACGCCCGAGGCGCCGCCGTCGGACCCCACTCCGCCCGCTCCCCGCAAGCCCACCACCTGGAGCGCCCTGCGCCCCCTCCTCCTCCGCCTCCACTTCTACGCGGGCGTCCTCGTCGCCCCGTTCCTCCTCGTCGCCGCCCTCAGCGGCCTGCTCTACGCGCTCTCCTTCCAGGCCGAGAAGGTGGTCTACGCGCACGAGCTGGAGGTCCCCGTCGGCGACGCGACCCTGCCGCTCTCCCGGCAGGTCGACATCGCCCGCGCGGCCAACCCGGACGGCACCGTCACCGCCGTCTGGCCCGGCGCCGAACCCGGCGCGACGACCCGGGTCCTGATGGCCGACCCCGACGTCCCCGAGGACACCTCGCTCGCCGTCTTCGTCGACCCGTACACCGGGGAGGTCCGCGGACAGTTGCCCAGCTACGGCGGCTCCGGCGCCCTGCCGCTGCGCACCTGGATCGACGGGCTCCACCGCGACCTGCACCTGGGCGAGTTCGGCCGCAACTACAGCGAACTCGCCGCGAGCTGGCTGTGGGTGATAGCGCTCGGCGGCCTGCTGCTCTGGATCGGCCGGCGCCGGAAGAACCGCCGCGCCCTGTTCGTGCCGGAGGGCGGCCCGGCCTCCCGCCGCCGCACCCTCTCCTGGCACGGCTCGGTCGGCCTGTGGGCGGCGGCCGGCCTCGTCCTGCTCTCCGCGACGGGCCTGACCTGGTCGCGGTACGCGGGCGAGAACATCGGCGCCGTCCAGGACGGCCTCGGGGGCGCGACCCCCGTCCTCACCGCGACGGTCGGCGACGCGCCCACCGGCCACGAAGGGCACGAGGGCCACGGCGGCGGCGCCACCGTTCCCGCTGCCCAAGGTGCGGACGTGGGCGTGGACGAGGCCGTCGGGGCGGCCCGCGCGGCCGGCATCGACAGCCCGCGGATCTCGGTGGTCCTGCCCGCCGACGGCAAGGGGTACGTGGTCAAGGAGACCGACACGCAGTTCCCCCTGGAACTCGACTCGGTGGCCCTCGACCCGGCCGACGGCAGGGTCCTCGACCGGCTCGCCTTCGCGGACTACCCGCTGCTCGCGAAGCTCACCCGGATCGGCATCGACGCGCACACGGGCGTCTTCCTGGGCCTGTTCAACCAACTGCTGCTCGCGGCCCTCGCGCTCGCCCTCGTCCTGCTGGTCCTCTGGGGCTACCGGATGTGGTGGCTGCGCCGCCCGGGCCGCCCGGCCGCGCGCGGGGCCTGGCGGAAGGTCCCGGTCACCCTGCTGCTCCCGCTCGCGGCGGCGACGCTGCTGGTGGCCCGGTTCGTCCCGCTCCTCGGGATCAGCCTGCTGCTGTTCCTGGCCGTCGACCTCGCCCTCGCCCTCACCGCGAAGGCGAGGACGAGGGCGAGGTAGAGAACCGGCCGAACCGCCCGATCAGGGCGTGTACTTGTAGCCGACCCGCCGCACGGTCTGGATCGTGTGGCGGTGCTCGGCGCCCAGCTTGCGGCGCAGCCGGGCCACGTGGACGTCGACCGTCCGCCCGTCGCCGACGTGTCCGTAGCCCCACACCGTCGTGACCAACTGGTCGCGGGTGTGCACCCGGTGGGGGTGTGCCACCAGATGGGCGAGGAGCTCGAACTCCAGGTACGTCAGGTCGAGCGGCTGCCCGTCCACGACGGCGACCCGCTGGACGTCGTCGATGGTCACCGGCCCCCGCTCCTCGGCCGCGACGGGCGCGGTCACGGGGGAGGGGACGGCGGCCACGGGCAGGTGCGGCTGCTGGTCGGCCGGGACGAGCACGAGGTACCCGACCATCGGCGGGCGGCCCGGCAGCGTGGGCAGCGCGTGCTGCGGCGCGGGCAGCAGGGTGGCACCGGGCGGCAGGAAGTCCGCCACCTGGGAGAAGTCGACGACCTCGTTCGGATCGACGGCACGCAGTCGGTGCCGGCCGGGACGGACGGCCGTGAGGGAGGCGCTCTGGGTGTGGGCCATGGCAGGTCAGCTCTTTCGCGCGGAGAAACGGACGGACAGGCGTCGTACGTCGTGCGCGTCGGCCGAAGGCCGGGGATCGGACAGGGCCGATCGGGGCTTTAGAGGGCCGACGCGTTCCTCGCGCGGCAACACACCCGGTCGAAGTCGTGATGCTGCCGGGAAGGCCAGAACGGCTCGAGGTCGTGACGACCCGTCGCGGTGTCGTTCTGCAAGTTGGCCATATCCCTATTGAACCAGAAGGGAAACACCAGGACGACCCCCGGACGGGCCGAACCTGGTGTCATCCGTCCCACATGACGGAAGGGGCGCCCACCGTACGAAACGGTGGGCGCCCCTCCGGAAGACGCTCGGAGAGCCTCCGGTCAGACCTGGCCGGCCTTCGCCAGGGCCTCGCAGCAGGTGTCCACGATGAGGCGGGTCACCACGTACGGGTCGACGTTGGCGTTCGGGCGGCGGTCCTCGATGTAGCCCTTGCGCTCCTGCTCGACCTGCCACGGGATGCGGACCGAGGCGCCGCGGTCCGAGACGCCGTAGGAGTACTCGTCCCACGGGGCGGTCTCGTGCAGGCCCGTCAGGCGCTCGTCGATGCCGGCACCGTAGTTCTTGACGTGGTCGAGCGGCTTCGAGCCCTCGCCGAGGGACTCGCACGCGGTGATGATCGCGTCGTAGCCCTCGCGCATCGCCTTCGTGGAGAAGTTGGTGTGCGCGCCCGCGCCGTTCCAGTCGCCCTTCACCGGCTTCGGGTCCAGGGTCGCGGCGACATCGAAGTCCTCGGCCGTGCGGTACAGCAGCCAACGGGCCACCCACAGCTGGTCCGAGACCTCCAGGGGGGCCAGCGGGCCGACCTGGAACTCCCACTGGCCGGGCATGACCTCGGCGTTGATGCCGGAGATGCCGAGACCGGCCTTGAGGCAGTTCTCCAGGTGCGCCTCGACGATCGGGCGGCCGTGGATCTCGTCCACGCCGACGCCGCAGTAGTAACCGCCCTGCGGGGCCGGGAAGCCGTTGACCGGGAAGCCGAGCGGGCGGGTGCCCTCGAAGAAGGTGTACTCCTGCTCGATGCCGAAGATCGGCTCCTGCGAGGCGTACGTCGCGGCGACCTCGGCGAGCGCGGCGCGCGTGTTGGACGAGTGCGGCGTCATGTCCGTGTTGAGGACCTCGCACAGGACCAGGACGTCGTCGCCGCCGCGGATCGGGTCCGGGCAGACGAAGACCGGCTTGAGGACGCGGTCCGAGGCGTGGCCCTCGGCCTGGTTCGTGCTGGAACCGTCGAAGCCCCAGATCGGCAGCTCGTCGAGCGCCAGGCCCGCACCGGCGATGATCTTCGTCTTGGAGCGGAGCTTCGCGGTCGGCTCGGTGCCGTCGATCCAGATGTACTCAGCCTTGAAGGTCACGGGGCTCATCCTTAGGGCGCGTGGCGTGCTGCTGGGGTTTCCCCCGGCGCCCGGAGGCGGCGGGAGGGGCTGCCCGCGGCGGCTCGCGGCGCTGCGAGAAGCTGCGGTCTCCGCACGGCCCCGGCCGGGGCCGGACCGTACGGTTGCTTTCGGACCGCAGCTTCGCAACACGGGATTTCCCGTCGGTTGCCCGTTTGTGAACCCCGTGTTACTCAGCCTTCCCGCGCCTCCCTCGCCTTCCGTGCGACGACGTGGGCGTCCAGGAGCCCGCCCAGACCCGCCGCCTCGATCCGCCGCACCAGCTCGGCGTACGGGGTGCCCAGGGCCTCCGCGGTCCGCCCGAGGTGCCAGTCGCGGTCCGCGAGCCGGTGCAGCAGGTACCCCTTCCTGACCTGCTTCTCCGAGAGCCGGAAGGTCTTCAGATAGGCCGTCCGCCCCTTGTGGTCGGTGATCAGCTCCCCGATGTGCTGCTCCCGCCCGTCCCGCCCGAACGGCGGCAGGAACCGGTACAGGTCGAACGCCCCCGCCCGGTACACCCGCTCGAAGGCGTACGGGGTCTCCAGGAGGTCCCGCGCCATCAGCCCGTCGTGCGCCGCCGCCCAGGCCCGCTCCTGCCCCAGGGCCGCCGCCCGCAGGTCCGCGAGCGTGCGGATCCCGCCGGCCCCGTCCCGGATCCGCGCCGCGAACTCCGGCACCGGGGCGCCGTAGTGCGCGTACTGGTGGACCAGCTCCCCGTACAGGTCCTCGACGAGCGTCGGGTGCAGGACCCGGTAGTCCTCCGGGTGCGGCACGACGAAGGCCGCGGCCAGGGCGTCGGCCGCGTACACGAGCACCCCGCACTGGCCCGGGTGCAGCTCGAACACCCGCAGCGCCTCCCCGAGCCCCGGCACGTCCCATCCGGCGTACGCCGCCTCGGCGCGCGGCGAGAGCCCCCGCCGCACCGCCTCCCGGGACCAGTCGTCCCAGACCACGGACGGCCCGCCGAAGTGCAGCGCGAGATAACCCTCCAGGGCGAGGTGCAGCGGCAGGAACCGCAGCCGCCGCTCGCCCCGCCGGCGCTTGGCCAGGCGGTGGACACGGCGCACGGGCACGCACGGGGGCGCCGCGTCCCCGAGCCGGGTGCCGTACGCGGCGGACTCGCCGTCCTGCCCGGAGCCGGACCAGTCGGCGACGAAGCCGTGCGGGACGTACGAGGTGTACGCGGCCCGGTCGCCGAGCTCCACCGAGGCCGCCCCGGGCCCCTCGTACACCTCCCGGCGCAGCCGGAGGCCGGGGACCGGCTCGGCCCGCACGAGCGGCACGAGCCGCACCCCGCCCCACACCTGCGCGGGCCGCGCGTCGAGTCCGGTCAGATCGATCCGGGTCACCCTCCACCTCCCGCGAGGAACGTCTCCACCCGCCGGTCCAGATAGGCCCGCAGCTCCGCGAACCCCGTCCGCCCCTCCGCGAACTGCGCGATCTCCACCAGGGCCGCCAGGTCCTCCGCGTCCCGGATGCCGGCGGTCGGCACGCCGGGCGCGAGCCGGCGCACGTCGAAGCCCCCGGCGTCGTATACGGGGTTGAGGTGCACGACACCGGTCCGCCGCTCCGGATCGAGCCGCGTCCGCCACACCCGGAGCACCTCGCCCGCGAGCCCCGGCGGGGCGTTGTCCCAGCCGTCCGAGACGATCACGAGCCGCTCGGGGCCGCTCTCCAGGGCGTCCAGGACCCGCAGGCCGAGCGGGGTCGGCCCGTACGGCCGGACGAGCAGCGGATCGTCCCCGCCCGAGGTCCACAGCGGGGTGTACGCGCCCGGCGCCGCGAGGGCCTCCAGGAGGAAGTGGCAGCCCAGGGCCACGGCCAGCGGGCGGCGCCGCTTCACCGCCGAACCGGAGGACGAGAAGCTGTCGTCGAGCACGGCCGCCACCCGCCCCCAGCTCCCCGCGTGCGGCCCGGCCGCACGCCGGGCGGCGGCCCGCAGCGCCCCGGTCAGCTCGCCGCGCCGGGCGACCCGCTCGGCGAGGGGCAGGGACAGCACGTACACGGCGAGCCGGGTCAGCGGCATGGCGGACAGGTCACCCGCCGCCCCGGCCGCGCGCGCGGTGCGGAGCCGTTCGAACCGGGTCATCCGGGGCGCGATCCGCTCCAGGAACAGCGCGCGGGGCACCCCGTGCCGCGCGGCGAACCCCTCGGCGACGGTGAACGGCAGCTCGTACAGCGCGCCCTGTTCGTAGTGCGCCCGGCGGTGGGCGTCGAGCAGCGGGTGGCCGTACCGGACGCGGCGGCGGGGCGCGAAGAGGAAGTCCCCCGTCTCGGGGTCGGCCGGCGGCCCGTGGACGTGCCGGAGGGCGGCCTTCAGGTCGCCCCGGTACTTCACGGCGTCGAGCGCCGGGTCGGGGCGGGCCGCGAGCCACTCGCGCACGATCGCGCGCGTGCGCCGGTTGTTGACCTTGGCCGCGCGCAGCGCCCGGAACAGCCGGTAGACCCGCTGCGGCGGCAGCAGGGCGAGCCGGGCGGCGATCAGCCGTCCCTCGCCCGGCTCCGCCTCCGCCGGGGTGCGCAGCAGGTGCTCGACGACGAGGGCCGCGTTGTGGTCGTTGATGTCGAGCGCGAGCGCGGCGGCGTACACGGGCCGGTAGTTGACCCGTACGTACTCGTGGAGGAAGGCGAGCGAGAGCCGCTGCTCGCCGGCGGAGGAGCGGAACTCGCGCTGTCCGGTGGCGGTGACGGCGGCGTTCACGAAGAGGAGCACGTCCTCGGCGGCGACGAGCTCGGACACGGATCTCCCCCTTCTGGGCGCCGGCCGGGGAATGAGGGCGCGAACAGCGAAGACGTTGCTTCAGAGGCAGGTTCCGGAAGTCGCGCCGGAGTCCCGCGGCCGGCGGGGGAACGCTAGCGCGGTCGGGAGGGGCGGGGCCAGGGGATTTCAGGGCCGCGCCCCCTCACCCGGCGGAGCCACCCGGCAGACTGTGACCATGGCGAAGAAGCTCGGGGCGAGACCCCGCATAGGACTCCTCGGCACCGGCCCCTGGGCCGGGCACACCCACGCGCCCGCGCTGGCCGGGCATCCCGGCGTCGAGTTCAGCGGGGTGTGGGGGCGGCGCCCGGAGGCGGCGGAGGCGCTGGCCGCCGCGTCGGGCACGCGCGCGTACGAGGACGTGGACGCGCTCTTCGCGGCGAGCGACGCCGTGGCCCTGGCCCTGCCGCCGGACGTGCAGGCCCCGCTGGCGGTGCGGGCCGCGGCCGCCGGCTGCCACGTCCTCCTGGACAAGCCGGTCGCCACGACGGTGGCCGGGGCCCGCGAGGTGGCGGACGCCGTGGCGGCGGCGGGGGTCGCGTCGGTGGTCTTCTGCACCCTGCGGTTCGCGGAGCCGACGGCCTCCTGGATCGAGGAGCAGGCGGCGGCGGACGGCTGGTTCCTGGGCGAGGCCCACTGGCTGGGCTCGCTGTACGGCTCCGGCTCCACGAGCGAGTACGCGGCCTCGCCCTGGCGGCGCGAGAAGGGCGGCCTGTGGGACGTCGGCCCGCACGTCCTCTCGGTCTACCTGCCGGTCCTCGGGGACGTCACGGCGATCACGGCCGCGCCCGGCCCGCAGGACACCCACCACCTCGTCCTGCGCCACGCGTCGGGGGCGAGCAGCACCGCCACGCTCACCCTCAGCGCCCCGCCGGAGGCGGCGGAGGCGGCCCTCACCCTGTTCGGCACGAAGGGCCGCGTCGAGATGCCCGGCTGGGACGGCGCGGTGGACGCCTTCGGCGCGGCCGTGGACGCCCTGGTCACCTCGGCCCGCACGGGCACCCCCCACCCCTGCGACGCCCGCTTCGGCCTCCGCCTCACGGAGATCCTGACGGAGGCGGAGCGGCTGACGGCGCGGCCCTGACCCGACTCGCCCTCAGCGGCGGGACAGCGCGTCCCGTACGGCCTCCTCGGAGCGGCCCACGACGGCCGTGCCGTCCTCGGCGGTGATGATCGGCCGCTGGATGAGCTTCGGGTGGGCGGCGAGGGCCCCGATCCACCGGTCGCGGTGCTCCGCGTCCCGGGGCCACTCCGCCAGCCCGAGCTCCTTCGCCTCGGCCTCCCCGGTCCGGGCGATGTCCCACGGTTCGAGTCCGAGCCGCCCGAGCACCTCCCGGATCTCACCGGCCGAGGGCACGTCCTCCAGGTAGCGCCGGACGGTGTACCCGGCCCCTTCGGCGTCGAGGAGGGCGAGGGCGCCGCGGCACTTGGAACAGGCGGGATTGATCCAGATCTCCATGGCGCACACGGTACCCCCGCGACCTCCCTCCGTGAGCCCCTGCGTGCCCCCGAAAACCCACTCTGGCCAGGGACGATTGTCAGTGGGGGCCGGTAAAATAATGGGTGAAGGTGAGGGTCCCGAGGAGGGCCTTCGCCCCACCGTTCGCCAGGAGGTAGCCCATGGCTCTCGCCGTGATCCGGACGCCGTCCCTCGAACCCTGGAAGCCGCTCCAGAAGCAGCCGCTCCCCGCGGGCCGGCCCCGCGAGTGGTACGTCACGCACAACCGGCGCCTGAAGGCCATGCGCCTCGCGATCGCCCTGCTCGACGCCGGCGTCTACGTCCCGTCGAAGGCCACGAACGCGACGATACGCACCACGGCCGAGCAGCTCGGCATCCACCCGCCCTCGGACACCACCTGCCGCATGGTCCGCACCCTGATCCGCTACGGGCGCTGACGGGGCCGCGAGCACGGCGAAGGCCGCCGCCCCCGGACTTCCGGGAGCGGCGGCCTTCGTACGACGGGCCCCGCGGCTCAGAGGTCGAAGTACAGCTCGTACCAAGACCGAAGCGGCCTACAGGTCGAAGTAGAGCTCGAACTCGTGCGGGTGCGGGCGCAGCTGGATCGGGGCGATCTCGTTGGTGCGCTTGTAGTCGATCCAGGTCTCGATCAGGTCCGAGGTGAAGACGCCACCGGCCTGGAGGTACTCGTTGTCCTCCTCCAGGGCGGAGAGGACGGCCTCCAGGTTGGTCGGGACCTGCGGGACGTTGGCGTGCTCCTCCGGAGCCAGCTCGTACAGGTCCTTGTCGATCGGCTCCAGCGGCTCGATCTTGTTCTTGACGCCGTCGAGGCCCGCGAGGAGCAGCGCCGAGAAGGCGAGGTACGGGTTCGAGGACGGGTCCGGCGCGCGGAACTCGACGCGCTTGGCCTTCGGGTTGGCGCCCGTGATCGGGATGCGCATGGCGGCGGAGCGGTTGCGCTGCGAGTACACCATGTTGACCGGGGCCTCGAAGCCCGGGACCAGGCGGTGGTACGAGTTCACCGTCGGGTTGGTGAAGGCGAGCAGCGACGGGGCGTGCTTGAGGATGCCGCCGATGTAGTAGCGGGCGGTGTCCGAGAGGCCCGCGTAGCCCGTCTCGTCGTAGAACAGCGGGTCGCCGTTGGCCCACAGCGACTGGTGGACGTGCATGCCCGAGCCGTTGTCGCCGAAGATCGGCTTCGGCATGAAGGTCGCGGTCTTGCCGTTGCGCCAGGCGACGTTCTTGATGATGTACTTGAACAGCATCAGGTCGTCGGCCGAGGCCAGCAGCGTGTTGAACTTGTAGTTGATCTCGGCCTGGCCGGCGGTGCCGACCTCGTGGTGCTGGCGCTCGACCTGGAGGCCGACGTTCTCCAGCTCCAGGGACATCTCCGAGCGCAGGTCGGCGAAGTGGTCGACCGGCGGGGCCGGGAAGTAGCCGCCCTTGTAGCGGACCTTGTAGCCGCGGTTGTTCTCCTCCGCACCGGTGTTCCAGGCGCCGGCCTCGGAGTCGATGTGGTAGAAGCCCTGGTTCGCCGAGGTCTCGAAGCGCACCGAGTCGAACACGTAGAACTCCGCCTCGGGGCCGAAGTACGCGGTGTCGGCGATGCCGGTGGAGGCGAGGTACGCCTCCGCCTTCTTCGCGATGTTGCGCGGGTCGCGGCTGTACGCCTCGCCCGTGATCGGGTCGTGGATGAAGAAGTTGACGTTCAGCGTCTTGTCGCGGCGGAAGGGGTCCACGCGGGCCGTCGACAGGTCGGCGCGCAGCGACATGTCCGACTCGTGGATGGCCTGGAAGCCGCGGATCGACGAACCGTCGAACGCGAGCTCCTCCGACGGGTCGAAGGCCGAGGCGGGGATCGTGAAGTGCTGCATCACGCCCGGAAGGTCGCAGAACCGGACGTCGACCATCTTGACGTCGTTGTCCTTGATGAACTTCTGAGCCTCTTCGGCGTTCTGGAACCCGTGCGTCTGGGACATCCCACTCCTCCTACTCCCGGCCCGGGGAGGGGCGGGGTTGCAGCTCGTTCGTGCGGCCAGTGCGGTGGCACACGCTGGACCCGACCATAGGCAGACGGGATTTCTCAAGCATGACCCAATTGTTTCGTCGAAGTTAACCGGGCCGGGTGCCGGTTCTGCTCCGGGCATGCCTGGTTCCCGCCCCTCGGGGGGCCACCGGACCTCCATCCGCTACCCGGGCCGAAGAGATCGAAAACGGGCACAGTACCGTGGTCGGGTGGACAACAGGCAAGCAATCGGATCGTGGCTCTCCGGCCCCCGCGCGGCGGCCGAGGAAGCGGGCGTCGACTTCGGCTACCGCGGTCAGCAGCTCGGGCTGCCCGAGGAGGGGCCCGGCTCGATCGCCCGCCCCGGGCGGCGCCTGGGCGCCCTCGCCGTCGACTGGGCCCTGTGCATGCTGATCGCATACGGCCTGATCACCCACGGCTACAGCCAGGCCACCGGCAACTGGGCCCTCGTCATCCTGTTCGTTATGAGCGCCCTGACCGTCGGCACCGTCGGCGCCACGCCCGGCAAGCTCCTCTTCCGCCTGCGCGCCGTCTCCGTGCGCGGCGGCCGGCTCGCCCCGGTGCGCGCGGTGCTCCGCTCGCTCCTGGTCTGCCTGGCGATCCCGGCCCTGATCTGGGACCGCGACGGCCGCGGCCTCCACGACCGCCTCTCCGGCGCCGTCCAGGTCCGCGTCTGACGCCGTACACATGCGAGAGGGGCTCCGGACCGTGTGGTCCGGAGCCCCTCTCGCATGTTCGGTCGGGCGCGTCAGCGCATCTTTCCGCCGCGCGGCATCCGCATGCCCTTCGGCATCGGACCCTTCGGCAGGGGCATGTTGCTCATCAGGTCGCCCATCGCCCGCAGCCGGTCGTTGGCCGCGGTCACCTGCGGGCCGGTGAGCACCCGGGGCAGCTTGAGCATGGTCGTGCGGACCTTCTTCAGCGGCACCCGGCCCTCGCCGTCGCCGACGATGATGTCGTGCACCGGGACGTCCACCACGACGCGGTTCATGCGCTTCTTCTCCGCCGCGAGGAGCGCCTTGACCCGGTTCGGGTTGCCCTCGGCCACGAGGACGATGCCGGCCCGGCCGACCGCGCGGTGCACGACGTCCTGGTTGCGGTTCATCGCGACCGCGGGGGTCGTCGTCCAGCCGCGCCCGACGTTCTGCAGCACCGCCGCCGCCGCGCCCGGCTGGCCCTCCATCTGCCCGAAGGCCGCGCGCTCGGCACGTCGCCCGAAGACGATGGCCGCCGCCAGGAGTCCCAGGACGAAGCCCAGGATGCCCAGGTAGACCGGATGCCCGATGAGGAAGCCGATCGCGAGGAGGACACCGAGTACGCCGATGCCCACGCCCGCGACGACGAGACCGACCTTCGGGTCGGCCTTCCGGGTCATCTTGTACGTGAGGGCGATCTGCTTCAGTCGCCCGGGGTTGGCAGCGTCAGCGCTGCTCGTGTTTGCCTTCCTCGCCATGTCTCGAAGTTTACGTGGCCCGGGAAGCGCGGCCCGACGCGACCTCCATCACGTGCTGGGCCTCGACCCGGTCCTTGGCGCGGCGCCGGTCCTCCAGGACGGAGTTCCAGGCGTTGCGCCGGGCGGTGCGCTGTCCCGAGCCCAGGAGCAGCGACTCCACGGCCCTCAGGGCGTCGGTGACGGACGGGATCGCGGTGACGCGGACGTGCGTCGATGCGGCCGGCATGGCGGGGTCCTCCCTCGATGGCGGGTGAGACGAGGCGGGGGTGTGAGCGGGCGGTGGCGGTGTGTGAAACCAGGCTCACAGATCGGTGTTACCAGGGCGTGACCCGGCGGTCAAACACGGGTGAAACGTCGGTGCGGCCGGTCGGCCCAGTGCGGAGACGGCGGTGCGGCCCGTACGGCCCCGCTGAGCTGCGGGGTCGTACGGGCCGCACCGGATCCGGCCACTACCGGCCGGTAACTACTTGTGCTCGGATTCACACGCGGTTCGCGCGCGACGGACGCACCGGTTTCACGCGCTCTGCGCGGCCGCCCGCTTCTCCGGCCCCCGGTCACGCTCCGCCTCGCCACCGCCCCGGCCGCGTGCCCGCCCTCGTTCCTCGGGCGGGCCCGCAACCTACGCTCCGGCTCGGCTGCGCTGCTCCATCGCCTGCTGGTAGAGGCGTCCCGCGCGGTACGACGAACGCACCAACGGGCCCGACATCACGCCGGAGAAGCCGATCTCGTCGGCCTCCTCCTTCAGCTCCACGAACTCCTGCGGCTTCACCCAGCGCTCCACCGGGTGGTGGCGCACCGAGGGGCGCAGGTACTGCGTGATCGTGATGAGCTCGCAGCCCGCGTCGTGCAGCTGCTGGAGCGCCTCGCTGATCTCCTCGCGGGTCTCGCCCATGCCGAGGATCAGGTTCGACTTCGTGACCAGACCGTAGTCACGCGCCCGCGTGATGACGTCCAGGGAGCGCTCGTACCGGAAGCCGGGGCGGATGCGCTTGAAGATGCGCGGCACCGTCTCCACGTTGTGCGCGAAGACCTCGGGGCGGGAGTCGAAGACCTGCTCCAGGAGCTCCGGCACCGCGTTGAAGTCGGGGGCGAGCAGCTCGACCTTGGTGCGGCCGGTCTCGCGCTCCGCCGTCTGCCGGTGGATCTGGCGCACGGTCTCCGCGTACAGCCAGGCGCCGCCGTCCTCCAGGTCGTCGCGCGCGACGCCGGTGATGGTGGCGTAGTTCAGGTCCATCGTGACGACCGACTCGCCCACGCGGCGCGGCTCGTCGCGGTCGAGGGCCTCGGGCTTGCCCGTGTCGATCTGGCAGAAGTCGCAGCGCCGGGTGCACTGGTCGCCGCCGATGAGGAAGGTCGCCTCGCGGTCCTCCCAGCACTCGAAGATGTTGGGACAGCCCGCCTCCTGGCAGACCGTGTGCAGGCCCTCGCTCTTCACGAGGCCCTGCATCTTCGTGTACTCGGGCCCCATCTTCGCCCGGGTCTTGATCCACTCGGGCTTGCGCTCGATGGGGGTCTGGGCGTTCCGGACCTCCAGGCGCAGCATCTTGCGTCCGTCGGGTGCGACTGCGGACACATCGGCTCCTGTAGCTTCGATTCTTCGGCGTACACCAGGGTACGCCCGTGGCTTCCATGCCTGCCTACGTCCGGCCAACCTCTGGCCATCGCCCCCGCATTCCCGGGGTCGTACGGACGGGGCGGCCCGGGGTCAGGCGGTCGCGGGCTCCACGGCCCGCGGCTTGAGCTCCGCGTGCTCCAGGACCTCCCGCAGGTGCTTCTCTACGACCGGGAGCACCTCCTGGACCGTGACGTCCCGGCCCAGCTCGTTGGCGATCGAGGTGACGCCCGCGTCGCGGATGCCGCACGGGATGATCCGGTCGAACCAGGCGTTGTCCGGGTTCACGTTGAGCGAGAAGCCGTGCATCGTGACGCCCTTGGCGACCCGGATGCCGATCGCCGCCAGCTTCCGGTCCTCGCGGCGCTGGCCGGCGTTGGAAGGGGCGTACTCCGGCCCGTTCAGGCGCGGGTCGAACTCCTCGTCGGTCAGGCGCGGGTCGAAGTCGAGCGAGAGCCCGCCGAGCGAAGGCCGCTGCTGCACCGGGTCTCCGAGGACCCACACCCCGCTGCGGCCCTCGATCCGCGTCGTCTCCAGGCCGAAGTCGGCGGCCGTGCGGATCAGGGCCTCCTCCAGGCGGCGCACGTGCGCGACGACGTCCACCGGGCGGGGCAGCTTCATGATCGGGTAGCCGACCAGCTGGCCGGGACCGTGCCAGGTGATCTTCCCGCCGCGGTCCACGTCCACCACCGGCGTCCCGTCCAGGGGGCGCTCGCTCTCCGCCGTGCGCCGGCCGGCCGTGTAGACCGGCGGGTGCTCCAGGAGCAGACAGGTGTCGTCGATCTCGTCGGCGAACCGCGCGGCGTGCACCTCGCGCTGCCTGTCCCAGGCCACCTGGTAGTCGACGGCTTCCTCACCGAAGCCGAGACGGACGAATCGCAGCTCACTCACGGCCATGCCTCCTCCTGTGCCGGGAGACCGGGGACCGGGGATCATCCCGGGCCGGTTCGGCACCATGCGTCATTCGCGCCCGTGCCACTGTACGGCGGCGCCGGGGCCGCCCCTCCGGCGGGCGGACGGGGCCCGGGGGAGGCGGACGGGAGCGCTCACGTCAGCGGTCCCCCCAATCCTCACACGATCGGATGAATGTGGGGCGAAGGGAGTGGTACGGGCCGCGGGGGCCGCTAAATTCGCGCCGTCCCAGGAGGGTCCGCAGGGGTGCCGCCCGGGCCCGGAAAACAGGAGACCGCACAGCCGATGACGGACCGACCCCCGCAGCGCATCCCGAACAGCCGGCTCGCCGCGCTCATCGCCGAAGCAGGGTTCTCCCACGCGGGCCTCGCCAGACGAGTGGACCAGCTCGGTCTGGAACACGGCCTCGACCTGCGGTACGACAAGACCTCCGTGACCCGCTGGCTCCGCGGCCAGCAGCCGCGCGGCACCACCCCCGCCCTCATCGCCGAGGTCTTCACCCGCCGCCTGGGCCGCCGGCTCTCCGCCCAGGACCTCGGCCTCGACGCCTGCGCGCCCGTCTACGCGGGCCTGGAGTTCGCCGCCACCCCCGAGGAGGCCGTCGACATCGTCGGCGGCCTGTGGCGCAAGGACTCCGGCAGCCACGCCGAGCTCCGCAAGATCGCCTTCACCCCGGCGGGCCTGGTCGTCCCCAGCCGGGACTGGCTGATCGGCCGCGCCGACGAGCGGGTGGCGCGCGGCGAGCCCGCCCCCTCCCGCCCCTCCGCCTCCTCCGCCGGGGCGTCCCCGCACGATCCCCGGGTCCCGCACCAGGGTCGCTTCTCCGTGCCTCGCCAGCGCGGTACGGACCGGGGGCCCGGGCAGCGCGTCTCCAGCGGCGACATCGCCGCCCTCCGCTCGGTCGGCGAACTCTTCCGCACCCTCGACCACGCCTACGGCGGCGGCCACGCCCGCCAGGCCCTCGTCCGCTACCTGGAGCACGAGGCCGAGCCGATGCTGCGCGGCACCTACGGGGAGTCCACCGGCCGCCGCCTCTTCGCCGCCGCCGCCGACCTCACCCGGCTCGCGGGCTGGACCTCGTACGACATCGCCGCCCACGGCCTCGCCCAGCGCTACTTCGTCCAGGCGCTGCGCCTCGCGCAGGCGGCCGGGGACCGGGCGTACGGCTCGTACGTGCTCCTCACCATGAGCCGCCAGGCCGTCTACCTCGGCCACGGGCGGGAGGCCGTGCAGCTGGCCCGGGTCGCCCAGCAGGGCGTCGGGCCCGCCGCGCCGCCCGGCGTCCAGGCGATGCTGCACGCGGTCGAGGCGCGCGGCCACGCGGTCCTGGGGGAGGCGCGGGTGTGCAGCGCCTCCCTCGTCCGCGCCGAGCGGGCCCTGGAGGCGGCCCGGCCCGGCGACGAGGTGCCGTACTGGGCCCGGACCTTCGACGAGGCGCAGCTCGCCGGCGAGCTCGCGCACTGCCACCGCGACCTCCAGCAGCACCGGACCGCCGCCCAGCACGCCGAGCGCGCCCTCCAGCTCCGCGCCCCCGGCTTCGCCCGCAGCCGCCTCTTCTCCCGGGTCGTCCTCGCCACCTCCCGGCTCGCCCTCGGCGAACTGGAACAGGCCTGCGCGCTCGGCGCCGAGGCCGCCAAGGAGGCCTCCGAGATGCGCTCGGCCCGCGCCGTGGAGTACGTACGCGACTTCGAGCGCCGCCTGGAGCCCTACCGCGACGCGGCCGCCGCCCGCGCCTACCGCGACCGGGTGGCGGCGATCGGCTGACCCCGGCCCGTCCCTCAGGCCACCTCCACCGCCGAGGGCTCCGCCGGGAGTCGTACGCCCAGGTCCGTCAGGAGGGCGCGGGCCGCGCGGTGGCCCGAGGCGAGGGCGCCCCGGGGGGTGCTCGTGGCGCGGTGGTCGCCGCAGACGTAGAGCCCCGCGAGGAGCCGGACCGGGCGGTGGCCGTCGTGCGGGGGCGGCATCGCCGGGACCGCGTCCGGGGTGTGCCGGAGCGCCAGCAGCTCCCACTCGTCGGTCGACGTGCCGTACAGCGTGGCGAGGTGCTTGCGGACCCGCCGCTCCGTGTCGTCCGGCGGCGTACCGAGCACCGTCGAGGTGATCAGGGTCCGTCCCGCCGGGGCGCGGCCCGGGTCGACCGCGCTCATCACGGCCGTGTGGGCCACGGGGCCCTCCGGGTCCGACTCCAGGAGCAGCACCGGCTCCCCGGTGGGCGCGACGGGGGCCGTGTGGTGCAGGACCGTCACCGGGTGGAACGCGGGCGTCCGCAGCCCCGGCAGCAGCTTCGCCGCCGTGCGCGCCCCCGTGGCGAGGACCACGGACCGGCAGCGGAACACCCCGTGCTCCGCCGTCGTCACCCGCGAGACGGACGCCTCCGTGACCCGTACGCCGGTACGGACCGTGCCCGGCGGCAGTCCGGCCGCGAGCAGCTCCGGGAGCGCCGCCGCACCGCCCTCCGGCACCGCGAGCCGCCCCCGGGCGAAGGCGCGCAGCGCCAGGTCCGCCCGCCGGCTCGACGTGCCCAGGTCCGGGTCGGCCAGGAGCGCCGCGAGCAGCGGCCGCAGCACCCCCTGGACCGTCCGGGCGGGCAGTCGCGCGTCCAGGGCCTCGCGCGCGGTCCGCTCGGGCCGGGCGAGGATCCGCTGCGCCGGGGTCGCGGCGAGCCGGACGAGGGACGCGCCGAGCCGCGCCTGGTCGAGCGAGGCCGCCGGATGCCGGGGGGCGCTCGCGAGGGCGCGCGCCACGCTGAACGCTCCCCCCACGCTCCGGCCGCCCGTCGCCCGGGGCACTCCGGCCGTCCGGCGCGGGTGCGGGACGCCCCACCGCGCGTACCGGCCGTCGCTGTGCACGAGGACCCCCGGGGCGAAGGGGCGAAGGGCGAGGCCGCCGAGTCCCGGCAGGGCCCGCAGCTCCTCGTACGACAGGGTGAGCAGGGAGCCCACCCGGTCGAGCAGGAAGCCGTCGACGGACGCGGTCGCCATCCGGCCCCCGATCCACGGCTCCGCCTCCAGGACGGCGACGGAGAGTCCGGCCCGGGTCAGCCGGTGGGCGGCCGCGAGCCCCGCCGCTCCGGCCCCCACGACCACGACGTCGACGGTGCCGCCGGAGCCGCCGGAGCCGCCCGTGGTGATGGTGCTGACTGTGCCGGCGGTGCCTGCCGTGCCGGTGCTGCCTGTCGTGCTGACGGTGCCTGTCGTGCTGACGGTGCCTGCCGTGCTGGTGCTGCCTGCTGTGCTGACGGTGCCTGCTGTGCTGACGGTGCCTGCTGTGCTGTCCGTGCTGCTGACGGTGTTGTCTGCGCTGCTGAGCACGTGCCCCTCCCCAGGTCGGCGCGGCCGGTGGGAGGCCTATGCCCCCAACGGGCCTCCGGAATGCCGGAGTTCACGGTCCGCGTCGAGCCTAGGCAGCGCTCCCGCGGGTGCCAGGAGCGCGTACCGGGGTGCGCGTGGCACGGGGGAGCACGGAAGGGGCCGGAGAGGGGGCGCGTCAGCGGGCGGCGGCCCGGATCGCGTCGTCGATCGTCGGGAACGCGAACTCGAAACCGGTCTCCAACAGGCGCCCCGGCAGCACCCGCTGACTCCCCAGCACGTCCTGCGCGAAGTCCCCGAGGACGATCCGCAGGGCCGGCGCCGGGACCGTGAAGAGGGCGGGCCGGCGCAGCACCCGGCCCATCGCCGCCGTCACCTCGCGGTTGGTGACCGGCTCGGGTGCCGTCAGGTTCACCGGGCCCGCCAGGGACGGGGTGTCGACCATGTGGCGCAGGGCGGCCACCTCGTCGTGCAGGGAGATGAAGGACCAGTACTGGCGGCCGTCGCCCATCCGCCCGCCGAGCCCGGCCCGGAAGATCGGGAAGAGCCGCCCCCACGCCCCGCCCTCGCGGGCCACCACCAGGCCGGTGCGGGCGTGGGCGACCCGGATGCCGGCCTCCTCGGCGGGGGCCGCCGCGGCCTCCCACTCCACGCAGACCGAGGGCAGGAAGCCCGTCCCGGCGGGGGCGCCCTCGTCGACCGCGCGGCTGCCGGTGTCCCCGTACCAGCCGAGCGCCGTGCCGCACACCAGGACCTCCGGCGGCTCCGCGAGCGAGGCGAGCGCCTGCGCGACCGCCGTCGTGCCGAGCACCCGGCTGTCCCGGATCTCCTTCTTGTACGCCTCGTTCCAGCGGCGCTCGCCGACGCCGGCGCCCGCCAGGTGCACGACGGCGTCCACGCCGACGAGTCCGGCGGCGTCCACGTACAACCGCTTGGGGTCCCACTCGACCTCGTCGGCGGTACGGGCGGGGCGGCGGACGAGACGGAGGACGTCGTGCCCGTCGGCGCGCAGGGAGCGGACCAGGGCCGAGCCGATGAGCCCGGAGGCGCCGGTGACGGCGACACGCTTGCGGGAGGCGGAACGCTGCATGGGGCCATCCTGCCCCCTCCGGGGCGGGGCATGGCACAGTGACCGGCATGACCGAGCCGGAGACGCGGATACGCACGGCCGGGCGCGGCGACGACGCCGGGCTCGGCGCCCTCGACCGGGCCGCCTGGTCCACCCTCCACGCGGTGGTGCCCGCGCCGGTCCCGCCGTACGATCCCTTCTTCGACGAGCGCCACCCGCCCGAGGACTACCTGGTGGCGGTGCGCGGGGGCGTGCTCGTCGGCTACGTCCGGGTCGTGCAGCCCATCCCGCTCGCCTCCCACGCGCACGTGCTCCAGATCCAGGGCCTCGTGGTCGCCGGGTCCGCCCGGGGGAAGGGCGTCGCCCGGGCGCTGCTGCGGGCGGCCGTGGACCGGGCCCGGGAGCGGGGCGCCACCCGCCTCACCCTGCGGGTCCTCGGCCACAACGCCCCGGCCCGCGCGCTCTACGCCTCCGAGGGCTTCGCGGTGGAGGGCGTCCTGCCGGGGGAGTTCCTGCTCGACGGGGAGTACGTGGACGACGTGTGCATGGGGCGGTCCCTGGTGGACTGAGGGGCCCCGCCGAGGGCCCCGCCCCTCCGGGCGTACTGAGAAGGCCCCGCCCCTCCGGGCGTACTGAGCGCCCCGCCCCTCCGGTCACGTCCTCAACAGGTCGATCCCGCCGCTCAGTTCACGCAGACAGCGCACCGCCAGGGACGCCGGCTCGTCCCCGCTCCCGTCCCCGCCCTCCGACTCCCCCTCCGCCCAGCTCTCCAGGGCGAGCCGGATCGCGTCCGTGGCCGCCGCCGCCGCGAGCCGTACCCCCAGGGGGTCGGCGTCCGGGCCCGCGAGCCCGGCGAGGACCTCGCGCAGCCGCTCCTCGGACTCCTGGTTGACCCGGTACCAGACGGCCCGCAGGGCGGGGTCGTCGGCGGCCGCCCGGAGCAGCCCCCGGGTCCGGAGCAGCTCCTCCTCGGCCTCCGCGTCCGCCGGGGTCAGCGACGCGGCGACGGACCGCTCCAGGGCGTCGGCCAGGGGCGTGCCCGGCGCGGTGGCGGCGAGGTCGGCGCGCCAGCGGTCGGCGCCGCCCGCGAGGAGCGGGGCGACGGCGTCCTGCTTGGAGCGGAAGTAGCGGTAGAAGGTGCGCAGCGCGACCCCGGCCCGCAGGGCGATGTCCTCGGCCGTCGTGCCGTCCGGGCCGTGCTCGGTGAACAGCTCGACGGCCGCGCGGGCGATGTCGAGCTGCGTGGCGGCCTTGCGGCGCTCCGTCAGGGAGGGGGCCCGGGAGGGCGTCGTGTCGCTCACCCGCCAAGGGTACGCCCGCGACTGCCAGGAGTGCGTGAAATGCAGTGATGGCAAAACGTGCCACTTGGGCGTACGGTGGCAGCGCCCGTCAGTGAAACCCGCCATCGAGAGGCCACCCCATGAACCACCCCGCCCACTCCGAAGCCCGCCACGGAACCCGCCCCGAAGCCCGCCACGGAACCCGCCCCGAAGCCCGTCACGCCGCCCGCTACGAAGGACGCCGCGCGCTCGTCACCGGCGGCGGCTCCGGCATCGGCCAGGCCACCGTCCTGCGCATGCTCGCCGAGGGCGGCCGCGTCGTCGCCGCCGACATCAGCGAGAACGGCCTCAAGGACACCGCCGACAAGGCCGGCGCCGCCGCCGTCCGCCTCACCACCGTCCTCCTGGACGTGGCCGACGAGGCCTCCGTACGGACCGGCGTCGCCGCTGCCGTCGAGGCGCTCGGCGGCCTGGACGTCCTGGTCAACGCCGCCGGGATCCTGCGCTCCTCGCACACCCACGAGACCACCCTCGACGCCTTCGAGCAGGTGATCCGGACCAACCTCACCGGCACCTTCCTGGTGATACGCGAGGCGGTCCCGGCCCTCCTGGCGGGCGAGGGCCCGGCCGTGGTGAACTTCTCCTCCACCTCGGCGGCGTTCGCCCACCCGTACATGTCCGCCTACGCGGCCAGCAAGGGCGGCATCCAGTCCATGACCCACGCGCTCGCCGCCGAGTACGCCAAGCAGGGCATCCGCTTCACCGCCGTCCAGCCGGGCTCCATCTCCTCCGGCATGACCGACGGCACCGGCGCCAGCCGCCGGTCCGTCGGCCCCGGCCTCCCCGCCGACGCCGACATGGCGCTCTTCGTGAAGCTCGCCCCCGCCCTCGGCCAGGGCTTCGCGGGCCCCGAGACCGTCGCCGGGGTCGTCGCGATGCTGGCGAGCGAGGACGGGCGGTTCGTCACCGGCACCGAGGTCCGCGTCGACGGCGGCACCCACTTCTGAGCCCGCCCGGTCACCGCGTCACCGCGTCAGCCCGCCCCGAAGCGCTCCCACAGCCGGGGGAAGCGGACCGCCAGGGCCTCGTCGTCCGCCAGGTCGAGCGGGGTCCCGAGCGGCTCGCCCCCCGGCATCGGAATGCCCAGGTCCGGCGTCTCGGCCCCGGTCAGTGCCTCGTACGCCTCGTCCGCCGCGAAGCCGATCTCCTCGCCGTCCCCGTCGATCTCCACGTCGAAGTCGTCGAGCAGCTCCGCGAGCGCGTCCGGATCGTGCACGCCCCCCTCGTACACCTCCCGGCCCTGGCCGATCAGCCAGCAGCGGAAGGAGTCGAAGACCTCCTCGTTCGCCCCGTCGAACAGCACGGCCGCCGCGCCCCACAGGTCCCAGAGGTACGCGCGGTTGTAGCGGGCCTCGAAGTGGCGCGCGTAGTCGAGGACCGAGTCGGGGTCCAGCCGGGTCAGCCGTTCCACGAGCAGGTCCGCCTGCTCCTCGGCGTCGCCCTCGGCGTCCTCCCGGGCGGCGTCGATGATCTTCCAGAACTCGGTCTCGTCCATCACGGGAACCAGCATCCTGCCCCGGCGGGGACGACGCACCCGGAAAGCCCGAAATGAATCCGGACAGAAGATGTCCTGCTTTCCTGCCAGGGTGAGGCCCATGACCACCGAGACACCTGACAGCAAGCCCCTGCGCGGACGGATCTGCCTGGTCGCCGGGGCCACCCGGGGCGCCGGACGGGCCATCGCCGTCCAGCTCGGCACCGCCGGAGCCACCGTCTACGTGACCGGACGCACCACCCGCGAGAAGGCCAGCGAGGTCGGCCGCACCACCGAGACCATCGAGGAGACCGCCGAACTGGTGACGGCCGCCGGCGGCGAGGGCGTCGCCGTCCCCACCGACCACCTGGAACCGGATCGGGTCCGCGTCCTGATCGACCGGATCGACCGCGAGCGGGGCCGCCTCGACGTCCTCGTCAACGACATCTGGGGCGGCGAGCACCTCGTCGTCGCCGGCTTCGGCAAGAAGATCTGGGAGATGGACCTCGCCGACGGCCTGCGCATGCTGGAGCTGGGCGTGAAGAGCCACCTGATCACCAGCGCGGCGGCCGCGCCGCTGCTCACCCGGCACCCCGGCGGCCTCCTCGTCGAGGTCACCGACGGCACGCAGGAGTACAACGCCACCCGCTACCGCGAGAACGTCTACTACGACCTCGCCAAGAACGCCCCGATCCGGATGGCGTTCGGCCTCGCGCGCGAGCTGGCGCCGTCCGGCGGCACGGCCGTCGCGCTCACCCCCGGCTGGCTCCGCTCGGAACAGATGCTGGACCACTTCGGGGTGACCGAGGAGAACTGGCGCGACGCCGCCGAGAAGCTCCCCGACTTCGCCGTCGCCGAGTCCCCGGTCTACGTCGGCCGCGCGGTCGCCGCCCTCGCCGCCGACCCCGACCGGGCCCGCTGGAACGGCCGCTCCCTCTCCAGCGGACAGCTCGCGAAGGAGTACGGCTTCACCGACGCGGACGGCTCGCGGCCGGACGCGTGGGGGTTCGTCGTCGCCAAGGAGACGGACGAGGACGTGTCGGTGGACGACTACCGGTAGGACCTGCCCGCACGAGCCCTGTGCAAGCCCGCACAAGACCGTACGAGCCCGTACGATCCCTACCCGTACAGCCGCCCCAGCCCCCGCGCCGCCTCCGCGAACCGCTCCCGGAGCGCGGCCGGGGCCACCGCCTCCGCCTCCGGGCCGAGCCCCAGGAGCTGCCCGAAGGCGACCTCCTCGCTCTCGACGCGCAGGGTCACCCGCAGTCGGCCGTCGGCCTCCGCCGTCCCCGCCGCGAGCGCCTCCTCGGCCGCCGCCCGGTCCGTCACGTACGGCAGGCGCCGCGCCCCCTCCTCCGTCAGGAGCAGCACGGCCTCGGCCCGCAGCAGGGAGCGGGTGAACTCGCGGGAGCGGTCCGCCCAGAAGGCGGGCAGGTCGAAGTCCGGGTCGCGCTCGAAGCGCTCCCCGCCCACCGCCACCGCCGTGAACCGGTCCACCCGGTACGTACGGAACGAACCGTCCGCCCACGCGCACGCGTACCAGACGCCCGCCTTCAGGACGAGCCCGTACGGCCGCAGCTCCCGCTCCACCTCCGTGCCGTCCCCGCGCCGGTAGCGGACCCGGGCGCACCGGTCGTCCCAGACGGCCTCCGCGAGCGCCGGCAGCAGCTCCGGGGTCGCCGGTTCCTGGTACCAGCCGGGCGCGTCCAGGTGGAAGCGCTGGGCCGCCGTGCGGGGCGCGTCCCGCAGCGAGGGGAGCAGCGCCGCCGACACCTTCAGACGGGCCGCAGAGGCCGCGTCCTCCAGGCCCATGTCCCGCAGCGCGCCCGGCAGTCCCGACAGGAACAGCGCCTCCGCCTCGCCCCGGGCGAGCCCGGTGAGCCGCGTGCGGTAGCCGTCGACGAGCCGGTAACCGCCGGCCCTGCCCCGGTCCGCGTACACCGGCACCCCCGCCTCCGAGAGCGCGAGCGCGTCCCGGGCGACCGTCCGCTCCGACACCTCCAGCTCGGCGGCGAGCTCGGCCGCCGTCATCGACGGGCGGGACTGGAGCAGCAGGACCAACTTGATGAGGCGGGCGGCGCGCATGACTCCATCATGCGTGCCGCCCGCCCCGCGGAACGGAAGGACCCTTACAGGCCGTAGCGCTCGCGCGCCTCCTTCACGGCCGACGCCTGCACCTCGCCGCGCCGCGCGAGCTGCGCGAGCGCCGCGACGACGATCGACTGCGCGTCGACGCCGAAGTGGCGGCGGGCCGCGTCGCGGGTGTCCGAGAGGCCGAAGCCGTCGGCGCCCAGCGAGGACCAGTCCTGCTCGACCCACTGCGCGATCTGGTCCGGGACCTGGCGCATGTAGTCGGAGACCGCGAGCACCGGGCCCTCGGCGCCCGCCAGGGCCTCGCGGACGTACGGGATCCGCTCCTCGCCGCGCAGCAGCGCCGCGTCCGCCTCCAGGGCGTCGCGCCGCAGCTCCGTCCAGGAGGTCGCGGACCACACGTCGGCGGCCACGCCCCACTCGGCGGCGAGCAGCTTCTGTGCCTCCAGGGCCCAGTGGATGGCCGTGCCGGAGGAGAGGAGCTGGATGCGGGAGGGGTTCGCGGGGAGGTCGACCCCGGCGGACTCGGCCGTGTTGAAGCGGTACAGGCCCTTGACGATGCCCTCGTCGATCCCGGCCGGCTTGGCGGGCTGCGGCATCGGCTCGTTGTAGACCGTGAGGTAGTAGAAGACGTCCCGGTCCTCGCCCTCGGCGGCCTCGCCGTACATCCGGCGCAGACCCTCCTTGACGATGGCCGCGACCTCGTAGGCGAACGCCGGGTCGTACGTCAGGGCCGCCGGGTTGGTGGCCGCGATCACCGGCGAGTGGCCGTCGGCGTGCTGGAGGCCCTCGCCGGTCAGGGTGGTGCGGCCGGCGGTCGCGCCGACGAGGAAGCCGCGGCCGAGCTGGTCGCCGAGCTGCCACATCTGGTCGGCGGTCCGCTGCCAGCCGAACATCGAGTAGAAGATGTAGAACGGGATCATCGCCTCGCCGTGCGTGGAGTACGCGGTGGAAGCGGCGATGAAGTCGGCCATCGAACCGGCCTCGGTGATCCCCTCGTTGAGGATCTGGCCGTTCTTGGCCTCCTTGTAGTACATCAGCTGGTCGCGGTCGACCGGCTCGTACGTCTGGCCCTTCGGCGAGTAGATGCCGAGGGACGGGAAGAGGCTCTCCATGCCGAAGGTGCGGGCCTCGTCCGGGACGATCGGGACCCAGCGCCTGCCGGTCTCCTTGTCGCGGATCAGGTCCTTGATCAGGCGGACGAACGCCATCGTCGTGGCCATCGACTGCTTGCCGGAGCCCTTGTCGAAGACGGTGAACGCCTTCTCGGCCGGGGCCGGCAGCGGGGCCAGCGGGTGCACGCGGCGGGCCGGGGCCGGACCGCCGAGCGCCGCGCGGCGCTCCTGGAGGTAGCGGACCTCGGGGGAGTCGGCGCCGGGGTGGCCGTAGGGCACCTGGCCGTCGGTGAACCGCGCGTCCGGGATCGGGAGCCCGAGGAGGTCCCGCATGTTCTTGAACTCGTCGGTGGAGAGCTTCTTCATCTGGTGGTTCGCGTTCTTCGACGCGAAGCCCTCACCGAGGGTGAAGCCCTTGACGGTCTGCGCGAGGATGACCGTCGGCGCGCCCTTGAACTCCAGGGCGGCCTTGTACGCGGCGTACACCTTGCGCGGCTCGTGACCGCCGCGGGAGAGGTGGAAGCACTCCAGGATCTTGTCGTCGCTCAGCAGCTTCGCCATCTCGACGAGCGCCGGCTCCTTGCCGAAGAAGTCCTCGCGGATGTAGGCGGCGTCGCGGGTCTGGTACGTCTGGACCTGCGCGTCCGGCACCTCGCGGAGGCGGCGGACCAGGGCGCCGGTGGTGTCGAGCGCGAACAGCTCGTCCCAGGCGTTGCCCCACAGCGACTTCACGACGTTCCAGCCGGCGCCGCGGAACTGGGCCTCCAGCTCCTGCACGATCTTGAAGTTGGCGCGGACCGGGCCGTCGAGGCGCTGCAGGTTGCAGTTGATGACGAAGGTCAGGTTGTCCAGGCCCTCGCGGGCCGCGAGCGCGAGGGCCGCGGTCGACTCGGGCTCGTCCATCTCGCCGTCGCCGAGGAACGCCCACACGTGCGAGGCGGAGACGTCCTTGATGGCGCGGTTGGTCAGGTAGCGGTTGAAGCGCGCCTGGTAGATCGCGGAGAGCGGGCCCAGACCCATGGAGACGGTCGGGAACTCCCACAGCCAGGGGAGGCGGCGCGGGTGCGGGTAGGAGGGCAGGCCGTTGCCGCCGGACTCCTGCCTGAAGTTGTCGAGGTGCGCCTCGTTGAGGCGTCCGTCGAGGAAGGCGCGGGCGTAGATGCCGGGGGAGGCGTGGCCCTGGATGTAGAGCTGGTCGCCGGAGCCGGGGGCGTCCTGCGACTCCTTGCCCTTGAAGAAGTGGTTGAAGCCCGTCTCGTACAGCCAGGCCGCGGAGGCGAAGGTGGCGATGTGGCCGCCGACGCCGTACTTGGAGCCGCGGGAGACCATCGCGGCCGCGTTCCAGCGGTTCCACGCGGTGATCTTCCGCTCCATCTCCTCGTCGCCGCCGAACTCGGTGACCGAGGGCTCGGCGGAGGTGGGGATGGTGTTGACGTAGTCCGTCTCCAGGAGCTTGGGGAGGGCGAGGCCCGCGCTCTCGGCGTGCTGGAGCGTGCGGCGCATCAGGTAGGCGGCCCGGTGCGGGCCGGCGGCCTTGGTGACGGCGTCCAGGGAGGCCGCCCACTCGGCGGTCTCCTCGGTGTCACGGTCCGGGAGCTGGTCGAGCTCGCTCGGAATCTTGCCTACGGGATCGGTCATGATCGCCGCCTTCCGGACAGGTGGGGGTGGAGATGGGGCCCTTGTCTGGCAGGACAGGGCGAAGGGCCGGGTGTGGCCCGCCGAAGACTGTAAACCGGCGATCGATGATCGATCAAAGGGTTGAAGGTGAAAACCTCTTCGGATCGAGAAAGTCGGCACAGGGTGCCGCGAAAAGGGGCACCCGGTGCCTTGTTTTCGCAGGTGGGAGCGGTTTTCTGAGGGGGCGCGCGCACGGATGAGCGGGCGTGCGGGCACGGACGAGCGGGTGTGCGGGCACGGACGAGGGGGTGTACGGGCACGAAGAAGCGGGCCCCCGAAGGGACCCGCTCAGAGGGAGGGAGGCGGCGTCAGGCGCGCGGTGCGCAGCCCAGGACGTGCGCCTTCACCAGGGCGCCGATGTTCGGGTCGCCCCGCCGGAAGGCCTCCACCAGGTCCTGGTGCTCCTCCGCGTACGACTTCTGGACCGTGCCCAGCCAGCGGATCGAGAGCGCCGTGAAGACCTCGATGCCGAGCGTCTCCCAGGTGTGCAGCAGCACGGCGTTCCCCGCGGCCTTCACCAGCTCCCGGTGGAAGGCCACCGTGTGCCGCACCTGCGCCGTCCCGTCCGAGGCCGCGTCCGCCTCGTACAGGGCCGCCACGTGCGGCTCCAGGGCCGAGCAGTCCGCCGAGAGGCGTCCGGCCGCCAGCTCGGCCGCGATCTGCTCCAGACCGGCCCGTACGGGGTAGCTCTCCTCCAGGTCGGCCGCGGTGAGGTTGCGGACCCGGACGCCCTTGTTGGGCGCCGACTCGATCAGCCGCAGCGACTCCAGCTCGCGCAGCGCCTCGCGGACCGGGGTCTGGCTGACCTCCAGCTCGGTCGCGATCCGGCGCTCCACGATCCGCTCGCCCGGCTTCCAGCGGCCGCTGACGATCCCCTCCACGATGTGCTCGCGGATCTGTTCGCGCAGCGAGTGGACGACGGGGACGGTCATGAAGGGCTCCTCGGGGAGTGTTGACCCTTAGACAATACGGCGGCGCCCCCGTCCGGAAACACTTCCGGACGGGGGCGCCGCAGGTGAGGCTCGTTACGTTGCGGTCGGGCCGGAGCCCGCCCGCACGCGACTACAGGCCGAGGTCGACCTCGAACTCGCCGGCCTCCAGGATCGCCTTGACGGCCGTCAGGTAGCGGGCGGCGTCGGCGCCGTCCACCAGACGGTGGTCGTAGGACAGCGCGACGTACGTCATGTCGCGGATCGCGATCGTCTCGCCCAGGTCCGGGTGGTCGATCACGACCGGACGGCGCACGGTGGCGCCGATGCCCAGGATGGCGACCTGGTTCGGGGGCACGATGATCGTGTCGAACAGCGCGCCGCGCGAACCGGTGTTGGAGATGGTGAAGGTCGCGCCGGCCAGGTCGTCCGGCGTGATCTTGCTGGCGCGCACAGCGCCGGCCAGCTCCGCGGTCTTCTTCGAGATGCCGGCGATGTTGAGGTCGCCCGCACCCTTGATGACCGGGGTCATCAGACCCTTCTCGGAGTCCACCGCGATACCGATGTTCTCGGTGTCGAAGTAGGTGATCGTGCCCTCGTCCTCGTTGATCCGGGCGTTGATGACCGGGTGGGCCTTCAGCGCCTGGGCCGCCGCCTTCACGAAGAACGGCATCGGGGAGAGCTTGACGCCCTCACGGGCGGCGAAGGCGTCCTTGGCGCGGGCGCGCAGCTTCATCAGCTTGGTGATGTCGACCTCGACGACCGAGGTCAGCTGGGCCTGGCCGTGCAGCGCCTTCATCATGTTGTCGCCGATGACCTTGCGCATGCGGGTCATCTTGACGGTCTGGCCGCGCAGCGGAGAGGTCTCCGGCGCGGGGGCCTTCGGCGCGGCGGCGGCGGCCGGGGCGGCGGCCGGAGCCTGGGCGGCCTTCTTGGCCTCGGCGGCCGCGAGGACGTCCTGCTTGCGGATGCGGCCGCCGACGCCGGAGCCCTGGACGGAGCCCAGGTCGACACCGTTCTCGGTGGCGAGCTTGCGGACCAGCGGGGTCACGTACGCGCCATCCTCAGACGAGGCAGACGACGCAGCGGGAGCCGCGGGGGCCGGGGTGGACGGGACCGGGGTGACCACGGCCGGGGCGAGGGACGGCGCGGCCTGGGCCGGAGCGGCCGGAGCCGGAGCCTGGGCGGCCGGAGCCGGAGCCGGAGCCGGGGCCTGGGCGGCCGGAGCCGGGGCCTGGGCCGGAGCGGCCGAGGCGGGCGCCGGGGCGGCCGGAGCCGCGGGGGCCTCCTCCTGCTTCGGGGCCGGAGCGGCCTCGGGAGCCGGGGCCTCCTGCGCCGGGGCGGCGGCCGGAGCCGAGCCCGCGGCGCCGATGACGGCCAGCTTGGCGCCGACCTCGGCGGTCTCGTCCTCGTTGACGACGATCTCCAGGAGGACACCGGAGGCCGGGGCCGGGATCTCGGTGTCGACCTTGTCCGTGGAGACCTCCAGCAGCGGCTCGTCGGCCTCGACGGTCTCGCCGACCGACTTCAGCCAGCGGGTCACGGTGCCCTCGGTGACGGACTCGCCCAGGGCGGGCAGCACGACGTCGGTGCCCTCGGCGGAACCGCCACCGGAGGCGGCCTCGGCCGTCGGGGCCGGGGCGGGCTGCTCGGTCTCGGTGGACGGCTCGGCCTGCGGGGCCTCCGGAGCCGGGGCCTCCTGCGCCGGAGCGGACTCGGCGGCCGGGGCCTTGGCCTCGGCGGAGTCGCCGGAGCCGTCGTCGATGATGGCCAGCTCGGCGCCGACCTCGACCGTCTCGTCCTCGGCGACCTTGATGGAGGCCAGGATGCCCGAGGCGGGGGCGGGGATCTCGGTGTCGACCTTGTCGGTCGAGACCTCGAGCAGCGGCTCGTCGGCCTCGACGCGCTCGCCCTCGGCCTTGAGCCAGCGGGTGACGGTGCCCTCGGTGACGCTCTCGCCGAGCGCCGGCAGGGTTACGGAAACCGACATGGTTTCAGTTGCTCCTAACGAATTGCGGAAAGTGGTCGTCGCGCCCTGTGATGACGTGAGCGTCAGTCGTGGGAGTGCAGCGGCTTGCCGGCCAGGGCCAGGTGGGCCTCGCCGAGCGCCTCGTTCTGCGTCGGGTGGGCGTGGATGAGCTGCGCGACCTCGGCCGGCAGCGCCTCCCAGTTGTAGATCAGCTGCGCTTCGCCGACCTGCTCGCCCATGCGGTCACCGACCATGTGGACGCCGACCACGGCACCGTCCTTGACCTGGACGAGCTTGATCTCGCCCGCGGTCTTCAGGATCTTGCTCTTGCCGTTGCCCGCGAGGTTGTACTTCAGGGCCACGACCTTGTCCGCGCCGTAGATCTCCTTGGCCTTGGCCTCGGTGATGCCGACGGAGGCGACCTCGGGGTGGCAGTACGTCACCCGCGGCACGCCGTCGTAGTCGATCGGGACGGTCTTCAGACCGGCCAGGCGCTCGGCGACGAGGATGCCCTCGGCGAAGCCGACGTGCGCGAGCTGGAGGGTCGGGACGAGGTCGCCCACGGCCGAGATCGTCTCCACGTTGGTGCGCATGTACTCGTCGACCAGGACGTAGCCGCGGTCCATCGCGACGCCCTGCTCCTCGTAGCCCAGACCGGCGGAGACCGGGCCGCGGCCGATGGCGACCAGGAGGACCTCGGCCTCGAAGGTCTTGCCGTCGGCCAGGGTGACCTTCACGCCGTTGTCGGTGTACTCGGCGGACTGGAAGAAGGTGCCGAGGTTGAACTTGATGCCGCGCTTGCGGAACGCGCGCTCAAGAAGCTTCGAGCTGTTCTCGTCCTCGACCGGCACCAGGTGCTTCATGCCCTCGATGACGGTGACGTCGGTGCCGAAGGACTTCCACGCCGAGGCGAACTCGACGCCGATGACGCCGCCGCCCAGGATGATCGCGGACTCCGGGACCCGGTCCAGGGTCAGCGCGTGGTCCGAGGTGATGATCCGGTTGCCGTCGATCTCCAGGCCCGGCAGCGACTTCGGCACGGAGCCCGTGGCGAGGAGGACGTGGCGTCCCTGGACGCGGCGGCCGTCCACGTCGACGGAGGTCGGGGAGGAGAGGTGACCCGTGCCCTCGATGTAGGTCACCTTGCGGGAGGCGACGAGACCCTGCAGACCCTTGTAGAGGCCCGCGATCACGTCGTCCTTGTACTTGTGCACGCCCTTGATGTCGATGCCCTCGAAGGAGGCCTTGACACCGAACTGCTCCGCCTCGCGCGCCTGGTCGGCGACCTCGCCGGCGTGGAGCAGGGCCTTCGTCGGGATGCAGCCGTTGTGCAGGCAGGTGCCGCCGAGCTTGTTCTTCTCGATCAGTGCGACGTCCAGGCCCAGCTGCGCTCCGCGCAGCGCCGCGGCGTAACCGCCGCTACCGCCGCCGAGGATCACTAGGTCGAAAACGGTGCTGGCGTCGTTCGCCACGTCACGTCCTCCATGCATGTGCGCTCGTCGCCGGTCGTCCATGACCGGGCGGCGGCTGGTGTTCGGCCGCTATATTTTCGGCCCTGTGATGGGGGCCCTGTCCTGCCGAGAACCCATCTTCGCACTTGTTGGCGGACGGCGGGACGCGGGGCCGTTCTCCGAGACGGCCGATCGACCGTACGGAGGGTTCCGGGCGGGCGGGAACGCGACGGGACGGCCCCGGGCACGCAGCCCGGGGCCGTCCCGTCACGCGGGGTCACACGGTGCTCAGAGCTCGCCCTCGGCGGCCCGCTCGGCCAGGCGCACCAGGGTGCGGACCGAGGAGCCGGTACCGCCCTTGGGGGTGTAGCCGTACGGGGCGCCCTCGTGGAAGGCCGGGCCCGCGATGTCCAGGTGGGCCCAGGCGATGCCCTCGCCCACGAACTCCTGGAGGAAGAGGCCGGCGACCAGGCCGCCGCCCATCCGCTCGCCCATGTTCGCGATGTCGGCGGTGGGGGAGTCCATGCCCTTGCGCAGGTCCGCCGGGAGCGGCATCGGCCAGGACGCCTCGCCGACCTCCTCCGCGATCTCGTGGATCGTGGAGCGGAACTCGTCGTCGTTGGCCATGATGCCGAAGGTGCGGCTGCCGAGCGCCATCATCATCGCGCCGGTCAGGGTCGCCACGTCGACGATCGCGTCCGGGTTCTCCTCGGAGGCGCGGGTCAGCGCGTCGGCCAGGACGAGACGGCCCTCGGCGTCGGTGTTCAGGACCTCGACCGTCTTGCCGCTGTACATGCGCAGCACGTCGCCCGGGCGGGTGGCGGAGCCGGACGGCATGTTCTCGGCGAGCGCCAGCCAGCCGGTGACGTTGGCCTCCAGGCCGAGGCGGGCCGCGGCGACGACGGTGGAGAACACGGCGGCGGCGCCGCTCATGTCGCACTTCATCGTCTCGTTGTGGCCGGCCGGCTTCAGGGAGATGCCGCCCGAGTCGTAGGTGATGCCCTTGCCGACCAGGGCGAGGGTCTTCTCCGCCTTCGGGTGGGTGTAGGCGACGCGGACCAGGCGCGGCGGGTTCTCCGAGCCGGCGCCGACGCCGAGGATGCCGCCGTAGCCGCCCTTGGCGAGCGCCTTCTCGTCGAGGACCTGGACCTTGAGGCCGTGCTCCTTGCCGGCGGTCTGCACCGCGGCGGCGAAGGCGGCCGGGGTCAGGTCGTTCGGCGGGGTGTTGATCAGGTCGCGGGCGCGGTTGATCTCCTCCGCGACGGCCTGGGCGCGCTCGGCGGCCGCCTTGTGGGCCTTGTCGCGCGGCTTGGCGCCGAGCAGGGCGACCTCGGCGAGCGGCCCCTTCGCGTCCTTGCCGACCTCCTGGTACGCGGTGAAGGCGTACGCGCCGAGCAGGGCGCCCTCCGCGACGGCGGAGACGGCCTCGGCCTCGGCGACCGGCAGGGCGAACGCGGCCTTCTTCGTGCCGAAGAGGGCGCGGGCGGCGGTGCCGGCGGCGCGGCGCAGGGTCTCCGTGCCGAACGCCTCGCCGTCCGCGGGGGCACCGCCCAGGCCCACGGCCAGGACGACGGGGGCCTTGAGACCGGCGGGGGCGGGCAGCTTGGTCGCCTCACCCTCGGCACCCGAGGCGCCCAGGGTCTCCAGGACGGCGGCGAGCCGGCCTTCGAAGGCCTTGTCCACGGCCTCGGCGCCCGGAGCGACGATCAGCTCCTTCCCGGACTTGGCGACGCCGACCACGAGGGCGTCGGCGCGCAGCGTCGCCGCGCCGGCAGTGCTGAGAGTGAGAGCAGTCACGGTGGTGAATTCTCGCTTCCATTGAGTTCTGTGGCGGTCGAGGGATGGGCCGACCGTGCCCGCCGCATCGTATTTCGGCCCGGAGAGCGCCGGGAACGAGCCTACGCTCGCTCACCCGGTTCGCTCACGGCGGCGTTGATTCACTCATCCGTGGTGTCTCTTTCATGTTTACCGGCCAGGATCGGGCAGCTCCCTTCACACTCACCTCATTCACGCAAGGGCGACACCCTCGCCTTCGCGCCATCTGCAACATCTCCACAGGTTCGCCCGGTCCCGTCCCGGCCCGGCGCGGTCCTGCAGAGGGGGGAAACCACCGATGGACTCCGGCCGAATCCGTATGCCAGGAAACGCGTCCCGCACCGCCCCGGGCGCCCACGCCTCGCCCCGCACCGCCCGCACCGCGCCCCGCACGGTCCGGCTCGCGGCCCTCGCCGCCGCCGCGCTCGTCGCCACCGCCGTACCGTCCGCGCAGGCCGCCACCGCCCCGGCGCCCCGGATCGACCTCACCGTCCTCGTCGTCGACGACGGCGGCAGCGCGGTCGGGGCGATCACCGCCGAGCTGAAGGGCTCCGGCGTCCCGTACCGCCGGATCGACCTGAACGACCCGAACCGGCCGGTCGTGAACCAGGCCTTCCTCAGTGACACAGTCGACGGGCGGCCCCGCGCCAGGTACCAGGGCGTCGTCCTGCCCCACGAGACCGCCTTCGGCCCCGACTCCGCCGAGCAGACCGCCCTCCAGGCGTACGAGCGGACCTTCGGGATCCCGCAGGTCGACGCCTACACCTGGTCGCACCCGGGCGTCGGCCTCGACTACACCACCGAGGGCGGCCGCTCCGGCGTCCTGGACGGGGTCACCACCTCCGTCACCGCCGCGGGCAAGGCCGGCCCCTTCGGCTACCTGGCCGGATCGCTCACCTTCGAGGACAACGACCCGGCGGTCTCCGAGAGCTACGGCTACGCGGGCCGCCCCCGCGCCGGCTACACCAGCTACCTCGACGTGCCCGTCGACGGCGCGGGCGGCGGCCGGGCCAGCCTCGTCGGCGAGTACGCCGCCGACGGGCGCCGCGAGCTCGTCGTCACCTTCGCCTACAACCAGTACCAGCGGCAGTTCCGGGCCCTCGCCCGCGGCATCGTCGAGTGGCTCACCCAGGGGATCCACCTCGGCCGGAGCCGCAACTACCTCTCCGTCCACGTCGACGACGTCTTCGCCCCCGACGCCCGCTGGGACTCCGCGCGCGACTGCACCCCCGGCGACTTCGACTGCGCCGGCGACGACGGCGAGGGCGCGAACCCGATCCGCATGACCGTCGCGGACGCCCAGTACGCCGCCGCCTGGCAGAAGGCCTCCGGCTTCACCCTCGACATGGTCTACAACGGCGGCCAGGGCGAGCAGTGGAAGACCGAGCACGGCGGCGCCGACCCGCTCACCGACCGGCTCGTCGCCGACCGCGCCCAGTACCGCTGGATCAACCACACCTACACCCACCCCTTCCTCGGCTGCGTCCAGGACACCACCGTCGTGCCCTGGCGGTGCGCCGAGGACGCCAGGGGCGCCACCCTCTGGGTGAGCCGCGCCGAACTGTCCGCGCAGATCCGCGACAACCACGACTGGGCCGTCCGCAAGGGCATCGCGGTCGACCGCTCCGAACTCGTCACCGGCGAGCACTCCGGCCTGAAGACCCTGCCCCAGCAGCCCGTCGACAACCCGAACCTCGCCGGCGCCCTCGCCGACAACGGCGTGAAGTGGACCGCGAGCGACAACTCCCGCGAGCCGCAGCAGCGCGCGGTCGGGACCGCGACCGGCGCCGCGAAGACCGTCCCCCGGCACCCCATGAACGTGTACTACAACGTGGGCACCGCCGCCGAGATGGCCGACGAGTACAACTGGGTCTACACCGCCCGCGCCGACGGCGGCAGCGGCGTCTGCGAGTCCAACCCGGCCTCCACCTGCCTGCCCGCCCCGCTGCCCGTCGCCACCGGCTACGCCGACCACATCGTCCCGCAGGAGGCGCGCACCGCGCTCTCCCACGTCCTCGGCAACGACCCGCGCCCGCACTACGTGCACCAGTCCAACCTGGCCGAGGAGCGGCTCCTCTACCCCGTCCTCGACCGCGTACTGGCCGACTACCGGGGCCTGTTCGCGCCCTCCGCGCCGCTGGTGAACCCGGCCCAGCGGGACGTCGGCACCGAGCTGACCCGCCGCGCCGCCTGGGACCAGGCCCTCGCCGCCGGAAAGGTCACCGCCTACCGGATCGGCACCACCGTCACCGTCAAGGCCCCCTCCGGCGTCACCGCGCCCGTGACCGCCCCCGAGGGCACCCGCAAGAAGCTGCTCCTCGGCACCACCGCCTTCGGCACGGCCTACGCCGGCACCCGCTCCGCCTGGACCTCGCCCGAACTGCTCCAGAGCGCCGTCACCCTCACGATCCCGACCACCTGACCCAGCACGTTCCGGGGGGAACCGCACATGCCGAGCAGTGGCCGTCACGTCACCATGCTCACCGAAGGCACCTATCCGCACGTCCACGGCGGGGTCAGCACCTGGTGCGACCAACTCGTCCGGGGCATGCCCGAGGTGGACTTCGACGTCCTCGCCCTCACCGGCAGCGGACGGGAGCCCGTCACCTGGGACCTGCCGTCCAACGTCGTCCGGCACACCGCGTTCCCCCTCTGGGGCCCGGCGCCCGTCCGCGCGCGCCGGGCCCCCCGGGGAGGGGAGCGCCGCCGCTTCCTCGACACGTACGAACGGCTCCTGCTCTCCCTGCTCGACCCGGGGACCGGCTACGACTTCGGCACGAGCCTGTACGAACTGGCGGCGCTCGCCCGGCGGGGACGGCTGACCGCCGCACTCCGCTCCGAGGCCGCCCTGCGCTCCCTGATGTGGACGTGGAGCATGCCGCACCTGCCGACGCGCGCGGCCCGGCCCACCGTCCACGACGCCCTCACCGCCACCGACCTGCTCGAACACGCCCTGCGCCCGCTCGCCGCCCGGATATCCACCGGCGGTGTGGCGCACGCCGTCTCCAGCGGCCTCGCCACGCTGCCGGCCCTCGCCGCGCAGCACTTCGAAGGGGTCCCCTTCCTGCTGACCGAACACGGCATCTACCTCCGCGAGCGGTACCTCGGCTACCGCACCGACACCCAGCCCTGGCCCGTCAAGGCCCTGATGCTCGCCTTCTACCGCGAGCTCAACACCCTCGGCTACCGCAAGGCCGACCTCATCACCCCCTGCAACCAGTACAACCGGCGCTGGGAGGAGCGCGGCGGCGCCCCCGCCGACCGCATCCGCACCATCTACAACGGTGTCGACCCGGCCCTCTTCCCCGAGGCCGGCCCCGAGCCCGCCGTCCCCACCCTCAGCTGGTGCGGACGCGTCGACCCCATCAAGGACCTGGAGACCCTGATCCGGGCGTACGCGATCTGCCGCGCCGAACTCCCCGCGCTGCGACTGCGGTTGTTCGGCCCCGTGCCCGCCGGGAACGAGGACTACCGGACCCGCCTGGAGAAGCTCGCCGCCGAACTGGGCGTCACCGACGGCGTCTCCTTCGAGGGCCGCGTCTCCGACGTGCCCTCGGCCTACGCGGCCGGCAGCGTGGTCGTGCTCTCCTCCATCAGCGAGGGCTTCCCCTTCTCCCTCATCGAGGCCATGTCCTGCGGCCGCGCCACCGTCTCCACGGACGTCGGAGGGGTGCGGGAGGCCGTCGGCGACACCGGACTCGTCGTCCCGCCCCGCGAACCGGCCGTCATGGCCGCCGCCCTCTCCGCCCTCCTGCGCGACGGCGCCCGCCGCGCCGAACTCGGCCGCCTGGCCCGGCAGCGGGTCGTCGACCGCTTCACCCTGAACCGCTCGGTGGACGGCTTCCGCCGGATCTACCGCGAACTCGCGGGCGCGGACCCGTCCCCCCGCCCCGACCCGAAGCTCTGGACGGTCCGGCTCCCCGCCCTCCACCGCCCCCCGGCGGACCTCGTGGCGGGAGGCACCCCGGCATGAGCGGCTCCCTCTGGCTGAAACCCCCGAAGGAGGGGGCCACCCTCCCGGCGATCCCGAGGCCCCGCCGGGAGGAGGCGCCGAAGACCCCGCACGTGTCGAAGGACCCGGGCGCGGAG
This sequence comes from Streptomyces sp. NPDC088915, assembly GCF_044749825.1. Lineage (NCBI taxonomy): Bacteria > Bacillati > Actinomycetota > Actinomycetes > Kitasatosporales > Streptomycetaceae > Streptomyces > Streptomyces sp. NPDC088915. The sequence continues at coordinate 210,268 of NZ_JBIVIR010000014.1, forward strand.
AGCGCCCCGGACCCGGACCTCGCCCCCGACCCCCTCGACGCGCTCGCCGAGCGGCTCGACGGGTTCGTCGCCGCCGCCGTGCACCCCGACGAGGTGGCCGCGCTCCTGGAGTCCGACGGCATGACCGACGACCACATCCGGCTCGCCTACGGCCGCACCGACTCCTTCGCCCTCGCCGAGGACCTCTACGCGCGCGTGGCCCGGCGCCACCCCGCGCCGCAGACGCCGCCCGCCGGGACCCGGTTCGACGGCCTCGCGCACTGCCTCCTGCGCGGACTCGTCTTCGCGCTGCCCGGACTCGCGTACGTCCTGGCCGCCCCGCTGCTCGCGGGGGAGCACGGCCGGTTCGGGCTGCCCGGCGGCACGGTCCCGCTGCTCGCCGGGGCCGTCACCGGCTGGGTCTGGAACCAGGCCCTGTCCCACCGCGCGTACACCTGGCTCGGCCTGGGCGACCGGTCCGCCGCCGCCCGCGCCCTGCTCGTCGGCGCGCCCCCGGGCGCCCTCGCCGGGACGGGCGTCGCCCTCGCCGTCGCCGCGCCCGGCGAGACCCCGGCCGCCGTCTTCGCCGCGGGCCAGGCCCTCTACCTCGCCGCCGCGACCGTCCTCCTGGTCCTCGGCCGCGAAAAGGCCCTGCTCGGCGCCCTGGTGCCGCTCGCCGGAGCCGTCCCCGCCTTCCGCTGGGACCTGCCCGACCCCCTGCGGATCGGCCTCCTCCTCGCCTCCCTCGCCGCGACCGGCGTCCTGGCCGCGCTCGCGCTCCGGCCGGGCCTCCGGCGGGCGGCGGCGGGACGCGGCGGACCCCCGCGCGCGGCCTCGCTCCCGTACGGCCTCTTCGGCCTCGGCAGCGGTCTGCTCGTCCTGCACGCGGGCACCGGCGCCACCCCGGTGAGCGGCGCGGGGGCCGTCGTCGCGCTCACCCTCTCCATGGGGCCCGCCGAATGGCTGCTGCACCGCTTCCGGGGCGAGAGCCTGACCCGGCTGCGGACCCTCACCACCGCCCGCGAGTTCCGGCGGGCGGTCACCGGCACCCTGGTCCTCTGCGTCGGTGGCTACCTCACCGTCCTCACCGCCCTCCTCCTCGCCGTGACCCTGCTCTGGCCGGGGGCGCCCCGGCCGACGCCCCCGGACCTGCTCGCCCTGCTCCTCGTCGGGACCGCGCTCTGGCTCGGACTGCTGCTCCAGGCCTTCGGCGCGGTGCTCGCCGCCGCCACCGTCTGCCTGCTCGCGGCGGCCGCGCAGACCGCGCTGCCCGCGGCGGGCCCGGCGGCGACCGGGGGAGCGGCGGCCGCGCTCGCCGTCCTCACCTGTGTTCTGCTGGTACGACCGACCGCCCACCGCTAGGGCCTGTCCGGCGGATCAGGGTCGGACAGGCCCTAGGGGTGTCTTGTCGGCCGGGCCGGACGCCGCGAGCCCGGCATGATCGACAAGACACCCCCTAAGGAACGCGATGACGACCCCGTCCCTCCTGGTGCCGTTCTACGAGCACCCGGCCGAACGCCCCGGCGCCTGGGCGGCGCTCGTCGGCGCGGCGCCCTCCCTGTACGGCGTCGTCCTCAATCCGGCGAGCGGCGCGGGCCCGGTCCCCGACCCGGCGTTCGCCGACGCCGCCGGGCGGCTGCGCGCGGCCGGCGTCCGGGTCCTCGGCTACGTGGACACGGCCTACGGGCGCCGCCCGCACGCCGAGGTCGTCGGCGAACTCCTGCGCCACCGCGACTGGTACGCCACCGACGGCGCCTTCCTGGACCAGGTGGCGACCGCGCCCGGCGCCCTCGCCCACTACCGCCGGATCGCGGTCGCCGCCCGGGCCGCCGGGGCCGCGACCCTGGTCTTCAACCACGGGGCCCACCCCGACCCCGGCTACGAGGCCCAGGCCGACCTGCTCGTCACCTTCGAGGGCCCCTGGGACACCTACCGCACCCTCGACCTGCCGGTCGCCGCCCACTACTGCCACCTGGTCTACGCCGCCCCCGCCGGGTTCCGCCCCGCCACCCCGGTGCACTGCGCGGTGCCCGGCGCGGGCGCGCACCCCTGGGGCACCCTCCCGCACCTCCCGGAGCCCGCCCGATGAGACGACTGCCGTTCCTGCTCGCGGGGCTGCTGCTCCTCGCGACCGCCTGCACGACGACGGCTCCCGACCCCGCCCCCGACGCCAAGCGGGCGGAGGAGCGCTGGCGGCCGAAGCCGGGCCTCGCCTGGCAGTGGCAGCTCAGCGGCCGGCTCGACCCGACGGTCGACGTCCCCGTGTACGACATCGACGGCTTCGACCATCCGGCGTCCGCCGTGAAGGACCTGCACGCCCGGGGCCGCAAGGTGATCTGCTACCTGTCCACCGGCGCCTGGGAGGACTTCCGCCCCGACGCCGACCGCTTCCCCAAGGCGGTGCTCGGCGGGGGCAACGGCTGGAAGGGCGAGCGCTGGCTCGACGTCCGCCGCACCGACGTCCTCGGCCCCCTGATGGCCGAGCGTCTCGACATGTGCCGCGACAAGGGCTTCGACGCCGTCGAGCCCGACAACATGGACGGCTACAAGAACCGCACCGGCTTCCCCCTCACCGCCGCCGACCAGCTCCGCTACAACCGCCTGATCGCCCGCCTCGCCCACGAGCGCGGCCTCGCGGTCGGCCTCAAGAACGACCTCGACCAGATCCCCGAACTCCTCCCGGAATTCGACTTCGCGGTCAACGAGCAGTGCGCCGAGTACGAGGAGTGCGACCGGCTCACCCCGTTCGTGCGGGCCGGGAAGGCGGTCTTCCACGTCGAGTACGAGCTGACGACGGACCGGTTCTGCCCGCGGTCCCGCAGGCTCGGCCTCAGCTCCATGCTCAAGAAGTACGAGCTCGGGGTCTGGCGCGAGGCCTGCTGAGCCCCGCGGCCCCCGCCTCGGCCCGGTCAGCCCAGCGTCAGCGCCATCAGGGCCGCCGTCGCCGCCGCCTCCTCCACCGCGCCGAACACGTCGCCCGTCACCCCGCCGAAGCGGCGCACGCACCGGCGGAGCAGCAGCGCCGCCGCGCCCAGGGCGGCGCCGGCCGCCAGGACGTTGCGGACCGCGTCGTACGGCGAGAGCAGCAGGCCCGCCCCGGCGGCCAGGACCAGGAAGGCGGCCGTCACCAGGGTCGCGGAGCGGACCGGGACCGTCGCGGCGACGATCGCGCCGAGCCCCTCGGGGCGGGCCGCCGGGACGCCGTGGCGGGAGGCGTGGGTGAGGGCGAGGCGGGCGGCGGCGGCGGCGAGGACGGCGGCGGCGGCGCCGTGCGCCCAGCCCTCCCCGTACAGGTGGAAGAGCGCGGCGACCTGAGCGAACAGGACGAGGACCACGGCGATCACGCCGAACGGGCCGATGTCCGACTGCTTCATGATGCGCAGCGCGTCCTCGGCCGGCTTGGCGCTGCCGAGGCCGTCGGCGGTGTCCGCGAGGCCGTCGAGGTGGAGGCCCCGGGTGAGGACGGCGGGGACGGCGGCGGTGACGACGGCCGCGAGCAGCGGACCCGAGCCGAGCAGCAGGAAGGCCGTGCCGAGCGCGGCGGAGGCCAGGCCGACGGTCAGCCCGGCGAGCGGGGCGCAGAGCATGCCGGCGCGCGCCGCGTCCCGGTCCCAGCGGGTGATGCGGGCGGGGAACACCGTGAGGGTGCCGAAGGCGAAACGCAGGCCGTCCATCCGGGCAGGGTAATCGTCGGTTCCGGACGGTAGATTGCGCATAACGCGCATTTCGGAAGGGGGTGGCATGGGTCACTGGTTCTCGCGGAACATCCTCGAACCGGGGAAGCTCCCGCTGCTCCTCGCCCTGACCTCATTTGTCGTGACGTTCCTGGTCACCCGGACCGTCACCCGCCTCATCAGGGCGGGGAAGGGCCCGTTCGGGAACGTCTCCTCGGGCGGGCTCCACATCCATCACGTCGTGCCCGGCGTGGTCCTCTCCGTGGTCGGCGGCTTCGGCGCGGTGGGCAGCGGCCGGCACGGCGTCGGCGCGGCCGTCTTCGCCGTCGTCTTCGGGATCGGCGCGGGCCTCGTCCTGGACGAGTTCGCGCTGATCCTCCACCTCGACGACGTGTACTGGAGCGAGGACGGCCGCAAGAGCGTCGAGGTGGTCGTGCTCACCGCGGCCCTGGTCATGCTCGCCCTGAGCGGCTTCTCGCCGCTCGGCGTGAACGACGTGTCCGAGGACGAGCGCCAGGACCGGGCGACCTTCATCGTCACGATCGTGCTCAACTTCCTCTTCATCCTGGTCAGTCTGGTGAAGGGGAAGTTCCGGATGGCCGTGATGGGGGTCTTCGTGCCCTTCGTGGCGATCGTCGGCGCGGTCCGGCTCGCCCGCCCCGGCTCCTGGTGGTCCAAGCGCCTCTACCGCCGCCGCCACCGGGCCAGGGCCCGCTCCCGGCTCCGCACGTACCGCCACGACCGGCGCTGGACCAAGGTCCGCCGCCGCTTTCAGGACCTGATCGGCGGCTTCCAGGAGCGCGTCTCGGGGCCCGGCTCGGCCCCGCCCTGACGCCGCTCGCGCCGGGCCAGGACCGCGATCAGGACGAGGACGGCGGCGATGGCCGCCAGGTGCTCCTTGCCCGCCAGGTTCGGCTTGACCACGACCTCCACGACCATCGCGAGGACGACCAGGCCGCCGGTCCAGCGGGCGCGGTGACGCCAGCAGACGTAGACGGCGAGGCCCACGACGGCCGCCGACGGGCCGGTGTCGACCACCAGCGCGTCGGAGGCCGACAGGCCGAAGGGGCTGTCCGGGCCGATCGCGATGCCCACGCGCGCGTAGAGCGTGCCGGCCAGCGTCGCCAGATAGGCGACGGCGAGCGTCCGCCACCGGCCGAGGCAGATCTCGGCGATCCCGAACACGAGCAGCACCTGCGCGAGGGCGCCCCAGACGGGCAGGTCGAGCGCGGGCACGAAGAGCGAGAGGGGGGTGCGGAGCAGCGCGAGCCAGAGCGGGTCCTGGGCCCGGACGAAGCCGATGTCGTGGACCGGCCCGTAACCCCAGTCCTGGTTCTGCACGAGCTGGAACAGGGCCGTGAGGCAGACCGCCGCCAGCGTCATCGGTATCGCCCGCCACCTCTTCGTGACGAGCGCCGTCCGCACGGTGGAGAACAGCGGCCCCCACTCGCGGCGGGCGAACCGCCGGACGCCGGCTCCCCGGCCTCCCCCGCCTCCCCGGGAGGACCCGCTCAACGCCCGCCCTCCAGGTGCCTGCGGTGCAGCCACTTCGGCAGCCCCGGGGCCTCCAGGAACCCTTCGGCCCGCCCGGCGGCCAGGCCGATGCGCAACAGGTCGGCGCTCTTCTCGAAGAGCATGAATCGGGGCTCCCAGATCGGTCGGTACTTGGCGTTGGCGCGGTACAGCGACTCGATCTGCCACCACCGGGAGAAGAAGCTGAGCAGCGAACGCCACATCCGCAGCACCGGCCCCGCCCCGAGCTTCGAGCCGCGTTCGAAGACGGAGCGGAACATCGCGAAGTTCAGCGAGACCTGAGTGATCCCGATCTCCCCGGCGCGCTGGAGGAGTTCGATGACCATGAACTCCATCAGGCCGTTCTCGGCCTCCCGGTCGCGGCGCATCAGGTCGAGCGAGAGGCCCCGCGGCCCCCACGGCACGAAGGAGAGCAGGGCCCGCAGCTCGCCCTGTCCGTCGGTGCACTCCAGCATCACGCAGCGGCCGTCCCCGGGGTCGCCGAGCCGGCCGAGCGCCATCGAGAAGCCGCGCTCGGTCGCCCCGTCCCGCCAGTCGTCCGCCTTGCGCACCAGCGCGGCCATCTCCTCGGCGGGGACGTCCTCGTGGCGCCGGATCCGGACCTCGTACCCGGCCCGCTTGACCCGGTTGAAGGCCTGCCGGACCGTCCGCATGGCCCGCCCGTCGAGGGTGAACTCGCCGGTCTCCACGATGGCCTCGTCGCCCAGCTCCAGGGCGTCCAGGCCGTGCCGGGCGTAGATCACCCCGGCCTCCTCGCTCGCGCCCATCACCGCCGGGATCCAGCCGTGCTCGCGCGCCTCGGCCAGCCAGGGTTCGATGGCGCCCGGCCAGGCCTCGGGGTCCCCGATCGGATCGCCGGAGGCCAGCGAGACCCCGCCGACCACCCGGTAGGCGACGGCCGCCTTCTCGCTCGGCGACCACACCACGCTCTTCTCGCGGCGCAGCGCGAAGTAGCCGAGCGAGTCGCGGTCCCCGTACTTGTCGAGCAGGGTCCGCAGCCGCCTCTCGTCCTCCTCGGTCAGCGGGTCGACGGCCCGGCGGGAGCGGAAGGCGGCGAAGAGCACCGCGAACAGCAGCAGCGTGGACAGGACGTTGATGGTGACGTCCACCCAGCCGGGGGTGTCGATCCCGGTGAAGCGCGAGTCGTCGGAGGCCAGCGTGACCAGGCGCATCAGGCCGTAGCGCCAGCGGTCCAGGAAGGTGGAGTGGCCGGAGGAGGTGTTGGTGACGGTCACCAGGACGGCGGCGAGCAGCGAGGTGACGAGCAGTCCGCCGACCGCCACGGCCGCGGCGAGCAGCGGGTTGGAGCGGTCGCCCTTCGCGTAGAACTCCTTGCGGCCGAGCAGCAGCGCGAGCACGAACGCGGCGGTCAGGACCAGCGAGACCCAGTTCTGGGCGTGCTGCCGGATCTCCGGGAAGAGCATCACCAGGGCGAAGAGCAGCAGGAAGAGCCCGCCGAGCACCAGGTTGAGGATCCACGCCGCCCGCTTGCGGCGGCGCATGGTGATCGCCAGGAAGAGGGTGAGGACCCCCGAGGCGAAACCGGCCGTGAGCAGGTACGGGGTGAAGTAGTCGTCCTCGTTGTGCCGGCGCAGGTCCTGTCCGAACGAGACCCAGACGGCACCCAGGAAATTGATGAACGTGACGACGCGCAGGTACCAGACGGCGAACGCGGCGCTGCGCCGCGAACGGGCGGTGGTGCCCCGGGGCGTTCCTTCGGCGGACAAACGGACCTCTCCCATGAAAAGCGATCATATGGGGCGCCGCTTGCCGTGCGGCGACGCCGGAGGCGGCCGCACGCGCGTCGCGTACGGCCGCCCCGGAGACGATCTGAATCCGCCGTGCTCCCCGTCAGGCCCCGGGAACCCCCGGGGTGTCGCCGCCGTCGTCCGGAGTGGTCGGATCCGGACGCTCGGGCAGCTCCGCGGCGAGCGCCGCCGCGGCCTGGACCAGGGGAAGCGCGAGCAGTGCCCCGGTTCCCTCACCCACATGGACGCCGTGGTCGAGCAAGGGGTTGAGCGCCATCCGGTCCAGCGCCTTCGACTGCGCCGGCTCGCCGCTCACCTGGCCCGCCAGCCACCAGTCCGGCGCCCGGAACGCCGCCCGCTGCGCCACGAGCGCGCAGGCCGCCCCGACCACGCCGTCCAGGATCACCGGCATCCGCCGCACCGACGCCTGGAGCAGGAAACCGGTCATGGCCGCCAGGTCCGCGCCGCCGACCGCCGTGAGCAGCGCCGACTGGTCGCCGAGGACCGGCCGGGCCCGCCGCAGCGCGTCCCGGACCGCCGCGCACTTGCGCATCCACGCCAGGTCGTCGATCCCGGCGCCGCCCCGGCCGGTCACCACCGAGGCGTCCGTCCCGCACAGGGCCGCGATCAGGGTGGACGCCGGGGTCGTGCCGCCGACGCTCAGGTCCCCGAGCACCACCAGGTCGGTGCCCGAGTCCGCCTCCTCGTCCGCGATCGCCACGCCGAGCCGGAGCGCGGCCGTGGCCTCCTCGGACGTCAGCGCGTTCTCCACGTCGATCCGGCCGCTGCCGCGCCGGATCCGGTGCCGCACGACCTCGGCGGGCAGCAGCTCCGGGTCGCAGTCCAGACCGGCGTCCACGACCCGCACCGGCACGTCCATCGACCGGGCGAGCACGGCCACCGGGCTCACCCCGTCCAGGACCGCCCGCACCAGCTCGTGCGCGGTGCCGGCCCGGCGCCCCGACACGTCCAGCGAGGCCACCCCGTGGTCGCCCGCGAACAGGACGACCTTCGGCTGCCCGATCGCCCGCACCGTGACCGAGGCCTGCGCGGCGGACAGCCACTCGCCCACCTCGTCGAGCCGCCCGAGCGCCCCCGGCGGCACCACGAGCCGCTCCCGGCGCTCCTCGGCGTCACGCCGTATCCCCCCGTCGGGGCGCTCGATCAGATCGGAGAAGTCGTCCAGGTTCACGGTTCCGCCTTGAGACACATCAGCCAGGGCCATCGGTGATCGCACCCTACCCGCGCAGTACGAGCGCCTGCCCCGCGACCACGAGCAGCACCTGCTCGCACTCGTCCGCGAACGACGCGTTCAGCCGGCCCAGCTCGTCCCGGAACCGGCGCCCCGACGCCGTCGCGGGCACCACGCCCGAGCCGACCTCGTTCGTCACCGCCACCACCGTGCGGCGCGTCGCCCGCACCGCCGCCACCAGCTCCGCCGTCCGCTCCCGCAGCGCCTTCTCCCCGCCGTCCGCCCACGCCCCGTCGTCCCAGGCGCCCGCCTCGTCCATGGCGTGCGTCAGCCACAGCGACAGGCAGTCGATCAGGAGCGCGGGCCCGTCCTCCGCGAGCAGGGGCACGAGGTCGCAGGTCTCGGTCGTACGCCACGAGGACGGCCGCCGCTCCCGGTGCAGGCCCACCCGCTGCGCCCACTCCGGGTCCCCCTCCCGGCTCCCGCCGGTCGCCACGTACAGCACCTCGGGAAAGGTCTCCAGGCGCCGCTCGGCCTCCACCGACTTGCCCGACCGGGCCCCGCCGGTCACCAGGGTCCGCCGGGGCACGTCCGGCACCTCGTGGTACTCGCCCGCGTACAGCGTCGCCCCGTCCGGCACCGCCCGCGCCCCCGCCGCCGCGAGCCGCCGGTCCAGCTCGGCGCCCGTCGGCACGTCGTGGTCCAGGTGCGCCGCGATCACGTCCGTGGCCGGGCCGACGGCCCCGGTCGCCCGCAGCCGGGCGAGCCCGTCCGGGCGGCCCGTCACATCGGCCACCACCACGTCGTACGGCGCCCGGTGGTCCTCGCCGAGCCCGGCCGGGGCCCCGCCCGGCGGCAGGTAGAGCAGCCGCTCGCCGTCCGCCGAGGTCACCTCGTACCCGGTCCCGGGGGAGTCCATCGGCACCGCCCGCACCCGGTGTCCGCTGATGAGCGTCAACTCCCGTCCGTCCGGCACCCTCCCCGCCGTCGGCAGCCCGGCGGGCAGCTCCACGGCCGGTCCGTCGTGCGGATGCGTGAGCAGCACCTGCCGCACGCCCACGAGCGAGTGCCCCGACCGGGCCGCCGCGAGGGCGGCCCCGGGGGTCAGATCGAGCAGCAGGGCCCCGTCCACGAGCAGCGCGGTGGCGGCACGCGCGCGTGGCCCCCGGGAGAGCGCGCACACGGCGCAGGGGCAGTCGGGACGGGGGAGGCCGAGCGGGGCGCCGGTGCCGAGCAGAGTCAGTTCCACCCTCAGATCCTCCCGCGCCACCGCGAGGCGTGCGCGCCCGGCTACGCTGCGGGCAGGAAACCGATCATCCGGTGAGCGCCAGGAGGCGGACATGGCATGGACGTGGCGGTTCGAGAAGTCCGACGGCACCGAGGTCGAGCCGGTGGTGACACCCGAGGAGTTCACCACCCAGGGCGACGCGGAGAGCTGGATCGGCGAGCACTGGCGTGACCTCCTGAGCGGCGGCGCCGACCAGGTCACCCTCTCGGAGGACGGCACGAAGATCTACGGCCCGATGCCCCTGAACGCGGAGGGCTAGGGCACCCGGCGACCGTGGAGGGGGTGCGGGGCCCCGGGCCCCGCACCCCGGCCGGTTCCTCCCCGGGGGCCCTTGAGACCTTCCGGTCCGGCGGCCCGGGGCTTGAGGCTTTCCCGGCCCGGCGGCCTTCCCCGGCCCGGGACTTTCCCCGGCCCGGTGGCTTTCCGGCCCAGCGGGTTTCCGGCCCGGTGGTCCGGCGGCCTTCCGGCCCAGAGGGTCTTCTGGCCCGGCAGCCCCCGCCCGGACCCCGCAGCGGCGGGCCCGCGACCTCATGGCGCCCCGGTCGACGGCCGGTCGCCGTCCCGGGCGGCGCCCGTCACATCTCGCCCAGCACGACCTCGGCCTTCTCCGTCTCCGTGCCCCGCACGTACGTCACCGCCACCTTCTCGCCCGGCTTCCGTGAGGCCAGCGCCTCCGACAGGGAGGTGATCGTGGTGACGTCGGCGTCGCCGAGCCGCGTGATCACGTCGCCCGGCTTCAGGCCCGCCTTGCCCGCCGCCCCGTTCGACGGCGCCTCGACCACCGCGACGCCCGCCGGCTCGTAGTCGTCGTTCAGGACCGTGCGCCCGGTGATGTTCAGGGCCGCCCGGCCCGAGTCCGTCACCTTGCCGTCCCTGACGATCTGGTCCGCGATCGTCCGCACCATCGACGCGGGGATGGCGAAGCCGATGCCGGGCGCCGAGCCGCCGCCCAGCTCCGGGTCGGACGCCGCCAGCGTCGGGATGCCGACGACCTGGCCGTCGAGGTTCACCAGCGCGCCCCCGCTGTTCCCGGGGTTGATCGCGGCCGACGTCTGCACCATGTTCCCGATGGTCGCGCCCGTGCCGCCGCCGGCCCGCCCCTCGCTGACCGTCCGGCCGGTGGCCGAGACGATCCCCTGGGTCACGCTGCCGGAGAGGCCGAGCGGGGAGCCCATCGCGAGCACGATCTGCCCCATGTCGACCGTGGAGGAGTCCCCGAACTCCGCCGCCTTCAGCCCCTGCGGCACGGTTTCGAGCCGGATCACGGCGAGGTCCTGCTCGGGGTACGAGGCGACCAGCCGCGCCGTCACCGGCTGCCCTCCGGTGGCCGCCGTGACCTTGAAGCTCTTCTCCTGGCCGACCACGTGCGCGTTGGTGACCACGTGCCCCTTGGCGTCGTAGACGACCCCCGAACCGAGGCTGTTCGCCGCGTCGATCTGCACGACCGACGGCAGGACGTCCTTGATGACGGCCCGGTAGTCGTCCTCCAGCTCGTTGGCGGAGCGCGGGGCCGCCGCCTGGGTCGACCGCTCGGGCCCCGCCGCGTCCCCGGCGGAGGAGCAGCTCCCGACGAGCGCGGCGGCGCACGCCCCGGCGGTCAGCGAGAGGAGGAGACGGCGGGCACGGGCGCGGGCGTGGGCACGGGATACGTCCATGTCCGGAGTATCCGTTCCGCCCCCGCCCCGGGCCCGGTGAGCGCACCCGATCAGGGGGAGCGTCCCCGCCCCCCCGTCCGCTCCGCTACCCCCGCACCCCGCACAGGTGCAGCAGCGTCGCTATCCGCCGGTACGGATCCGTGCGCCCCGCCCGCTCCTCGGCGGCGAAGAGCCGGTCCAGCTCGTCGGCGGCCGGCAGGCCCGTCTCGGCCGGGACGCCGTCCGTGAAGACCCGCACCCCGTACCAGGCGTGCAGCGGCGCCGCGATCCCCGCGAGCGTCGCCGTGAGCGCGTCGAGCCGGTCGGCCCGCACCTTCACCCCGCCGTCGTCGGTGTAGACGTCCGACTCGAAGCCCGCGAGCGCCCCCGCCCAGTCCCCGGCGAGCCCCGGCCGCATGGCCAGGGCGTCGGCGTTCCGCACGACCAGGGAGAGCAGGCCCCCGGGGGCCAGCATCCGGGCCAGGCCCGCGAGCAGCGCGTCCGGCTCGTCCGCGTACATGAGCACGCCGTGGCAGAGGACCACGTCGAAGCTGCCGGGCAGGAAGTGCACCCCGGTCTCGCGCCCGTCCCCCTCGATCATCCGGACCCGCTCGCGGATCCCGGCGGGCTCCGTCGCCAGCGACTCGCGGGCCGCCTTCAGGAGCTCGGGATCGGCTTCGAGGCCGGTCACGGTGTGACCGGCCCTGGCCAGGCGCAGGGCCTGGGAGCCCTGCCCCATGCCCGCGTCGAGGATCCGCAGCCGCTGTCCCACCGGGTACCGGGCGGTTATCTGCTCGTCGAGCTGGCGCGCGACGATCTCGTGCCGGATGGTGTCGCGCAGCCCGCCCGTGCCGGCGGGCCAGTGCGCGACGGCGGGCAGCACGGGTCCCGCCGCCTCCGACACGGCCCCTTCGAACGCGGGTCCGCCGGATTCCGAGCGGTCGGCGCTCAGGGTCGCTCTCCGCGCTTGACCTGCGGCTTCGGCAGCCGCAGACGGCGCATCTGGAGCGTCCGCATCAGGCCGTAGGCCACGGCTCCGCGCTTCGGCTCGTTCGGGAAGCGGGCGTTGAGCTGCTTCCGGAGCCGGATCGAGATGCCGATCGAGTCGATGACGATCAGGATGATCACACCGAGCCACAGGAGCAGCGAGATGTTCTGCAGCGCCCGGTTGGCGTTGCCGAACAGCGAAAGCACGAGGATCACCACGGCCATCGGCAGGAAGAACTCGGCGATCGCGAACCGGGAGTCCACGAAGTCGCGCACGAAGCGGCGCACCGGACCCTTGTCGCGGGCCGGCAGGTAGCGCTCGTCGCCGCTGGCCAGCGCCTCGCGCTGACGGGACAGGTCCGAGCGGCGTGCCTCGCGCTGGCGCTTGGCGGCCTCCTTGCGGTCGAGCGGCACCGTCGAGGCGCGACGGCGCTGGGTCTGCGCCTCGCTCCGCTTCGGCGTCGGGCGGCCCTTGGGGGCCTCGGGGTCGCGGGGCTGCTTGGTGGAGAGGTCCGCCGTCACCTTGTCGGTGGGGGCCTTCTCGTCCTTCGAACGGCTACGGAACACAAAACACAAGGGTACGGGGTGGGGGGCATGAACCCCATGCCGGGCGGGAACGATCCGCTAACGGACTGCGTCTTGGCCGGTACGTACGGGGGAAGGGCGCGGGTTTCCCCGGACTCCGTCTCCTCCCTGCGCGGGAGGGGACGCCGCACGCAGTCGTCCTCGGGGAGGAGCGCATCCCGCTCCGAACAGTGCGGTAATGGAGTCGGGGCCCGTACTGTGGACCTTGTTGGAGAGCTGGAGCCGAGTCCGTCAGAAGGGGGCGCGCGAAGCCCATGAGCGGTGTCATGAAGCGTATGGGGATGATCTTCCGCGCGAAGGCGAACAAGGCCCTTGACCGGGCCGAGGATCCGCGCGAGACGCTCGACTACTCCTACCAGAAGCAGCTGGAGCTGCTGCAGAAGGTGCGACGGGGCGTCGCCGACGTCGCCACCTCCCGCAAGCGGCTCGAACTCCAGCTGAACCAGCTGCAGGGCCAGTCCGCCAAGCTGGAGGACCAGGGCCGCAAGGCGCTGGCGCTCGGTCGCGAGGACCTGGCGCGCGAGGCGCTGTCCCGGCGGGCCGCGCTCCAGCAGCAGGTCAGCGACCTGGAGGTGCAGCACCAGACGCTCCAGGGCGAGGAGGAGAAGCTCACCCTCGCCGCCCAGCGTCTCCAGGCCAAGGTCGACGCCTTCCGCACCAAGAAGGAGACGATCAAGGCGACCTACACGGCGGCCCAGGCCCAGACCCGGATCGCGGAGTCGTTCTCCGGCATCTCGGAGGAGATGAGCGACGTCGGCCTGGCGATCCAGCGGGCCGAGGACAAGACCGCCCAGCTCCAGGCGCGCGCCGGCGCGATCGACGAGCTGCTCGCCTCGGGCGCCCTGGACGACCGGTCCGGGCTCGCGAAGGACGACATCCAGGCGGAGCTGGACCGGCTCTCCGGCGGTACGGACGTCGAGCTGGAGCTCCAGCGGATGAAGGCCGAGCTGGCCGGCGGCCCGTCGGCGCAGCAGCAGGCGATCGAGGGCGGCAACGGCACGGCGGCCCCGCAGCACCAGAACCAGCAGCAGTCCCACCCGCGCTTCGAGAAGTAGCCCTCGGCTCTCCGGCGGAACCGGAAGGACAGGACGCGTCATGATCGTACGGATCATGGGGGAGGGCCAGTGGAAGCTGGCCGACAGCCACGTCACCGAGCTGGACGGGCTCGACGACGAACTGCTCGCGGAGATGGAGACGGGGGACGCGGACGGCTTCCGGCGGACGCTCGGCGCCCTCCTCGACGCCGTCCGGCGACTCGGCGAGCCGCTCCCGGACGAGGTCCTGGAGCCGTCGGAGCTGATCCTCCCGGCCCCGGACGCGAGCCTCGAAGAGGTCAGGGCGATGCTCTCCGACGGCGGCCTCATCCCCGGCTGACCCCGCCACCACGGATCCACCGCGGAGGTCCCGGCCCCCTCGGGGGACCGGGACCTCCGCGCTGCCGGAGGCCCGGACCCGGCGCCCCGCAACCGGACCGGCGGCCTCCGCCCCGTACCGTTGCCTCCCGTGACCCCCACCGGATCCGCCGCCGGCGCCCTCTCCCTCCGGCGGCTCGTCGACTGGTTCCGGACGCATCCGCTCGCCTTCGACGCGACGCTCGCGTTCGGCGTGCTCGTCTGCATGATCGCCGGGTCCTTCACCGACCCCCACGGCAGCCCGAACGGACCCACCTTCGGCGACCGCGCGCCCGACGCGTACAGCGTGCTGCTCATGGTCGCCGGGGCCGTCGCCCTGGTGCTGCGCCGCCGCGATCCCTTCGCCGTGCTCTGCCTCACCGCGGCGTTCACGCTCGTCGAGCTGATCGACGACAGCAGGCCCGCCCCCATCTCCATGAGCGTCGTCGTCGCGCTCTGCACGGTCGCCGCGCGCACCGACCGGCCCACCACCTGGCGGGTCGGCCTCGCCACCATGACGGTCCTCACCGCCGCGGCCATGGTCTTCGGTCCGACCCCCTGGTACGCGCAGGAGAACCTCGGCGTCTTCGCCTGGACCGGCATGGCCGCCGCCGCCGGGGACGCCGTCCGCAGCCGGCGGGCCTTCGTGGACGCGATCCGCGAGCGCGCCGAGCGGGCCGAGCGCACCCGCGAGGAGGAGGCCGGGCGCCGGGTCGCCGAGGAACGGCTGCGGATCGCCCGTGACCTCCACGACGTCGTCGCCCACCACATCGCCCTGGTGAACGTCCAGGCCGGAGTCGCCGCCCACCTCATGGAGAAGCGCCCCGACCAGGCCAAGGAGGCCCTCGCGCACGTCCGCGAGGCCGGCCGCTCCGCCCTCGACGAGCTGCGCGCCACCGTCGGCCTGCTGCGCCAGTCCGGCGACCCGGAGGCCCCCACCGAGCCCGCCCCCGGCCTCGCCGTCCTCGACGGGCTGCTCGACAGCTTCCGCAAGGCCGGCCTCCCGGTCGCCCTGGCCCGCGCCGACGGCGACGGTCCGCTGCCCGCCGCCGTGGACCTGGCCGCGTACCGGATCGTGCAGGAGGCCCTGACCAACGTCCGCAAGCACGCCGGACCCGACGCCGAGGCCGAGGTCAGCGTCGTGCGGGTGGGGCGTACGGTCGAGATCACCGTCCTCGACGACGGCACCGCCCCGGCCGCCCCGGACGGGACCCCGACCGGCGGCCACGGGCTGCTCGGCATGCGCGAGCGGGTCGGCGCGCTCGGCGGCACCCTGACCGCCGCACCCCGCTACGGCGGCGGCTTCCGCGTACAGGCGATACTGCCCGTGGCCCTCCGCACGGGAGAGGGCGAGGGGGAGGACGCGTGACGATCCGGGTGCTGCTCGCCGACGACCAGGCCCTGCTGCGCAGCGCCTTCCGGATCCTGGTCGACTCCGAGCCCGACATGGAGGTCGTCGGCGAGGCGCCCGACGGCGCCCGGGCCGTCGAGCTGGCCCGCGCCGAGCGGCCCGACGTCGTCCTGATGGACATCCGCATGCCGGGCACGGACGGCCTCGCCGCCACCCGCGCGATCACCGCCGACCCCGGCCTCTCCGGCGTGCGGATCGTCATGCTCACCACCTTCGAGGTCGACGAGTACGTCGTGCAGTCGCTGCGCGCCGGGGCCTCCGGCTTCCTCGGCAAGGGCGCCGAGCCGGAGGAGCTGCTCGGCGCGATCCGGATCGCCCACGCCGGCGAGGCGCTGCTCTCCCCGGCCGCCACCAAGGGCCTGATCGCCACCTTCCTCGCCCAGGGCCCCCGGGACGACGGCGCGGGCGCCGCCGGCGAGGACGTCCGGGCCCGCTCCGAGCGCCTCGCCGCGCTCACCGCCCGCGAGCGCGAGGTCCTCGTCCTCGTCGCGGGCGGCCTGTCCAACGACGAGATCGGCCGGCGGCTCGACGTCAGCCCGCTCACCGTGAAGACCCACGTCAACCGGACCATGGCCAAGCTCGGCGCCCGCGACCGGGCCCAGCTCGTGGTCACGGCCTACGAGTCGGGACTGGTACGCCCGAGGACGGAGTGACCCGGAGCGCGGGCGTACTCCGAACGCGGTATGCGCGGCGTAAAGAAGTGCGCCCGGGGGCCGAGGACTTCCGGCGGCGGATGCCCGATCGTAGGGACGGGGGCGTCTCGGGCCGGTCGAAGGCCGGGACGGGGCCGCTCCCGACCGCCGACGCGTACGCCACGGAAGAGAGACCCATCCCATGTCCTGGCTGTCCAGATTCAGCCTCGCGCAACGGGCCCTGATCGGGCTGACGTCCCTCGTCGCGATCGTGTTCGGGGCGATCGCGATACCGCAGCTCAAGCAGCAGCTCCTCCCCTCGATCGAGCTGCCCGTGGTCTCGGTCCTCGCCCCGTACCAGGGAGCCTCTCCCGACGTGGTCGAGAAGCAGGTCGTCGAACCCCTGGAGAACGGCCTGAAGGGCGTCGACGGCCTCACGTCGGTCACCTCCACCGCCTCCGAGGGCATGGCCCTCGTCATGGCCTCCTTCGACTACGGCGACGAGTCGACGAAGCAGCTCGTCGCCGACGTCCAGCAGGCCGTGAACCGCGCCCGCGCCCAGCTCCCCGACACGGTCGACCCGCAGGTCGTGGCCGGCTCGACGGACGACATGCCGACCGTCGTCCTCGCCGTCTCCTCCGACAAGGACCCGCAGGCCCTCGCGGACCTCCTCGACCGGACCGTCGTGCCCGCCCTCCAGGACGTCGAGGGCGTCGGCCAGGTCTCCGTCAGCGGCGTCCAGGACCTCCAGGTCTCCGTCACCCCCGACGAGCGGAGGCTCGCCGCCGCCGGGACCACCACCATGAAGCTCGCCGAGGCCCTGCGCTCCGGCGGCGGCACGGTGCCCGCCGGCTCCTTCACCGAGGACGGCAGGAGCCGCACCATCCAGGTCGGCGGCGGCTACACCTCCCTGAAGCAGATCGAGGACCTGCGCATCCCGTCGGCCGCCCCCGGCAAGAAGAAGGCCGTCCGCCTCGGCGACGTGGCCACCGTCCGCCAGGAGGAGTCCCCGCGCACCTCCCTGACCCGCACCAACGGCAGGCCCAGCCTCGCCGTCATGGCCACCATGGACAAGGACGGCAGCGCCGTCGCGATCTCCGACGCCGTCGCGGAGAAGCTGCCCGACCTGCGCCGCGACCTCGGCGCGGGCGCCGAGCTGACCGTCGTCTCCGACCAGGGACCGGCCGTCGCCGAGGCCGTCTCCGGCCTCACCACCGAGGGCGCCCTCGGCCTCGTCATGGCCGTCCTGGTGATCCTGGTCTTCCTCACCTCGGTCCGCTCGACCCTGGTGACCGCGGTCTCCATCCCGCTCTCGGTCGTCCTCGCCCTCCTCGTGCTGTGGACCCGCGACCTCTCGCTCAACATGCTGACGCTCGGCGCGCTCACCATCGCCATCGGCCGGGTCGTCGACGACTCGATCGTGGTCCTGGAGAACGTCAAGCGCCACCTCGGCTACGGCGAGGAGCGCCGGGAGGCGATCCTCACCGCGGTCCGCGAGGTGGCCGGCGCCGTCACCTCCTCCACCCTCACCACCGTCGCCGTCTTCCTGCCGATCGGCCTGGTCGGCGGCATCGTCGGCGAGATGTTCAGCCCCTTCTCGCTGACGGTCACGGCGGCCCTGCTCGCCTCCCTGCTCGTCTCCCTGACCGTCGTCCCGGTCCTCTCGTACTGGTTCCTGCGCGCCCCCCAGGGCACGCCGGAGGACCTGGCCGAGGCCCGCAGGCGGGCCGAGGAGGCGGAGGAGAAGAGCCGCCTCCAGCGCCTGTACGTGCCGGTCCTGCGGTTCGCGACCCGGCGCCGGCTCGCGAGCCTGGGCATCGCGTTCGCCGTCCTGGTCGTCACCTTCGGCATGACCCCGCTCCTGAAGACGAGCTTCTTCGACCAGGGCGACCAGGAGGTCCTGAGCATCAAGCAGAAGCTGGCGCCCGGCACCTCCCTGAGCGCCTCCGACGAGGCCGCGAAGAAGGTCGAGGGCCTCCTCGCGAGGACCGAGGGCGTCAAGGACTACCAGGTCACCGTCGGCTCGTCCGGCTTCATGGCGGCCTTCGGCGGCGGCACCGGCGCCAACCAGGCCTCGTACCAGGTCGCCCTGGAGGAGTCCGCCTCGTACGAGAAGACGCGGGACGCCCTCCGGAAGGGGCTCGCCGGCCTCGACGGGATCGGCGACACCACCCTCGCGGCCGGCGACGGCTTCGGCAGCCAGGACCTGAGCGTGGTCGTCAAGGCGGCCGACCCGGAGGTGCTCGCGAAGGCCGCCGAGCAGGTCCGGACCGCGGTCGCCGGGATCGAGGGCGTCACCGACGTCCGGAGCGACCTCTCGCAGTCCGTCCCGCGCGTCTCCGTCACGGCGAAGCCCGCCGCGGCCGACGCCGGCTTCGACCCCGCCTCGCTCGGCATGGCCGTCGCCCAGGCCGTCCGGGGCACCCCGGCCGCCAAGGCGACCCTCGACGACAGCGAGCGGGACGTCCTCATCACCTCCGCGAAGCCCGCCACCACCCTGGCCGAGCTGAAGGCGCTGCCCCTCGGCCCGGTCCGGCTCGGTGACGTCGCCACCGTCGAGCTGGTCCCCGGTCCGGTCTCCATGACCCGGATCGACGGCGCCCGCGCCGCGACGGTCACGGCCAAGCCGGTCGGCGACGACACCGGGGCGGTGAGCGCCGCCCTCCAGCAGAAGATCGACGGGCTCGACCTGCCGGCGGGCGCCACCGCCACCATCGGCGGCGTCAGCGAGGACCTGAACGAGACCCTGCTCAACATGGCCCTGGCCATGCTCGCGGCCGTCGCGATCGTCTTCATGCTGCTCGTCGCGACCTTCCGGTCGCTGGTCCAGCCGCTGATCCTGCTGGTCTCGATCCCGTTCGCGGCGACCGGCGCGATCGGTCTGCTCGTGGCCACCGACACCGCGATGGGCGTCCCGGCGATGATCGGCATGCTGATGCTCATCGGCATCGTCGTCACCAACGCGATCGTCCTGATCGACCTGATCAACCAGTACCGGGAGCGGGGCCTCGGCATCGTCGAAGCGGTGGTCGAGGGCGGCCGGCACCGGCTCCGCCCGATCCTGATGACGGCCCTGGCGACGATCTTCGCCCTGCTGCCGATGGCCCTCGGCATCACCGGCGAGGGCGGCTTCATCGCCCAGCCGCTGGCGGTGGTCGTGATCGGCGGTCTGGTCACCTCGACGCTGCTGACCCTGCTCCTCGTCCCGACGCTCTACGCGATGGTGGAGCTCCGCAAGGAGCGCCGCGCGAAGCGGAAGGCGGAGAAGAGGGCCGCGAAGGGGAAGGCCGGGAAGGAGAAGGACGGCGACGGGGCGCACAACCCGGAGCAGCCGGACGTCTCGCCGCTGGACGCGAGCCTGCTGAACCTCCTGGACTGAGTCCGGCACGTGCGAAGGGCGCCCCGCGACACGAGCGGGGCGCCCTTCGGCGTACGTACAGGAGTACGGAGAACCGTTACGGCAGCGCCAGCATCCGCTCCAGGGCCAGCTTCGCGAAGCTCTCCGTCTCCCTGTCGACCTGGATCCGGTTGACGAGGTTGCCCTCGGCCAGAGACTCCAGGGCCCACACCAGGTGCGGCAGGTCGATGCGGTTCATGGTCGAGCAGAAGCAGACCGTCTTGTCGAGGAAGACGATCTCCTTGCCCTGGTCGGCGTACCGGTTCGCCAGGCGCCGGACGAGGTTCAGCTCCGTGCCGATCGCCCACTTGGAACCGGCCGGGGCCGCCTCCAGGGTGTTGATGATGTACTCGGTCGAGCCCACGTGGTCGGCGGCGGCGACGACCTCGTGCCGGCACTCGGGGTGGACCAGCACGTTCACGCCGGGGATGCGGGCCCGGACGTCCTCGACCGACTCCAGCGAGAACCGGCCGTGCACCGAGCAGTGGCCCCGCCACAGGATCATCTTGGCGGCGCGCAGCTGCTCGACGGTGAGGCCGCCGTTCGGCTTGTGCGGGTTGTACAGGACGCAGTCGTCCAGGGACATGCCCATGTCGCGGACGGCGGTGTTGCGGCCCAGGTGCTGGTCCGGCAGGAAGAGCACCTTCGTCGTGCCGGGCTCCCCCTGCTCGAACGCCCAGTTCAGGGCCCGCTCGGCGTTGGACGAGGTGCAGATCGTGCCCCCGTGCTTGCCGGTGAAGGCCTTGATGTCGGCCGAGGAGTTCATGTACGAGACGGGCACGACCTGCTCGGCGATCCCGGCCTCGGTCAGCACGTCCCAGCACTCGGCGACCTGCTCGGCGGTGGCCATGTCGGCCATCGAGCAGCCGGCCGCCAGGTCGGGCAGGACGACCTTCTGGTCGTCGCCGGTCAGGATGTCGGCCGACTCCGCCATGAAGTGCACGCCGCAGAAGACGATGTACTCCGCCTCCGGCTTGGCGGCCGCGTCGCGCGCGAGCTTGAAGGAGTCGCCGGTGACGTCGGCGAACTGGATGACCTCGTCGCGCTGGTAGTGGTGGCCGAGCACGAAGACCTTGTCCCCGAGCTTCTCCTTGGCCGCGCGGGCGCGTTCCACGAGGTCGGGGTCGGAGGGCGACGGCAGATCGCCGGGGCACTCCACGCCGCGCTCGCTCTTCGGGTCGGCCTCGCGGCCGAGCAGGAGGAGGGCGAGCGGCGAAGGCTGGACGTCGAGCTCATGACGGGGATGGGCCGTGGTCACGTCACGCACCCTTTCTTCGGGGAACCTTTTCGTCGAAATGACGCTATCTATCATAACCCCTTCACGTCACGTTGACGATGTCCATAGTGTCGATGTGACGAATTCGCCTTCCGCGGGGCTGGACAGGGTGTGCGAGCATGAAAGGAGGAAAAACCCACTCGGCCCGGAATGAATCCGGGGCACCGCCGGTTTCCACCGTCGGTAAGCAGTCTCCGTACACACCGGGAGAGAAGCAGATGTCCGTATCGGACGAGAAGACCACTGTCAGCGACGGCATCCTCCTGTCCGACGCCGCCGCGGCCAAGGTCAAGGCCCTCCTCGACCAGGAAGGCCGCGAGGACCTGGCCCTGCGCGTCGCCGTTCAGCCCGGCGGCTGCTCCGGCCTGCGTTACCAGCTGTTCTTCGACGAGCGTTCGCTCGACGGCGACGTCGTGAAGGACTTCGACGGCGTCAAGGTCGTCACCGACCGCATGAGCGCCCCGTACCTCGGCGGTGCCTCGATCGACTTCGTCGACACCATCGAGAAGCAGGGCTTCACCATCGACAACCCGAACGCCACGGGCTCCTGCGCCTGCGGTGACTCGTTCAGCTGAGTCGTACGCGTGAGTGAGGGCGGGCCCCGGATTTCCTTCCGGGGCCCGCCCTCACGCGTGCCCGGGCCCTCGCCCGGACGGGGACGTCAGCGGCGCGGCACCGTCTCGCCGCTCGCCGCGTCCACCACCGGCCGCGAGCCGAGCGGGGCGTCCAGGGCCACCGTCTTGACGACCTCCACCGCCATGGCGACGCACATCCGGCCCGGCTCGGTCGGGGTCTCCTCGATCCGCAGGGCGACCCGCTCCGGGGTCTCCTCCGCCGTGACCGTGTACGTGCTGCACACCCCGCCCCAGAAGGCGACCGTCAGCTTCCGGCCGCCGTCCCCGGCCTCGTACGACTGGATCTGCCGGGCCGGCGCCGTGCCCTCGCCGGACGACGGCGGCGGGGTCTTCGCCGGCGGCGCCAGGTACCGGTCCTCGACCGCCGTGCGCACCACCGTGTACGGCGCCGCGTCCGCCGGGTCGGCGGTGAACAGCCACGCCGGTACGAGCAGCCGCTCGCCGGCCACGTCCTGCGCGGCGAGGCCGAAGACCGCGCCCGTCACCGGCACCTCGACCGGCGTCGCCGGCGCGGTGGCCGTCGCGCAGGGCAGCACCGTCCCGTCCGTGGGCCTCCCGGCGCTCGGGACCTCCTCCGTGCCCGGCTTCCCGGCGCTCGGGACCTCGCCCGCACCCGGCTTCCCGGCGCCCGGGGCCTCCCCGTTCGGGACGGGCGTGGCGCAGCCGCCGATGCCGACCGGGCCCGTGCCCTTGGAGTCCTCGTTCAGCTCGTCCAGGGCCTTCGCCGCCCCCACCACGGGGTGCGCGGCGCCCCCGGCCGGCTCCTTCAGCATCCCGCTGCCGCCGGAGATCCGGCCGTCCGGCTCGACGTGCAGCCCCGTCGACCAGCCGTAGGTCGGCAGGCCGCCCACCACCGGCTCGGCGTTGACCACCCGGACGGACCCGTTCATCACCTGACCGGCGGACACCTTCGCGTCGTCCTGGCCGAGCGCCTTCAGGACGGGGGCGGCCGCCGCCTTCGCCGCCGCCTCGCTCACCGGCGAGCCGCCGCGCGGCGTCTTCGCCTCGCCCGGGGGCGGACACGCCTTGCCCTTGAGACAGGTGTCGCCGACCGGACCGCCGTCGTACCAGGAGTACGTCCAGTTCCCCGGGGCCTCGCGCGCCACGTCGAGGCGCGGGCCCGAACCGTCCTTCTCGGGCGCGATCGACCAGACGTCGCCCGCCAGGACGGGACGCCCGGAGACGCCGAGCGCACCGGCCAGCCTGGTCACCTCCGCCGAGGTGACCAGGCCCTCGGGCCGGTGGACCGCGGCCGAGGAGGGCCCTTGGGGGAGTGGGCCCTTGGCTTTGTAGACGATCCCGCGCGGACCGCCGCCCGGGTCGGGCTCGCCCGGCGCGATCCCGGGGCCCCCGTCCGTACCGCCGTCGCCCCCCGGGCGCAGGGGCGACGGGCGACCGGCCGCGTCGGCGGACCGGCTCGCGCCGTCCGCGCCGCCGTCGCCGGACGCCGCGGTGGCGAGGTACACCCCGCCGCCCCCGGCGAGCAGCACGCCCGCCGCCACCGAGGCGGTGAGCAGCGTCCGCCGCCTCCGACCGTTCTCCGTACCGCTCACGGCTCAGCTCCTTCGGCCCTTGGTGTCCTGTGGAAGACACCGGTGGGACGGAGCGGACGCCCGGACGGTTCCGTCAGCCGCCGTACTCGGCGGTGGCGTCGATCAGCCGGGCCGAGGCGTCCGGCACGACGACCCCGTTGATCAGGGCGGGGGAGACCGGAGCGGGCTCCGGTGCCGCCGGGGCCACCCAGTGCGGGGCCATCCGGGCACCGGCGCCGCACAGCTCGGCGAGGCTCAGCTCGGACTCGTATCGCTCGCGGGGAGCGGGGTAGAGACTCATGGGCGCACCGTACGCACCGCCGACCCACGCAGAAAAGACCTACTCTGGGGTAGTTTCCACTGTTCGGCAGGGCCGTCCCCAGCGGGTAGCGTGAACTGTCATTACCGCCTTCCCGCAGGAGCGCCCGCCGTGCGTATCGCAGTCACCGGCTCCATCGCCACCGACCACCTCATGACCTTCCCCGGCCGGTTCGCCGACCAGCTCGTGGCCGACCAGCTGCACACGGTCTCCCTCTCCTTCCTCGTGGACAACCTGGACGTGCGCCGGGGAGGCGTCGCCGCCAACATCTGCTTCGGCATGGGGCAGCTCGGCAGCCGCCCGGTCCTGGTGGGCGCCGCGGGCTTCGACTTCGACGAGTACCGGGCCTGGCTCGACCGGCACGGCGTCGACACCGGCTCGGTCCGCATCTCCGAGGTCCTGCACACCGCCCGCTTCGTCTGCACCACGGACAGGGACCACAACCAGATCGGCTCCTTCTACACGGGCGCGATGAGCGAGGCCCGGCTGATCGAGCTCAAGGCCGTCGCCGACCGCGTGGGCGGCCTCGACCTGGTCCTGATCGGCGCCGACGACCCCGAGGCGATGCTCCGCCACACGGAGGAGTGCCGCACCCGCTCGATCCCCTTCGCCGCGGACTTCTCGCAGCAGATCGCGCGCATGGACGGCCAGGAGATCCGCACCCTCCTCGACGGCGCCACCTACCTCTTCTCCAACGAGTACGAGAAGGGCCTCATCGAGTCCAAGACGGGCTGGACCGAGGCGGAGATCCTCTCCCGCGTCGGCCACCGCGTCACCACCCTCGGCTCGCGCGGCGTGCGCATCGAGCGGGTCGGCGAGGACCCGATCGAGGTCGGCTGCCCCGAGGAGACGGCCAAGGTCGACCCGACCGGCGTCGGCGACGCCTTCCGGGCCGGCTTCCTCACCGGTCTTGCCTGGGGCGTCGGCCACGAGCGCGCCGCGCAGGTCGGCTGCATGCTGGCCACGCTCGTCATCGAGACCCTGGGCACCCAGGAGTACACCCTGGGCCGGGTCAACTTCATGGAGCGCTTCACCAAGGCGTACGGCGACGAGGCCGCCGCCGAGGTCCACGCCCACCTGGTCTGACGCCCGCCCCCGCAGGGCCCGGGACGCCCCGGGCCCGCGGGGTCAGGACACCCGCCGCACCACGTACGCCCGGCCGCCCTCCGGCGCGTCCCCCTCGCCCACGTACTCCTGGCCCCGCATCTCGCACCACGCCGGGATGTCCAGGCGGGCCGCCTCGTCGTCCGCGAGGACCGTCACCGTGCCGCCCACCGGCACGTCGCCGATCACCTTCGCCAGCTCGATCACCGGGATCGGGCAGCGCCGCCCCAGCGCGTCCACGACCAGGGAGCCGGGGCCGGCCGCCGGGGCCGCGGCGGGGGAGGCCGGGACGCCGAGCCGTTCCCGCACCCCCGCCACCACCCCCGGCAGCACGTCGAGGAAGCGGTCCACGTCCTCCGCCGTCGTGCCGGCCGGCAGGGACACCCGGACGTTCCCCTCGCTCAGCACCCCCATCGCGCGCAGCACGTGGCTGGGCGTCAGCGTCGAACTCGTGCACGACGAACCGGACGAAACGGAGAAACCCTCCCGGTCCAGCTCGTGCAGCAGCGTCTCCCCGTCGACATAGAGACAGGAGAAGGTGACGAGGTGCGGGAGCCGGCGCACGGGGTCGCCCACCACCTCCACGTCCGGCACCAGCTCCGGCACCCGCGCCCGGATCCGGTCCACCAGGGCCCGCAGGCGCGTCCCCTCCGCCTCCGCCTCCGCCCGGACCGCCCGCAGCGAGGCCGCCGCCGCCACGATCGCCGGCAGGTTCTCGAAGCCCGGCGCCCGGCCCGACTCCCGCTCGTCCGACGGCCCTTGCGGGGCGAACCGCACCCCCTTCCGCACGGCGAGCAGCCCCACCCCCGCCGGGCCGCCCCACTTGTGCGCGCTCGCCGCGAGCAGCGACCAGCCGCCCTCCACCGGACCCCAGCCGAGCGACTGGGCCGCGTCCACGAGCAGCGGCACGCCGAGTCCCCGGCAGGCCTCGGCCACCTCGGCCACCGGCTGCCCGGTCCCCACCTCGTGGTTGGCCGACTGGAGACACGCCAGGGCCGTCCCCCCGTCGAGGGCCGCCGCGAAGGCCGCCGCGTCCACCGCCCCCGACCGGTCCACCGGCACCTCGGCCACCGTCCCGCCCGCCGCCGCGTGCGCCTCGGCCGCGTGCAGGACGGAGGAGTGCTCGACCGCCGACACCACGAGCCGGTTCCCGGCGCGCCGGCGGCCCGCGAGCGCCCCGGAGACCCCCGCGTGAACCGCGCGCGTCCCCGAAGGAGTGAACACGAGCTCGTCCGGGCGGCAGCCCACCGCCTCCGCCGCGGCCTCCCGCGCCGCGTCGAGCAGCAGCCGGGCCCGCCGCCCCTCCCGGTGGAGCCGGGCCGGATCGGCCCAGCCCTCGTCCAGGGAGGCGAGCAGCGCCTGACGGGCGACGGGGTGCAGCGGGGCGGCGGACGCGGCGTCGAAGTACGGCATCCGTCCACCGTAGAGCGTGCACCGCCTCCGCCCGGTCCAGGGCCCGTCCCCTCCGGTCCAGGGCCCGCCTCCGCCCGGTCCAGGGCCCGTCCCCTCCGGTCCAGGGCCCGCCTCCGCCCGGTCCAGGGCCCGTCCCCTCCGGTCCATGGCCCGCCTCCGCCCGGTCCAGGGCCCGTCCCCTCCGGTCCATGGCCCGCCTCCGCCCGGTCCAGGGCCCGTCCCCTCCGGTCCATGGCCCGCCCGGCCTCCGCCCGCCCCGTCCCGGCGCGTCCCCTCGGTGCCCCCTCCCCGCACCGGTCTCCATGAGCCCCCGTCAGAACACCCGCCCGGCCCGTCGCCAGGTCGCCGAACGGGGGCGCCGGACCCCCCTCCGGAACCCCGGACTCCACCCCTTCGGGGAGTCGGACGGCGCGTTGGGCACCCTCCCCGCGCGACCCCAAATAGCGTCCAGTAGGGTTTGGTCCGCATAAACATCCAAACCCCTGCCCGCGGCACGGGGCGGCGACCGACCAGCGAGACGGACGGCCGTGGCCGACCAACGCGGGCCGAGACTCTCGGGAAGGCGCTACGTGAGTCCCAACGGCTCCGACCGCTCGTCGCGGCGCCCGATGCGGCGGAAGCTGCCGCAGGTGCTGACTGCGGGCCTGATCCTGGCGACAGCCACCGGCTGCTCGTACAACTGGGAAGACTTCCCCCGCCTTGGTATGCCCACCCCCGTCACGGAGGAGGCTCCCCGGATCCTCTCCCTGTGGCAGGGATCCTGGGCGGCCGCCCTCGTCACCGGTGTACTGGTGTGGGGCCTGATCCTGTGGTCCGTCATCTTCCACCGGCGCACCCGCACCAAGGTCGAGGTACCTCCGCAGACCCGTTACAACATGCCCATCGAGGCGCTGTACACGGTCACCCCCCTCATCATCGTCTCGGTGCTCTTCTACTTCACCGCGCGCGACGAGTCCGAACTCCTCAAGCTCACCAGCAAGCCCGCCCACACGGTCAACGTGGTCGGCTACCAGTGGAGCTGGGGATTCAACTACGTCGAGAACGTGCCCGGTGTGAAGGGCGACGCCAAGACGGACAAGAACCTCGCCTCCATTCCGGACAAGTTCATCGACGACTTCCCGGAGAACGCCGGCGGCGTCTACGACGCCGGCATCCCCGGTGACCGGAACCCGCAGACCGGCAACCCGGGCCCGACCCTGTGGCTGCCCCTGGGCGAGAAGGTCCGGTTCGTCCTGACCTCGCGCGACGTCATCCACTCCTTCTGGGTCGTCCCCTTCCTCATGAAGCAGGACGTCATCCCGGGTCACACCAACTCCTTCGAGGTGACCCCGACGCGTGAGGGCACCTTCCTCGGCAAGTGCGCCGAACTGTGCGGTGTCGACCACTCCCGGATGCTCTTCAACGTCAAGGTGGTCTCCCCGGAGCGCTACCAGCAGCACCTGAAGGAGCTGGCCGAGAAGGGGCAGACCGGCTACATCCCGTCCGGCATCGAGCAGACGGACCCGGCCAGGAATGCGGAGAAGAACCAACTGTGAGCATCCACAACGAAACCCAGGGTGCCGCCGCAGCTGAGGGCTCGTACGAGAACGAGCTGCCCGTACGGCGCAAGCAGCCCGGCAATGTCGTGGTGAAGTGGCTGACCACCACCGACCACAAGACGATCGGGACGATGTACCTGGTCACGTCGTTCGCCTTCTTCTGCATCGGCGGCCTCATGGCGCTCTTCATGCGCGCCGAGCTGGCCCGTCCGGGTACGCAGATCATGTCGAACGAGCAGTTCAACCAGGCGTTCACGATGCACGGCACGATCATGCTGCTGATGTTCGCGACGCCGCTGTTCGCCGGATTCGCCAACTGGATCATGCCGCTGCAGATCGGCGCGCCCGACGTGGCGTTCCCGCGGCTGAACATGTTCGCCTACTGGCTGTACCTCTTCGGCTCGATCATCGCGGTGGCCGGCTTCCTCACCCCGCAGGGTGCGGCCGACTTCGGCTGGTTCGCCTACTCCCCGCTGTCGGACGCCGTCCGCTCGCCGGGCGTCGGCGCCGACATGTGGATCATGGGTCTGGCCTTCTCCGGCTTCGGCACGATCCTCGGCTCGGTCAACTTCATCACCACGATCATCTGCATGCGCGCCCCGGGCATGACGATGTTCCGCATGCCGATCTTCACCTGGAACGTGCTGCTGACCGGTGTCCTGGTCCTGCTCGCCTTCCCGGTCCTGGCGGCCGCGCTGTTCGCCCTGGAGGCGGACCGCAAGTTCGGTGCCCACGTCTTCGACGCGGCCAACGGCGGAGCCCTGCTCTGGCAACACCTCTTCTGGTTCTTCGGACACCCAGAGGTGTACATCATCGCCCTGCCGTTCTTCGGCATCGTCTCCGAGATCATCCCGGTCTTCAGCCGCAAGCCGATGTTCGGCTACATCGGCCTGGTGGCCGCGACGATCGCGATCGCCGGTCTGTCCGTGACCGTGTGGGCCCACCACATGTACGTCACCGGCGGCGTGCTCCTCCCGTTCTTCTCCTTCATGACGTTCCTCATCGCCGTACCGACCGGCGTGAAGTTCTTCAACTGGATCGGAACGATGTGGAAGGGCTCGCTGTCCTTCGAGACGCCGATGCTGTGGACGATCGGCTTCCTGATCACCTTCACCTTCGGTGGTCTGACCGGCGTCATCCTGGCCTCGCCGCCGATGGACTTCCACGTCTCCGACTCGTACTTCGTCGTGGCGCACTTCCACTACGTGGTCTTCGGCACCGTCGTCTTCGCGATGTTCGCCGGCTTCCACTTCTGGTGGCCGAAGTTCACCGGCAAGATGCTGGACGAGCGGCTCGGCAAGATGACCTTCTGGACGCTGTTCATCGGCTTCCACGGCACCTTCCTGGTGCAGCACTGGCTCGGTGCCGAGGGCATGCCGCGTCGTTACGCGGACTACCTGAACGCCGACGGCTTCACCGCCCTGAACACGATCTCGACGATCTCCTCCTTCCTGCTCGGCCTGTCGATCCTGCCGTTCTTCTACAACGTCTGGAAGACCGCCAAGTACGGCAAGAAGATCGAGGTCGACGACCCGTGGGGCTACGGCCGTTCGCTCGAATGGGCGACGTCCTGCCCGCCGCCGCGGCACAACTTCCTCACCCTGCCGCGGATCCGCTCCGAATCGCCGGCGTTCGACCTGCACCACCCCGAGATCGCCGCTCTCGACCAGCTCGAGAACAAGCCGCACGAGGCCGAGGCCCTCTCGGGCAGCAAGGAGGCCGGCAAGTGAAGATCCAGGGCAAGATGTTCATCTGGCTGAGCGTCTTCATCCTTGCCATGGCGATCCTGTACGGCGTCTGGTCCAAGGAGCCGGTCGGCACGACGGCGCTCTTCCTGGCCTTCGGCCTGGCCATCATGATCGGCTACTACCTGGCCTTCACGGCCAAGCGGGTCGACGCCATGGCGCAGGACGACAAGGAGGCCGACGTCGCGGACGAGGCCGGTGAGCTGGGCTTCTTCGCCCCGCACAGCTGGCAGCCGCTCTCGCTCGGCATCGGCGGCGCGCTCGCCTTCCTCGGCGTCGCGATGGGCTGGTGGATCCTGTACTTCTCCGCCCCGCTGATCCTCGTCGGCCTGTTCGGCTGGGTCTTCGAGTTCTACCGCGGCGAGAACCAGAACCAGTAGCAGTACCCCGCTCCGCACCGGAGCACACCGAGGGGCCCGGACGCTTCGTCACCGAAGTGTCCGGGCCCCTCTTTTGCAGCACTCGGCGCGCCCCCTCCGGGGATTGTTCTTACGGTGAGGTCATGAACGACACGCCGCGCATTCGGACTGTTCTGAGCTGCACCCTGTTGGCCGTGACCGTCACCGCGGGCACCACCGCGTGCTCCGGACCGGACGACCACCCGCCGAAGGTGAAGGCGTACGACGCGGCGGACCAGCTCGCCGTCGGCCTCCCCGCCGGCGGAGCCAAGGCTGACCCCGAGAAGCCCCTGGAGATCACCTCCAAGGGCGACGAGGGCCGGATCACCGACGTCACCGCCGTCGACGCCTCGGGGCGCCACCTGGCGGGCGAGCTCACCGCGGACGGACGGCGCTGGCGCTCCACGGCCACCCTGGCGGCCGGCGCCCGCTACACGGTCCGGGTGGCCACGGAGGACGGGGACGGCGCCCCCGGCGCCCGTACGTTCACGTTCGAGACGGCCCCGGCGAAACGGGCCCTGACCGCGACCTTCGGGCCGGAGGCGGGCACGTACGGCGTCGGACAGCCGATCACCGCCGACCTCAGCCTCCCCGTCAAGGACCGGGCCTCCCGCGCGGTCGTCGAGCGGGCCCTCAAGGTCCGCTCCACCCCCGCCGTCGAGGGCTCCTGGTACTGGGTGGACGACAAGAAGCTGCACTTCCGCCCGAAGGAGTACTGGCCCGCCGGCGCGAGCGTCACGGTCAGCGGCAACCTGGACGGCCTCAAGGTCGGCGACAAGCTCTACGGCGGCGAGTCCGAGCCGCTGAAGCTCACCATCGGCGATCGGATAGAGGCCGTCGCGGACGCCGGGACGCACCAGATGACGGTGAAGCGCAACGGAGAAGTGATCAACACCATTCCGGTGACCACCGGCAAGCCCGGCTTCGACACCCGCAACGGCGTCAAGGTGGTGCTCGGCAAGGAGTACTACGTCCGGATGCGGGGCACCACCGTGGGCATCGCGGAGGGCAGCTCCGAGTCGTACGACCTGCCCGTGTACTACGCCACCCGGGTCACCTGGAGCGGCGAGTACGTGCACGCCGCGCCCTGGTCGGTCGGCTCGCAGGGCGTGGCGAACGTCAGCCACGGCTGCGTCGGCATGTCGATGGACAACGCGGCCTGGTTCTTCAAGACCGTCCGGGCCGGCGACATCGTGCAGACCGTCAACAGCGGCGGCGACACGATGGAGCGCTTCGGCAACGGCTTCGGCGACTGGAACCTGACCTGGGACAAGTGGCGCGAGGGCAGCGCCCTGGCGGAGGCCGCCGGCGAACCGGTGGTCTCCACCGAACAGGCCCGCCTGCGGCCCTCCCTCTGACCGCCTCCGGGGCCGCCGCTACCGGCTCACGCGCCGATCGAGAGGCGGGAGCGCAGCAGGGACGCCAGGGACGCCGCGAACTCGACCGGTTCCACCGGAAGGGTGACCGCGGCGTCCGCCCGGCTCCAGGTGGCCAGCCAGGCGTCCTGCGGGCGCCCCATGAGCAGCAGCACCGGCGGGCAGCGGAAGACCTCGTCCTTGATCTGCCGGCAGACCCCCATGCCGCCCGCCGGCACGGCCTCGCCGTCCAGGACGCAGACGTCGATCCCGCCCTCGTCCAGGCGCTTCAGGACCGCGGGCAGTGTGGCGCACTCCACGAACTCGACCGGGGGAACGTCGGCCGCGGGCCTGCGTCCGGCCGCGAGCCGCACCTGTGCACGCGTGTTCGCGTCGTCGCTGTAGACCAGGACCGTGGCACTCGACTGCATCGTTCCTCCGTGGGGAAGTCCGTGGGAAGGTCGTCGTCCGACGCGGCGGATGCTACTCCGGTCCACAGCCCGTCAACACCCGTTCAACACCTGTTCGAAGGGTCTCCGGGGGGCTCCGCGCTGGGCCGTTCGGGCTGGACACACCCCCCTGACACTCCGAACGGCACCCCCCGGAGTGAGGGCGGGATAAGCGACCGACATAATGTCGGTCGTGGCGACAGTAACGACAGTAGAAACAGGGCACGCACACCCGTCGGTCAATCGACCGAACCTCACCAGCGTCGGAACCATCATCTGGTTGAGCTCCGAGCTGATGTTCTTCGCGGCCCTCTTCGCGATGTACTTCACCCTGCGATCGGTGACGGGTGCCGACTTCTGGGCGGAAAAGGCCTCGGCCCTGAACTTCCCGTTCTCGGCCACCAACACCACGATCCTGGTGCTCTCCTCCCTCACCTGCCAGCTCGGCGTCTTCGCCGCGGAGCGGGGCGACGTGAAGAAGCTCCGGACGTGGTTCATCATCACGTTCGTGATGGGTGCGATCTTCATCGGCGGCCAGGTCTTCGAGTACACCGAGCTGGTCAAGCACGAGGGGCTCTCCCTCTCGTCGGACCCCTACGGCTCGGTGTTCTACCTGACCACCGGCTTCCACGGCCTGCACGTGACGGGCGGTCTCATCGCCTTCCTGCTGGTCCTCGGCCGGACGTACGCCGCCAAGAGGTTCACTCACGAGCAGGCAACCGCCGCCATCGTCGTGTCCTACTACTGGCACTTCGTCGATGTCGTCTGGATCGGCCTCTTCGCCACGATCTACATGATCAAGTAATCGGTCCCGCCGACCCGGCGGACCGAGACATCCAGCAAGCATCGACGCAGAAGATCCTGACACCGGGGTAATCCGTGAAAAAGCTCTCCGCACGACGACGCCATCCGCTGGCGGCGGTCGTCGTCCTACTTCTCGCGCTGGCGGCCACGGGGGGGCTGTACGCCGCGTTCGCGCCCGCGGGCACGGCGAAGGCCGACGAGACCGCCCAGTCCCTCGCCATCGAGGAGGGGAAGAAGCTCTACTCCGTCGGCTGCGCAAGCTGCCACGGAACCGGCGGTCAGGGCACCTCTGACGGCCCGTCCCTCGTCGGCGTGGGTTCGGCCGCCGTGGACTTCCAGGTCGCCACGGGCCGCATGCCGGCCCAGCAGCCGGGCGCCCAGGTCCCGAAGAAGAAGAACATCTACTCGCAGGCCGAGATCGACCAGCTCGCCGCGTACGTGGCCTCCCTCGGCGCCGGTCCGATCACGCCGACCGGGAAGCAGTACGACCCCGCGGGCGCCGACGCCGCCCGGGGTGGCGAGCTGTTCCGCACCAACTGTGCCCAGTGCCACAACTTCACCGGTGAGGGTGGCGCGCTGACCCACGGCAAGTACGCCCCGAGCCTCGAAGGCGTGAGCCCGAAGCACCTCTACGAGGCCATGCAGACCGGCCCGCAGAACATGCCCTCCTTCCCGGACACGACCATGCCGGAGAAGGAGAAGAAGGACATCATCGCGTACGTCCAGGCCGTCAACAGCGAGAAGGCCGACAGCCCGGGCGGTCTCTCGCTCGGTGGCCTCGGCCCGGTCTCCGAAGGTCTGTTCGGCTGGATCTTCGGCCTGGGTACGTTGATCGCAGTTGCCATCTGGGTCGCGGCCCACACCGCTAAGGCCAAGAAGTCATGAGTAGCCAAGAGATTCCAGAAGAGAACCTGCCGGCAGTGCAGGACACCGCGCACGGCGCGGTGAAGGTCGCCGACGACCCGTTCGCCGACCCGGGCCTCCCGCCCCACAAGCCCCGCATCCAGGACATCGACGAGCGGGCCGCTCGCCGGTCCGAGCGCGCGGTCGCCTTCATGTTCACGCTGTCGATGCTGGCCACCGTCGGCTTCATCGCCTCGTACGTGATCTTCCCGGTCGACAAGATCGTGTACATCTGGCCCTTCGGCCGGGTGTCCGCGCTCAACTTCGCCCTGGGTCTGACCCTCGGCGCGGCCCTCTTCTTCATCGGCGCGGGCGCGGTCCACTGGGCCCGCACCCTGATGTCCGACGTCGAGGTCGCCGACGAGCGTCACCCGATCGAGGCGTCGCCCGAGGTCAAGGCGAAGGTCATGGCGGACTTCGCGGCCGGTGCCGCCGAGTCCGGCATGGGCCGCCGCAAGCTCATCCGCAACACGATGTTCGGCGCGCTGGCGCTCGTGCCGCTCTCCGGCATCGTCCTGCTGCGCGACATGGGCCCGCTGCCCGAGAAGAAGCTCCGGACCACGATGTGGGCCAAGGGGCTCCAGCTCATCAACATGAACACGCACGAGCCGCTGCGTCCCGAGGACGTCGCGGTCGGTTCGCTGACCTTCGCGATGCCCGAGGGCCTCTCGGAGCACGACCACGACTTCCAGACCCAGATCGCCAAGGCCGCCCTGATGATCGTCCGGATCCAGCCGGAGGACATCAAGGACAAGCGCGAGCTCGAGTGGTCGCACGAGGGCATCGTCGCGTTCTCGAAGATCTGCACCCACGTGGGCTGCCCGATCTCCCTGTACGAGCAGCAGACGCACCACGTCCTCTGCCCGTGCCACCAGTCCACCTTCGACCTCTCCGACGGCGCCCGCGTCATCTTCGGCCCGGCCGGTCACCCCCTTCCGCAGCTGCGGATCGGCGTGAACGACAAGGGCTTCCTGGAGGCGCTCGGCGACTTCGACGAGCCCGTCGGTCCTGCCTTCTGGGAGCGCGGATGAGCACCGTGACGGATACCAAGAAGAAAGCGCCCGCCGGTGAGCGGGTCGCCGACTGGGCCGACGGCCGCCTGGGGATCTACACGCTGGCCAAGGCCAACATGCGGAAGATCTTCCCGGACCACTGGTCCTTCATGCTGGGCGAGGTCTGCCTCTACAGCTTCCTCATCATCATCCTGACGGGCGTCTACCTGACGCTGTTCTTCCACCCGTCGATGAACGAGGTGGAGTACGCGGGCCCGTACGTCCCGCTCCAGGGACAGCTGATGTCCGAGGCGTTCAACTCGACCATGCACATCTCGTTCGAGGTGCGCGGTGGTCTGCTGATCCGGCAGATCCACCACTGGGCGGCGCTGATCTTCCTCGCCGGCATGTTCGTGCACATGATGCGCGTCTTCTTCACCGGCGCGTTCCGCAAGCCGCGTGAGATCAACTGGCTGTTCGGCTTCCTGCTGTTCTTCCTGGGCATGTTCACCGGCTTCACCGGTTACTCGCTCCCGGACGACCTGCTCTCCGGCACCGGTGTCCGCTTCATGCAGGGCGCGATCCTGTCCGTGCCGATCGTCGGCACGTACCTCTCGATGTTCCTGTTCGGCGGGGAGTTCCCCGGCGGCGACTTCGTCGCCCGGTTCTACTCGGCGCACGTGCTGCTGCTGCCCGGCATCATGCTGGGCCTGATGGTCGCCCACCTCATCCTGGTGTTCGTCCACAAGCACACGCAGTTCGAGGGCCCCGGCCGCACGAACAAGAACGTCGTCGGCATGCCGCTGCTGCCCGTGTACATGGCGAAGGCCGGAGGCTTCTTCTTCCTGGTCTTCGGCGTCATCGCGGTCATCGCGGCGATCGCCTCGATCAACCCGATCTGGGCGCTCGGCCCGTACCGCCCGGACCAGGTGTCCACCGGCGCCCAGCCCGACTGGTACATGGGCTTCGCCGAGGGCCTGATCCGCGTCATGCCGGGCTGGGAGATCAACCTCTGGGGCCACACCCTGGTCCTGGGCGTGATGATCCCCCTGGCGATCTTCCCGGCGGTCCTCGCCGCGATCGCGGTCTACCCGTTCATCGAGTCCTGGATCACCGGCGACAAGCGCGAGCACCACATCGCGCAGCGCCCGCGCAACGCTCCGACGCGCACCGCCTTCGGCGTCGCCTGGATCACCGCGTACATGATCATGCTCGTGGGTGGTGGAAACGACCTCTGGGCGACGCACTTCCACCTGTCGCTGAACTCGATCACCTGGTTCGTGCGGATCTTCTTCTTCGCCGGTCCGGTCATCGCGTTCATCGTCACCAAGCGGATCTGCCTCGGCCTCCAGCGCCGGGACAAGGACAAGGTGCTGCACGGCCGCGAGTCGGGCATCATCAAGCGCCTGCCGCACGGCGAGTTCGTCGAGGTCCACGAGCCGCTCAGCCAGGGCGAGCTGCACCGCCTCACGGCGCACGAGCAGTACGCGCCCGCCGAGCTGCCGCCGGCCGTCGACGAGAACGGCGTCGAGCGGAAGGTCGGCCGCCTGGAGAAGCTGCGGGTCAAGCTCAACAAGGGCTACTACGGCGAGGACAGCCAGATCGCCAAGCCCACCGTCGAGGAGTACAAGGAGATCCAGAGCGGCCACGGCCACCACTGATCGCCCGAACCTCCCGACTTGCTGAAAGTCGCCACGGCGAGAGCCCCGTCCATTCGATGGACGGGGCTCTTCGCCGTCCCCGGGGGTCGATAGGGTGGGCCCGTATCCGTACGTGACGACGCCCAGGAGCTGCCGTGAGCGCTGCGACCCCCGCTGGAGGACCTACCACGGCGGGCCGCTCCTGGCCCGTCGTCCTGGACGGCCTGCTGTCCGGCCGCGACCAGAGCGCCGAGGACACCGCCTGGGCCATGGACCGCATCCTGCGGGGCGAGGCCACCGACGCGCAGATCGCCGGCTTCGCCGTCGCCCTGCGCGCCAAGGGCGAGACCGTCGAGGAGATCACCGGCCTCGTCCGGACGATGTACGAGCACGCCAACACGATCGAGGTGCCCGGCCCCTCCGTCGACATCGTCGGCACCGGCGGCGACGGCGCCAAGACCGTCAACATCTCCACCATGTCGGCGATCGTGGTCGCCGGCACCGGCGCCAAGGTCGTCAAGCACGGCAACCGGGCGGCCTCCTCCGCCTCCGGCGCCTCCGACGTCCTGGAGAAGCTCGGCGTCAACCTGGAGCTGACTCCGCGCCGGGTCGCGGAGGTCGCCGAGGAGGCGGGCATCACCTTCTGCTTCGCGGTGAAGTTCCACCCGGCGCTGCGGCACGTCGCCGCGGCCCGCAAGGAGCTGGGCATCCGGACCACCTTCAACTTCCTCGGTCCGCTCACCAACCCGGCCCGCGTCCGGGCCCAGGCGACCGGCGTCGCCGACGCCCGGATGGCCCCGATCATGGCCGGGGTGCTGGCCGAGCGCGGCTCCTCCGCCCTGGTCTTCCGCGGCGACGACGGGCTCGACGAGCTGACCACCACGGCCACCTCGCGGGTCTGGGTGGTCCGGGACGGCGCGGTGCGGGAGGAGGCCTTCGACCCCCGGGACGCCGGCATCGACCTCGTGCCCGTGGAGGCGCTGCGCGGCGCGGACGCCTCGTACAACGCCGACGTGGCCCGCCGGCTGCTCGCGGGGGAGACCGGCCCGGTGCGGGACGCGGTGCTGCTCAACTCGGCGGCGGCCCTCACGGCCCTCGCGCCGGGCGACGGCACCCTGGTGGAGCAGATCCGCGCCGGCATCGACCGGGCCGCCGAGGCGATCGACTCCGGCGCCGCCCGCCGGGCCCTGGAGCGGTGGATCGCCGTCAGCAACGCGTAGTGTTCCGGCCATTGGCCGTACGACCCCGGTCCAGCATGCGGACCGGGGTCTTGCGCGGCGGCGATCATGTGGCAGGATGCTCTTCAGGTCACGAGTGACAGCGTTTTGGCCCCGGCTTGCTGTCCGGCAACCCTCCGTCCGTGGCGGGGTGCCCCGGGTGATGACCAGGCCGTAGGCAGCGAGGTCTACGGCAAGCGCGGACCCCTCGAACACCAGGGGTCCTGGTCTCTCGAGGAGCTTTTTCCGTGAGCAAGCGAATGCGATAGGGCGAGTCCGCCCCTTCTTCACCCTCGGATCAGGGTCCCTTCCGCGTACCCCCACGTCTTCCGAGGCCTCACCCGTGCCCCGCCGTCTCCGGCCGCGTACGGGATTCACCGAAGCCATTCCGCACCGCCCGCCGGGAGATACCGCCATGTCCGCACGCCCGAACGCCGCCACCGCCGTCACCACCGCCGTCGCCGGGGCCGTCGAGTCCGCCGCCACCGAGTCCGCCGACCCCTGCTGCGCCGCCCCGCTGCCCGTCCTCGGCCGGGACGTGACCGTCCCGCTCGTCACCGGCGGCGAGGTGACCTACGCGGCGCTCGACTACGCGGCCAGCGCCCCGGCCCTCCAGCGGGTCTGGGACGACGTCGCCGCGTACGCCCCCTACTACGGCAGCGTCCACCGCGGCGCCGGCTACCTCTCCCAGCTCTCCACCGACCTCTTCGAGAACAGC
Source organism: Streptomyces sp. NPDC088915 (assembly GCF_044749825.1). Taxonomy (NCBI): domain Bacteria; kingdom Bacillati; phylum Actinomycetota; class Actinomycetes; order Kitasatosporales; family Streptomycetaceae; genus Streptomyces; species Streptomyces sp. NPDC088915. The sequence goes on from NZ_JBIVIR010000014.1 coordinate 247,757, forward strand.
CGCGCCACCGTCGCCGAGTTCCTCGACTGCCGCCCCGGCGACCAGGTCGTCTTCACCCGCTCCACCACCGACTCGCTCAACCTGCTCGCCGCCGCGGTCCCGGCCGGCTGCCAGGTCTTCGTCTTCGAGACCGAGCACCACGCCTCGCTGCTGCCGTGGCGGGACGCCCGGGTCACCTACCTCAACGCGCCCCGGACCCCGGCCCAGGCCGTCGAGACCCTGGAGCGGGCGCTGGCGGCCCGCGACCCGTACGGCCCCGCCCTGGTCTGCGTCACCGGCGCCTCCAACGTCACCGGCGAGCTGTGGCCGGTGAAGGAGCTGGCCGCCGCCGCGCACGCCCACGGCGCCCGGATCGTGCTCGACGCCGCCCAGCTCGCGCCCCACCACCCGGTCTCCGTGACCGACCTCGACGTGGACTGGGTCGCCTTCTCCGGGCACAAGCTGTACGCGCCCTTCGGCTCCGGCGTCCTCGCCGGCCGCGCCGACTGGCTCCAGGATTCCCAGCCCTACCTCGCGGGCGGCGGCGCCTCCCGCAAGGTGGCGCGTCGGGCCGACGGTGGTGTGGACGTGGAGTGGCACACCACCGCGGCCCGGCACGAGGCCGGTTCCCCGAACGTCATCGGGGTCTACTCGATCGCCTCCGCCTGCAAGGCCCTCACCGAGGCCGGCTTCGACGCCCTCGTCGCCCGCGAGGACCACCTGATCGCCACGGTCCGCGCGGGCCTGGCCGAGGTCCCCGAGGTCCGGGTGCTCTCGCTCTTCGGCGACGACGCCCCGCGCGTCGGCGTCATCTCCTTCGTCGTGGAGGGCTGGAACAGCTCCCACTTCGCCGCCGCGCTCTCCGCCGAGTACGGCATCGGCGTCCGCGACGGCCTCTTCTGCGCCCACCCGCTGGTCCGCACCCTGCTCGGCAGCGACCCGCAGGACCCGGGCGAGTGCGGCGCCCCCGAGGCCGCGCCCGGCGAGCGCTCCCTCAACGCCATCCGGGTGAGCTTCGGCGCCGGTACGCCCGACGAGCACGTGGAGCGGTTCGTCGGCGCCGTGAAGGAGCTCGTCCGGGACGGCGCCCAGTGGAAGTACCGCACCGAGGACGGCCGCTGCGTCCCCGACCGCGGCTGATCGCTCACTCGTACGGGTGAAGGGGCCTCCCGACCGGGAGGCCCCTTCACCGTTTCCGTGCGCGCGGAGCCTCAGGACTCCAGACCGATGGCGAAGGCCGCCTCCAGGTCGTGCTGCGAGTACGTGCGGAACGCGACGTGCGTGTCCGTGGCCTCGACGCCCGGGATCTTGCTGATGCTGCCGGGGATCACGTCCGCGAGGTCGTCGTGGCGCGGCACCCGGACCATGGCGATCAGGTCGTACGTGCCGGTCACCGAGAAGACCTCGCTGACGCTGTCGAGCGCCGCGATCGACTCGGCGATCTCGGGGATGCGGTCCACGCTGGTCTTGATGAGCACGATCGCGGTGATCACGGCTGGCTTTCTCCCTCGGTCGCCGCGGCTGGGGCTTTCACTCTATCCCCACCCCGGTAGCGCACCCAGGCGTAGAGGAAGCCGATCGCGAAGCCCACCACGTGGGCCAGATAGGCGACGCCCGGCCCCGCGCCCGCCGCCCGCGCGGCCATCCACTGGAGCGTGAACCAGAAGACCAGCACGATCCAGGCGGGGAAGCGCAGCGGCAGGAAGAAGAGGAAGGGGAAGAGGCTGGTGACCCGGGAGCGCGGGAAGAGGAAGAGGAAGGCCCCCAGCACCCCGGAGATCGCCCCGGACGCCCCGACGAGGGTCTGCTCGCTGTGGGCGTGCGCCGCCGCGTACCCGGCGAGGGCCAGGTAGCCGGTGCCCAGGTAGAAGAGGGCGTACGCGAACCGGCCCATGCGCTCCTCGGCCATCGCGCCGAAGACGTACAGGAAGAGCATGTTCCCCAGCAGGTGGAGCCAGCTCCCGTGGACGAAGAGCGCGGTGAGCGGGGTGAGCAGGGCGCGCGGCTCGCCGCCCATCAGCTCGGCGGGGACGACCCCCCAGCGGCGGAAGTACGAGCCCTGGGCCGCCAGGACCGCGTCCCCCGTGCCGTACACCGGGTTCAGTCCGGAGACCGGGCCGAACAGGAAGAGGAGGCAGCAGGCGGCGATCAGGCCGTACGTCACCGCGGGCCCGCCGCGGACGCCCCGCCAGGTACCCGTCACCGCGCTTCGCCAATCGATCACGGACCGATCATGGCCCACCCGGGACGAAGGGGACAGAGCGCCTCGCCGTGCCCCCGCCGGGCCGTGAGGCCGTAGGGTTGCGGGCAGTACGACCGCAGTTCGACGGCGCACCGCGGCTCCCGCACCTGAGTACCACGCAACAGGAAGAAGGACGGCTCGATGACGACGGTTCCCCTGCCGACCGCCGAGACCCGCTGGCGCTGCACGCTCTGCGGCAACCTCACCCGATTCGACGTGACCCGCTCGTCCAAGGTCGTCGAGTACGTCCATCTGGACCTCGCCGGGGAGCCGACGGTCGAGGAGCGGCAGGTGGTCAGTGAGACCATCGAGTCGGTCCGCTGCCGCTGGTGCAACGCGGTGGACCAGATCGAACTGGTGGACAGGCCGGGCGCCGCCTCCTGAGGGACGGCGCGGACGACATAGGGGTGACGGATCGTGGAGCAGCCCGCGCACGGTGGAGAGCCGGCCGGCGCGGCAGGTGACGCTGCCGAGACGCTCGACCACCCACTGCCGGAAGGCGTACGGCGGCGGGTCGTCGCGCTGGTCGCGGACGCCTTCGGCGGGCTGACCGTCGCGGAGCTGCCCGCGCCCCTGCGGCAGTACGCCCGGTTCACCGCGAGCCGGCGGGCCAAGTTCGCCGGCAACGCGATGGCGGCCGCCCTGGAGAGCGACCCGCTCTTCCGGCAGCGGATCGGCGAACGGCTCAAGCAGGGCCAGCCCGAGCTGGCCGGAGCCGTGGAGGGCGGCACCCCGCCCGCGGCCGCCGACCCCGTCGACGTGGCGGCGGCCGCCTACGTGCTGCGCCCGCCCGGCTGGGTCAAGCTGGTCGCCGCCGCCGGCGAGGAGGCCCTGCGGGCCGACGCCGAGCGGGCCGACGAGGCCGGCCGGCGCGAGCTGGAGCGGCTGCGCGAGGAGCTCGCCGCCGCCCGGGACCGCTCCCGGGGCGAGACCGAGCAGCTGCGGCACGACCTCGACGCGGCCCGCAAGGAGGCCGAGTCGCTCCACCGCAAGCTGCGCAGCGCGCAGAGCGACGTGAAGCGGGGCGAGGCCGCGCTGCGCAGGGCCCAGGGCGAGATCGAGGCCGCGCGGGCGGAGGCGGCGGCCCAGGTGTCGGCCGCCGAGAGCGAGAGCCGGCGGCTGCGGGCCCGGCTCGGCGAGGTCGAGGCGGCCCTGGAGGCCAGCCGCAGGACCGCCCGCGAGGGGCGCTCGGTGGAGGACATGCGGCTGCGGCTGCTGCTCGACACGGTCCTCGACGCGGCCCAGGGGCTGCGCCGCGAACTCGCGCTGCCGCCCGTCTCGACGCATCCGGCGGACACCGTGGACGCGGTGGAGCCGGGGCGGATGTCGCCGAAGGACATCGCGGCGCGGGCGCTCTCCGAGACCGACCCGGCGCTGCTCGACCAGCTCCTGTCGCTGCCGCAGACGCACCTGGTCGTCGACGGCTACAACGTCACCAAGACCGGCTATCCGACGATGCCCCTGGAGAAGCAGCGGCTGCGGCTGCTCGGCGGGCTCTCGGCCCTCGCGGCCCGCTCGGGCGCCGAGGTCACCTGTGTCTTCGACGGGGCGGAGCTGGCGGCCCCGGTGCTCCTCGCGCCGCCGCGGGGGGTGCGGGTGCTGTTCTCCAAGCCCGGTGTCACGGCCGACGAGTTGATCCGGCAGCTCGTGCGGGCGGAGCCGCCGGGGCGGCCGGTCGTGGTGGTCTCCACGGACCGCGAGGTGGCCGACGGGGTGGCGAAGGCGGGGGCGCGGCCGGTCGCGTCCGCCTTGTTGCTGAAGCGGCTTTCGCGGCTCTCGTAACGCCTCGCAACTCCTGGCCCTTATGCCCGGATTGTGGACGGCGGACCGTCAACCGCCCCTCACTGCCCGTGCGATGTATGTAAATAATGTGGTGCGTGAGCGAGATTTTCTCCGGTGGGATTTGAATGATCACAACTCGGTCACTAGGGTCAGGGCTCGAACCTTCGCGCGGTTGATCACCCATCCGGGGTGACGGCGGAGGAACCGCCTGCCCCTGACCGGCCGGGCGGCTCGAGGAAGAAGGAGATCGCCTTCGTGGCGTCCCACCGTCGACCCAAGCAGCCGAGCCGCGCCCGTGTGACCGTGCTCACCGTGACCGCGGCCGCGGCCGTCGCCCTCACCGCCCAGTCCGGCGCCCAGGCGGCCCCCGCCAAGCCCAAGATCGACGAGGTCAAGTCGAAGGTCGACGAGCTGCACCACGAGGCCGAGGAGGCCACGGAGCAGTACAACCAGGCCGACGAGCGCCGGGGCAAGCTCCAGAAGGAGATCGGCGAGCTCCAGGACAAGGTGGCCCGCGGTCAGCAGGAGCTCAACGCCCTGCGCGACAAGATCGGTTCGGTCGCCAGCGCCCAGTACCGCTCCGGCGGCATCGACCCGGCCCTCCAGCTCTTCCTCTCCGGCGACCCGGACACCTACCTCGACAAGGCGTCCGCGATCGACCAGTTGAGCGCGCAGCAGGCCGACGTGCTCACCGCGATCCAGGCCAAGCAGCGCACCCTCTCCCAGCAGCGCGCCGAGGCCGCCGAGAAGCTCGGCGACCTGGAGTCCGTCCGCAAGTCCCTCGGCGACAAGAAGCGCAAGTACCAGGGCAAGCTGGCCGAGGCCCAGAAGCTCCTCAACACCCTGACCCAGGCCGAGAAGGACAGGATCGCGGAGGAGGAGCGGAAGAAGGAGCAGCGCGCCAGCCGCGCCGCCGGCGAGCGGGTCGACCTGGGCAACGAGGCCCCCGCGAGCGGCCTCGGCGCCGCCGCGCTGAGCGCCGCCGCCACCCGGGTCGGCATGCCGTACGCCTCCGGCCACGAGGGCCCCTCCTCGTTCGACTGCTCCGGCCTCACCCAGTGGGCCTACGGCCAGGCCGGCGTCAAGCTCAGCCGCGTCACCTACACCCAGCAGAACGACGGCACGAAGATCGGCCGCAGCCAGCTCAAGCCGGGCGACCTGGTCTTCTTCAGCAACCTGTCGCACGTGGGCCTGTACGCGGGCAACAACACCGTCCTGCACGCCCCCTACCCGGGCGCCAACGTCCGCTACGAGGCGATCGGTTACCTGGGCACGTTCCAGTTCGGCGTCCGCATCGGAGGCTGACCCCGCGACCCGCCGCGGCATGCCGCCCGAACGGGTGGTTCGCCGCGACGCACGCTGACCCGACGCCCCGCCGGTGACCTGTGTTCTCCGGCGGGGCGTCACTTTGTGTGCCCGGCGCCCTCGTTGGACGGAGAGTGATCAGCGGCTACTGTCTGCCGCGCCAGTCTGCGTCGAGCCGAACGGAGCGCGATCCGTGGCGTCCCACCGCCGACCCGCCCGGGTCACCGTCCTCACCGCCGCCGCCGCGGCCACCGCGGCGGCGTCCCTCGGGGCCGTCCCCGCGAGCGCCGACCCCGGAGCCGGCACCGGGGCCGCCCGGACCACGGTCGACCGCCTCTTCGAGGAGGCCGAACGGGCCACGGAGAGCTACAACGAGGCCGACGAGAAGGCGGACGCGCTGCGCCGCACGGTCTCCCGGGCCCGGGACGGCCTCGCCCGCGGCCAGGAGCGCGTCAACCGCATGCGGGGCGTCCTCGGCTCGGTCGCCGGGGCCCAGTACCGCTCCGGCGGCATCGACCCCGCCCTCGCCCTGCTGCTCTCCTCCGACCCGGACAGCTACCTCGAACGCGCCTCCGCCCTCGACCGGCTCACCGCCCGCCAGGGCGCCGCGCTCGGCGAACTCCTGCGGGAGCAGCGCCGCCTCGGCCAGCAGCGGAGCGAGGCCCGCACGGCCCTGGCCGAGCTGGAGCGCAGCCGGACCGAGGTCGCCCGCCACAAGCGCACCGTCGAGCGCAAGCTCGCCGAGGCCCGCCGGGTGCTCGCCTCCCTCACCGCCGAGGAGCGCGCCGACTTCGAGGAGCGCGCCTCCCGCACCGGTGGCCGCGAGGACGCCCGGTCCGCCGGCGCCCCCGGCGGACCGGCCGGGGAGGCGATGCCCGCCGCCGCGGACGCCGGCCCGGTCTCCTCGCGGGTCGCCGCCGCCGTGGCCGCCGCCCGGGGCGCGGTCGGCAGGCCGTACGTGTGGGGGGCGACCGGCCCCTCCGCCTTCGACTGCTCCGGCCTCATGGTCTGGTCCTACCGCCAGGCCGGGATCAGCCTGCCGCGCACCTCCGCCGCCCAGCGGTACGCGGGCCGGCAGGTGCCGCTCTCGCAGGCGCGGCCGGGGGACCTCGTCACGTACCGGGGCGACGCCAGCCACGTGGCGATGTACGTCGGGAACGGGCAGGTCATCCACGCCCCCTACCCGGGTGCCCGGGTCCGCTACGACCCGGTGAACATGATGTCGCACGTGACGGTCACCCGGGTCTGACCCGGACCGCACGGCCCCCGCCCCGGAGGCCGCCCCCGCCCTCCGGACCGTACGATCGGAGGCGTGGCGGGTCAGGGGTACGGAGCGCGACGGCCGGCGGTCTTCTGCCTGCTGGCCCTGCTGCTCGCCCTGACGGGCCTCGTCGGCTGCACGGAGACCGGGCCCGCCCGCGCGACCACGCGGGAGATCCAGACGCTCCTCGACGAGCACGCCAGGGCCCTCCTCGCCCGCGACGAGCCCGGCTACCGGGCCGCCCTCGACCCCGCGTACGCGCCGGCCGCCCTCACCCTCTACCGGCGGCTCGCGGCGGTGCCGCTCGACGGCTGGTCGTACGAGGTCACCGGCGTCGAGCGCACCGCCCCCGACCGGGTCACCGCCCGCGTCGACCTCGGCTACCGGCTCAGGGGCCACGACCGGCGGCCCGTCACCGGCGCCCGCGTCCTGGACCTCACCGAGCGGGACGGACGCTGGTACGTGACCGGCGAGCGGCCCGCGCCGGGCGCGCCCCGGCAGCTCTGGGAGCAGGGCGACGTCACGGTCGTGCGGGGCGCCCACGCGCTGGTCCTCGGCGTCGGCCAGGACCGGGCGCGGCTCCGGGAGGTCGCGGCGGCGGCCGACCGTGCGGTCCCCGCCGTCGCCGCGGCCTGGCCCGAGGACTGGGCCCGCCGGGTGGTCGTCCTCGTCCCCGGCACCCTGGACGCCATGGGGGAGCTCCTCGGGGCGCCGGGGGACTCCTACCGGGGAATAGCGGCCGTCACCACGGGCGAGACCAGGGGCGGGACGGACGCGCCCGCCGACCGGGTGATCGTCAACCCCGACGCGTACGGGATCCTCGGCGACTTCGGCCGGCAGCTCGTCCTCACCCACGAGACCGTCCACGTCGCCACCCGCGCCCACACCACCCCGTCGACCCCGGTCTGGCTCTCCGAGGGCTTCGCGGACTGGGTGGCCTACCGGGACGCCGACCGCACCTCCGCGCAGGCCGCGCCCGAGCTGAGCCGCGCGGTCCGCGACGGCGAGTCGCCGGCCCGGCTCCCGGAGGACGCCGATTTCGCCTTCGGCGGGAACGCGGAGGCCCTGGCACGGGCCTACGAGGGCGGCTGGCTGGCCTGCGAGCTGATCGCGGAGCGCTGGGGCGAGGAGGAGCTGACCGCGTTCTACCGGGCGGTGGGCGCGCACCCGGGCCGGGAGGGGGCGGTGGAGAACGCGCTCCACGACGTCCTGGACACCACCCCGGAGGAGTTCACCGAGGACTGGCGCGCGTACGTGAAGGAGCAGCTCGGCTAGGGCCTGTCCGGCGGATCATGGCCGGGGCCGCGACGCCTGGCACGGCACCTCGCCGCGTTGCCGAAACGTCCCGATAGCTCCGCTATCGAGCCGCTCCGGCGCCTTGCGAGGCACCGCACCAGACGCCGCGACCTGTCCGACCCTGATCCGCGGACAGGCCCTAGGCCGCCCGGCGCTCAGCGGAGCGAGCCGGACAGGGTCTTCTCGCGGTCCGCTCCGGTCGGCTGCGCGGGGATGGTCGCGGCGGCGAGACGCGGCTCCGTGACCGTCTGCCGCCACAGGATCCGGCAGGCGAGGACGGCGGCGGCGACCAGCAGGCCGTTGCGCGCGAAGAGGACCGCCATGCCCAGCGGATCGCTCCGCGTCACGTGCCAGAACCACACCGGGAACTCGAACTGCGTCACCGCCGTCGCCCAGACCACCAGGTGCGCGGGCCGCTCCATCCGGCTCGACCGGAAGGCCAGGCACACCGCCGCCAGACCGACCAGCCACAGCATGTACTGCGGGGAGAGCACCCGGCTCGTCAGCGTGAAGAGCAGCACCGCCACGAAGGCCGCGTCCGCCACCGTCGACGAGACGAACCGGCGCGCCCTGATCCGCCAAAGGAGCAGCCAGCCGAAGGCGCCGATCGTCACCGCCATCGCGGCCGTCGACACCGCGGACACGTACGGGCCGAGGAACTCCATCGAGCCGTAGTTCATCCGCGCCTCGCCCTCCCAGCCGAAGTGCCGCAGCACGTGGAAGACGGTCGCGCCCAGCGACTCGACCTCGGTGCCCCGGTCCCGCTGGAAGGAGAGGAAGGACAGCGCCCCCGGCCTCCACAGCACGCAGAGCAGCAGCACCCCGGCCGCCGCGCCCGCCGCCGCCGACCAGGAGCGGAACGCCGCCCGCCCCTTCGGGGTGCCCACGAGCAGCAGCACCGGCCACACCTTCAGGACCGCCCCGAAACCGGCGAGCGCGCCGAGGACCCGCGGGCTCCGGCCGGCCGCGAGCAGCCCCGCCACCGCGACGGCGGTCACCATCACGTCGTACCGGGCGTACGCGGTCGGGCCGAGCAGCGCGACGCCCGCCAGCCAGATCCAGGCGCCCCGGGACGTCCGGCCCGCCCGGCGACCCGTGTACAGGAGGAGCCCGAAGACCAGCGCGTCGCAGAGGAGGGCGAGGACGAAGAAGGCGGACGCGTAGTCGAGGAACGGCAGCAGATCGGGGGCGAACATCACGAACGCCGCCGCCGGCGGGTACTGCCAGGTGACGTCGTCCAGCGGGTACGTGCCGCTCCGCAGCACCTCGTACCAGCCCCGGTAGATGTTCTCCACGTCGAACGTGACGTCCGGCCCCGGGATCACCACGACCTTGAACACGCACACCAGGAGGAGGACCCGGGTGAGGCCCCAGAGGCCGACGGGAAGCCACAGGCCCGTGCGCGAGTCCTTCCCCACTGCGCCCGTCGTCACTGACTCGTCCTCGTCCGGTCGGCCCGCTCGCGCGGGGGAGTGGTGGTGCCGGGCTGCGGATGCGATCGCGTACTGTCGGCCACGATGCACAAGACCCTGATCGTAACCAACGACTTCCCACCGCGTCCCGGGGGAATCCAGGCCTTCCTGCACAACATGGCCCTCCGCCTGGACCCCGAACAGGTCGTGGTCTACGCCTCCACCTGGAAGCGCGGCCGCGAAGGGGCCGAGGCGACGGCCGCGTTCGACGCCGAACAGCCCTTCACCGTGGTCCGGGACCGCACCACCATGCTGCTGCCCACCCCCCGGGTCACCGCCCGCGCCACCGCGCTGCTGCGCGAACACGGCTGCGCGTCCGTGTGGTTCGGCGCCGCGGCCCCGCTCGGCCTGATGGCCCCCGCCCTGCGCCGGGCCGGCGCCCGGCGCCTGGTCGCCACCACCCACGGCCACGAGGCGGGCTGGGCCCAACTGCCCGCCGCCCGGCAGCTCCTGCGCCGCATCGGCGAGGGCACCGACACGATCACCTACCTCGGCGAGTACACCCGCTCCCGGATCGCCCCGGCCCTCACCCCCGCCGCCGCCGGCCGGATGGTCCAGCTCCCGCCCGGCGTCGACGAGAAGACCTTCCACCCCGGCTCCGGCGGCGACGAGGTCCGCGCCCGCCTCGGGCTCAGCGACCGGCCGGTCGTCGTCTGCGTCTCCCGGCTCGTCCCGCGCAAGGGCCAGGACACCCTGATCAGGGCCCTGCCGGACATCCTGCGCCGGGTTCCGGACGCGGTCCTCCTGATCGTCGGCGGCGGCCCGTACGAGAAGGACCTGCGCCGCCTCGCCGCCGAGACGGGCGTGGCCGGATCCGTACGCTTCACCGGCGCCGTCCCCTGGGCCGAACTGCCCGCCCACTACGGGGCCGGAGACGTCTTCGCCATGCCCTGCCGCACCCGGCGCGGCGGCCTCGACGTCGAGGGCCTCGGCATCGTCTACCTGGAGGCCTCCGCCACCGGACTGCCCGTCGTCGCGGGCGACTCCGGCGGCGCCCCCGACGCCGTCCTCGACGGCGAGACGGGCTGGGTCGTGCGCGGCGGATCCCCGGAGGAGGCCGCCGACCGCGTCGCCGCCCTCCTCCTCGACCCCGAACTCCGCGCCCGCATGGGCGCACGGGGCCGGGCCTGGGTCGAGGAGAAGTGGCGCTGGGACCTCCTCGCGGAACGGCTGCGCGCACTGCTCTGAGCGGTACGGACGCCATGGGAGGAGGCCCCGGACGAATCGTCCGGGGCCTCCTCCCACACGGTCCGGGCTCAGCCCCGGTAGATCGCCTCGATCTCGTCCGCGAAGTCCTTCGCCACCACGTTCCGCTTCAGCTTCAGGGACGGGGTGATGTGCCCCGCCTCCTCCGTGAACTGGGCGGGCAGCACGCGGAACTTGCGGACCGACTCCGCCTTGGACACCGCCGCGTTGCCGTCGTCGACCGCCCGCTGGACCTCGGCCAGGAGCTCCGGGTCGTCGCGCAGGGACGCCGCCGTCGCACCGGCCGGCTTGCCGTGCTCGGACGCCCAGCGGCCGAGGAACTCCTCGTCCAGGGTGACGAGCGCGCCCACGAACGGACGCCCGTCGCCGACCACCATGCACTCCGCGACCAGCGCGTGCGCCCGGATCCGGTCCTCGATGACCGCCGGGGCGACGTTCTTGCCGCCCGCGGTCACCAGGATCTCCTTCTTCCGGCCGGTGATCGCCAGGTAGCCGTCCTCGTCGAGCGTGCCGATGTCGCCCGTGTGGAACCAGCCGTCCGCGAGCGCCTCGGCCGTCGCCGCCTCGTTGTTCCAGTACCCCGTGAAGACGTGCTCGCCGTGCAGCAGCACCTCGCCGTCGTCGGCGATCCGCACCACCGAGCCCGGCAGCGGCTGGCCGACCGTGCCGATCTTCTGCCGGTCCCACGGGTTGAACGCGGTCGCCGCGCACGACTCCGTCAGGCCGTAGCCCTCCAGGACGGTGAAGCCGATGCCCCGGAAGAAGTGGCCGAGCCGCTCGCCCAGCGGCGCGCCGCCCGAGATCGCGTGCTCGCCGCGCCCGCCGAGGACCGCCCGCAGCTTGCCGTAGACCAGCTTGTCGAAGAGCTTGTGCTTCAGCTTCAGGCCGAAGGACGGGCCCTGCGGGGTGCCGAGCGCCCGGCTGTACGCGATGGCCGTGTGCGCGGCCTTGTCGAAGATCCTGCCCTTGCCGTCGGCCTGCGCCTTGGCCCGCGCCGAGTTGTAGACCTTCTCGAAGACCCGGGGCACGCCCAGGATCAGCGTCGGCCGGAACGAGGCCAGCTCGTCCGTGAGGTTCTTGATGTCCGGGACGCAGCCCAGCCGGATCGGCGCCATCACGGACGCCACCTCGACGAGCCGCCCGAAGACGTGCGCGGCGGGCAGGAACAGCAGCACCGAGCACTCGCCGGTACGGAAGAGGGGCTTCAGCCGCTCCACCACGTTGCCGCACTCGGCGAAGAAGGCCCGGTGGGTCAGGACGCAGCCCTTGGGGCGGCCCGTGGTGCCCGAGGTGTAGACGATCGTCGCCGGATCGTCCGCGTTCGCCGCCGACATGCGCGCGTCGAGCAGCTCGTCGGAGACCCCGGCCCCGTCGGCGGTGAGGCGCGCGACGGCGTCGTCCTCGATCCGCCACACGCTCTTCAGCTCCGGCAGGTCCGCCCGGACCGAGGCCACCGACTCCTCGTGCGCCGCGCTCTCCACCAGGACGGCGCTCGCGCCCGAGTCGCCCAGGATCCACTGGATCTGCTCCGGCGAGCTGGTCTCGTACACCGGCACGGTCACGCCGCCCGCGCTCCAGATCGCGAAGTCGAGGAGCACCCACTCGTAACGGGTGCGGGAGAGCAGCGCCACGCGGTCGCCCGGCTCCACCCCCGCGGCGATCAGGCCCTTGGCGGCCCCGCGGACCTCGGCGAGGAACTCGGTGGCGGTGACGTCCGTCCAGACGCCGTCGACCTTGCGCCCCATCACGGCGACGTCTGGGTGCTGGGAGGCGTTGCGGCGGATGAGATCCGTCAGGTTGCCGTCCGCGGGGACCTCGTACAGGGCCGGAAGGCTGAACTCGCGCAAGACTGCTGCTCCTCATCGGGCGCCGGCGCCACGGCTCTGTGTGATGCACCGGATAGTCCATATTCGGTCAGGTGCTCAGTGGGGGTGAGCACGACTGGACTGCCCGGACGTTACCCATCAGTACGTGGTTCCCGATAGGGGGTCCCGGCCAGATGTTCCGTGCGTCACACACGCATGACGGTGCTCCGCGAACAGTAGTCCACCGGTTTCCCGACGCGGAAGTAACCGCAGGTAGGGGGGTTGGGAGCCGGTCCGGGGGCCGATTCCCGGACCGGCCGCCGGGGCGCCCCCTAAGGTGGCTCCATGCGAGTCCATGTGGTCAGTGACGTGCACGGCAACGCCGGAGACCTCGCCCGGGCGGGGGAGGGCGCCGACGCCCTGATATGCCTCGGGGACCTGGTCCTCTTCCTCGACTACGCCGACCACGGCCGGGGCATCTTCCCCGACCTCTTCGGCGTCGAGAACGCCGACCGGCTCGTCGAGCTGCGCACCGCCCGCCGCTTCGACGAGGCCCGCGACCTGGGCCGCCGCCTCTGGGCCGAGCTGGGCGTCGACCGCACCACCGCCATCGAGGCCGCCGTGCGCCGCCAGTACGCCGAACTCTTCGCCGCCTTCCCCACCCCTACGTACGCCACCTACGGGAACGTGGACATCCCCCGGTTCTGGCCCGAGTTCGCCCGGCCCGGGACGACCGTCCTCGACGGGGAGCGCGTCGAGCTCGGCGGCCTCGTCGTCGGCTTCGTCGGCGGGGGCCTGCGCACCCCGATGCGCACGCCGTACGAGATCTCCGACGAGGAGTACGCGGCGAAGGTCGAGGCGCTCGGCGAGGTCGACGTCCTCTGCTCCCACATCCCGCCGGAGGTCCCCGACCTCACCTACGACACGGTGGCCCGCCGCTTCGAGCGCGGCAGCCGGGCCCTGCTCGACGCGATCCGGCGCACCCGGCCGCGCTACGCCCTCTTCGGCCACGTCCACCAGCCGCTGGCCCGGCGGATGCGGATCGGCGCGACCGAGTGCGTCAACGTCGGCCACTTCGCCTCGACGGGCAGGCCCTTCGCCCTGGAGTGGTGATCCCGGGGTTTCCCGCCCCTCCGGGGCCTTCCCGTGGCGGGGCCGGACCCGGGGGCGCGATAGCCTGCCGTCGGCACGTCTGTGCCCCCTTGACTTCCGCCGGACCGCACAGTGGAGGAGCCACCGCGATGGCCGAACACACCAGCTCGAGCATCACCGTCGAGGCGGCGCCGGCCGACGTCATGGGCGTGATCGCCGACTTCGCCCGCTACCCCGAGTGGACGGGCGAGGTGAAGGAGGCCGAGGTCCTGGAGAAGGACGCCGCCGGCCGCGCGGAGAAGGTCCGGCTGCTCCTCGACGCGGGCGCGATCAAGGACGACCACACCCTCGCGTACACCTGGACCGGCGCCGACGAGGTCAGCTGGACCCTGGTCAAGTCCCAGATGCTCCGCTCCCTCGACGGCTCCTACCGCCTGACCCCGCTCGACGGCGGCCGGCGCACCGAGGTCACCTACCAGCTGACCGTCGACGTCAAGATCCCCATGCTCGGCATGATCAAGCGCAAGGCCGAGAAGGTCATCATCGACCGCGCCCTGGCGGGCCTGAAGAAGCGCGTGGAATCCGGCGCGTAGTCGCTGCGCGGCGGGGCGGGTACGGCTCCGGGGGTACGACCCCCGGGCGTGCCCCGTGCCGGGCGCGCTCCGCACCGGTGCCGGGCGGGCCCCGTGCCGGTGCCAGGTGTGCCCCGCGTCGGGCGTGCCTCCGTGCCGGTGCCGGGCGGGCCCCGTGCCGGGTGCGCCTTCGTGCCGGGCGGGCCCCGTGCCGGGCGTGTCTCCGTGCCGGGCGGATCTCCACGTCGGGTGTGCCTTCGTGCCGGGCGGATCTCCACGTCGGGCGCACCTCCGTGCCGGGCGGATCTCCGTGCCGGGTACGCCTCCACGCCGGGCGTGCCTCCACGTCGGGTGTGCCACCGGCGCCGGCGCAGAGCCCGGCCGGTCCGGGGCCCCGGGAGTGAGGGCCGTCCCCGTGCGGCGGGGCACGTGCCGCCTCCCGTGACCGCCGGGCCGGCGCGGTGCGCCCCCGGTTGCGGTCGCGTCCCGTAGGGGCTTCGCCCCAGGGGTCCCGGGCCCGCCCCCGCCGGAGGCAGGTAGCGTCCTCCGCATGCGGATCATCCTTGTCACCGGCCTCGGCGGCGCCGGGCGCACCACCGTCGCCGCCGCGACCGCTCTCGCCGAGGCGCGGGCCGGGCGGCGGGTGCTGCTCGTCTCCGAGGACGCCGAGGGGCTGCCGGACGACGGCGGCCTCCGGGTGCTGCGGCCCGAGCCCGCCGCCGACTTCCGCCGCGAGTTCCTCGCCCTCCAGGCCCGTTCCGGCGTCGCCCTCGACCTGCTCGGCGCCGCTCCCTTCGAGGACGCCGAGCTGACCGAGCTGCCCGGCAGCCGCCCCTTCGCCCTGCTGCGGGCCCTGCGCGAGGCCGCCGACGGCGACCACGAGCTCGCCGTCGTCGACCTGCCCCCGCTCCCCGAGGCCCTCGCCGCCCTCGCGCTCCCCGAGCAGCTCCGCCGCTACCTGAGCCGGCTCCTGCCCCCGGAGCGGCAGGCCGCCCGCGCCCTGCGCCCGATGCTCGCCCAGCTCGCCGGGGTCCCCATGCCCGCGCAGTGGCTGTACGAGACCACCGCCCGCTGGGAGGCCGAACTCGCCGCCGTCCAGGCCGTCGTCGAGGACCCCGCCACCACCGTCCGGCTCGTCCTCGAACCCGGGCCCGCCGCCACCCGCGCCCTGCGCACCGCCCGCCTCGGCCTCGCCCTCCACCGCCTCCCCCTCGACGCCGTCGTCGCCAACCGGCTCCTTCCCGCCGGCTCCGAGGACCCCTGGCTCGCCGGACTGACCGCCGAGCAGCACCGGCACCTGGCGGAGCTCCGTACCGCCGGCGCCGCGCTCCACGAGCTCCCGCACCTCGGCCGCGCCCCGCGCGGGGCCGACGACCTCGCCCTCCTCGCCCCCGCCCGGACCGACGCCGCGCCCGCCCCCGTGCCCGAGTGGACCGTCGAGGACCGGCGCGAGGAGGACGGCGTCCTGGTCTGGCACCTCCCCCTGCCCGGCGCCGTCAAGGAGGAGCTCTCCCTCGTCCGGCGCGGCGACGAGCTGCTCCTGACCGCCGGGCCGTTCCGCCGCAACCTCCCCCTGCCCGGCGCCCTGCGCCGCTGCACCGTCACCGGCGCCGGCCTCGTCGACGGCGACCTCCGCGTCCGCTTCACCCCCGACCCCGGACTCTGGCCCCGCACCCCCTGACGCCCGTGTACCGTCGAAGTACAGCCGACCGAGGAGTGCGCCATGAGCGATCCGGACGCCTGGGCCGAGGCGTGTGCCGAGGACCTGGAGGCGGAGAAGGCCCGTCGCCGGGCCGAGCGCGGGGCCGGGCCCGGATCGGCCGCCGAGGAGTTCCGCAAGCTCTTCGACGCCGTCGCGGGCAAGGTCTCCGAGGGCTTCGGCAACCCGCTCCTCGCGGGGCAGGCCGCGCGCACCGTCCAGCAGCTCGTCGACCAGGCGAAGGCCGCCGTCGAGCCCGTCGTCGAGCGCAACCCGCAGGTCTTCGACCACCTCGCCGCCGCGGGCAACGAGATCCTCGCCGCGTACCGCTCCGCCGTCGAGGGCCACGAGACCCGCTGGACCCGGAAGGACACCCCCTCCGAAGAGCCCCCGCGGACGCCCCGCGAGGACGGCGAGGGGCCCGGAACCGGCCAGCACATCGACCTGGATTGATCAGGACGGGCCTCCCCCTCGGGTACGGTGGGCGCTAGCGGGGCTCGACCGAAAACTGAGGGACACATGGGACTCACCATCGGCGTCGACATCGGCGGCACGAAGATCGCGGCCGGCGTGGTCGACGAGGAGGGCAACATCCTCGACACGCACAAGGTGCCCACCCCGCCGACCCCCGAGGGCATCGTCGACGCGATCAGCACGGCGGTCTCCGAGGCCGGCACGGGCCACGCGATCGAGGCCGTGGGCATCGGCGCCGCCGGCTACGTCGACGACAAGCGCGCCACCGTCCTCTTCGCGCCGAACATCGACTGGCGGCACGAGCCGCTCAAGGACAAGGTCGAGCAGCGCGTCGGCCTGCCCGTCGTCGTCGAGAACGACGCCAACGCCGCGGCCTGGGGCGAGTACCGCTTCGGCGCCGGCCAGGGCCACGAGGACGTCATCTGCATCACCCTCGGCACCGGCCTCGGCGGCGGCATCATCATCGGCAACAAGCTGCGCCGCGGCCGCTTCGGCGTGGCCGCCGAATTCGGCCACATCCGGGTCGTCCCCGACGGCCTGCTCTGCGGCTGCGGCAGCCAGGGCTGCTGGGAGCAGTACGCCTCCGGGCGCGCCCTCGTCCGGTACGCCCGGCAGCGCGCCAACGCCACCCCGGAGAACGCCGAGGTCCTGCTCGGCCTCGGCGACGGCACCCCCGAGGGCATCGAGGGCCGGCACGTCAGCCAGGCCGCCCGCGCCGGCGACCCGGTCGCCGTCGACTCCTTCCGGGAGCTGGCCCGCTGGGCCGGTGCCGGCCTCGCCGACCTGGCCTCGCTCTTCGACCCCTCGGCGTTCATCGTCGGCGGCGGCGTCTCGGACGAGGGCGACCTCGTCCTCGACCCGATCCGCAAGTCCTTCCGGCGCTGGCTGATCGGCGGCCAGTGGCGTCCGCACGCCCAGGTCCTCGCCGCCCAGCTCGGCAACAAGGCCGGCCTGGTCGGCGCCGCGGACCTGGCCCGCCAGGGCTGACCCGTACGGAAGCATCCGCGCGGAGCCGTACGACGACCGCCCGCCGCGTCCCCCCGGACCCGGCGGGCGGTCGTCGTATGTTGACTTCCATGGCGATCACCGAACTGCCCAACTCCCGCACCGAGGACGACGGTTCGGCCGTCCTCCGGGTCCTGAGCTACAACGTCCGCTCGATGCGCGACGACGAGGACGCCCTCGCCCGGGTCATCCGGGCCTGCGCCCCCGACGTCGTCTTCGTCCAGGAGGCCCCGCGCTTCTTCCGCTGGCGCAAGCACGCCGCCCGGCTCGCCGCCAAGAGCGACCTCGTCGTCCTGAGCGGCGGCGCCACCGCCGCCGGACCGCTGCTGCTCTGCTCCCTGCGGGCCACCGTGGAGCGCACCGAGGACGTGCTCCTCCCGCTCACCCCCGGCCTGCACCGCCGGGGCCTGGCCACGGCGGTCGTCCGCTTCGCCGGGGCCCGGGTCGGCCTGGTCAGCTGCCACCTGAGCCTGCGCGAGGACGAGCGGTACGCCCAGGCCGGCATGGTCCTCGACCGGGTCGCCGCACTCGGCACCCCGTACGCCCTCGTCGCGGGCGACCTCAACGAACGGCCCGGCGGCCCCGCCTTCACCCGGCTCACCGAGCGGCTCCGGGACGGCTGGGCCGTCAGCCCGTGGGGCGGCGAGCACACCTCGACCCCCGAGGACCCCCACCAGCGCATCGACGCGGTCCTGGCCACCCCCGGGATCGAGTTCCTCGGCTGCGGGGTCCCGACGGACCTGGACCCCGCCGACCTGAGGGCCGCCACCGACCACCTGCCGGTCCTCGCGGCGGTCCGGGTGCCCGCCGCGCAGGACCCGGGACCTCTCTAGACGACCGCCCCGCGGCCCGGGTCGTCGAAGCCGTCGTCATCGTCGTCGTCGTGCTTCATGCGGGCGACCAGGGTCGCGAAGCCGCCCAGGAAGCCGCCCACGCAGAGCGTCGTCAGCCACCAGGTCATGTCCCACTGGAGCAGGACGGCCACGAGCAGCAGGACCGGGCCGCCGATCACGCCGAGCCAGGCGAACCTGGCCGTCGCGTCCGCCTCCGGCAGCGGGGGCGGCTCCGGCGGCACGAAGTGGCCCTCGTCGGAGCCGTCGGCGCCCCCGGAGCCCTCCTCCGGCTCGGCGGGGGAGTGGTCCCGGGGGCCGGCGGGCCGCACCCCGGGCGCGAACACGATCGAGCCGCCGAGCACCGGCTTCTCCGGACCGGCCCCGTCCGCCTCCTCGCCCGTTCCCGCCTCCTCGTCCGATCCGGAGGCAGCGGAGGCACCGGAGGCACCCGACGTCCCGGAGGCACCGGACCCCCCCGAAGTCCCGGAGGCCCCGGACGTCCCCGCCCCGCCGTCCTTCTTCGGCTTCCAGACCAGGTCCGGCTTCCCGGCCGCCCCCGGCGCGGGCGCGGCACCACCCTTCCCGTCCCCGGTCCCGGCCCCGTCCCCGCCCTCGTCCAGGTCCTCCGGCTCCGGAAGCGACAGGTTCTCGATCGGCCGGAACGGCTTCGTCCCCGGCGGGTCCGCGGGCTCCTCGCCGTACCCCGCGACGATCGCGGCCCAGGCCGCCTCCTCGTCGATGGGCTGCGGCTCCCGGTCTCCGCCGTCCTGCTGCTCAGCCACCGCTCCTGCTCCCCTTCCCGCCGACCGGTTCCGGCGCGAGACGCTCGACGAAGGCCCGGCTCTCGTCGAAGATCCGCTCCGCGTCATGGTCCAACGTCGCCACGTGGTAGCTCTGTTCCAGCAGGACCTCCCGGACGTCCGTCGAGGAGACCCGGCTCAGGATCCTCGCCGAGTCGGCCGGCGGCACCACGTGGTCCTGGGGGCTGTGCAGCAGCACCAGCGGCTGCGTGACCTGCGGCAGCTCCCCGTCCACCGTACGGAAGAACTGACGCAGCGAGTACGCCGAGTGCAGCGGCACCCGGTCGTAGCCCACCTCGGTCACGCCCTCCTTGGCGATGTCGTTGGCCACGCCCTTCGTGGTGGGGACCAGGTGCCGGACGACCGGAAGGGCGTGCGCGGCCACGCCGTGCACCTTGTTCCCCGGGTTGACCAGGACGAGCCCCCGCACCGCGTCCCCGTGCCGGGCGGCGAGCCGCAGTGCGAGCGCCCCGCCCATGGAGAGGCCGAAGACGAAGACGGTCCCGCACCGCTCCCGGAGCTCGCGCAGCGCCCGGTCCACCTCGGCGTACCAGTCGTGCCAGGTGGTGATCCGCATGTCCTGCCAGCGGGTGCCGTGCCCCGGCAGGAGCGGCACCGACACCGACAGACCGCGCTCGGCCAGGTACTCGGCCCACGGGCGCATCGACTGCGGGGAACCGGTGAATCCGTGACAGAGAAGGACGCCGACCTCTCCGCCCTCATGGCGGTACGGCTCGGCTCCGGGAAGGACCGGCACCGGGGTCTCCTGTTCGCTCGGCTTCGCGTTCGCCCCCGGACGCGTCCCCGGAGGCGGTCTGGGTGCGCCTCCGGTGCGCCGGAGCGACGGAAAGTGGGGAAGGGACTTCACCGTACGCGACCGGACCGACACCGACCAGGGCCGTAGCGGGGGGCGTACGCCGGTACGGGATAAAGTCGGGGCCCTACGGCACACGGAAGGCATGGCGAGTTGATCTACGGCGCAATGAAGTTCTCCCTCGGCGGGTCCCTGAAACTCGCCTTCCGGCCCTGGGTGGAGGGCCTGGAGAACGTCCCCGCCGACGGCCCCGCCATCCTGGCGAGCAACCACCTGTCCTTCTCGGACTCCTTCTTCCTGCCGGCCGTCCTGGACCGCAAGGTCACCTTCATCGCCAAGGCCGAGTACTTCACCACCCCCGGTGTGAAGGGCAAGCTCACCGCCGCCTTCTTCAAGGGCGTCGGCCAGCTCCCGGTGGACCGCTCGGGCGCCCGGGGCGCCGGCGAGGCGGCCATCAGGGCCGGCATCGAGGTCATCGAGGGCGGCGGCCTCTTCGGCATCTACCCCGAGGGCACCCGCTCGCCGGACGGGCGCCTCTACCGGGGCAAGCCCGGCGGCCTGGCCCGGGTCGCCCTGGCCACCGGCGCGCCCGTGATCCCGGTCGCCATGATCGACACCGAGAAGATCCAGCCGCCCGGCAAGCTCGTCCCCAAGCTGATGCGCCCCGGGATCCGGATCGGCAAGCCGCTGGACTTCACCCGCTACCAGGGCATGGAGGGGGACCGCTTCATCCTCCGCTCGGTGACCGACGAGGTCATGTACGAGATCATGAAGCTGTCCGGCCAGGAGTACGTCGACATCTACGCGACCGCCGCCAAGCGGCAGATCGCGGAGGCGGAGAAGGCGGCCAAGGAGGCCGTGAAGGCCGAGATCGCCGCCCGCGAGGAGTCGGGCGCGTAGGCAGGCACCGCCCCGGAGGAGTCCGGGGCGCGGGAAGGACCACCCCGTCGGGGGTGCCGGGGGGCGGGGGAGAGATGGCCGGACGCGAGCGCGTCGTACGCATGTCGGTCGAGCAGCCGCTGTGGCGGGCGCTGACCGGATACCGCGTCCTGACGATGGTCTACGCGGTCCTGATCTTCGTCTTCGGCAGCGAGCGGTACGAGCGGCCCTGGGTCGGCGTCGTCTACCTGACGGCGATGTGCGTCTGGAACCTCGCCACCCTCCCCAAGGTGGCGAACGCGGCCGGGTGCACCCGGCGCTTCCTGGTCGCCGACCTCGCCGTCGCCCTCACCGGCATCCTCCTCACCCCGCTCGCCGACGCCCACGCGCGGTCGGTCGACGGCCCCACCCTGCCCTCCATATGGACCGCCGGCTCCGTCCTCGCGTTCGCCATCAAGGGCGGCTGGCGCTGGGCCGGCTTCGCCTCCTCCCTCGTCGCCGTCGCCAACATCGTCGAGCGCGGCCACCCCACCCGGGACACCGTCCACAACGTGATCCTGGTCTGGGTCGCCTCCATCGCCATCGGGTACGTCGTCGAGGTCGCCCGCGCCTCCGAGCGCACCCTCGCCCGCGCCCTGGAGATCGAGGCCGCCACCCGGGAGCGGGAGCGGCTCGCCCGCGACATCCACGACAGCGTCCTCCAGGTCCTCGCGATGGTGCAGCGCCGCGGCACCGCGCTCGGCGGCGAGGCCGCCGACCTCGGCAGGATGGCGGGCGAGCAGGAGGTGGCCCTGCGCACCCTGGTGGCGGGCGGACTCGCCCGGCCCAGCCTGGTCTCCGAGGACGAGTCCGAGGGGGCCGTGGTCCGGGTCGTGGAGGTGGACGACGAGGCCGACGGCTCCGCCCCCGTCGACCTGCGCGCCCTGATCGCCCCGCGCGCCGGGTCCCGGACCACCCTCTCCGAGCCGGGCGCGCCGGTCCTCCTCCCGCCGCCCGCCGCCCGCGAGCTGGCCGCCGCCGTCGGCGCCGCCCTGGACAATGTGAGGGTGCACGCGGGCGAGGACGCCCACGCCTGGATCCTGATCGAGGACTGGTCCGACGAGGTGGTCGTCACCGTCCGGGACGACGGGCCCGGCATCCCGGACGGACGCCTCGCGCAGGCGGAGGACGAGGGCCGGATGGGCGTCGCCCTCTCCATCCGGGGGAGGCTGCGGGACCTCGGCGGCAGCGCCGAGGTCGTCTCGGTCCCCGGGCAGGGCACGGAAGTCGAGTTGAAGGTCCCACGGGGGAAGGCAGGAAAGCAGTGAACGAGCAGCCGATCAGGGTGATGGTCGTCGACGACCACCCGATGTGGCGGGACGCGGTCGCCCGCGACCTGGCCGAGTCCGGTTTCGACGTGGTCGCCACCGCGGGCGACGGCGAGCAGGCCGTGCGGCGCGCGGCGGCCGCCGCCCCCGACGTCCTCGTCCTGGACCTGAACCTGCCGGTCAAGCCCGGCGTCCAGGTCTGCAAGGAGCTCGTCGGGGCCCGGCCGGACCTCCGGGTCCTCGTCCTCTCGGCGAGCGGCGAGCACGCCGACGTCCTGGAGGCGGTCAAGTCCGGCGCCACCGGCTACCTGCTCAAGTCCGCCAGTACGGAGGAGCTGATCGACGCGGTGCGGCGCACGGCCGTCGGCGATCCCGTCTTCACCCCCGGCCTGGCCGGTCTGGTCCTGGGCGAGTACCGCCGGCTCGCCTCCGAGCCCGTCCCGGCCTCCGGCGGCGGCGAGCCGAGCGCCCCCCGGCTCACCGAGCGCGAGACCGAGGTCCTGCGGCTCGTCGCCAAGGGCCTCGGCTACAAGCAGATCGCCGAGCGCCTGGTCATCTCCCACCGCACGGTGCAGAACCACGTCCAGAACACCCTCGGCAAGCTCCAGCTCCACAACCGGGTGGAGCTCGTCCGGTACGCCATCGAGCGCGGTCTCGACGAGGCGTAGAAACCTCCGGGGACCCGGTTCCCGGGACCCGGCGCGGTGACCACGGGGGCCGTATATTCACGCGTACGAGACACATGCGTGCGTATACGGCCCATCACCGCGAGGGACCGCAGAGAGCGGACAACGAGGGGAAACCGTGGAAATCCTGGCATTCGGCGTGCAGGCGGACGAGAGGCCCCTCATCGAGCGGGCCTTCGAGGGGTACCACGACGTCCACTGCCTGGACGTCTTCCTCACCGAGGACACCGCCCGCATCGCGGCCGGCTACGAGATCATCTCCACCAGCGTCAACGCCGTCCTGGACCACCGCGTCCTGCAGACCCTCGCCGCCGGCGGCACCCAGATGATCGCCCAGCGCTCCACGGGCTTCAACAACATCGACCTGGAGGTCGCCGAGCGCCTCGGCCTCACCGTCGCCCGGGTGTCGTACTACTCGCCGTACTCGGTCGCGGAGTTCGCCTGGACCCTCGCCATGGCCGTCAACCGCCGGATCGTCCGCGCGTCCAACCGCACCCGCGACTTCGACTTCCGGCTCGACGGGCTGATGGGCCGCGACCTGCGGGGACGCACGGTCGGCGTCCTCGGCACCGGCAAGATCGGGGAGGCCTTCACCCGGATCGCCCACGGCTTCGGGATGAAGCTGCTCGGCTGGGACGTCGCCGAGAACCCGGCCTGCGTCGACCTCGGCATGCGGTACGTCGAGAAGGAGCGGCTCTTCGCGGAGGCGGACCTCGTCAGCCTCCACGTGCCGCTGCTCCCCGCCACCCGGCACCTCGTCGACGCCACCGCCCTCAAGGCCATGAAGGACGACGCCATCCTGGTGAACTCCAGCCGCGGCGGGCTCGTCGACACCGAGGCCCTGGTCGCCGAGCTGCGCGCCGGCCGCTTCGCGGGCGTCGGCCTGGACGTGTACGAGGCGGAGGCCGGGCTCTTCTTCCTCGACAAGTCCCTGGAGGCCGTCGAGGACGACACCCTGGCCCGCCTGGTCACCTTCCCGAACGTGGTGGTCACCTCCCACCAGGCGTACTACACGACGGACGCCGTCGGCCAGATCGTCGACACCACCCTGCGCAACGTCCTCGACTACACGGCGGGCCGGCGCAGCGAGAACGTCCTGGTCCCCAGGGCCGGCTGACCCGGCCGCCGGACCCCGGGGACCTCCGGGCCCTCAGACCAGCACGCCCGCGAGGAGCGAGGCCGTCAGGGCCGCGCCCTCCGTCGTCAGGACCGACTCGGGGTGGAACTGCACCCCGGCGAAGCCGGGCCCGCGCAGGGCGTGCACCTCGCCGGTCCCCGGGTCGCGGCTGACCTCGATCCGGTGCAGCGCCAGCTCCTCGGCCGCCCGGTCGTCGCAGCGGGCGGTGAAGCTGTTGTAGAAGCCGACCGTCCGCTCCTGCCCGAAGAGGTCGATCCGCACCTGGGCGCCCTGGAACGGCACCCGCTTGCGGACGATCTCCAGGCCCAGCTCGGCGGCGATCAGCTCGTGGCCGAGGCACACCCCCAGCAGGCCATGGCGGTGGTCCCGGACCAGATCGGCCGTCAGGCCGCGCAGGAACCGCATCTTCGGGTCGGCCGCGTCCGAGGGGTCGCCGGGCCCCGGGCCCAGGACGACCGGCCCCTCGTGCGCGAGCGCCAGCTCCCGCAGCCCCGGCTCGTCGTACCGCAGCACCGACACCTCCAGACCGGAGGAGCGCAGGACGTGCGCCAGCATCGCGGTGAAGGTGTCCTCGGCGTCCACCACCAGCGCGTGCCCGGACAGCTCGGCGGACCGGACCTGCATCCTCAGCCAGAACGGCGCCAGGTCCGCCCGGCGCGCGTCGAGCGCGGCCCGCACCCGGGGGTCGTCGGCCAGCCGGGGAGCGACGGGGTCCTCCGCCGCCGGCCGGCCCTCCCGCACCCCGAGCGCGGTGAGGATCCCGGCCGCCTTGGCGTGGGTCTCGGCGACCTCGCCCGCCGGGTCCGAGTGCCGGACGAGGGTCGCGCCGACCGGCACCCGCAGCCGCCCGTCGGCGGCGATGTCGGCCGTACGGATCAGGATGGGGGAGTCCAGCGTCTGGGCGCCGGTCCCGTCCGTGCCGAGCAGGGCGAGGGCCCCCGCGTAGTAGCCGCGGCCCCCGGCCTCGTGGCGCTCGATCACCCGGCAGGCGTTCTGCACCGGCGACCCGGTCACGGTCGCCGCGAACATCGTCTCCCGCAGCACCTCCCGCACGTCCAGGGACGACCGGCCGCGCAGCTCGTACTCGGTGTGGGCGAGGTGGGCCATCTCCTTCAGGCGCGGGCCGATCACCACCCCGCCCCGGTCGCCCACCGTGCACATCATCTTCAGCTCCTCGTCCACCACCATGGACAGCTCCTCGGTCTCCTTGCGGTCGCCGAGGAAGGCGAGCAGGTCCTCCGGGGTGGGGGCGGCGCCGGCCGGGTAGCGGTACGTGCCGCTGATCGGGTTCATCACGACCGTCCCGCCCGACATCCGCACGTGCACCTCGGGGCTGGCCCCGACCAGCGTCCGCTCCCCGGTGTGCACGACGAAGGTCCAGTACGCGCCCCGCTCGCCCGCGAGCAGCCGCCGGAACAGGGCGAGCGCGTCGGCGCGTCCGAAGCCCGGGACCTCCCCGGTGTAGGTGCGCCGGATCACGAAGTTCGCGCCCTCGCCGGAGCCGATCTCCTCGTCGATCACCCGCCGCACGGTCTCCGCGTACTCCTCGTCGGAGACGTCGAACCCGCCCCCCTCGACCCGCACGTCGTGCGCGGGGAGCCGCTCCAGGGCCTCGGCGAGCGGCAGCTCGTGGGCCTCGTCGGCGACGAGGACGGAGAGCGGGGTGCCGTCGTCGCGCACGTCGAAGCCGCGCTCCCGGATCTGCCGGAAGGGCACGAGCGCGAGCGTCGGCAGCGGGCCCACGGGCAGCTCCGCGAGGCGCTCGGCCTCGTGGACCCGGCCGATCAGCACCTCGACGGTGTCGTGGTCGCGGCCCGGGGTGCGCCTGCGCAGCAGGGCGAAGGGAGGGCAGGAGTCGTCGAGCAGACGGGAGAGGTCCATGGGGTCCGTCGTTCCTTCCATTGGTGTGCGGAGAGGAACGGCCCCGGATACGGGAAAGGCCGCCCCTCGGGCGGCCTTCGCGTGTGTCGGTGTACGCGCAGTCAGTGGGCCGCCGGATGAGCGGTCCACCACCAGTCCTGGTTCAGGTGCGCGTACATGCGAGCACTGTAACCCGGCCGGGCACGGAAACGGGGCCCGGTCCACACCGTGGACGGTGCGGGCCGGGCCCCGGTCGGGCCGCGGTCCGATCAGAAGATCAGGTTGTAGATCTGCCAGCCCGGACTGACCTGGACGCGGGCGGCGAACGGCGCGGTGGGCTTGCCGGTGCTCTTGTAGAACCAGAGCAGCCCCTTGGCGTCCCGGCCGACGAGGTCCCCCCGGCCGTCACCGTCCAGGTCGCTCGGACCCACCATCCCGTTGTACGTCTGCCAGCCGCCGCCGACCTGGACGCGGGCGGCGAACGGCGCGGTGGGCTTGCCGGTGCCCTGGTAGTACCAGAGCACGCCGGCGGCGTCGCGGGCGACGAGGTCGGGCCTGCCGTCCCCGCTCAGGTCACCGGTGCTGATCATCTCGTTGTACGTCTGCCAGCCGCCACCGACCTTGAGCCGGGCCTTGAACGGGGCGGCCGGGTTGCCGGTGCCCTGGTAGTACCAGAGCGTCCCCGCCTTCTCCCGGGCGATCAGGTCCGCCCTGCCGTCGCCGTCCAGATCGCGGACGCCGAGGATCCGGTCGTACACCTGCCAGCCGCCGCCGGTCCTGAGCCGGGCCCGGAACGGCGCGGACGGGTTGCCCGTGCCCTGGTAGTACCAGAGCGTGCCGGAGGGCTCGCGGGCCACCGCGTCCCCGGTGCCGTCCGCGCGGAGCGCGGTCATGGCCGTGAGGGCGTCGTACGCGTTCCACCCGGCCCCGACCCGGTACCGCGCCAGGAACGCGGTGGCACCGCCGGTCCCGGTGCCCTGGTACTGCCAGAGGACGCCGGAGGCGTCCCGGGCGAGGAGGTTGTAGCGGTTGTCGGCGGCGACCGGGGCGGCGCCGGGGGCCTCGGTGACCTCGCTCTGCTTCACCCAGACGATCTTGTGGTGGAAGCGGATCGGCACGTACAGGGTGGAGCCGATGACGTTCTTCTGGGCGGAGCCGAACCACTCGTCGCCCTTCACCGCCGGACCGGCCTTCACGTAGGCCTGGCCGGGGGCGAAGGTGAACTTGGTGAGGTAGGCGCCGTCGTTGGCCGGGGGCTGCAGGCCCGCGGCCGTGTAGGCGGCGGTCTCCGGGAAGGCCCGGCCGTAGACCGTGGCGGAGGACAGGCCCGCCGCCACCTTCACGGTCGTAGCGCCGGACACCGGGACGGTGTACTGGCCGCCGGGGTTCTGGAACCAGGCCTTCTGACCGGCGTACCAGACCGCCGTCCAGTCCCCCCGTGTCTCGGCCACGACGTAGAGGCCGCCGGCGCGGACCTTGTTGCCGTAGTTCGAGCCCAGGGTCCACAGCGACGAGAAGTAGGGGTCGGTGAGGGTCGCCGAGGCGGTCGACGGCTCCGTGTGGAGGTAGACGAAGTTCGACGGCCGGGGCGAGGCGTCCAGGATCTCCTTGGTGGCCTCGTCCTCGTGGGTCAGCTTCGGCTGGTTCGCCGTGGTGAACGGGGGCACCACGCGGACCACCTGCTCGGCCCGGAGCAGACCGCCCGCTCCCTTGTCGCCCTGCGGAGCGCCCAGGAGGGACATGTAGTAGTTCCAGTCCCAGTACGGGCCCGCGTCCCAGTGGAGGTCCTTGAGGCCGGCGTCCGTCTGGAGCGCCACCTCGTCGTGGCCGATGATGTGCTCGCGGTCGATCGGCACGCCGTACTTCTTGGCCAGGAACTTCACCAGCTCCGCGGAGGAACGGTACTGCGGCTCGGTGTACCAGCTCCCCTCCTTGATGGCGAAGCCCTCGTGCTCCACGCCGATGGTGTGCATGTTGTGCGTCCAGTTGCCCGCGTGCCACGCCAGCTGCTTGTTCTCCAGCATCTGGGTGACCTGGCCGTCCTGGGCACGGATCAGGTAGTGGGCACTGCCGATCCCCTTCGGGTCGGTCAGCACGTCGAGCGAGCCCTGATAGGGGCCCTCGGTGTCGTGGATGACGATCTGGCGGATGTCCATGCCCTGGTTCGGACGGTCGCCCGGGGTGTAGTTGCGCGAGCCGCCGGGGTCCGTCCTGACCGGCACGAAGACGCAGTTCAGGCCTGCGGGGCACTCGGGGGTCGGGACCGTCGCCGTGCTCGCGAAGCTCGCCGCCAGCGGTACGTTCGCCGGCTTGACCGGATCCGCCGACGGGTCGGCCGGCAGGGCGACCTGCTCGCCGTCGAGGGTGACCGCCCGCTCGCCCTCCTTGATCGACTCGAAGACGCGCTTCGCGAAGAGGTCGGCGCCCTTCTTCTCCGGCGACTGGCTGTAGCGCGCCACGGCCGGGTACCAGTCGCCCGGCTCCTCGGACAGCTCGGCGCCCGCCTGCTTCTGGTAGTCGGCGAGCAGCGCGGCACCGGCCCGGACGGACGCGCCGGTGTCGTTCCGGACGGTCTCGGCAGAGCTGTCGATCAGTTCGGCGGCCTTGTCCAGGGTGTGCAGGCGCGGGTCGTCGGTGTCGACGAGCGCCTTCTCCAGGATGCGCCGGACCTGCTCACGGTCGAACTTCTTCGCGATCTCCGGTCGGCCGGAGCCGTCGAAGTGGTCGATCTGCTCGTCGGTGACCTTCTGCGCGACGTCCTCCGGCTCGACCTTCGTGAGCCCCATCACGTTGTACGCGCCGGTCGTGCTCGGCTCGCCGTCGTGCGACTCCCAGCGGGTCTGCTGGTACGACACCGCCATCAGCACGCTCTGCGGCACGTCGAACTCGCGCGCCGCGCTCGCGAACTGCTCCTGGAGGGTCGCGTCCCGCCCCGGCCCGCCCTCGCCCGCCGCGTCCAGCAGGCCGGGGGAGGCGACCGCGAGGCCGCCGATCGTGACGGTGGCGGCGACCGCCGCCGCCGCTCCGTAGAAGAGTCGTTTCCTCTTGCGGTCCCTGCGGTGTCTCCGGCTCACGCCACCCACCCCTGTGTTCACCTGTGTTCGACCGTGTTGTCGAGAACTGTGTCGTCGAGAAACGGGCCCGAGACTAGCACCGCTCACCGACATGAAGATCAACGGCCGACATTCCGGGCAGTCGTCTCAGCCACTGGTCGGTGGGACAGGACCGGACGAAGAACCCCGTAATGTTGTCCGTGTGACCGTGAACGCTGATTCCCACGCCGTCGCCGAGGCGACCTGGCGAGACCTGCCCGCGGCGCAGCAGCCCGAGTACCCCGATGCCGAGGCTCTGCGCGACGTGATCGCGGACCTCGAGTCGTATCCTCCGCTCGTCTTCGCCGGCGAGTGCGACCAGCTGCGCGCCCGGATGGGAGCCGTCGCCCGTGGCGAGGCGTTCCTGCTCCAGGGCGGCGACTGCGCCGAGGCCTTCGACGCCGTGTCCGCCGACCACATCAGGGCCAAGCTCAAGACGCTGCTCCAGATGAGCGCCGTCCTCACCTACGCGGCCTCCGTGCCCGTGGTGAAGGTCGGCCGCATCGCCGGGCAGTACTCCAAGCCCCGCTCCAAGGGAACCGAGACCCGCGACGGCGTGACCCTGCCGACGTACCGCGGCGACTCGGTCAACGGCTTCGACTTCACCGAGGCCGCCCGCGTCCCGGACCCCGAGCGCCTGAAGCGGATGTACAACGCCTCCGCCTCCACGCTCAACCTGGTGCGCGCCTTCACCACCGGCGGCTACGCCGACCTGCGCCAGGTGCACGCCTGGAACCAGGACTTCGTGAAGTCGTCCCCCTCGGGCCAGCGCTATGAGGCGCTCGCCCGCGAGATCGACAACGCCCTGAACTTCATGAAGGCCTGCGGCACCGACCCGGCCGAGTTCAAGGCCGTCGAGTTCTACGCCTCCCACGAGGCGCTGCTGCTCGACTACGAGGGCGCCCTGACCCGTACGGACTCGCGCACCGGCAAGCTGTACGACACCTCCGGCCACATGGTCTGGATCGGCGAGCGCACCCGCCAGCTCGACCACGCCCACATCGAGTTCGCCTCGCGGATCGCGAACCCGATCGGCATCAAGCTGGGCCCGACCACCTCGGTCGACGAGGCGCTCACCTACATCGACCGCCTCGACCCGGACCGCGAGCCGGGCCGGCTGACCTTCATCGTCCGCATGGGCGCCGACAAGGTCCGCGACAAGCTCCCCGAGCTGGTCGAGAAGGTCACCGCCTCCGGCGCGGTCGTCGCCTGGGTCACCGACCCGATGCACGGCAACACCTTCGAGGCCGCCTCCGGCCACAAGACCCGCCGCTTCGACGACGTCCTCGACGAGGTCAAGGGCTTCTTCGAGGTCCACAAGGAGCTGGGCACCCACCCCGGCGGCATCCACGTCGAGCTCACCGGTGACGACGTCACCGAGTGCGTGGGCGGCGGCGACGAGATCTTCGTCGACGACCTGCACCAGCGCTACGAGACGGCCTGCGACCCCCGCCTGAACCGCAGCCAGTCGCTCGACCTGGCGTTCCTGGTGGCGGAGATGTACCGCGATCAGTAAGTGGTTTCCTACGACGACGGGGCGCGGATCCTTGTGATCCGCGCCCCATCCTCGTTTTCAGGTCTTTTACGGCCTCGGTCCGCCGGGTAAGGTTAGGTTAACCTAAACGATCTCGGCGGGAGGTGAACCGCGTGTACGTCTGCTCATGCTTCGGTGTCACGGAGAAGCAGGTCAAGGAGCACGCGGACGCGGGCGCCTGCACGCCCCGGCAGATCGCCTCCGCCTGCAAGGCCGGCACGGACTGCGGTTCCTGCGTCCGCCGCATCCAGGCCATCCTCGGGCGCGGCAACTGCCCCCGGCGCGAGCTGGTGGACCGGGGCGTTCCGGCCCTGGCGGCCGAGACCGCCGTCGCTCCCGCCGCCGTCCTCGGGGAAGCCGCCTGACCTGGGCCGCCCGACCCCTGGCGGGACTCAGCTCGGCTGTTCGACGAGCGTCGAGATGTAGAGCGCCTCGCCCAGCGACTCGATCAGCTCCAGCTGCGTGTCCAGGTAGTCGATGTGGTGCTCCTCGTCCGCCAGGATCTCCTCGAAGAGGTTGGCGGACGTGATGTCCCCCTTGGCGCGCATGACCTCGATGCCGCGCCTGAGGCGGTCGATCGCCTCCACCTCGACCTGGCGGTCCGCCTGGAACATCTCGGTGACGGTCTGGCCGACCCGCACGTGGAAGAGCCGCTGGTAGTTGGGCAGGCCGTCGAGCATCAGGATGCGCTCGGTCAGCTTGTCCGCGTGCTTCATCTCGTCGATGGACTCTTCACGGGTGTACTTGGCGAGCTTCGTCCACCCCTTGTTGTCCTGGATGCGGTAGTGCAGCCAGTACTGGTTGATGGCGGTGAGCTCGCCGGTCAGCTGCTCGTTCAGGAACTCGAGGACCTCGGGGTCGCCCTGCATCGCACAGGCTCCTTCCACTTCACACGGTGTGTCTACGCCATAACTGGGCAGGATGGCCGCATCCTCGCACCCCGAATGGGGGGCGTCCAGTAAGTGCAGGCTTAGTGGGAGTTGCCCCAATGGTGTCGTCGGAGTGGTCGCCTGGTCATGACCATCCCTTGCGGTCTGTCACCATGGATGACATGGGTCAGCCGGAGAGCGGAGTACACCGGGAAGCGGGTCGGTCGGACCGTTCGCCGGACCTCGCGGCGGATCTCCCGCCGGGACAGCGGATCCAGCGCGGCTGGCCGGTCACCCACTACGGGCCCGTCCCCAGGTTCAAGCCGGACCGCTGGGAGTTCCGCGTCTTCGGGGCGACGGCCGACGGCGACAAGCGGTGCTGGAACCACGAGGAGTTCTCGGCCCTGCCGTTCTCCACGGTCGTGGCCGACCTGCACTGCGTCACGAAGTTCAGCATGCTCGGGGCCGAATGGGGTGGCGTCCCCGCCCGGACGATCCTGGAGCTCGCCCCGCCCGCGCCCCAGGTCACCCATGTGATGGTCTGGGCCGAGTACGGCTACAGCGCCAACATGCGGCTCGCCGACTTCGCCTCGGACGGCACGATCTTCGCCACCCACAAGGACGGGGAGCTGCTCACCGCCGAGCACGGCTTCCCGCTGCGGCTCGTCGTCCCCCACCTGTACGCCTGGAAGGGCCCGAAGTGGGTCCGGGGCGTGGAGTACATGGCCGCCGACCGGCGCGGCTTCTGGGAGGAGCGGGGCTACCACAACCTCGGCGACCCCTGGCGGGAGCAGCGCTACTCGTACCAGGAGGAGCCGGGGGACGGCCCCGAGCTCTGACCCCGCCGGTCACCCCCCGGGCGACCCTCAGGGGCGCAGCTTCTTCAGGAGGTCCACGTCCGCCCGGTGCCCCTCCTTGCCGCCGGGCGTCTCGATGACCAGCGGCACCCCCTCCGTCGCCGGGTGGCGCAGCAGCTCCCGGAAGGCGTCCTCGCCGATGTGGCCGGCGCCGATGTTCGCGTGCCGGTCCTTGTGGGCGCCCACCACGTCCTTGGAGTCGTTGGCGTGGATCAGTTTCAGCCGTCCCGCGCCGACGGTCTCCACGAGCAGGTCGAGGGTCTGCGCCGCCCCGGACGGGCCCGTCAGGTCGTGCCCGGCAGCGAACACGTGACACGTGTCCAGGCAGACGCCCAGCTTGGGGTGGCGGTCGAGGGCGTCGAAGTACGGGCCGAAGTCCCAGGTCCGCGAGCAGAGCGAGGAGCCCTGCCCGGCCGTCGACTCCAGGAGCAGGTCCGGGTCGTCCGGGTGCGTCAGCTCGTCGAGCAGCGGCAGCAGCCGCTCCCGCACCTGGGCGAGCGCCACCGCGCGCGGCCGGCCGCCGGTCGCCGAGCCGGTGTGCACCACCACGCCCTTCGCCCCGATCTCCCGGCCCCGGCGCAGCGAGTGCCGCAGCGACTCCACCGACCTCTCCGCCGTGGCCTCGGTGTGCGAGCCGAAGTTGATCAGGTACGGGGCGTGGACCCAGGCCGAGAGCGACGCCTGCGCGCACTCGGTCCTGAACCGCTCGTCCTGGGCCGGGTTGCCGGCCGGGGTGGCCCAGCCGCGCGGGTTGGCGACGAAGACCTGCACGGTCTCGGCGCCCAGCTCGCGGGCGTAGCCCAGGCCGACCGTGGCGAGACCGCCGGCCACGGGGACGTGGCCGCCGACGGGGTTGCGCATGGGTGTCTACAGTCCCTTGATCGTGAGGGTGATCGTGGAGCCCTCGGGGGCGGTGGAGCCGCCCTCCACGGACTGGCTCGCGACCGTGTCGCCGAGGTACGGGAAGGACTTCTTCAGCTTCACCTCGAAGCCCGCGTCCTCCAGGGCGGTGCGCGCGTCCTCGGTCGTCTCGCCGGTCACGTCGGGGACCTCGACGAGCGCGGGGCCCTTGGAGACGGTGAGGGTGACGGTGTCGCCCTCGGCGGCGCGGCTGCCCTCCGGGAGGGACTGGGCGGCGACCGAGCCGGCGTCCTCGGGGGAGTCGACCCGCTCGGGGGCGACCCGGACGGTGAGCCCGGCCTCCCGGAGCGCGGCCGTGGCGTCGGCGACGGTCTCGCCGGTCACGTCGGGCACGTCGACCGGGGCGCCCTTGCTGACGACCAGGGCGACCGCCGAGTCGGGGGCGCGCTCGGTGCCGGGCTCGGGGTCGGAGCCGATCACGGCCCCCTTGGCGACGGAGTCGCTGAACTCGCGGGTGACCACCCCCGGGGCCAGCCCCTCCTCCTCCAAGGCCTTGCGGGCCTCGGCGAGCGGCTTGTTCTTGAGGCGGGGCACCTTCACGACCCGCGGGCCCCGGGACAGGGTGAGGACGACCGTGCCGTTGCCCCGCAGGCGCTCGCCGGGGGCCGGGTCGACGGCCATGACGGTGCCGCGCTCGTACACCTCGCTGAAGGCGCGCCTCGTCGTGCCGACGTCCAGGCCGGCGTCGGTGATCCGCTTGGTGGCGGCGGCCTCGGTCTGGCCGAGGACGGCCGGGACGCGGGTGAACTGGCCGGAGTTGATGTACCAGACCCCGGCGCCCAGGCCGAGGACGAGCAGGACGGCGGCGATCACGAGCAGCGGGCCGCGCGGGGGCAGCCGGCGGGCGGCGGGGACGGTGGGGGCCGGGGGCGGCTCGGGCGCCGGCATCCGGCCGGTGTGCCGCACCTCCCGGACGTCGTCCTCCGGCGGCAGCG
The DNA here is from genome assembly GCF_044749825.1 of Streptomyces sp. NPDC088915. NCBI lineage: Bacteria > Bacillati > Actinomycetota > Actinomycetes > Kitasatosporales > Streptomycetaceae > Streptomyces > Streptomyces sp. NPDC088915. Next base: position 281,472 of record NZ_JBIVIR010000014.1, read on the forward strand.
GGAGGTCGATCACGCTGGTGCGCTCCTCGGCCGGCACGGCGCGGGCGATCACGCTCGTCCGGTCCTCGGCCGTGTCCCGGACGCCGTCCCGCGCCTGCGGCGGCACCGCGTCCAGCTGCGCGTCGGTGAGCGCGGCGCGGGCCTCCAGGACCAGGCCGAGCAGGGCGGCGGCGTCGTGCGGACGCGCCTCGGGGGAGCGGGCCGCGGCGGCCGCGACCAGCCCGTCGAGCTGCGGGGCCAGGCCCGGCACGGCGGCCGAGGGCGCGGGCACGTCCGTGTTCAGGTGCCGGTAGAGCACCTGGGCGGGCGTGTCGCCCGCGTGCGGCTTGGCGCCGGTCAGCATCTCGTACAGGACGACGCCGCACGCGTACACGTCGGCGCGGGTGTCGGCGGTGCCGTGCTCGATCTGCTCCGGCGCCAGGTACGAGACCGTGCCGAGGACCGAGCCGGTGGTGGCGGTCGCCGAGCCCACGGCCCGTACGAGACCGAAGTCCGCGACCTTCACCCGGCCGTCGTCCCCTATCAGGACGTTCTCCGGCTTCATGTCCCGGTGCACGAACCCGGCCCGGTGCGCGGCGCCGAGCGCGGCGAGCACCGGCTCCAGGATGTCGAGCGCGGCCCGGGGCGCCAGCGCGCCCCGCTCGCGCAGCACGTCGCGGAGGGTGCAGCCGGGCACGTACTCCATCGCCAGGTAGACGTACGCGCCCTCGGCGCCCTGGTCGAAGACGCCGACGACGTTGGGGTGGGCGAGCCGGGCCACCGACTTCGCCTCGCGGATGAACCGCTCGACGAAGACGGCGTCGGCCGCGAGCTGCGGGTGCATCACCTTGAGCGCGAGGACCCGGTCGAGGCGGGTGTCGACGGCCCGGTAGACCGTGGCCATCCCACCGACGGCGATGCGCGCGTCGACGCGGTAGCGGCCGTCGAGCAGCCGCCCGACGAGAGGGTCCTGAAGGGTCGTGTCCACGGCGACGAGTCTACGAGCCGCGCACACGCGTCCGGTGCGCCCGCCCCGTACCGCAGCACACCTGTGACGAGCCCCGGAGGGCCCCGGGCCTCAGAACGCCGGGCGCTCCGGATCGAGCCGCGCCCGGCCCTCCACCGGCGAGGACGCCTCCGCGAAGTGGCGGCGCGGGATCCGGCCGGCCCGGTGGGCGAGCCGGCCCGCCTCGACCGCGTGCCGCATCGCCGAGGCCATCAGGACCGGTTCCTGCGCCCGGGTGACGGCCGACGCCAGCATCACCGCAGCGCACCCCAGCTCCATGGCGAGCGTCGCGTCGGACGCCGTGCCGGCCCCCGCGTCCAGGATCACCGGCACCCCCGCCCGCTCCGCGATCAACTGGAAGTTGTGCGGGTTGCGGATGCCGAGCCCGGAGCCGATGGGGGAGCCGAGCGGCATGATCGCCGCGCACCCCACGTCCTCCAGCTTCCGGGCGAGGACCGGGTCGTCGTTGGTGTACGGCAGGACGGTGAAGCCGTCGTCGACCAGGGTCTCCGCCGCGTTCAGGAGCTCCTCGCCGTCCGGCAGCAGGGTCCGCTCGTCGGCGACGACCTCCAGCTTGATCCAGTCGGTGCCGAGCGCCTCCCGGGCGAGCCGGGCGGTCAGGACCGCCTCGCCGGCCGTGAAGCAGCCCGCCGTGTTGGGCAGGACCCGGATGCCGAGCCGGTCCAGGACGGAGAGGACCGAGCCCCGCACGGTCGGGTCCAGGCGCCGCATGGCGACCGTGGTCAGCTCCGTGCCGCTGGCGACCAGGGAGCGCTCCAGGACGTCGAGGCTGGGCGCCCCGCCCGTGCCCATGATCAGGCGGGAGGAGAACTCCGTGCCGCCGAGGACGAACACGTCGTCGGACATCGCGCTCAGCCCCCCTGCACCGCGGTGAGGACCTCCACCCGGTCCCCGTCGCCGAGGAGCGTCGACGCCCACTCGCCGCGCGGGACCACCGTCTCGTTGACGGCGGCGGCCACCCCGGAGGGGGCCGCGGTCAGGGTCGCGACGAGGGCGTCGAGGGAGACGGGGCCGGAGAGCGCGCGCGCCTCCCCGTTCACGGTCACGGTCACGGTCGCGGTCACGTCGTTGGCGGGCGGGTTCGCGCTCATGCGGGCTGCTCCTGACGTACGGGAGGGGCGGGGGAGAAACGGCGGGGGGTGAAGGGGCGCGCCTCGTCGGGCAGGGCGCCCGTGGTGAGCACCTCCGCCATGACGTCGCCGGTGACGGGGGTGAGGAGCACCCCGTTGCGGTGGTGGCCGGTGGCCAGCAGCAGACCGGGCAGCGCGGTGGGGCCGAGCAGCGGGGCGTTGTCCGGCGAGCCGGGGCGCAGCCCGGCCAGGGTCTCGGTGAGCGGCAGCTCGGTGATCCCGGGCACCAGCTCGTGGGCGTCGCGCAGCAGCTCGTACACCCCGCCCGCCGTCACCGTGGTGTCCCAGCCGAGCTCCTCGCTGGTGGCGCCGACGACCAGCTCGCCGTTCTCGCGCGGCACCAGGTAGACGTGGCTGCCGCGCACGACGGCCCGGACGGTCCGGGAGAGGAAGGGGGCGTACGCGGGCGGCACCCGCAGGCGCAGGACCTGGCCCTTCACCGGGCGCACCGGCGGGAGCACCTCGTCCGGCACCCCCGCGAGCCGCCCGCTCAGGCTGCCCGCCGCGAGCACGGTCTGCCCCGCCGCCAGCTCCCCGCCCCCGGCGAGGACCGCGCCGCGCGCCCGGTCGCCCCGCACCGCGAGCCGCTCCGCGAGCGTCCGGTGGAAGACCACCCCGGCCCGCTCGCAGGCGACGACGAGCGCGGCGGCGAGCCGGCGCGGGTCCACCTGGTGGTCGCCGTCGACCCGGAGGCCGCCGCGCACCCCCGGCGCCAGCATCGGTTCGAGGCGGCGGCACTCGCGGCCGCTCAGCCACTCCGAGGCGAGCCCGCAGCGCACCTGCAGGGCGTGCAGCTCGCGCAGGTGCGCCCGGTCGTCGGCGTCGAGGGCGACGGCGAGGGTGCCGCAGGCGCGGTGGCCGACGTCGAGCCCGGTCGCCTCCTCCAGCTCGGCGACGAAGGCCGGATAGCGGGCGGCGGAGGCGAGGTTGAGCCCGAGCAGGGTCTCCTCGCCGTAGTGCAGCTCGGTGACGGCGGCGAGCATCCCGGCCGCGACCCGCGCGGCCCCGCCGCCCGGCTCGGGGTCGACGACGGCGGTGCGCAGCCCGCGCAGCGCGGCCCGCCAGGCCGTGACCAGGCCGATGATGCCGCCCCCGACCACGAGGACGTCGACCCCCCGCACGTCGGAGGCCTCTCGGACATCGGAAGAACGCATGGGCGTCCAGCCCCTCCCTTCGCCGGCATGACCCGGATCAGGTTCGTACGGTCGGAGGCCGGCCAGCCCCCCTCTCAGCCCGGTGCGTCCGGGCTCCCGCGAGTGCTTTACGCCCGCCAGACTAGCTTCCGCCGCGCGCCCGCCACGAGGGGGCCGTGGACCCCACCCTCCCTGACGGGCCGTCAGGTACGTAAGGTGGCCGTGTGAGCGAGCAGAAGCAGACCCAGCGGCGCGTCGTGGTCGTCGGCGCCGGAATGGCGGGCGTCCAGACCGCCGTCGCCCTGCGCGAGCAGGGCTTCACCGGCCCCGTGACCCTCGTCGGGGCCGAGCCCCACCAGCCCTACGACCGGCCCCCGCTCTCCAAGGCGGTCCTCCTCGGGAAGGCCGAGGACTCCGCCTTCGAGGTCGACTTCGAGGACCTCGGCGTCGAACTCCGGCTCGGCGTGGACGTCACCGGGCTGCGCGCCGCCGACCACGAGGTCGACACCGAGGCCGGACCCGTCGCGTACGACACCCTGGTGATCGCCACCGGCGCCCACCCGGTCACCCTGCCCGGCTCCGAGGGCGTCCCCGGCGTCCACCTGCTGCGCACCCTCGACGACGCCGTGCGCCTCGGGCCCGTCCTGGAGCGCCGCCACACCGTCGTGGTCGTCGGCGCCGGCTGGATCGGCGCCGAGTTCACCACCGCCGCGCTCGCGGCCGGCTGCGCCGTCACCGTCGTCGAGGCCGCGGACCTCCCGCTCGCCGGCACCCTGCCCGCCGAGGTCGCCGCCCCCATGGCCGACTGGTACGGGGCGAACGGCGCCGAACTCCTCACCCACGCGCGCGTGGACACCGTCGAACCCGGCCGGGTCCGCCTCGCCGACGGCCGCGAACTGCCCGCCGAGGCCGTCGTCGTCGGCATCGGCGCCCGCCCCGCCACCGGCTGGCTCGCCGGCTCCGGCATCGCCCTCGACCCGAGCGGCGCCGTCACCGCCGACGACCGGCTGCGCACCTCCCTGCCCGACGTGTACGCGGTCGGGGACTGCGCCTCCTTCCCCTCCGCCCGCTACGGCGAGCGCCTCCTCGTCCACCACTGGGACAACGCCCTCCAGGGCCCGCGCGCGGTCGCCGCCGCGATCACGGGCGCCGACACCGGCCCGTACGACCCCGTGCCGTACTTCTGGTCCGAGCAGTTCGGGCGTTTCGTCCAGTACGCGGGGCACCACGCGGGCGCGGACCGGTTGCTGTGGCGCGGCGACCCGGCGGACGAGGCCTGGTCGGTGCTCTGGCTGCGCGCCGGCGCGCCGGTGGCCCTCCTCGCCGTCGGCCGCCCCCGCGACCTGGCCCAGGGCCGGAAGCTGATCGAGGCCGCGACCCCGGTCGACCCGGCCCGCGCGGCGGACCCGTCCGTACCCCTGAAGGCGGCGGTCCGGTAGGGGCGTTTCGTCCGATCGGCGTGATACCTCCCGGGCCCGACTACCGACTGTCGGTCCGGGATGGCAGGCTTGTCACGTGACCGAGATTGACGCAAAGATCGATGCTCTCGTCCCCGCCTGGCTCTACCTGCCCGACATCGCGGAGATGCTCGATGTCGAGGTGACGCGCGTGCGGCAGCTGGTCAAGGAGGGCCAGCTCATCGCCGTGCGCCGCGGAGAGAACAACGCACTCCAGGTGCCCGCCGCCTTCATCCAGGGCGACAAGGTGGTCAAGGGCCTCACCGGGACCCTGACCCTCCTGCGGGACGACGGCTTCACCGACGAGGAGATGCTGGAGTGGCTCTTCACTCCGGACGAGAGCCTGCCGGGCACGCCCGCGCAGGCGCTCGGCGAGAACCGCGGCACGGAGGTGAAGCGCCGGGCCCAGGCGCTCGCCGTCTGACGCCCACCGCCTGACGCGCGCCCTCCGACACGCGTCGCCCGACGCACGTCGCCCGGCGCGCGCACCGAAGACACCACCAGCGGGTGTCGCGGGGGGGGGGGCCCCGGGGCCCGCCCCCCCCCCCCCCCGGCCCCCCCCCGGGGGCCCCCCCCACCACCCCCACCCCCCCCCCCCCCCCCGCCCCCCCGGGCGGGGGGACC